>JAJZFA010000012.1 GCA_021805565.1 Pseudomonadota bacterium
GTGATCTTCCGCTGTTTCCGGAAACCGTCATACTCAGCGAAACTGCACTGCATCCTGGCCGATCCTCTCTGTCAAAGCCAGAGAATCATACCGGAAACGTATCGTAAAGGACTTTTTCAGAGTTTCCTTAAGGGACGGTGGCAGGCGCGCGCCGTCAGCAAATGAACGCCGTCAGGCGGGGGGTTGAGCAGTTACGAAGTTGTCGGATACTTCGTCGCAATAGACGTGCCACTTTCTCGGCACCTCCTCGCGCGGGAACGTCAGGATTGCACCGCGGAAATCGGTGAACGTCGCATGACATCGGTTGTGAGTGATGTGCTTGTGCATCGACCCCCACAGCCGCTCGACCGGATCGAGGTGTGGGCAATAGGCCGGGATGAAGTGCAGCTCGATCCGGCGGCCCGGCTGCGCCAGCCAGGCTTGCACCAGCTTGGCGCGATGGTACCTCGCATTATCCACAAACAGGTGGATTATCCGTTTGTCCGGATACATCGCCTCGATCGCCATCGACAGCATGATCGTGCTGGCCGCATCCACCGTTGCCGCCTCCAGCATACGGGTCCGGCCGGTCTCAAGATCAATCGCGCCATGAATGTTCAGGCGTTGCCGCCCACTGGTCTGCGCCACCCCGATCTTGGTATCCTTCGGCGCCCAGCATCCCACCGGCCGCACCGCATGCGTCGGATGCACCGCGTCGCCGAACAGCACCGCTTCATCGTCGGCAAGATGGTTCAGCAGATCCTCATACGTCTTGATAAACGTCGCCTGCTTGTCGGGATCGAGCTTACGCGACACCGCTTTCGGCTTGCGATGCTCCATGCCAAGACGGTGCAGCAGCGCGATCAGGCCAGACCGGCCCTGGTACTCGATGCCGCATTCCCGCTCGATCCAGGCGCCGACCTCGCGCGTTGTCCGCGGCAACGTTTCGGCGATCCAGGCTTTCAGCTTGTCTTGCCGCGCCTCGCTCAGGCGGCACGCGCCACCTTCATAGCCGAAGCTGGCCAGGCCCTCGATCCCGTCTTCCTTATACAGCCGATACCAAGTGCGGATGGTGTCGTCGTCGAGCAACAATACCTTGGCGATGGCTTTGCAGCTCATCCCGTCGTCCAGTAGCACCAGCGCATTGGCCCGGCGCGCCAGCCGATGGGCGGCCGACCCGTCCCTGGCCAGTTCGGTCAGGTCCTTGCACGATTCGCTGTCCAGGAAGCCGCGGCGGATCATCCACCCGGTAGAATCCGCCTCGTGGCCCTTGGCAAGGGGAATTTTCGGGTTCTCCGGGAGTCAGGGTATGTCCCTTCAGCCCCTGCTTCGGTCAGGCCGTCCGATCTCCCGCCGCGCCCAACGCCGCCTGTGCCGCCGCAAGCCGAGCGACCGGCACGCGGAAGGGGCTGCACGACACGTAATCCAGGCCGACCTGTTCGCAGAACGAGATCGACGCCGGATCGCCGCCATGCTCGCCGCAAATTCCCAGCTTCAGGGCATTCTTCGTCGCGCGGCCCTTATCGGCGGCCATGCGCACCATCGCGCCCACGCCTTCAACGTCGATGGAAACGAACGGGTCTTTCGCCAGGATTCCCGCCTCCACATAGTGCGGCAAAAATTTTCCCGCGTCGTCGCGGGACAGGCCGAACACGGTCTGGGTCAGATCGTTGGTGCCGAAGCTGAAGAAATCCGCGGCCTCGGCGATTTTGTCGGCCAGAAGCGCCGCGCGGGGCAGTTCGATCATCGTCCCGACACTGTATTCGATCCGCGACCCGGTCTCCGCGAACACTTCCAGCGCGATCTTGTCCACCTGCGCCCGCGTGATCTCCAGTTCCCGCTTCATGCCCACCAGCGGGATCATGATTTCCGGATGCGGCGCCTTGCCGGTTTCCTTGGCGACGGCGATCGCACCCTCGAAGATCGCCCGAGCCTGCATTTCGTAGATTTCCGGAAAGGCGATACCCAGGCGGCAACCGCGATGGCCCAGCATGGGGTTGGCTTCGGACAGTTCCTCGGCGCGCTTGCGGATGGTGGCGAGGTCGGTGCCCAGGCTGTCCGCCACGTCCTGCATTTCCTGATCCGCGTGCGGCAAGAATTCGTGCAGCGGCGGGTCCAGCAGCCGGATGGTCACCGGCAGCCCCGCCATGATGGTGAACAACTGCCGGAAATCCTCGCGCTGAAACGGCAACAAGCGCGCCAGGGCGGTGCGGCGGCCGGATTCGGTATTGGAGATGATCATCTGGCGTACTGCCAGAATGCGTTCGGGGTCGAAGAACATATGCTCCGTCCGGCACAGGCCGATGCCTTCGGCGCCGAATTTGCGGGCAGTTTCGGCGTCGGCCGGGGTTTCCGCGTTGGCGCGGACCCTCATGCGACGATGTTTGTCGGCCCATTCCATCAGCGTGCCGAAATCGCCGGATACCGCCGGCTCGATCATCGCGACCGGCCCGACAAAAACCTCCCCCGTCGCGCCGTCCAGCGTCAGGATTTCGCCGGCGCGCACCTGTTTGCCGCCGGCCGACAGCACCTGATTGTTATAATCGACGCTGATGCCGCCGGCCCCGGCGACACACGGACGGCCCATGCCGCGGGCGACCACGGCGGCGTGGCTGGTCATGCCGCCGCGCGTCGTCAAAATGCCTTTCGCCGCGTGCATGCCGTGAATGTCTTCCGGGCTGGTCTCGACACGGACCAGGATCACGGCCTCGCCCTTGGCGGCACGGGACTCGGCCTCATCCGCGCTGAACACAACGGTGCCGGACGCCGCGCCGGGACTGGCGGGCAAGCCCTTGCCCAGCACGGTTCGCGGCGCCTTGGGGTCCAGCATCGGATGCAGCAACTGGTCCAGCGACGACGGATTGACCCGCATCACGGCCTCCGACTCGTCGATCAGGCCTTCCTGGGCCATTTCCACCGCCATGCGCAGGGACGCGGCGGCGGTGCGTTTGCCGTTGCGGGTTTGCAGCATGTACAGTTTGTTCTGCTGTACGGTGAACTCGATGTCCTGCATGTCCTTGTAATGCTTTTCGAGCGTCGAGCGGACAGCCATGAGTTCGGCGTAGGCGGCCGGCATGGCCTGTTCGAGGGGGATTTCCCCGGCCTTGGCAACCGACGCGGACAGCGGCTGCGGGGTGCGAATGCCGGCCACCACGTCCTCGCCCTGCGCGTTCACAAGATATTCGCCGTAGAACATGTTTTCGCCGGTCGATGGGTCGCGGGTGAAGCACACGCCGGTGGCGCAGTCGTTGCCCATGTTGCCGAACACCATGGCCTGCACGTTGACGGCGGTGCCCCAGCCGGCGGGAATGTCGTGCAGGCGGCGATAGGTGATCGCGCGCGGGTTCATCCAAGAGCCGAACACGGCGCCGATCGCGCCCCATAATTGCTCGCGCGGGTCCAGCGGGAACGGCTTGCTGGTTTCCTGGTGGACCAGATCCTTGTAACCCTCCACCACCTGACGCCACTGGTGCGCGGTCAGGGCGGTATCCTCGATCACATTCGCGTCCAGCTTCGCGTGTTCGATGATTTCCTCGAAGCGGTGGTGATCGACGCCCAGCACGACCGACCCGTACATCTGGATGAAGCGGCGATAGGAATCCCAGGCAAATCGTTCATCGTTGGCGGCCTTGGCGAGACCTTCCACGGTGATGTCGTTCAGGCCGAGGTTCAGCACGGTGTCCATCATGCCCGGCATGGACACGCGGGCGCCGGAGCGAACCGACACCAGCAGCGGATGGCCCTTGTCGCCGAAATCGAGGCCGACGGCTTTTTCGACCGCGATCAGGGCGGCATCGACCTGGGTTTTCAGTTCCGGGGGATATTCTTTGCCGTTGTCGTAGAAGGCCGTACAGACATCGGCGGTGATGGTGAAGCCGGGTGGGACCGGCAGGCCGATCGACGACATTTCCGCCAGATTCGCCCCTTTCCCCCCCAGCAGGTTTTTCATATCCGCTCGGCCTTCGTTGTGGCCGGCGCCGAAGCTGTAAACCCACTTGGTCATAAGGGACCTCATTTAGCCTTCGATACGGGAAAAATCGGCGATCCGGTCCATGATAGACCGGACCTGGTGGAGCAAACACAAACGATTGCGGCGTAATTCCGGTTGCGGGTCGTTCACGGTTACTTTTTCGAAAAATGCGTCGAGCGGAGCGCGGAGCGTGGCCATGGCGGTCATCGCGGGGCCGTAGGCTTCGTTATCGAGCAAGCCTGTTACGACGCCGCATGCGTCCAGCGCCCGATCGAGGTCGTTTTCCGCTTGTTCCCGATATAATGCCCGATCCGGGGCATCGTGGAACGGCCCGTCCTTACGCTCTTCGATCCGCAGGATGTTCGCCGCGCGCCGGTAAGCCGCCAGCAAATTTACGCCATCCGCGGTTCGAAGCAGGGTGGCGACAGCTTCCGCGCGAGCGAGCAGCGCGACCAGATCGTCGCCGCGCGTGTCTTTCAGGTTCTTAGCCCCAAAAACAGCGTTTAGAAGATCGTAGCGCGATCCATCGGCACGGAGTTGGACGATAAGGCGTTCGGCAATGAATCCAAACACTTCCCGGCTGTCAGCGTTGCCCGATCCAGAAGCGGTCACGCCGGGCAGGTCCAAACCTTTTTGTGCCTCCGTCAGCAGTTGGCGCAAATGCACGCGCAACCCATTTTCGCGGACAATGCGTATAACGCCCAGCGCGGCGCGGCGGAGCGCATAGGGGTCGCCGGATCCGGTCGGCTTTTCGCCGATCGCGAAAAATCCAACGAGTTGGTCCAGCTTATCGGCCAGGGCAACGGCAATGGAGACCGGCGCGGATGGTGCGCGTTCCGCCGGTCCGCGCGGCGCGTAATGGTCGCGAATGGCGTCGGCGACCTCCGGTGCCTCACCATCGTGCAGGGCATAGTACCGGCCCATGACGCCTTGCAGTTCGGGGAATTCCCCCACCATGCCGGAAACCAGATCGGCTTTCGCCAATTCGGCTGCACGCGACGCTTGGGCGGGATCGGCCCCCACCAACGGAGCGATCGCCGCCGCCAATCGGACAAGCCGCCGGACCCGGTCGCCCTGGCTGCCAAGTTTTGCCTGGAACGTCACGTTGTCCAGGGCCGCAACCCGGCTTTCCAGCCGGACCTTCCGGTCCAAATCCCAGAAATGCCGCGCATCGGCAAACCGGGCACGCAGCACCCGCTCATTCCCGGCGACGATCGCGGCGCCGCCGTCGTCCGCCTCGATATTGGCGACGAACGCGAACCAAGGGGCGGCGGCGCCATCCGCTGTCCGCAGCGCGAAGTACCGCTGGTTTACCCGCATGGAGACCTGCATCACCTCCGGCGGTAAGTCCATATGTTCATCGGCGATCCGGCCCAGAAGCGGCACCGGCCACTCGACCAGACCCGCGACTTCATCCAGCAAACCGGGATCGTCCACCACGGTCAGCGATTTTCCGGCCGCCAGCGCGGCGATCCTTTCCGCAATCGCGCGCTTGCGCTCCCCGGCATCCACCAGCACGCGATGGATGGCCAGTTTGTCCCGCCAATCCGCTGCCGACGTTACCGCGAACGCGCCCGGGGCGTGAAAGCGATGGCCCTCGGTCAGGTTGCCGCTGGCCAGCCCATGCCCGTCATCGGCACCGTCGCGCAGATCGAACGGCACCACGGCACCGTCCAGCAGGCAGGTAATCCGGCGCAACGGCCGCACCCACACAAACCCGCTGGACCCACCCCAGCGCATCGATTTCGGCCACGAAAACCGCCGCAACAGCGCGGGGATCGCACCCGCGATCAGGTCGCCGGCGGACACGGCGGCGGCTTCCTTTTCCAGCACCCAATAGTCGCCGTCCTGGCGCAGTTGCTCGCGGCTGGCGTTGTGCTTGCGCAGGAACCCGGTCAGCGCCTGTTCGGGCGCGGACGCCCGCGGCCCGCGTTCGTTGGTGCTGGACGCCGCGACCTCCGCCGCCACATCGGCGCGTAGCGCGATCCGGCGCGGGCCGGACCATGTCGCGACATTGCGAAGGCCGATCGCCCCGAGCGCGGCGGTCGCCGAACGTTCGAGTTCGGCCACCGCGCCGCGTTGCATGCGGGCGGGGATTTCCTCGCTGAACAGTTCCAGGAATAGTTCGGGCATGTTCAGTCTTTCAGTGCCGGCTCGATATCGGTCTGGGCGAAATCGTCGCCTTTGAACAGCAGGGGTTCGCGCTCCGCCTTGGCGACGCCATAAACCAGGCAATCCCCGAAGTTCAGCCCGGCCGGATGATGCGGCCGCCCGTACAAACGACGTCCCAGGCGAGCCACTTCGGCGTGCCGGGCGGTAAAGGGAACGATCTCGATCCCGAAATCGCGCGGGAAATCGTCGAACCGGCTAATCGCAACCGGGTCGGCCGCCGCTTCGAGCCGCATCGAAGCCTCGAACCAGGTGACGGATGGAATCCGGGGTTGCGGATCGGACGCTATGGCTCTCGCGAAACGTGCGGCATCCGGTTCGGCGAGGACGATGGCCAACAATGCGGAGGCGTCGATAATCACCTGGGAAACCCGTTCTCGTCGTACAGGCAGCTATGATCGGACGTGACCGGCCCCCGGACATGTGCGCGAATTTCCTTGCCGGCCGCCAGCATGCGGGACACTTTCGCTTCGATGTCGCGCTCCCGCTGCTCGCGGTCCAATGCGTTCCGCAAGGCGCGCGTTACCACGGCGGTCAGGCTTTCCCCGGTCAGTTCGGACAACTGGGATGCGAGTTGGTAGGCATCCTCGCTTTTGATGTTCAGTTGAGTGCCCATGATCCCACCGTGGTAGAATAAAATTTCAGCTCGGTAGAAATAGCGAGCCCCGCGCCGTTTGTCATCCCGCTTTTCCGTGGCCGGGCGTCACGCCGCTTCCCCCGCCACCCAGGCCTCGCAGCAGCCTTTCGCCAGCGTGCGGACGCGGCCGATATAGCTGGCCCGTTCGGTCACGCTGATGACGCCGCGTGCATCCAGCAGATTGAACAAATGGCTGGCCTTGATGCATTGGTCATAGGCCGGCAAAGCCAGCTTGCGATCCAGCAAAGCCGCGCATTCGGTCTCGGCATCGGCGAAGTGGCGGGATAGCATGCAGGTATCGGCGAATTCAAAATTATGGGCGCTGTATTCCTTTTCGGCGCGCAGGAATACGTCGCCATAGCGGATCCCCGCGCCGTTGAAATCGATGTCGAATACGTTGTCCTTGTCCTGGACATACATCGTCAGGCGCTCCAGCCCATACGTCATCTCGAAACTGGGAAATCTGACCGGAATTCCGCCGACCTGCTGGAAATAGGTGAACTGGCCCACCTCCATGCCGTCGCACCACACTTCCCACCCCAGGCCCCAGGCGCCCAGAGTCGGGCTTTCCCAATCGTCCTCGACAAAACGGAAATCGTGCCGCAACGGGTCCAGGCCGATTTCGCGGTAAGAGGCCAACAGCAGGTCCTGCGCGTCCGCCGGGCTGGGCTTCATAATGACCTGATACTGATAGTAGTGCTGCAACCGGTTGGGGTTTTCGCCGTAACGCCCGTCGGCCGGGCGCCGGCTGGGCTGCACATAGGCGGCCCGCCAGGGCTTCGGCCCCAGCGCGCGCAAGGTCGTGGCGGGATGAAACGTGCCTGCCCCCATTTCCACGTCGTACGGTTGCAGGATGACGCAACCCTGCCGGGCCCAGAAGCCGTGCAGACGCAGGATAAGGTCCTGGAAGCTGGGAACGGAGCGTATCATCGGCGGAATTCCGAACGGCGTTGCGGTTTTCGTCCGGTTTCTGCCGGACAGCGGGGCGCCATTAAGCATCGCGGCCGTTATGGAACAAGCGGTGGCGTGAATTTGAAGCGTCCAAGTGCGGCGGGGTTGATCCCGACGCCACTGTCGCGCGTATACTCTGGCATGAACTCATTGCATCGTAAGCTGGCGGTTCTCGCGATTGGCGCTTTCGGGCTGGCGGCGCTCTCCGGTTGTTCGTCCGACCCGCGGCCGTTGACGCTGGCACCGCATGTCGATCCCGATCGCTATGCCGGCCGCTGGTACGTCATCGCCAACATTCCGTATTTCGCGGAAAGCGGCAATGTAGGCAGCTTTTTCGATATCGCTTTCCTGCCTGACGGCAAACTGACTGATATTTACAGCGCGCATCCGAAGGATTTCAGCACACCGGTCAAAACCTTTACGATGAACGGCTATATCGTGCCGGATACCGGCAACGCGCGCTGGCGGGAAAGCCCGTTCTGGCCGCTGTACATGTCGTACCTGATCTTGTATGTCGATCCGTCCTACGAGACGGCGCTGGTGGGCTACCCCGGCCGCGGATACGGCTGGATATTCGCCCGTCAGCCTGTCATCGACGACGCCACCTACCAATCCCTGCTCGGTCGCATGAAGGACGAGGGTTACGATACGGGTAAATTTCGCCGCGTTCCGCAAACCCCGGCCCAAATTGGCGGTCCCGGCTTCCAATGAGTGCCGGAACCGGTCTATGTCCGCCCCGGCCGGATCGGCGGCGCGACTCGGTCGCAGCCAGACCCGGCCCGATGACGGTTCAGACAAGGGCTTAGACAGCATGACCAATAACCGAGTGGGTCGCCGCATGGGCGTTACGGGCTTGACGACGGGAACAACCTTACTCGCGGTCGGTTTGGCGATGGCCGGCTGTTCCAAACCCGAAATCGGTCCCGCCGCGTCCAGGTTGCGGGTCTATGCCGCCGACATGACGGGCGGGGCCAAGACCTGCGACACGCCGAACGTCATCATTGTCGCCAAAGCCACGGCCGAAGCGACGATGAAAGTCGTTAACGATGGTGGCTGGTGCGGTCTGCCGGTGCACCAGGACGGGCCCAAGCCGTTCGATGCCGGATTGCTGGCGGCGCGTCCCGCTCATGGCGACGTGACGATTCACGAGGTCGGAGACAATACCCGCATCGACTACACGCCGGATCGGGGCTTTGCCGGGACCGACTCGTTCACGGTCAAGCTGATCCCCAGCGACGCGATTATCCACGTATCGGTTACGGTTGCCGCGCCTTCGGCAAAAGGCTGACGGCATCGGTGCGCCGGCACGCCGGTAAAGCTGCCTCCTTTTCTGAACGCTCAGGGCAGGTCCGGCGTCGCGGACCCAACCGAATCATCGTCGGGCTGGCCCAAAGCAGGCGTGCCGGTGCCGAACCGTCGCCGCCAGGGCCCGTCGCGGCGCATAAAACCCAGCGTGATACGATCGGTTGCCGGCGCCCGCTGGCGGCAGCCATTCATCCTGCCTTCCAGACGCGGACGCGTAGTAACGTCTCTGCGAATAGCGCCGCAGCCACGACATAATATTACGTCTTGTGGCCGCCGCACGACACGAAATCCGCTGGCACCGACATGTCTATGCCGGCGTCACAGATGGTTAACCAGAATGTGGTTAATATGGTCTATTGCGTTGCACCATCTAGCTTTTTCGTCTTGAAATGCTTGCCGGACGCGCCGCTATGCCGCTAGTCACCGGTCTGCGGGACCAGCACCGGAGCGGGAGACGTCGAAATGCCACAAGCGACCGAGGCGAAAAAACGGACGAAGACCAAAGGGAAAGCCGTTGACCGGGACACGCTGATGAAAGCGTATCGCTCTATGTTGCTGATCCGGCGGTTCGAGGAAAAGGCCGGCCAGCTCTACGGCATGGGTCTGGTTGGCGGGTTCTGCCACCTTTATATCGGCCAGGAAGCCGTCGTTGTCGGTATGCAACTGGCGCTGAGCGATGGCGACGAGGTCATTACGTCTTATCGCGATCATGGCCATATGCTGGCGACCGGCATGGAAGCCCGCGGCGTGATGGCCGAATTGACCGGCCGATCCGGCGGCTATTCGCATGGCAAGGGCGGGTCCATGCACATGTTCAGCAAGGAGAAGAACTTCTTCGGCGGCCATGGCATCGTCGGCGCACAGGTCAGTATCGGCACGGGTCTGGCGTTCAGCAACCAGTACCGCGGCAACGACCGCGTTTCGATTACCTATTTCGGGGAAGGCGCGTCCAACCAGGGTCAGGTGTTCGAAAGCTTCAATCTCGCGGCGCTGATGAAGCTGCCGGTCGTGTTTGTGATCGAGAACAATAAGTACGGTATGGGGACCTCGGTGGAGCGCGCTTCGGCTAGCCACGATCTGTCGCTGAATGGCGCGCCATGGGGCATCGCCGGGGCCCAGGTCGATGGGATGGATGTGCTTGCGGTCAAGGAAGCGGCGGATACGGCGGTCGCCGCATGCCGCGCTGGCAAGGGACCGTATCTGCTGGAAGTGAAGACATACCGATATCGCGGGCATTCCATGTCCGATCCGGCAAAATACCGCACGCGCGAGGAAGTGCAGATGATGCGCACTCAGCACGACTGCATCGAGAATGTCCGCCACCGGCTGGAGGCGCTGGACGTAGAGGAAAAGACCTTCAAAGCGATCGACGACGAGATCAAGGCCGTCGTTCAGGATGCCGCCGATTTCGCGCAAAGCAGCCCCGAACCGGAATTGTCAGAACTCTACACTGACGTGATGCTGGAGGCCTGAGCGATGGCGACCGAAATTCTGATGCCCGCTCTGTCTCCCACCATGACCGAGGGCAAGCTGGCGCGCTGGCTGAAAGCCGTCGGCGACGACGTGCGCGCCGGCGACGTGATCGCCGAAATCGAAACCGACAAGGCGACCATGGAGGTCGAGGCTGTCGATGAAGGCAAGCTGGCCCGCATCCTGGTGGACGAAGGCACCGAGGGCGTCGCGGTGAATACGCCGATCGCGGTCCTCAGCGCGAATGGCGAGGATGTGACGGCGGAGCCGGTTCGGCCGCTAAAGGCCCCGTCCGCACCGGAACCGATCGCGGAACCTGTCGCCAAAGCCCCCCCCGCGGCAGCGGCGACCGCGCCCGAGAAGGATTGGGGGCCAACAAAGCCGACCACGGTGCGCGAAGCGTTGCGCGATGCGATGCAGTTGGAAATGCGGCGCGACGGCGATGTGTTTCTGATCGGCGAGGAAGTCGCGCAGTATCAGGGCGCTTACAAGATCAGCCAGGGACTGCTGGATGAATTCGGGCCGAAACGGGTGATCGACACGCCGATTACCGAACACGGTTTCACCGGTATGGCGGTCGGCGCGGCGCTGAACGGCCTACGGCCGATCGTGGAGTTCATGACCTTCAACTTCGCCATGCAAGCGATGGACCACATTATCAATTCGGCGGCGAAGACGCTGTACATGTCCGGCGGTCAGATGGGCTGCCCGATCGTGTTCCGCGGGCCGAACGGCGCGGCGTCCCGCGTCGGCGCGCAGCATTCGCAGTGCTATGCAAGCTGGTACGCGCATGTGCCGGGACTGAAAGTGGTGGCGCCGTGGTCGTCGGCCGATGCCAAGGGGCTGTTACGGGCGGCGATCCGCGACCCGAACCCGGTGATCGTGCTGGAAAACGAAATGCTGTACGGGCAGACGTTCGATTGCCCAGTGGATGAGGATTTCATCCTGCCGATCGGCAAGGCGAAGATCGAGCGCACCGGCAAACACGTTACGTTGGTGGCGTTCAGCATCATGGTCGGCGTCGCGCTGAAGGCGGCGGAGATACTGGCGGAACAAGGCATCGAAGCCGAGGTCGTCAACCTGCGCAGCCTGCGGCCATTGGATACCGCGACGGTGGTCGAAAGCGTGAAGAAGACCAGCCGGCTGGTGACGGTGGAGGAAGGCTGGCCGTTCGCCGGGATTGGTGCCGAGGTCGCGATGCAAATCATGGAACATGTGTTCGACTGGCTGGATGCGCCGCCGATGCGGGTACATGGGGTCGATGTACCCCTTCCCTACGCCGCGAATTTGGAGAAACTCGCGCTGCCGCAGCCCGATTTGGTGGTCGCGGCAGTGAAGAAGATCGTCTGAGCAGGGGGGTTCGACCATGGCGACCAATATCTTGATGCCGGCACTGAGCCCGACAATGACCGAGGGCACCCTGGCTCGGTGGTTGAAGAAGGAAGGCGACCCGGTCAAGGCGGGCGATGTCATCGCCGAGATAGAAACCGACAAGGCGACCATGGAGGTCGAGGCGGTCGATGAAGGCGTGCTGGGCAAGATACTGGTCGCGGATGGGACAGCGAATGTGGCGGTGAACGCACCGATCGCCGTGCTGGTGGATGCCGGGGAGGCGATACCGAGCGGGGCGGCGGCTAAGGCGGCTTCCGGTTCGGTTGCCGTTGCGCCGGCCCCAGCGGCTGGATCGGCGGCAACACCGGTTGCGACACCGAAGCCCGCGCCGGTCGCGAATGGACAGGCCGGGGCAGCGGCCGAACGAATTTTCGCCTCGCCGCTGGCGCGCCGGATGGCATCTCAGGCCGGCATCGATCTGTCCGGATTGAAGGGCAGCGGCCCGAACGGGCGGATCGTGCGTGCGGATATCGATGCGGTTCGGACTGGCGTTGCCAGCCCAGCGGTTGCGGCTCAGGAAGTGGCAGCCCCGGTTGCAGCCATCCCGGTGGCCAGGGCACCCGCTCCGGCGATAACCGCACCGCATACGCTGGTACCGCACAGTTCCATGCGTAAAGTCATTGCCCGGCGACTGACTGAAGCGCGCCAGACAATTCCGCAATTCTACGTGTCGATGGATATCGAGATCGATGCCATGAGCGCGCTGCTGGCGACACTGAACGCAAAGTCCCCGCCGAAGGACGCACCGGGTTCGTATCTGGTGACGATTAACGACATGGTGATCAAGGCGGCGGCGGCAACGCTTCGCAAGGTACCGGCGGTGAACGCGAGTTGGACCGACGATGCCATGGTGCTGTACCACGATGTCGATATCAGCGTGGCCGTTTCAATCCCGGATGGGCTGATCACACCGATCATTCGCCATGCTGATCATAAAGGGCTTGCTTCGATCAGTCGCGAAATGAAAGACCTGGCCGGACGCGCCCGCGCTGGCAAGTTGAAACCGGCGGAATACCAGGGTGGCGGCTTCTCCATTTCCAACATGGGGATGTTCGGGGTGTCGGCGTTCACCGCGATCGTCAATCCGCCGCAAGCCGCGATTTTGGCGGTCGCGGCGGGCAAGAAACGACCGGTTGTGAATGCCGCCGGCGAACTGGCGGTCGCCACGGTGATGACCTGCACACTGTCCGTCGATCACCGCATCGCCGACGGCGCGCTGGGTGCGAACTGGATGCGGACGTTCAAACAGACGATCGAGGATCCGCTGAGTTTGTTGCTGTAGGGTGCTGCAATGGCCGGGGCCGGCATCTTTCCTGGATACGATGGAAACCCGAGGTTTCCCAGACGCGGTTTGTTATAATCATGACCGCACCGTTCACTATCCGCGGCGCTCGCCCGTCCGACACGCCGGCCATTCTGCGCCTGCTACGCGGATTGGCCGAATACGAACATCTCGCCCAAGAAGTTACCGCCTCGGAAACCGGCCTGCACGACGCCCTGTTCGCGCCGCATCCGCGCATTCAGGCAATCGTGGCATCGATCGGTAACGAATCCGTTGGGCTGGCGCTTTACTACTACACATTCAGCACCTTTAAGCTGTGCCCGAACCTTTTCCTTGAAGATCTGTTCGTCGAATCCCGGCACCGGGGCAGCGGAATCGGGCTTGCGCTGATGCGGCACCTCGCACAGTGCGCTGTCAGCGAAAGATGCGCCCGTATGGAATGGCGTGTGCTGAACTGGAACCAGCCTTCGATCGATTTCTACCGGCGGATCGGTTCCAGACCGATCGAGGGCTGGCATACGCGGCAACTGGGGGGCGACGCACTTGCTGCCCTGGCGGAAGGGAACCTCTCATGACTGACGAAACATTCGACTTGATCGTCCTCGGCGGCGGCCCCGGCGGCTACGTCGCGGCAATCCGGGCGGCGCAGCTTGGAATGAAAGCCGCCGTTGTCGAAAGGGAAAATCTGGGCGGCATTTGCCTGAACTGGGGCTGCATCCCAACCAAGGCCCTGCTACGCACCAGCGAGATCAACCATCTGCTGCATCATTTGCCGGACTTCGGGTTCGAAGCGGTCAAACCGGTCTTCGACATCGGCAAAGTGGTGAAGCGTTCCCGCGCCGTGGCCAAGCAACTATCATCGGGCGTCGCCCATCTGCTGCGCAAGAACAAAGTAGCCGTTTTCGATGGGGCCGGAAAACTGAACGGCAAGCAGACGGTGTCGGTCGTCAAAGACGGCAAAGACGTTGCCACCCTGAAAGCCCCGCACATCGTCCTCGCCACCGGGGCTCGCGCCCGGCAACTTCCCGGTATCGAAGCCGACGGAAAACTGATCTGGTCTTACCGCGAGGCCATGGTCCCCACCATGTTCCCGAAATCGCTGCTGGTCATCGGGTCCGGCGCGATCGGCATCGAGTTCGCCAGCTTCTACCTCAACATGGGCGCCGATGTAACCGTCGTGGAAGTATTGCCGCGCATCCTGGCTGTGGAGGACGAGGAAATCTCGGCGTTCGCGCACAAGGCGTTCGAAAAGCAGGGCATGAAGATACTGGTCAACGCAAACGTTAAAAGCGTCAGGAAAGCCGCCAACAGCGTTACGGTCACGGTTGAATCCGGCGGCAAAAGCCGGGACATCGTGGTCGATCGGGTGATCTCGGCGGTCGGTATCGCCGGCAACGTGGAAGACATCGGCCTGGAAGGTACGGGCGTAAAAGTCGATCGCGGACACGTCGTCATCGACGAATTCTGCCGCACCGGAGAACCGGGCGTCTATGCGATCGGCGATCTCGCCGGGCCGCCCTGGCTCGCGCACAAGGCCAGCCATGAAGGCGTTATCTGCGTGGAGAAAATCGCCGGGATGAAAGATGTGCATCCCCTGGATGTGCTAAACATTCCGGGCTGTACCTATTGCCGCCCGCAAGTCGCGTCGGTCGGGCTGACGGAAGCCAAGGCCAAGGCCGCCGGGCACGACATTAAGGTCGGCCGCTTTCCATTCATCGGCAACGGCAAAGCCATCGCGATGGGGGAACCGGAAGGTCTCGTCAAAACCATCTTCGACGCCAAAACCGGCGCACTGCTTGGTGCTCACATGATCGGCGCCGAGGTCACGGAAATGATCCAGGGCTATACCATCGCCCGCACACTGGAAACCACCGAAGCCGAACTAATGCACACAGTCTTTCCGCATCCGACTGTCAGCGAAACGATGCACGAATCGGTTTTGGACGCCTATAAACGGGCAATTCATTTTTAGCCGCGGGCCTTTCCCAACGCCGCCATTTCGCGCCATGATCGGGCTTGCCGACAGAAGGCTCCGGCCATGGACGCGCCATCGATGGAATACGCGTTGCGGGATAAAGTGGCCGATATCCTCGATCGCCGCGCCGCTTGCGGGGAATGCGCCGCGATTTGTCCGATGCCTGCCCCCGCCGGGTTGGACACCGTCGCGCCTACAGCCCTGACCGCAGGCATCCTGACGCTGCTGCGCGGGGGCGTTCACGCGCAGGCCAGCCGATGGGCCGCGGTCTGCTCCGGCAGCGGTCACTGCATTCCGGTGTGCCAACAGGGCGTGAACCCCCGGCTGATGCTCGCGCTCGCCCGCGCAAGCGAACTCGGCCAGGAAACCCCGGCCGTCCGGCGGCAAACCGGCTTCACCCGCTTCGGTGCCATGACCAGGGGCGTCCGGGTCCTGTCGCGCCTGCAACTGCCGCCGGCGACGAAGAGGAACCCAATCCAGAGGTGGTTTTCTACACCGGCTGCAACGTCCTGAAGACGCCGCATATCGCCCTGCTCGCGCTCGACATCATGGACGCGATGGGCATCCGCTATCGCGTCATGGGCGGTCCGTCGGCCTGCTGCGGCGTGCTGCAATTCGGCCCGGGCGACCTGGCGACATCCGGCCGCGTCGCCTGGCGCACCATCGATCGCCTGACCGCGGCCGCTCCCCGGGCGCTGTCCTGGTGTCCGACGTGCCAGGTACAACTGACCGAAATCGCCGCCCCCGCCGGACAATCCAGCCTGGATATGACACCGTTCGTCCGCTTTCTCGCGGAACGGCTGGATACGCTCCGGCCGCTGCTGA
The DNA here is from genome assembly GCA_021805565.1 of Pseudomonadota bacterium. Lineage (GTDB taxonomy): Bacteria > Pseudomonadota > Alphaproteobacteria > Acetobacterales > Acetobacteraceae > Rhodopila. The sequence goes on from JAJZFA010000012.1 coordinate 15,956, forward strand.
CAAACCGGGTGGAAAAACGCGTCGGCCTGCACGAACATCCGGGCAACCGGGGCGTGCCGGAGGCGGCGCGTTCGATCCTGAGCGCCATTCCCGGCCTGGATTTCGTCGATTTACAGCAACCCCAGGTCGGCTATATGTGCAATAAACTCGCCCCGTTGCCGGGTTTCAAGCAGGATCTGCACCGCAACCAGCTTCAGGCCGCCGCCGATGCCAATGTCGGCACCCTGGCCGGCATCTATCACGCCTGCCACCGCGAGCTGTGCAGCCACGAACGGGACTGGCCATTCGAAGTGGTCAATTTCCTGGAACTGGTGGGCGAAAGCATGGGCCTGCGGCGGCCGGACGTGTTTAAGCGCCTGAAGATCATGCAGGATGCCGATGCGATCCTGCGGGACTCCGCGGGCCGCATCGCGCTGAACGGCCTGAACCTCGATGAGGCCCGCGACGTAATCCTGCGCGACATGCTACAGGAACAACCGCTGGCTTTGGCGGGCAACTCATAAACGGAGGATATCGTGATCGGTACCGGCAAGATCGCGGAACCGCTCCGCCGGGCGACCGAATCGGGCGATCTGCCCGGCGTCGTCGCCACCGCCGCCACACGGGACGGCGTAATTTTCGAAGGCGCCTTCGGAACGCGCGACATGGCAACCGGGACGCCGATGACGACCGATACCGTCGTATGGATAGCCTCGATGACCAAGGCGATCACCGGCGCCTGCACGATGCAGCTTGTGGAGCGTGGCAAATTATCGCTGGATGGCGATATCGCCGCGGTCCTGCCGGAACTTTCCCAGATTCAGGTTTTGGATGGATTTGCCGCCGACGGCACCCCGAAGCTGCGGGCGCCGAAACGCGCGATGACCTTGCGGCAATTGCTGACCCATACATCCGGCCACGCTTACGATATGTGGAACGCCGACATCGGCGCTTACATGCGGGCCACCGGCACGCCCGGCATTACGTCCTGCAAGAACGCCGCGTTGTCGCTGCCGCTCGCGTCCGATCCGGGCGAGACATGGCAATATGGCATCGGCATCGACTGGGCCGGCAAGGCGGTCGAAGCCGTCACCGGCCAAACCCTTGCCCGCTACATGCAAGACAACATCCTCCTGCCGCTCGGTATGACCGACACGGGCTTCAAAATCGGCGAGGAACAACGCCGGCGACTGGCGAAAATCCACGCCAGGACGCCGGACGGCCTGGTTCCGATCGATCTGGAAATCCCGCAGGAGCCGGAGTTCCACATGGGCGGCGGCGGACTGTACGGAACGGCCGGGGATTACCTGAAATTCGCCCAAATGATCCTGCACGATGGCACGTTCAACGGTGCCCGGGTGCTGCGGCCAGAGACGGTGGCGCTTATGTCGGCCAACGCGATGGGGGCGCTTAGCTGCAATCCGATGGAGTCCGCCAAGCCAGGATCCACCAACGATGTCGATTATCTGGCCGGCATGAAATGGGGCCTCAGCTTCCTGATCAATCCCGAACCGTTGCCGACCGGCCGTTCGGCGGGCAGCCTAGCTTGGGCGGGCCTGGCCAATTCCTATTACTGGATCGACCGGACGCGCGGCGTGGCCGGCGTCTATGCCACGCAGGTTCTGCCGTTCTTCGACCAGAAGGCGGTCGCGGCGTTCGACGCGTTCGAAACCGCAGTCTATCGGGCAGTCGGGGCGTAACCCGGCTCCACCGGGTTGCGCGACCGCGCGACCCAGTGCCAGCCCACGACAACAAACGCAATCAGAAGCGGCGGCACCACCGTCAGGTTCAGCGCCACCCAGCCACCGGTTATCTCGATGGCGCCGGATGTCACGGCCGTTACAGCCACGCTGCCGAATACGATGAAATCATGCGTCGCCTGCACGCGGACTCGCTCCTCGGGCGAATGGGACGTCGTAAGGATCGTCGTCCCGCCGACGAACATGAAGTTCCAGCCTACGCCCAGCAGCGCCAGCGCCGACAGGAATGTGCCGAACAGCGGCGGTTCGTACACGTTGATCGCCACGCATCCCAGCGTCAGGGCGCCGCCGATCATAATGATCCAGTGTACCCCGAACCGCTGGATCAGCCGTCCGGTGAAGAATCCCGGTGCGTACATCGAAACCGAATGGGCGCGGATGACGTCGGCGCTGGCGGCCACGCCGAAGCCGCACAGCATCATCTGCAGCGGGGTCGAGGCCATGACCAGGTTCATTGTGCCGTACCCAACCAACGAGCTGACCACGGCCGTAATGAAATCCGGCCGCGCGAAAATCGTCCGGAACGGCACCGGGATGCCCGCCTTCCGGGGTGCCGGGGGCACCCGCACAAACCGGAGCAGGATGGCGGCGATAACCGGCAGTACTGGCAAGTAAAGATAGGTTGCCAGAAACACGTAGTCCGGGATCAGCGCATTGGTTCGCTTCACCATTTCCGGCCCAACGATCGCCGCGAGCACGCCGCCGGCCAACACCAGGGACACCGCTTTCGCCTTTGCGTGCGGATCGGCTACCTCGGCCGCCGCAAAGCGCAGGTGCTGGGAAATGCCGAAGCCAAGCCCCGCCGGGATCGCGCCCAGGCAGTAGATGGCGAAGTTACCGGTATAGATTCCAAGGGCGAAGGTCAGGCTGCCGGACATCATGATCGCGCAGCCCAGCCAGAATCCGCCGCGCCGGCCCAGCCGGGGAAAGGCGTAGCCGGCCAGGACCGACGCACCCATAACCGAAACCATCTGGATCGCCATCGGCAGCGTGTTCAGCGCGCTGCCCGACAATCTATAACCGACCAGCGACGCCATGATGGTCTGGCCCGACATCACGGACGTTGTCAGCGCCTGACAGGCGAACAACAGCCAGACATTCCTGTTCATCTATCGGGCGTCCCATCCTCGCTAAAAATGGCTCCAGCCTCCCCGTGTCAAAGCAAGGGGTTCTCCGCTGGCCTGACGCACCATGACCTCTGGCGACCCGGAATGGAAGTGTCCGATCCGGGTGACGTCCATGCCTGCCCGCGCCGCCGCCGCCCGCAGCGCGTCCGACCGGCCGGGGGGCACGGCAAGCAGCAGTTCGTAATCGTCGCCGCCGGTCAGACAGGTCGTTAGCCAGTCCGGGCCCGCCGCACGCGCCGCACCGGATAACGGCACGTTTTCGATTGCGATGTCCGCCGCCAGCCTGCTTTCCCGGCACAGATGTCCGAGGTCCTGCACCAGCCCATCGGACACATCCATTCCGGCCGAGGCGATGCCGGCCAGTTCCAGCCCGGTGCGCGGCTGTGGCAGTTGGTAGCGGCCAAGCAGATGGCCGGACGGATCGGCCAGCCGCCCGAGGGCCACCGCGAGGCCAAGGGCGCCGTCGCCGATCGTGCCGGTGACCCAGATACCGTCCCCCGCCGTCGCGCCAAAACGATGAACGGCGGTGCCCGGAGCGACGTGCCCGATCAGTGTCAGCGACAGCGAAATCGGCCCGGGTGTCGCGGTGGTGTCGCCGCCGAGCAGCGTCACGCCATAGGTTTTCTGGTCCTGTGCCAACCCGGCGGCGAAGCCGGCGAACCAGGCGTCCGGTGTGTCCCTGGGTGCCGACACCGTCATCAGGTAGTTCAGCGGTACCGCACCCTTGGCCGCGAGGTCCGACAGGTTCGCCCGCAACAGCTTGCGTCCGATCCGGTCTGGCGGATCTGCCGGCAGGAAGTGCACGCCGGCCACCATGGCGTCGGCGGTCAGGACAAGTTGCCGCCCGGCCGGAGGCGTCAGCAGGGCAGCGTCGTCGCGGAGGTCCAGCGCACCCGGCCCGGCCAGCGGGCGGAAATGACGCGCGATCAGGGAAAATTCGGCTTCTAGAGCCATCGTTGCATGCCTCGCGCACAAGCTTTGGCCGCTCCCGGCGAAACGTCCGGATTCATGATACCAGCTTGCGGCATGTTCAACGAACATCGCTTCGGATTGCGGTGCCGGACACGTTCCGGCCCGGGTATTGCCGGCGCCGCCGTTATGCAACGGCGCACTTTTCCGTCGCACCCGCCCGCATCAGGTGTCCGGCGGAACCAGGGGCACCAGATGCGATAGAAATGTTTCCGCGCAGGCACGCCAGGAAAACCCTTCGGCGTGGCGACGGCAGGCGGTGCGATCCGCGGTCAGGGCATCCAGCACCGCGGTGCGCAGGCTTTCGTTCAATGAACCGATCTTACCGTCCGCATTCGCCAGCACATCCTTCGGGCCGGTGACCGGGAATGCGGCGACGGGTGTACCGCAGGCCAGCGCCTCCAGGATCACCAGCCCGAACGTATCGGTGCGGCTGGGAAACACGAACACATCCGCCGCCGAGTATGCGCGGGCCAGAGCCTCGCCATACAGCGGGCCGGCAAACGTGACGGCTGGATGGTCCCGTTGCAGCGCTGCCCGTTGCGGGCCGTCACCCACCACCACTTTCGACCCCGGCAATTCCAGCGCCAGGAAGGCGCCGATGTTCTTCTCGACCGCGACCCGCCCGACATAAAGGAACACCGGACCTGGCAAGCCAGCGAACGCATCGCGCGGGTAAGGCCTGAATTGATCCAGATCGACCCCGCGCGACCATGGTCTGATATTTTGGAATCCGCGCGCCGCGAGATCGTCCCGCAGCGACTGGGTGGCGACCATGATGCCTCGCCCGGCGCCGTGAAACCGCCGCATCCAGGCATAGATCGGACGCACCGGAAATCCGGTGCGGGCATGAACGTATTCGGCGAACCGCGTATGGAACGCAGTGGTGAAGGCAAGCCCCGAACGCCTCGCCCAGCCCCGCGCGGCGAGGCCGAGCGGCCCCTCGGTCGCAATGTGCAGGGCGTCCGGCTGAAAGGTTTCGATCATGCGGATCAGACTGCGGCGCGGCAGGACCGACAGCGCGATATCGGGATAGGTCGGGCAGGGTAATGTGCGGAATCGGTCGGGGCTGATCGCGTCGGTGACATGACCCACCGCCTGAAGTTCGCGAATAACCGTGGTCAGGGTGCGAACCACGCCATTCACTTGCGGCTTCCAGGCGTCCGTTACGATCAGGATGCGATGGGACGTGGCCGTTGGCAGCATGTCCATTCAATCCCAGGACGAACGGGAATCAGACATCGGCCGGTACCGGCGCGGCGGATGGCGCGAAGAACGACAGGCGGTTGGCTGCCGCCCAGTCGATCAATTCCATCCGCCCGTCATGATGTTCCACCAGCGCGGTGCAGCTTTCCACCCAGTCGCCGTCGTTCAAGTAAAGAATGCCCTGTACTTCGCGCATTTCCGCATGATGGATGTGGCCGCAGACCACGCCATCGAACCCCCGGCGGCGCGCTTCGGACGCCAGCGCGACCTCGAACCGATCAATCGCTTTCACCGCTTCCTTGACCTGTCGCTTCAGCCACGCCGACAGCGACCAGTATGGATAGCCCAGGCGGCGGCGGATGGCGTTGAACCAGCGGTTGACGACCAGTGCGGTTGTGTAGGCCCAGTCGCCCAGCAGCGCGAGAAACTTGGCGTATCGCACAACGCTGTCGAATTCGTCGCCATGCATCACCAGCAATCGCTTGCCGTCGGCGGTGGTGTGTTCGGATTCGCGGCGCATCCTGATGCCGCAAATCTCCAGCCCGATGGGTAGCCAGTTCCGGAACATCTCATCGTGGTTGCCGGGAATATAGGTGATATCGGTGCCGGCGCGGGCATGCCGCACGATCTGCTTCAGCACGTCATCATGATGTTCGTCCCAGTACCAGGATTTTCGCAACCGCCAGCCGTCGATGATATCGCCAACCAGAAACAGCGAGTGGCAACTAGTTTTTTTCAGAAAATCCGCCAGAAATTCGCCGCGACATCCGCGCGTCCCAAGATGCAGATCCGAAATAAATATTGTCCGGTAAACGGGCTGCATACCGGCGGTAGGCATCGGGATCGTCCAAGGGGCGTTCATTGGGTGATCAATCATTTCTGGTTTTACGGTGTTGCGGCATCTGATACTGTTGTTCCTGAACCGGATAAGTTAAAATTCCGTGACGCCACCGATTTTAGCAAATATCTTAATAAGATCACCGACCTGTCATTGAAATGAAACTGGAACCGGGCATACACAAGCACTTTGCAGTGGACCTATTCCGAATCGCCAATGATCGTTGTATTCAACCCCGTCGCCGGACGCCGCCGCGCCCATTTACTGTGGCGGGTGCTGGATGTTCTGGTGGCAAATGGAGTGAGACTCGATCTGGCGGAAACCCAGCGCGCGGGCCATGCCGAATCGCTGGCGCGCGAGGCTGCTCAACGGGGCGAACATCTGGTCGTGGCGGCCGGCGGCGACGGTACGATTGCCGAGGTCGCCAACGGCCTGATGGGGTCCGGCGCGCGCCTGGGCGTGATTCCGCTGGGAACCGCCAATGTGCTCGCACATGAACTCGGTCTGGCGTTCGCACCCCGTCCGGTCGCTGCCGCCCTGGCATTCGGACGCACCCGGACATTGTGGCCCGGTCAGGCGAACGGCCCCGGCGGGACAAAACTATTTGTGCAAATGCTGGGCGTGGGCTTCGATGCACACGTCGTGCACAGTTTACCGATGCCGCTGAAAAAGATATTCGGCAAGGGCGCCTACGTGATTCAATCGGCGCGCGAACTAACCCGTTACGCCTTCCCCGCGATCCGCATGCGGATCGACGGTGTGGAAACCGAGACATCCAGCGTTATTGTTTCAAAAGGGCGCCTGTACGGCGGCGGCTTCCGGCTGGCCGAGGACGCGGCGTCCGGCCAGCCAGGATTTTCCGTGGTATTGTTCGACCGCTCTGGCCCCTCCGCCGCCTTGCTCTACGGCGCCGCCCTGCCCCTCAATCTGCTCGGACGAGCCCCGGGCGTTCGTCAAATCCGGGCGCGGCGAATTGACTTTCTGCAAAACGAATCCGTGCCCGCCCAGACCGACGGGGACCGCGCCGGCTACGCACCGCTGTGGGTTTGCGATGCGCCGGCACCGATCCAGGTGGTGACGGGATAACGTAAAACGGCGACCCGCGTCAGAATTGTTTCAGCAGGCGGCCGATATAATCCAGTTCCTGACGTGGCCGTTCCTGATCGGCGCCACGCCGGCGCAGTTCTTCCTGGATCGCCTGGGTCCGTTGGCGCTCCCGCTCGTCCGGCACCACGACGCCGGTGTTGTCGCTGGCGGTTCCCTGGTTATATCGCCCCAGGGGATCCCGCCCGCCGGGCCCGGCACTGTCCGCCGATCCGGGCAGCGTGCCGGCACCGCTGCCATCCACGCCGGATTCGCCGGGGACCGTCATCCCCATCATGCCCCCCGCGCCATCCTGGTCGCCGTCCTCGCCCTGCCCGCTGCCTTCGCCATCGCCGCTCTGCCCTGGTTGCGGGTTCATCTTCGCGATGGCCTGGCCCATTTCCTTGTTACCCTTCTGCAGGGCCGCGATCGCCTTCTGCTGGGACTCGCCGGCGTCGGAATCTTGCCCTTGGTTCAACCGGGACGCCGCGCTCCGCATCGCCTGATCCGCTTCGCCCAGACCGGGGGACATCTCGCCGGTCAGGTCGGCGAACTGCTGCATCAGTTCCCCCAAAGCCCGCCGCAGCGCCTGCTGAACACGGCTATCGGCTTCGCGCTGCGCGTCTGGGTCGGCCGCGCTGGGCAGGGTATTGCCGCGCTGCTGAGCATGGTCCAGCAACGCGCCTTCCCGGGCGATCAAATCCTGCACCACGCTTTGCTGACGTTGACCGCGCTGGCGTTTGCCGGCCGCCTGCTTGCCATCGGCGCCCTGGGCGTGGGCGGTCCGCAACCGGTCGAGCATCCTTTCCAATTGCGCCATTTGTTGCCCAGCGTCCTCCAGACGGCCATGCTTGGCCGCCTGCGCGGCCTGTTCGGCCATACGCTGCATGTCGCGAGCGGAAAGCTGGACTGCCCTGGGATCGAACGGCATCGCGCTGTTGTTGCGTCGTGCCTCGTCCAGCAAGGCTTTCATGTGGCGATCGATGGCTTCCCGCAGCGCATCGAGTTTTTGCGACAGATCCTGCCGGGTGGCGTCGCCGGGCTGCTGCTGAGCCTTGTCGAGCGCATCGCGCGCGTCCTTACGCGCCTCCTCCAGAGACCGGGCGCTTTGTTCGGTTTGCCCTTCTTCCATGTGCAGCGCGAGTTGCCACAATGTGTTCTGCGTCTCGGCCACGGCGCTGGCACCCCGGTTGCGGACCAGATCGTAATAGGCGCTGGCGAGGTTGAGGAAGGCGCCAATATCGCCGGAAAACAAACCTGGCTGCTGCATCAGCCCATCTAGGACCTCTAGCGCCTCTGCCCGGTCGCCGGGATTCCGGCTCAGGCTTTTGCGGACGGCGATCAGGCTTTGCGCGACCGAATTGCGGAAAGGCCGCTCCCCGATGGCGAACAGCGCATCCGCGCTGCTTCCAGTCTGGCCGGCGGCGTCGCGGGCGGTTAACCGGCCAGCGACGGCAAGCCCGGCCCAGGGGTTGGCGGTCAGGTCTTGCTGGCTTACCCCGTGCGCCGCCTTGGGCGATCCGCCTGGCAGCGGAATGACCAGAATCAGCGGCGCGGCATCGGGCCGGTCCTGCAAGTAAAGTTCGGCTTGCAACGCAACGACACCATAGTCGTCCGTCACCTGCCACGGCAGCCGGGTCTGCTGGCCCGTTGGCAGCGGGCCTGGCTTGTCGCCCCAGGCGGCGGTTGGCGGGCGATCCGCGATGACGGTCAGGTTCCACGACACCAGGATGCCGCCGCCGCGCTTCACCGCCAGCAGGCCGCCGCGCGTCAGATCGAGGCTGGCCTGAAAGCTGCCACGATCCAATACCCCGAACGGCACCGTTGACTGGTTCAGCGACAACGCCGGGGGCGGCAACGCCGGGTCGGTGCCGCCCCCGGACAGGTTGACGGTCAAATGGGAGCCGGCCGGCACGGAGATCGCGCCGCCGCCTGCCTTGAGAAACAGCGGTGCGATGCCAGTGTAGGCCGGTGGCACGATCCAGGCCTGGAGCTCGGCCCCTGGCGGGCTGGGCTTCACCGGCAAGGACAGGGTCACGGCGGCGTAGAGCCGGGCCGGGGCATCGGTATTGGCGACCGTCAGGCAGGCGAGCAGCGCAAGCAGCAAGCCATATCGCAGGGCCCGGGGGTCGCGTCGTGCCAGTCCGGGCCGCGGGATACCCACCTGAAGTCGCCCGATCTGGGCCGCGGCGCGCGCGGCATGGGCCCGCCACAGCGCCAAACCTAAAGCATCCGCGGTCGCCGGTGTGTCGGCCAGCGCCGATAGCGGCCGGTGCAATAAGCCAGACCGCGTTTCCAGCCGCCGGTCGGCCGCCCGGCTATCCGGTAGCCGGACTTGGCGAAGTTCCCGGAACAGCAACCACGCCACCGTCAGCGAAACCAGTGCGAGCAACAGCGCATGCAGAAACGGCGGCAGCAACGGCGGCAGGTTCAGCAGCGCGGCGCACACGAAAATGCCAAACGCGGCGAGCGCCGGCCACAACGCGGACCAAACCGCCTCGAAAAGCAGGGCGGCGCGCGCCAGCAGGCGGCGGCCAGCCAGGCGCGCCGGACCGGTCATGCCGGCAGGCGCTCCCGCTCCCACGCCGCTTCGGCCGCCTGGCGATCGCCGATAACCGACCAACTGCCCCGGTCCACCCATACCTCGGCCGCCAGCGGACGTGCATTGTAGGTCGAACTCATGACCGAACCATACGCGCCGGCGTCGAGAATTGCCATGATCGCGCCGGGGGTCAGCGGCGGCAAGGACCGGCTTCGCGCCAATGTGTCGCCGCTTTCGCAAACCGGGCCGACAACAGTCGCCGGACCGCCGAGCGTATGGGCGCCGGAAGCGGCGACAGGCACAATCCCGTGCCAGGCATCGTACATTGCGGGGCGGACCAGATCGTTCATTGCCGCGTCCAGAACCACGAACGGTTCGTGCGGGGTCTGCTTGACCAGGATGACCGAGGCCAGCAAAACGCCTGCCGGACCCACCAGCCAGCGGCCCGGTTCCATGGTCAGACGGACATCGAGGTTATGGAACGCTTGCTTCATCGCCGCGGCGAGGCCGGCGGGGGATGGCGCGGGTTCATTGCGGTATGGAATCCCCAGGCCGCCGCCGCAATCCACCGTTTCGACGTGCAGGCCGTGGTCGCGCAGCGCCCGCACCAGACCGGCAATGCGGCTATAGGCGGCGCGATAAGGCGCCAGTGCCAGGATTTGACTGCCGATATGGGTGGCAAGACCAATGGGCCGGATGCCGGGGAGACCTGCGGCCTGCCGATATAGTGCGATCGCATCCGCATACGGAATGCCGAACTTGTCGGTCGCCCGTCCGGTTGTAATCTTGGTATTGGTGCCGGCATCGACGTCGGGGTTTACCCGCAAAGCCACACGCGCGGTCTGGCCGGTGCCGGCGGCGATAGCCGACAGCATGGCCAGTTCCTCGGCGCTTTCGACGTTGATTTGGCCGATATCCTCGGCCAGCGCCAGGCGCAGTTCGGCTTCCGACTTACCGACCCCGGAATAGACAATGCGGGCGGCCGCGATTCCGGCGCGGCGGGCCTTGAGAAGTTCACCGCCGCTGACGACATCGGCCCCGGCACCGGCGGCGCCGAACAGGCTGAGAACGGCCAGCCTGTCGTTGGCCTTGACCGCGAAATGGACTTCCACATTCAGGTCGGCGCCGGTCATCGCATCGGCCAGGGACCGGTAACGCGCGCGCATGGTCTCGGCCGAATAGGCCCAGGTGGGCGTTCCCGCGCCGGCGGCAATTCCGGCCAGCGGAACGCCATCGAGCAGCAGCCCCGCAAAGGCGTCGTATTTCAGCCAGGGACGGGCGGCGATCAGGTCCTGGACGGACGGATCGATGGCAGGGTCGTTGGTAAGAGGCAAAGCAACCATACAAAAAGTTTATCGCCAGAGACACAGGAAGGGAACACCGGATTTACGACCGCGATGGCCGGGGGATGCGAACCACGTCCACGACAACGGCCGGTCTGGCCCCGGTCGCGCCGCGATACCGGCCGTAATCCGCCGCACCATCCCGGCCGGTTAGCCCGGGGACGCGGTCGCCACCTCCGCCACATGCTCCGCGGTGAAGCCGAAATACTTCATCACCGCCGGTCCCGGACCGCATTCGCCGAACCGGTCGAGTCCGACCACAGCCCCGTCCAGCCCGACATACTTATACCAAGACATCGTGCTACCGGCTTCCACGGCCACGCGGCGAATGCCCGGCGGCAGCACCGAATCCCGCCACGCCTTGTCCTGCCGGTCGAACACATCGGACGACGGCATCGAAACCACCTGAGCCTTCACGCCGCGTCCGGCGAGCAAATCCCGTGCCCCGGTCGCGAGGGCGACCTCCGACCCCGTCGCGATCAGCACGACATCGGGGGGGCCGTCGGTGCCGGACAAGACATAACCGCCCTTCGCGACCGACGCGGCCCGGTCCATCCCGCCGCCGTGCTGCGGGAGATTCTGCCGTGTCAGCAGCAGCGCGGACGGCCCATTCGACCGTTCCAGCGCGTGCCGCCACGCGACCGCCGTTTCCAGCATGTCGCACGGGCGCCAGACGTCCAGATTGGGAATCAGCCGCAACGATGCCGCATGCTCGATCGGCTGATGCGTCGGACCGTCCTCGCCCAGCGCGATGCTGTCATGGGTCAGCACGTAGATCGACCGCAATTCCATCAGTGCCGCCAGCCGGATTGCGTTACGGGCATAGTCGCTGAACACCAGGAACGTGCCGCCGAAGGGGATGAACCCGCCATGCAGTGCGATACCGCTCAACATGGCCGCCATGCCGAATTCCCGCACGCCGTAATGCAGGTAATTGCCCGCCCGTCCGTGATCGATGGTGACACAACCCTTCCAATTGGTCAGGTTGGACCCTGTCAGATCGGCCGATCCGCCGAAAAACTCCGGCAGGAACGCGGCAAACGACGTAATGACATTTTGCGAGGTTTTCCGCGTGGCAACGGGGTCTGTCACGGCGGCGGCCGCGGCGATCGCGGTGTCGGCCCTGGCGGCGAAGTCCACCGGCAGGGCACCGGATATGCGCCTCCGGAACTCGGCGGCTTCGGCCGGAAACGCGGCCGCGTAGGCATCGAATCCCGCCTGCCACGCCGCCTGCCGAGCCGCGCCCGTGGGCCTTGCATCCCAGGCGGCGCGGACGTCGGCGGGGACCTCGAACGGCGGGTAGGTCCAGCCCAGCGCCTTGCGCGCCGCGGCGACCTCGGCCACGCCAAGTGCGGCGCCATGCGATTCATGCGTGCCGGCGAGATTCGGCGCGCCGAAGCCGATGATCGTTCTGCAGCATACCAAGGTGGGCCGTCCGCACGGCGTGACAGCTTCGGCCATCGCGGCTTCCAGCGCTTCGGTATCCAGGCCGTTGACGTTGCGGATGACCCGCCAGCCGTAGGCTTCGAACCGCTTTGGGGTGTCGTCGTTGAACCAGCCATCCACGTGGCCATCGATGGAAATGCCGTTGTCGTCATAGAAGACGATCAGTTTTTCCAGCTTCATGGACCCGGCGAACGAACAGGCTTCATGCGAAATGCCTTCCATCAGGCAGCCATCGCCGCAGAACACGAACGTGCGGTGATCGACGATGGCATGCTCGCCACGGTTAAACGCCAGCGCGAGTTGCTGTTCCGCCAGCGCCATGCCGACCGCCGTTGCCAAGCCCTGCCCCAGCGGGCCGGTGGTGGTTTCGACGCCTGGGGTGATGCCGCGTTCGGGATGGCCGGGGGTTTTGGAATGAAGCTGGCGGAACTGCTTCAGTTCCTCCAGCGGCAGATCGTATCCGGTCAGATGTAGCAACCCGTACAGCAGCATCGACCCGTGGCCGTTGGACAGCACGAAGCGGTCCCGGCCGGGCCATGCCGGATCGGCTGGATTATGACGCAAATGACGGCGCCACAGCACCTCGGCGATGTCGGCCATGCCCATCGGCATGCCAGGGTGGCCGGAATTGGCCTTCTGCACCGCATCGGCGGCCAGGAAGCGTAATGCGTTCGCCAGCAGGCGAGGTGCGGGTTCCGTCGTAAGCGCGTCCATGGCCGTTTCCTTCGCGTTGACATCCGATTCTAGCACTTGCCGCGGGACTGGGAAGAGTGCCTTCGATCAAGCTTCATTTATCAGGGAGTTGTGTCTTATAGTTACCATACCGACGCAACGACTCAGGCAGGACATATGGCCGCACGATCATCGACGATGGAATACCGCAAATTTGCCTCGCCCGCCGTCAAGGCGTTGATGAGCCAGCGCAGTGCGGAATTCGGCGGCCTGCTGCTGGGGTTGGCGGGGCTGGCAATCCTGGTGGCCCTGGCAACCTACAACCCCAGCGACCCATCGCTGAACACCGCTACGACACGCCATGCCGCCAATTTGGCCGGCCCGGCCGGGGCGATGCTGGCAGACGTGCTGTTGCAAGGCTTCGGGATCGCCGGCGTGCTGCCAGCAATTGCCATGCTGGCGTGGAGCTGGCGCATCGCGTCCCATCGTGGGTTGGGCAGCTTCGGCGGGCGGGTCGCCGCGCTGCTTGCAGGGATGCCGCTTCTGGCGGCGGCCATTTCCGTCCTGCCGCTGCCCCGCGCTACGCCATGGCCGGTAACGGCCGGCCTCGGCGGATCGATCGGACAGATCGTTGCGCATGCGGAAGTGAGCGCCGGTCACGCGCTGTTCGGCATCGCCGGAGCGGCATCGGTTTGGCTGCTGAGTGCTGTTCTGGCTGCGGTGCTGGGCCTGCTTTCGCTAGGACTGTCCCGCTCCGAATGGCGCAGTGCCGGCCGGGCGGCAGGCGGTGCGGCCCGGTTCTCGGTTTCGGGCGGACGGGGCGCCGCCGGGGCGCTGGCACGCAGCGCCGGGGGGGTGGGCAACGCCTCGGGATGGCTGATCGGTATCATGAACCGGGGTCCGGGACTGGCACCGGATGAACCGAACGAACCGGACACGTCGTCCGCGCGGCAGCGCCCGGTCATACGCCAGCAGATGCCGGAGGCTGCCAATGTGGAACAGCCGGCCGCGATCCCGGCCCCGCCGGTTCGTGGCATCAAGCCGGCCCCGGCACGCAAACCGCAGCAGCAAAACCTGCCTCTTCCTGAAGCGGGATGGATCTTCCCGTCGCTGGACCTGCTGACGAAGCCGCCGCCGCGCATTACCACCGGGCCGAGCGAAGAAGCGCTTCAGGCGAATGCCCGATTGTTGGAGACGGTACTGTCCGATTACGGTGTGCAGGGAGAGATCGTCGAGATCCGCCCCGGCCCGGTGGTCACGCTATACGAACTGGTGCCCGCACCCGGCATCCGCAGCGCCCGCGTTATCGGTCTGGCCGACGATATCGCCCGCAGCTTGTCGGTGACGGCGGTGCGGATCGCCACCGTGTCCGGACGGAACGTCATCGGCATCGAGGTGCCGAACAGCAAGCGCGAAACCGTTTTCCTGAGCGAAATCCTGTCCAGCGAAGAAGTGCTGAAACATTCCGGGCGGCTGTCCCTGGCGCTGGGCAAGGATATCAGCGGCAAGGCCATCGTCGCCGATTTGGCACGCATGCCGCACCTGATGATCGCCGGCACCACCGGGTCCGGCAAGTCGGTCGGCGTGAACGCGATGATCCTGTCGTTGCTGTACCGATTGTCGCCCGAGCAGTGCCGGCTGATCCTGATCGACCCCAAGATGCTGGAACTGTCGATCTATGACGGCATCCCGCATCTGATGGCGCCGGTCGTGACCGAACCGGCCAAAGCTGTAACGGCGTTAAAATGGACCGTGCGCGAAATGGAGCGGCGATACCGGGCGATGAGCCAACTCGGTGTCCGCAACGTCGGCGGCTTCAATGACCGCGTCGCCGAGGCCCGGGCCAAGGGCGAAGTTGTTACGCGCAAAGTCCAAACCGGTTTCGATCCCGACACCGGACGCCCCACGTTCGAGGAACAGCCGCTGGCGCTGGAGGCTCTGCCGTTCATCGTCGTGGTGGTCGATGAAATGGCCGACCTGATGATGGTGGCCGGCAAGGAAATCGAACAGACCATTCAGCGTCTGGCACAGATGGCACGCGCGGCGGGCATTCACGTGATCATGGCAACTCAGCGCCCGTCGGTGGATGTGATCACCGGCGTTATCAAAGCGAACTTCCCGACGCGCATCAGCTTCCAGGTGATCAGCAAGTTCGACAGCCGCACGATCCTGGGCGAACAGGGCGCCGAACAATTGCTAGGCCAGGGCGACATGCTGTTCATGCAGGGTGGTGGCCGGGTCACTCGCGTTCATGGCCCGTTCGTGACCGACGACGAGGTGGAGAAAGTGGTGGCGTTCCTGCGCGAACAGGGTGAGCCGGCCTATCTGGACGACGTGACCGAAGCGGTGGAGGGCAACAGCGGCGACGCGGACGCCAGGGACACGGGGATGTCCGGAGCCAGCGACAGCGACAAAAGCCTGTTCGATCAGGCCGTCGATATGGTCGCCCGCGAAGGGAAGGCATCCACTTCCTTCATTCAGCGGCACCTGAACATCGGCTATAACAAGGCGGCGAAGCTGATCGAGCAGATGGAGAAGGAAGGCATCGTCGGCGCCGCGAACCACGTGGGAAAGCGGGAGATTCTAGTACGGCGGACGAACGACGACATGGATTGCTGAGGCGTATGCCGCCCCGCAAGGCGACAACCGTCCGAGATGGCAGGACGATTGCCCAACACGCGAGGTGAGTCGCCGGGTTGGGGCAACCCTTAAGAGGGGGCGGTAGGCCGGTCTATCCCCGCAGCCGGATGGCTCTCAGTCTCACCACTGGGTTGACTGCGACAAAACAGATCGCCACAGCGTTCCGACTGCGAACCGGCCTGTGACCCGAACCCGCCCAGGCCGCCGTCTGGTATTATTCGGCCGCGGTTGGCTCCGCTGCAGCCACCGCCGCCGCGGGTGCGGCCGAACGCGCACGCTCGGCGATACGCGCCGACTTGCCGCTGCGGCCACGCAGGTAATACAGCTTCGCGCGGCGAACATCGCCACGGCGCACCACCGCGATTTCGGCAATCGTCGGCGCATACAGCGGGAACACTCGCTCCACACCCTCACCATAGCTGATCTTGCGAACGGTGAAGTTGCTGTTCAGGCCCTTGTTTGACCGAGCGATGCAGACTCCCTCGAACGCCTGGACGCGCGTGCGCTCACCCTCGACCACCTTCACGGACACGCGCAGCGTATCGCCGGGAATAAACGCCGGCACAGCTCGGATCGCGGTCAGGCGGGCGATCTGTTCGGCTTCGTATTGCTGAATGATGTTCATGATTCTGGTCCTTATTGGCTTTGCTATGACGCCGTGGCGGCGGCCCAAAGATCGGGCCGGCGTTCGCGGGTGATTTTTTCCGATTGGGCCTGCCTCCAGGCAGCGACGGCACCGTGATGGCCAGACAGCAGAACGTCCGGCACACGGTGTCCCTGCCATTCGGCCGGGCGAGTATAATGGGGGTATTCCAGCAGGCCCGCACCAAAGCTTTCGTCGTCCGCGCTTTCGGACGCGCCCATGACGCCCGGCAACAGCCGGACGATACTGTCCAGCAGCACCTGCGCCGCCAGTTCCCCGCCCGACAATACGAAGTCGCCGATGCTGATTTCCTCCATCGCGCGCGCGTCGATCACGCGCTGATCGATGCCTTCGTAACGGCCGCACAGCAGGATAACGCCCGGTCCGGCGGCGAACCGCCGTGCGTCGGCCTGGGTAAAGCGCCGGCCGCGCGGCGTAAGGCACACCGCAGGACGACCGTCCGCGACGGCCGCGACCGCGGCATCGACGATATCCGGCCGCAGAACCATCCCAGCACCGCCTCCGAACGGGGTATCGTCCACCGAACGGTGCCGGTCCTGCGCAAAATCGCGGATGTTGCTTGCGTCCAGCGACCAAATGCCGGAATCCAGCGCCCGTCCCGCGAGCGATTGGCCAAGCGATCCGGGAAACATCGCGGGAAACAAGGTCAGAACGGAGGCGCGCCAGGTCATGCCGCTTGCTCCGCATTCGGCGCTACGACGATTTCGTCCGGCATCGTCACGGTAAGGCGGCCGCCGGCGATATCGACGGCCGGCACGCAAGCGGCGGTGAACGGCACGATCAGCGGAACACCGGGTCCGCTAATTTCAAGACTAACGCCCGCGCCGTAGTCGTGCACGACCGACACCACGCCCAGCATCCGGCCCGACGGGTCGGCCACTGACAATCCGATCAGGTCGGTCAGGTAATATTCGTCCCCGGCCACCGCGGGCAATGCCGATCGATCGACGAAAAGGTTCGTATTGGTCAACTTTTCAGCGGCCGAACGGTCGGTCACCTTCACCGGCACGCCATCGATATTGCACACCACCTCGGCCACCCCGTCAGCCACCCATCGCAAGGTCATTTGGCGTCCGTCCGCGTCGGACAAGGGTCCGTACGCGGTCAGATCGGCCGGTTCGGCGGTGTGGCTGGTGACTTTCACCCACCCACGCACGCCATGCGGCCGCCCGATCGTGCCCAACTGAATGCGGCTTGCCGGCACCGAAATGTCCTAGACGGCGGCTTCGGCCGCGATGGCCTTGGCGCGTTCCTGAGCCTTCTTCTTCGGCGCGGACTGCACCGGCTGCTCATTCCATTTGGGCATCGGGGCCAGCCCCGCCTTGCCCAAAAACTTCGCCACGCGCTCGGTCGCGACCGCGCCGTTGCCGATCCAATGTTCCAGACGTTCCGGCAACAAGCGCACGCGATCGGCGTGTTCGGCGGGCAGCATCGGGTTATAGCTGCCAACGCGCTCGATGAAACGGCCGTCGCGCGGGCTGCGGCTGTCGGCGATCACGATGTGGTAGTACGGACGCTTCTTGGCGCCGGCGCGGGCGAGGCGGATTTTCAGGCCCATGTAACTGTCACTCCTGGTAAATTCAAAACGGTCTGCGATTTTGCGGGGACATGCCTTTCGGCATCAGGGCGCCAAGCCCATGACGCATCAGGCCTTTCTGCCCTAGCTTGCTCATTTTCTTCATCATCGCGGACATGTCGTCGAACTGCTTCAGCAACCGGTTGACGTCCTGAACCGTGGTCCCGGACCCGGCGGCGATGCGCTTCTTCCGGTTGGCCTTAACGATGTCGGGCGTCTTGCGTTCTTTCATGGTCATCGACGAAATGATCGCCGCCTGACGCTTGAATACCTTCGTATCCAGGTCGGCACCTGCAAGCTGCTGCTTGATCTTGCCGGCCCCGGGCAGCATGCCGATAATTCCGGAAAGGCTACCCATCTTGCCGATCTGGCGAAGCTGGCTGGCATAATCGTCCAGATCGAATTTGCCCCGCATCATCTTCGATGCGAGTTTCTCGGCTTCCGCCTGATCGATGGTTTCGGACGCCCGTTCCACCAGCCCGACGATATCGCCCATGCCCAAAATGCGGCCAGCGACCCGTTCTGGATGGAAATCCTCCAGTGCGTCCTGCTTTTCACCTACACCGATCAGCTTGATCGGGGCGCCGGTGATCGCACGCATCGACAGCGCCGCACCACCGCGGGAATCGCCATCCATGCGGGTGAGTACGATGCCGGTGATCGACAGCGCGTCGTTGAACGCCTTGGCCGTGTTGACCGCGTCCTGCCCGGTCATTGCATCGACCACCAGCAGCGTTTCCGCCGGATTGGTGGCGGCGCGTACCTGGCGGACTTCGTCCATCAGTTCCTGGTCGATGGACAGGCGACCCGCGGTATCCAGAATAACAACGTCGAAGCCTTCTCGCCGGCCCACGTCCATCGCCCGGTTGGCGATCTGCACCGGGGTCTGGCCGGCGATTATCGGCAGGCTGGGAACGCCCGCCTGATCGGCAAGCTGGGCCAGTTGCAGTTGCGCGGCCGGCCGTTGCGTATCCAGGCTGGCCAGCAGAACGCGCTTCTTCAGCCGTTCGCTCAGGCGACGGGCGATCTTGCCGGATGTCGTGGTTTTACCAGAGCCTTGCAGGCCGACCATCAGGATCGGCACCGGTGCTACGGCATTCAAATTGATCGGGACGGCGCCGGCACCGCCGAGTGCATCGATCAATACGTCGTTGACGATCTTGACCACTTGCTGGCCGGGCGTGACCGAGGACAATACCTCGGCGCCCACCGCGCGTTCGCGAACCTTGGCGATAAAGTCCCGCACCACCGGCAGGGCGACGTCGGCGTCCAGCAGCGCCAGGCGGACTTCCCGCAGCGCCTCGGTGACGTCGGCTTCGCTCAGCGCTCCGCGCGTGCGAAGCCGGTCGAAAACCCCTGACAGTTTGTCCGAAAGTGCTTCGAACACGGGCGATACAACTCCTGACGCGCCGTCGCGCGCTGCAAATCTTGACGCGCCGCCGCGCGCGAACCCCAACGCGCCCTGGCGTGAAGTCCAAACAAAAAACCGCCGCTGCGCGAACACTCGCGAGGCGGCGTAATCCCCGCATCAATCGGGGACCGGGATCGAAATACCCCGGACAATCGCTTTATGACGATGACCGGCCGGCAAGTCAACGCCGTCGTGGCCCGTTCGGCCTAATCCTCATCGCCGTCGGGTGCGACGTCGCGAAACCGCGCCCGATGCAGCGAGGCCGAACCGTAGGACGGCGCCAACACCATCATCTTGCGCAAAAACAGGCCTGGATCGGCCGCGTCGGTGTAGCCGATGCCACCATGCAGTTGAATGCAGCCCCGCGTGACAGCGCTCGCTGCGTCCGATGCCCGTGCCTTTGCCCGTGATACCGCAGCCTTGCGAACCGCAGGATCGGTCGCGCTGTCATAGGTGGCGGCCGCTGCCTCCACCACCGCCCGGGTCAATGCCACATGGATTTTCAGGTCGGCCGAGCGGTGTTGCAGCGCCTGGAAGGACCCGATCTTGCGGCCGAATTGTTCGCGGGTTCTTAGGTAGTCCAGCGTGACACCGAACACCCGGTCCATGCACCCGAGAAGGTAAGCGGCGGTCGCCAGCGCGGCGATGTCCAGCGCCCCGGTCGCGTCGCCCGGGAACATTCTGGCCGCCGCACCGGTCAGCGTCAGCGTGCCCGCGTTGCCGCCATCCTGCGTTTGCGTCAGTTCCAAATGCACACCCGGCGCGTCGCGCTCCACCAGCGCCAGACCGTCCGGCGTTGTCACCAGGAACGCATCGGCCCCCGCCGCCATGGCGACGAACAGTTTTTTGCCGGTGACCTTGCCATCGCGGACGACGGTACCGCCGGCCGCAGGGACCAGGCTGTGCGGGGCTTCCTGCCATGCGGGCAGCACGATCCGGTCGCCGCTCAACACGTCCGGCAAATGCGTATCCGGCAGCAGGCTTGCGGCCATCGCCGCACCGATCAGCGGTTCGGGAATCAGCGAGGCGCCGAGTTCCTCGGTCAGCGCGCAGAACTCCCGCGCTCCCAGTCCGGAACCGCCGGCGGCTTCGGCAACCATCAGGCCCAGCCAGCCCATTTGGCACATTTCGCGGAATACGGTCCGGTCGAAGCCGGGTTCGCCGAAGCGCAGCGTCCGGATGCGCCGGAAATCGCCGGTACGCGGCGCCAGCCCCGCCGCGCTGTCGCGGATCATCCGCACGCCTTCGTCGCGGTCCTCGGTCATCGCGGTGTCTCCGTCGGGGTCAGGCTGGCCGATGCAGTTTTGCTTCGGTATGCAACTGTAGGGTCTCGAACGTCAGGCCGGGCGCCATGCCCAGGACGACAAAACCCCGATCTGTCACATCCAGCGTCGCCAGATTGGTATAGATGCGCTTAACGGCGCCGGGGGCGGTCAGCGGATAAGTGCATGCGTTCACCAGCTTGGGCGTGCCGTCCTTCGTGGTGTGCTCCATCAGCACCCACAACCGCTTGGCGCCGGCGGCAAGGTCCATCGCCCCACCTACCGCCGGGGCGGTGTCGTTCTCGCTGGTCGCCCAGTTGGCGATGTCGCCATTATCGGCAACCTGGAACGCGCCCAGCACGCACAGATCCAGATGGCCGCCACGGATCATCGAAAAACTATCGGCGTGATGGCAATAGCTGCCACCCGCTCGCAGGGTGACGTACTGCTTTCCGGCGTTGATCAGCCAGGGTTCGATCTTGTCCTTCTCCGGCGCGGGTCCCATGCCGAGCACGCCGTTTTCGGAGTGGAAAATCACTTCCCGGTCCATCGGCACGTAATCGGAGATCATCGTCGGGATGCCGATTCCCAGGTTGACATACCAGCCCTCGGGGATGTCGGCGGCAGCGCGCTGCGCCATTTGCGGGCGGCTAAACGGCTTGAAGGCGGCGGTAGCGGACATAGGTGGTTTTCCTCGCCTCAGAAGCCTGATGGATCGCCGTAGGGCACGTGCAGCACACGGTCCACGAAAATGCCGGGCGTGACAACATGGTCGGGGTCGATCGCGCCCAGCTCGCGGATATGCTGAGTCTGTACCAGGGTCAGCGCGGACGCCATGGCGACGATAGGATTGAAGTTCCGGCCGGCCTGCTTGTAGGTCAAATTGCCCCAGCGATCCGCTTCCCACGCTTCCACCAGACCGACATCGCCTTTCAGCGCCTGTTCCAGGATATAGGTGCGGCCGCCGATTTCGCGGTGTTCCTTACCCACGGCCATCTTCGTGCCGACGCCGGTGGCGGTGAAGAAGGCCGGCACGCCGGCGCCGGCGGCGCGCATGCGTTCCGCCAAAGTGCCCTGCGGCACGATTTCCAGTTCAATCTTGCCAGCGCGATAGAGCGTTTCGAACACCACCGGATCGGAACTGCGGGGAAAGGAACAGACGATTCGGCTGACCCGGCCCAGTTCCATCAGCCGGGCGAGACCGGTATGACCGGCGCCGGCGTTGTTGCAGGCAACCGTCAGGTTGGTCGCGCCCTGCTCGATCAGGCCGTCGATCAGGGCGTTAGGCTGGCCCACCGAACCAAAGCCGCCGAGGAGGACGACGGCGCCATCCTTGATGCCGGCCATCAGGTCGGCCATGGACTGGACGATTTTGTCGATCATGCGAGGCGTTTCCCGAAACCGCGTTTGTGTGGCGGGTGTAGCGCCCTGGAACGTCTGTGCCAAGGACGGCGACGGCGATGCCGGTGCCGGCGATCGCCGCGCTGCGCAAAAGCCGAATCGACACCCCGACTCGGTCGGGAAAACTCATTTGCAATCATCCCGCCCGCGAAGCCGTCCGCTAACCCTTCGTTAACATTCCGCTGTCACTCTGGCGTTTTCCAGGGAGCCCGCCGATGGCGTCACCCGAACGCCTTGCCGCCGTGGCGCGGCTGCTTGCCGCCGGCGCATGGCAGGATGCCGAGGCTGCGGCACGCACCGCGGCCCACGACGATCCGATCGACCCCGATGCGCGGCGGTTGCTGGGCATTGCCGTCGCCGCGATGGGCGAACCGGACCGGGCCGCGCCGATCATGGCGGCGGCGGCCGATATAGCGCCGGATAGGGACCACCCCTGCGTGGATCTGGCGCTATTACGGCCACCGCTGCCCCGCCCGCTGGTAAGCCGCCAGTTCAGCACCTGCCTGCGATTGACCCCCGCAGACGCCGGCCTGCGCTTGGCATTCGCCGGCTTTCTCCTTGAAATCGGGATCCCGGCCCAGGCGGAAGAGATCCTTCAGGAAGCCCCCGCCTCCGCCGCCGTCAGTCATATGATGGGCCTGATTCAATCGGAGCAGAGCCAGTTCCTACCTGCCATTGTTAGCTTTGAGCAGGCCGTCGCAAAGAACCCGGACGCCGCCGCCAGTTGGTCCAACCTGGGGATGATCCTTAAAATCGAAGGCCGGTTCGCCGACGCCATCGCCGCGCACGACCGGGCCGTGGCTCTGAAACCAGCCAATGCCCGCTTTCGCGTCAACCGCGCGGTCGCCCTGCTGAAGGCGGGCCTCTGGGACCGGGCCTGGCGGGATTATGAGGCGAGGCTCGAACTGGGAGGCGTGCCCATCGATCCGCTTCGGCTGATGCCGTCATTGCGCCCCGGCGATAGTCTGAACGGCCTGACCGTCGTTGCAATGCACGAGGACGGATTCGGCGATACGTTGCAGTTTCTGCGCTACCTGCCGCTGCTGGCCGGACACGGCGCCCGGGTGATCGCCTGTGTCCCGCGGGCGCTGGTTCGAATCATGCGGACCGTACCGGGAGTCGCCAGCGTGGTCACCGACGCGAAGCGCCTGCCACCGCATGACTTTGTTTGCCCCATGTTCAGTCTGCCCCGCGTGTTCGCGACTACGGTGGATCGTATTCCACCCGTCCCGGAACTGACGCTGGACCCGGCCCTGGTGCGGCATTGGCGCGCGCGCCTCCCGATCGGCGGCCTTCGGACAGGCTTGGTCTGGGCCGGACAAGCCAGACCATCGCTGCCGGGGTTCGGCACACTCGATCGCCGCCGCAGTGCAAGCCTGGCGGCATTCGCGCCGTTGGCCGGTGTTTCTGGCCTGTCCCTCGTCAGTCTGCAAGCCGGTCCCGCAGCTCGGCAGGTGCGGCCGGCCGGCATGGAACTCGCCGATCCGATGCCGGACGTGACCGATTTCGCCGATACCGCCGCGATCGTCGCAGGACTGGATGTGATTGTCGCTGTTGATACCGCTGTTGTTCACCTTGCGGGCCTGACCCGCAAACCGGTCTTTTTGCTGGATCGCTACGATGGGTGCTGGCGCTGGCTCAGCGGGCGGGCCGACAGCCCCTGGTATCCGCGCCTGACGGTATTTCGCCAGGACCGGCCGGATGACTGGTCCGGCGCGATCGCCCGCGTCGCGGCCTCGTTGGAGGCGATGGCGCTGTTTCACGGCGTGGGAATCCGGCATACGCCGCTGCGGGAACATGCGTTCGTCGCTTGACCGGCGGGACGATAGAACGGACACAGGCGATCCAGCCCAATCCAGGGCAAATGGACGCCAAGATGAAACGGTTGTTGCGGACGCTTAGCGGCGAAGCGGTATGGCCCCCGCCGGTTTGGTTAATGCGCCAGGCAGGACGCTATCTGCCGGAATATCGCGCGATACGCGCCGACGCGAAAGATTTCGTCGCCCTTTGCACAACCCCCGCACTAGCCGCCGAGGTGACGCTGCAACCGATCCGCCGCTATGGATTCGACGCCGCGATTTTATTCAGCGACATCCTGATGCTGCCCTGGGCGCTGGGACACGGGCTGGAATTCAAGGAAGGCGAAGGCCCGGTTCTGCCCAGGTTGCGCGACGAAGCCGCCGTCGCCGCGCTTGATCCGTCCCGCGTCGCCGGCCGTGTCGAACCGATCATGGAAACCGTCCGCCTTGTCCGCGCCGGACTAGTCGCGGAAGGCTTCGGCGATACCGCGCTGATCGGTTTCGCGGGCGCCCCGTTCACCGTCGCGTGCTATATGATCGAGGGTGGCGGATCGAAGGATTTCGCCAATGTCCGTGCCATGGCCTATGCCCAACCCGCGCTGTTCCAACGGCTGATGGACACGCTGACCGAAGCCTCGGTCGAATACCTTTCAGCCCAGGTTACCGCCGGCGCCGAGGCATTGATGCTGTTCGATTCCTGGGCCGGTGTCCTGTCGCCGTCCTTGTTCCGGACCCATTGCGTGGCACCGGCCAAACGCATCGTTTCCGCCTTGAAAGCCCGGCACCCCGGCATTCCCATCATTGGCTTTCCCAGGCTGGCGGGGGTCATGAGCCGCGATTACGCCGCTGCCGGAACCGATGGAATAGGCGTCGATACCGGCAGCGATATCGCCACGGTGGCCGCGATGCTACCGGCGCACGTGGCGGTGCAGGGCAATCTCGATCCGCTGGCCGTGGTCGCCGGGGGTTCGCCGATGCAGGCGGAAACCGCCGCCATCCTGAATGCAATGCGCGGCCGCCCGTTTGTCTTCAATCTTGGCCATGGAATCGTGCCGCAAACCCCGCCCGAACACGTGGCGGCACTTTTGGAGTTGGTGCGTGCCGGCTAGCGACACAGCCGCGCCCGCCGGATTAGGATCGCCGCGCCGCAAGGTCGCGATCGTCTTGTTCAACCTGGGCGGACCGGATCAGCCGGAAGCGATCAAGCCGTTCCTGCTGAACCTGTTTCTGGACCCGGCCATCCTGCGGGTGCCGGTGTTCGTACGGCCGTTTCTCGCCCGCATCATCGCCCGCGCCCGCGTCGAACCGGCAACCGCGAATTATGCCCTTCTTGGCGGCAAATCCCCGTTGCTGGGGCTGACGCGCGACCAGGCCACCGCTTTGGAAGCCGCGCTTCCGGAAGCCGACGCCAAATGTTTCATCGCCATGCGCTACTGGCATCCGTTCAGCCTGGAAGCTGCGCGCGCTGTGAAGGCCTGGGCGCCGGACGAGGTCGTTTTACTGCCGCTGTATCCACAGTTTTCGACCACCACCACTGGCAGTTCGCTCGGCGCCTGGCGGCAGGCCGCCGTGCGGGTGGGCCTGGCGGCCGATACCGCGACACTGTGCTGCTACCCCGTCGATCCGGCTTTCGCCGCCGCCACGGCCGCTTTGGTCAAGGTGGAATACGATCGTGCGCGTGCCGCGCTCGACCCGGCGGTGTCTCTGCGTGTGCTGTTTTCCGCTCATGGTTTACCCGAGACGATCATCCAGGGCGGCGATCCGTATCAGTGGCAGGTGGAACAAACCGTTGCCGCCGTGATGGCCGCGTGGGGCGAACCAGCCGATCGCACGATCTGCTACCAATCCCGCGCCACCCCGCAGAAATGGATCGAGCCGAGCACGGAAGCAGAAATCGAGCGTGCGGCGAAGGATAAGACGGCCTTGCTGGTGGTCCCGATCGCGTTCGTGTCGGAACACACCGAGACCCTGGTCGAACTCGATGTCGAGTACCGCGAACTCGCCGAAAAGCTCGGTGTTCCCGGATATTTCCGGGTGCCAGCACAAAATTCCGATCCGGGGTTCATCGCGTCCCTGGCCGGACTTGTACGGCGCGCGCGGGCGTCGGGTCCGGGATTGTCCAGCGGGTCGGGCGGACGGTTATGCGGGCCGGAGCACGCCGATTGTCCGTTCGCGCCGAAACCCGCGGTTTAGGAATATCCGGCGGGCGGGTGCGACGCGCTTCGGTGCCCAAAATGCCTCCGGCGTTTGCAACCGACCGGACGAGCGGCAGGCAGTCCGCCGGGTCAGGGCGCAAACGCCCGTTGGCGCTCGTTAAAATTTATAGCGCAGCGCGAGGTTGACCTGCCAGTCGCGTGCCAACTGCGGACCGTTGATCTGCTGGTAAACCGGCACGCCTGCCTCGATTCCGACCTGCGCGGACGGAAGGCTGAAATAGCGGCCGCTGACGATAATACCGGCATAGGTACTGATTTGCCTGCCGCCATAATATAGAGGATCCGATCCCTGAGCGTAGCCCCGGATACCGGGATCGCTGCCGTGGATCGCTCCCTGGACGGTGCCGTTCAGCCGGAAGGTCGTTTCCAGCCCGGGCAGCCAGGAATAGCCGCCCCAGGCGTTCAGTTCGTTCAGGTCGCCGTAATGGTAGCCCTGGGCATTATTATCGAGCGGCAGGCGTGCCCGGTAAGCGAGGCCCCACGACCACACATCGATCCTGCCCGAATAAGATATTCCCGGAAGCGCATCGACTGTCCCGGTCCCCGGCTGCATTGCGTAAAATCCGCGCTTTTCCGGAATGGTATTATTGGGCAGCAGTAGCGAGATATTGTCGGTCGTGCTGCCGGTGGGCAGGGCAAGGCCCATATTGAGACTGATACGATTAACCGGGTCGTTATAGATACGGACAATCGCTGCCAGCGCCGAGTCGCCGAGCCCCTCCGTCGAGCCGACACTGACACCCAGCGGTATTGTTCCCGCCAGACCCTTGAAAGCCTGCATGGTGACGCTTTTTTCGACCAGGGCGGTCCCGGCGACCAGTGTCAGATAATTCGAATATCCGTAAGCGACCGTCAGGGCCTGACTGTCGATTGCCAGATTATCCGGCACCAGCCGCAGAAGATGGGTACCAACGGGCGTGTAGGCTGACGGAATATTTGTGACGATATACTGTGGCGTCACGGAATTCGTTCCGATCTGGTTGCCCTGCAACCGGGCGAACGAGGGGAGTAACGAAACGACAAGCCGCCCCGCGGACGGCATATCCACTCCGAAAACGCCGATCGGGGCCGGTGCTTCCACCGTGTCGGCGTTAGCAGATCCAAGCGCGGCTATTTGAGCCGAGGCGCCCAAATTGCACAGACCGATACAAAGGGCGGTCGCACCCGGCAGAAGGCGGTCGCGTATCATTGGTATCTCCGAACGATTAACACATAACCGTCCAATTGCATGTACCGTGCCATGAAGACCGCGCCGGATCTGGGTCAGGCCACGATCGCATTGGGCCGTCCTAAACCAGCGGTCTTTTCGCGGCTTGAGCGACGCTGCCGGATATTCGGGTTTCCTACAGAAAAAGCGGCGGAACTTCCGTTCCGCCGCCTGTGCGCCGTCCTCCCTGAACTTCGACGGTCTTATTTGCCCGACACAGCCCATTCATGATTATGGACCAGTCCGTCGTCGTGACGGTCATGGGCCTGCACCACTCCGTGATCGTGGAACTGGTCCGCCTCGGTCGATCCAGCGAACGCGGTGGTGGAGGATTTTCCGCCGGAAATCGCCATTGCCACTGCGTCGAAATACCCGACGCCCACTTCCCGCTGATGACGGGTCGCGGTGTAGCCATCCCGTTCCGCGGCGAATTCGGCCTGCTGCAACTCGCTGTAGGCCGCCATGCCGCGTTCCTTGTAGCCGCGTGCCAGGTTGAACATCGACAGATTCAGGCTGTGGAACCCGGCCAGTGTCACGAATTGGAACCGGTAGCCCATCTTGCCGAGTTCCCGCTGGAATGCCGCGATCTGGCCAGCCGATAGCTTCTTCTGCCAGTTGAAACTGGGCGAGCAATTATACGCCAGCATTTTTCCGGGAAACCGCGCGTGGATCGCATCGGCGAACCGCTCGGCCTCGCGCAGGTCGGGTTCGGAGGTTTCCCACCACAACAGATCGGCATACTGCGCATAGGCCAGCCCCCGCGCGATGGCGTAGTCGTTGCCGCAACCCGGCTTGATGCGGAAGAAACCCTCTGGCGTGCGGTCGCCGGAGATGAACGGACGGTCGCGCTCATCCACGTCGCTGGTCAGCAACTGAGCGGATTGTGCATCCGTGCGGCACAGAAGGACCGTGTTCACGCCTTCCACATCCGCCGCGAGACGGGCCGCGTTCAGCGTCCGGATATGCTGGCTGATCGGCACCAGCACCTTGCCGCCAAGATGGCCGCACTTCTTTTCCGACGCCAACTGATCCTCGAAATGCACGCCCGCGGCGCCATTGGCGATCATGTTGCGCATCAGTTCGTAAGCGTTCAGCGGGCCTCCGAATCCGGCTTCCGCGTCGGCGACGATCGGCGCCATCCAGTAAGTGCCGTCCTTGCCGCCCTCGGACTGAGCGATCTGATCGCAACGACGCAGGGCGTTGTTAATGTTGCGAACGACTTTCGGCACCGAGTCAACCGGATACAGCGATTGGTCGGGATACATTTCGCCGCCCGAATTCGCGTCGCCGGCCACCTGCCAGCCTGACAGGTAGATCGCCTTCAACCCGGCTTTCACCTGCTGCACCGCCTGGTTGCCGGTCAGCGCACCTAGCGTGGCCACGAACGGTTCGGTTTTCAACAGGTGCCACAGGCGAGCGGCCCCCATTTCCGCGAGCGTGTGGCGGATACGAAAGGACCCCGACAGCCGTTCGACATCCGCCAGGGTGTAGTCGCGCCTGATGCCCGCGAAACGTTCGGGGTCGCCGCCTGTGCTGGTCATACCGTCGGGCGCATACAGGGGTGTCTGGCGCATTGTCTTGGTTCCTTGCATCTGGTCAGTCGCTAAGGGCAGCATCGGCTATACGAGGGTCGGCCCGCCGATAAAGCTGCCCGTTCAAACAAAGTCTTTAGGACAGCCTCGGCACCGCGATCCGAAGCGCTCATCGCGGGCATGCCCTAGGTGAATAATTGATATTGCGGCTGCGAATGAGAAGCCAGCAATTTGGTAGTACGCCGCAATCCTGTCGCCGCCTTCACCGACAAGGATGGGGATTTGTAAAGTATGTAAAGCGCGGGCCGCACGCAGGTTCGGGTGGATGGTGCGCTGTCCGCGAACCGATCCAGGCCTGTCGCAGCAGTTGCCGGCCATCGAACTGGATATTTTGGCCGGCTATCTAAACCTGATCCCACATGACCGGGGTGCGGTGACCTCGTCGCCACCGATCGAACTGGCCGAAACCTTGCGCGTCGATCTCGGCGACCTGTTGGGTACGCGAGACCGTCAGCCTGAAACTGGCCTGCGCGGGGCTTCGGCCGATCTCTTGTTGGGCGCGGATGGCATTGCGCCGATCAGATGACGTAACCGGTTCATCAGCGGATATTCTACCAGCCGGGACATCCCAATGCCGCCGCCGAGTGTCAAGACGCTGAAAAGGGCGCAACCCACCGATGGCGAGAGGGTCGCACCAAGTTTCAGGAATTGCCAAATTTTCCACTCGATACCGATAAAAACAAATTGAAACAGGTAAAGCGAATACGACGCGGATCCAAGCGTGCGAAGAATAAACGGTACACGTACGTGGCTCTCCCGACTTGCCTCGGCGGCCCCTGCGATGGCCAGAGTGCTTGCCATCCCATAGGCGAGACGTGCGATCGAACCGTAGCCGTCGAACCATCCAAGGTCTTCGCTAACAGCAAGGCCGGCGAACAGCACAATACCCACAACAAGGACGATGTTACGCATCGGTAAATTCCCCCGGCGCAGACGGTAAGCCACCGCCATTCCGGCAAAAAATTCGATCCCGAACAACCCATAAAACGCCCCCGGCACCGGCAAGGTAACCGAACCAATCGCACAACCAAGGATCACAAGAAGCCAAGCCAGCATTAGCACCGCGCCAACTGATCGATTCAGGATCGATACGGCGAACATCACATAAAACACCAACTCGTATTGTAACGTCCAGGCAACGCTAAGGATCGGCTCGCTGAAATTAGGTACGGGCGCAATCGCCCAGGCAATGTCACTCATCGAAATACTGTGACCACCCGCAAAAGCGAGGCCGCCGGTTAGCATGACCGCAACCCAATATGCCGGAAGTATTCTCGTCAGGCGTCGTTCAATATATCGCCAGATCCGTTTGGGGTTACCGATATCGTCTATATGAACAAATAGAATAATGAAACCGCTTAGTACAAAAAAAAGGTCAACACCCGCATGCCCGAACTGGAAAATATGTTTGAAAATAGGCAAAGGCTGGTTCTGATTGAAATGCCGCACGACATGGTAAACGACAACCGCAGTCGCCGCAAAACCCCGCGACGCCTCGACCCAAGCCAGTTTCGCCGATACCGGCGTCTTCATAAGCGAGCTCCCGGACACGGTCGGACTGCGGAAATTCATTCGCGATCCGCGCAATAAGCACGATTTCCGACGAACTAAACAGCCTAATTTCTTGTCCGCGGTCCGTATGTCGTGAATCGTTCCCGTGCCGCCGCTAACTCCGCTTCGGTCAGCAAACGAGGCGTTCCCGCCGACAGCACCAGCAAATACTGCCGGCATAGCGTTTCCAGCAGCACCGCCCGGTCCAGTGCTTGGCGCGCGTCCGGGGCACAGACGATCATGCCGTGATTGGCCAGCAGACAGGCGCTGCGTCCCTGCATCGCCTCCGCCGCGCGATCTGCCAATTCGGGCGTCCCAAACGTGACATAGGGCGCGCAGCGGACATCCATCCCGCCGAATTGCAGGATCATGTAATGAAAGGGCGGCAGACCCGAAGCCAGGCAGGCCAAAGCCGTGCAGGCATCGGCATGGGTGTGAACGATGAACCCCGCATCGGCACAGTCCCGGTAAATCGCGGCGTGCATTGCCCATTCGCTAGACGGCGTATTCCGGTCAAACGCGGCTCCATCCAGCGCGACGACGCATATATCTGCTGCCGTCACGGTTTCTGGATCGCAGCCGGACGCGGTGATCGTCATCCCCTCCGGCACCCGCGCGCTGACGTTCCCGGCACTGCCAACGATCAGCCCACGCGCCGCCGCCGCCTTGTAAAGCCGGACAACCTCGTCGCGCATCAGATCAGGAACACGCCTTTGCCGTCCGACTGTTTGTCGAACAGCGTGTAGGCTTCCGCCGCCCGGTCAAGCGTCCAGCGGTTGGTGAACAGCGCGTCCACATCGACTTTCCGCTCCACGCAGAAGTCCGCGCATTCCGCCTGGATGGTGTTGGAAAACGTCCACGACGCCACCAGCGTTAACTGGCGGCGCAGCAAATGCGGGCTGACGTCGATATGAACATCGCCACCCTCGCCCACGAAACACATTGTCCCCCAGACCTTTGTCGCGCGAATGGCGTTCAACCGAGCCCCGGCGTTGGAAGAGGTATCTAGGGTGAGGTCGGCATAGCGTCCGCCTGTCAGGTCCTTGATCGCCGCGACCGGATCGTTCGATCCTGGATCGACGACCTCATCCGCGCCGAACTCCTTGGCGCGGGCGAGCCGCTGAGGGTTAATGTCCAGCGCGATGACCCGGGCGCCCATGGCTTTGGCGAACTGAGTGGCCGCTAGCCCGACCGGGCCCTGACCGAAAATCGCGATAGTATCGCGACCGGAGACATTCATCCGCCGCAATGCGCCGTAAGCGGTGCCGGACCCGCAGGCGATCGCCGCCCCGGCGCTGAATGTCAGCTCGTCGCGCAACGGCACCAATGTATTGGCCGGGACCAGCAGATATTTGGCGTGCCCGCCATGCGCGTTGTTGCCATAGACCTTAACCGGAACCTCTTGGCACAGTTGCTGCCACCCGGACCGGCAATGACCGCACTGAGTGCAGCCCTGATAATGATGCACCATGACGCGCTGGCCGATTTTGGCCTCGGCCGGCAATACACCCGGACCGATCGCCGCGACGATGCCGCTTGGTTCGTGGCCGCCGATGGTCGGATGGGGGTTCGGCGGTAAGCCGGTGGCGTTATGGGCCTGAATCTTCGGGCGGCGGTATTGATGCAGGTCCGATCCGCACATGCCGGATGCCTTCATCTCGATCACGACCTCGCCGGGGCCGGGCGTAGGGTCCGGGAACGTCATCAGTTCCAGTTCGCGCTCGCCGGTAAACACGACACCTTGCATTGGTTTTCTCCATCGTTCCGCGTTCGCGGCAGCTTAACCCGATCGCCGGGCAACGGGGCGCATGGTACCGATCCGGCATAAGCCGTCGGGCAGGGGGGCAAACGAAATCCGCTGCCTGGACGACACCGTTCATATCATGAACGGTCAGGATCGTGCTTGGCACCTACGCCTGCTTCCGTTCGATCAGGCTCCGCCGGATTTTCCGTCCGCGCTCTACCTTATCTTCGATATACGCGCTATCGCCCCACCGCACCGCCCGGGCCATGGCCTGGGCGTCTTCCATAAACCGTTGCAGCATCTCCAACAGCGCCTCGCGGTTATTCAGGAAAATATCCCGCCACATCACCGGATCGGAAGCGGCGATCCGGGTGAAATCGCGGAACCCGGACGCGGCGAAATTCACCACTTCCTGCCGGCTCTCGTCCGCCAGATCGTCCGCCGTGCCGCAAATCGTAAACGCGATCAGATGCGGCAAATGAGAAACGATCGCCAGCACCCGGTCATGATGGCTCGCCTCCATCCGTTCGGTCTGTGCCCCGCAGCGTTGCCACAACGCCTCGACCTTGGCGATGGCGGCTTCATCCGTTCCTGCGACTGGCGTTAGCAATGTCCAGCGGTTCTGGAACAACTCCGCGAACCCCGAATCCGGGCCGGAATGTTCGGTTCCGGCAATCGGATGCGCCGGCACGAAATGCACCCCTTCCGGTACCAGCGGGCCGACATCGCGGATAACCGATTGCTTCGTCGATCCCACATCGGTCAGCACCGCACCTGGGGCCAGATACGGGGCGATGTGTGCGGCCAGACCGGCGAAGGCGCCGACCGGGGCGCACAGCATCACTCCGTCCGCCCCTTCCACCGCTTTGGCGGGATCGAGTTCGGCCCGGTCGGCCAAACCCAGCGCCATTGCCCGGTCCAGTGTGTCCTGTGTCCGTGCGTTGACGACGATTTCGGCCGCGATATCGCCGCGCCGGCGGGCGATCCGGGCGACCGAAGACCCGATCAGCCCGACCCCGAGCAGAGCCAACCGCCTGAAAACCGGATCAGCCACGGGATTGCCGCATGAAGTCCGCGAACCCATCGACGGCCAAACCCACTTCCTCCGCCGTTCCCACCGTTACACGCAGGCACTGCGGCAGTCCGTAGCCGCCGATCTTGCGAACAATAATGCCACGACCGCGGAGAAATAGATCGGCGGCATCCGCCATTCCGGCCGTTCCGAGATCCACCATTACGAAGTTGCCTTCCCCCGGCCAGACCTTCAGGCCGGCGGCCTCGACCCCGGCGGCAAGCCTCGGCCGGTACTCGGCATTGTGCGCTTGACCTTTCTCCACCCAGCCCGGTTCGGCCAGCGCGGCTATGGCGGCGGCCTGTGCCGCCACCGAAACATTGAACGGCCCGCGCACCCGGTTCAACACGTCCACGATGCCCGGCGGCGCATAGCACCAGCCGATCCGCATGCCGCCCAGGCCGTAGATCTTAGAAAAGGTCCGCGTCATGACGGTATTATCGGTCGCATCGACCAGCTTCGCCCCGGCGTCGTAGGCCGGATGAGTCACGTATTCCGCATACGCCGAATCCAGCACCAAAAGCACCTCGGGCGGCAGCGCGGCGCGAAACCGGGCAACCTCCCGTTCGGGTAGCATAGACCCGGTCGGGTTGTTCGGATTGGCCAGGAATACCAGCCGTGTCGCCGGCGAAACCGCCGCCAGCATCGCGTCCAGATCGGCGGTCATGGCGCGTTCCGGCACCTCGATCACCCGGCTGCCGGCATATGTTCCCGCGATACGGTAGATCGAAAACCCATGCGCGGACATGATAATATCGCGCCCCGGCCCGCCATAGGACAGGCAGAACTGATAAAGCAGATCGTCCGATCCAGCCCCGCAAACAATGCGCGCCGGGTCCAGGCCCCACCGGACGCCAAGCGCCGAACGTAACCGGCCGGCCCCTCCGTCGGGATAGCGATACGCTCCGGACGCTGCCGCGACGATCGCCGCCTGAGCCAACGGCGGTACCCCGAACGCCCCCTCGTTCGACGACAGCTTCACCGTCCGATTGGCACCGGGAATGTCCGACTCGCCGGCAACATAAGAATGGATCGTCAGGATTTCCGGACGGGGCGACGGGTTGGTCATTTGACGCCTCCGGCAATCGGCGTCGCGTAACTGCCGATCACGATCGGGCGTCGCAGCACCGCGCCCAGACGGCTCAACCTGATATCGTCGTCGGCCAGGGCGCCCTCGACTTCGATCAGCACATTGGCGATCGGCGATCCTTGCCGGCGCTCCAGCACCATCGTTTCCGGCTTTAACCCGGCCCCGGTCAGTTCGCCGGACAAGCGCGTCCGGCTTACGTCGCTGTCGCATTCCAGCCCCAAAAAGGACCGGTCGTCCCCGCTGGGGTCCGGCGGCGTGGATGCCACGACCAGCGCCTGTGTCGCGGGCGACCCGTCGGGACGCGGCGTCCAAAACGGCAGGCGCGCGATGATATGCAGCCGGGGCTCGTGATGCAGCAGCGCGACCCACCAGTTTTCCAGGTCCGACGGATACGGCAGCACCGCGACGGACGCCCCGCCCTGGCTGACATCGGCCAGTGCCTGACCTGCGCTGGTATATGTGCGCAGCGGGGTCAGCGCGCCGAAATGCTCCCGCGCCAACTGCGTAAACGCCGCGCCACGGTCGGAGTCGCACACAGCGAGAGAAAATCCGCCCTGCATCGATGTGGTGCCCGCCAGCAACTCCCGCCAGATGCGGACCAGGGCCACCGGCGGCAGCGCGCCATAATGACGTACCAGCAACCGCCGGACGATCGATGCTTCCCGTCCCGGCCGGAACGCCGCCGGTTTGCCGGATCGGGCCACGTATTCCACAACCCCGGCCCGTTGTATCAGCAGATCGTGTAGCGCGGTGTCGATCCGGTCGAGTTCGGCCCTCAACGCCGGTAAACCGCCGGTTCGCCAGCCATCGCCGGGCGTCGGGTCGCTGCCGCCGGGCTCGGCGGGGCCGGACGCGGCATGCGCGTCGTTCGCGGGTAACACGGAGCTGGACATCGTTCTCGCCGTTAAGTTGACGGCAGGCTTAGCGGATGCGCACCGGTCTGCAAACCCATCCGGCGGTTAGGACCCCACGTGACAGGTTGCGAGCGGCGGCGGCAGGTCCTATGCAGTTGCCGCGATGGACCAGCCAGCCACCCGCGCCGACCCAGCCGCTTCGTTCAGTCATTCTCACGTCGCGTTCGACGATGGGCTTGCGCTGGAATGCGGCACGACCCTGCGGCGCCATACGGTCGCGTTTCGCTCCTATGGAACGCTGAATGCCGCCCGCACCAACGCGATTTTGGTTTGTCACGCCCTGACCGGGGACCAATACGCGGCGGAGCGGCATCCGCTGACGGACAAGCCCGGCTGGTGGGAAGCGGTCGTCGGCCCCGGAAAACCGGTCGATACCGGCCGGTTTTTTGTGATTTGTCCGAATGTCCTCGGCGGCTGCATGGGCAGCACCGGCCCGCTCAGCAACCGGGATGCGCCGGACGGGTCCGAGACCGATGAACCCTGGGGCACCGACTTCCCGCCTGTCACGATCCGCGACATGGTGCGCGCTCAGAAACGCCTGATCGATCATCTGGGGATCGCCCGGCTGTTCGCGGTCCTCGGCGGATCCATGGGCGGTATGCAGGCGCTGCAATGGGCCGCGCTATATCCTGACTCTGTGTTCGCGGCCTTGCCGATCGCCAGCGCATCCTATCACTCGGCCCAGAATATCGCTTTTCATGAGGTCGGGCGGCAGGCGATTTTCGCCGATCCGGATTGGCAAAACGGCCAGTATTGGCGGAGCGGCCGCATCCCGGCCCGCGGCCTCGCCGTTGCCCGGATGTGCGCCCATATCACCTATCTGTCGGAGGAAGCGCTAACCCTGAAGTTCGGCCGGCGGCTGCAGAACGCGCCGAAAGACAGCACCGAGGCCATCAGCCTGTTCGGCGAAATGTTCGAGGTCGAGAGCTATTTGCGTCACCAGGGCAGCACATTCGTGCAACGGTTCGATGCCAACAGCTACCTGACCATCACGCGGGCAATGGACTATTTCGACCTCGGCGCCGATTGCGGAGGCGATTTGGCGATGGCGTTCAAGGGCACGAAAACCCGGTTTCTGTTGGCGTCGTTCACCTCGGACTGGCTGTTTCCAACCGCCGAAAGCCGGTCGGTCGCCCGGGCACTGAACCGGGCGGGCGCCAACGTGTCGTTCGTCGAACTGCCCAGCGACAAAGGGCACGACGCGTTCCTGCTGGACGAACCGGACTTTCACCGGACCCTGGCCGGGTTCCTGCGCGGATGCGCGGTGCATGCGGGGCTGGGCGGATGACGATACTCGATCCGGTGCGCTTTCTGACCAAGAACATGCGGGTCGATCTGGAATTGATCGCGGGCATGATCGCGCCGGGTGCCCGCGTGCTCGATATCGGTTGCGGCGACGGGTCGCTGATCGACCATCTGTTTCAGACCAAAGGCTGCGACGCGCGCGGTATCGAGATCGACATGGCGGAGGTCACGCGGGCCGTCGCGCACGGGCTGCCGGTGATGCAGGGCGATGCCGATATCGACCTGGAACACTACCCCGACGGCGCGTTCGATTATGTCGTTCTGTCGCGCGCCCTGCAGGCGGTGGAACGACCGCGCGCGGTGCTGCGGCAAATGCTGCGGATCGGCACGCGGGCGGTGGTCAGTTTTCCGAATTTCGGCCATTGGCTGGTGCGCTGGCAGCTTGTCGCGACCGGCCGCATGCCGATGACGGAAACCTGGGACCGGCCCTGGCACGAAACACCAAACATTCATCCTTGCACGATCCGGGATTTTTTTATCCTTTGCGAGGAAGAAGGGTATGTCGTGGAGCAGTGGCTGGCCGCCGACGAAGGTGGGCGCCGCGCACCGTGGCGCCGGTTCATCCGAATGGCCAATCTGTTCGGAGAGCAAGGCCTGTTCCTGCTGAGGCACCGATAGGCACTCGGCCATGGTGTTGAGAGCCTCGCGGCGGATGCAGGTGCTGTCGCGTCGGCGGCCGCGCCGCCGGCCGTCGCGCATCCGCACCGCGGCGCTGATTTCGCTATTTTTGCACGTGCTGATCGGCGTCGCGCTGCTGGTGACGATCCGGCGCGGCCGCGAGCAGTCGCAACTTCTGCCGCCACCGGCGCCGGTGACGATGGTGTTTGAGACGGGTAAGAAAACCGGCCCGACGCTGCCCAATCCGCAGTTGCAGGCAACCCCTCCGGCCGCCCCAGCGCCGCCCGCCCCGCTTCTTACGCCGCCTCTGCCCCCGGCCGAACCGCCTCCTCCACCGCCGCCTCCGCCGCCCGCTCCCGCCGAACCGCCCCCCCCCGCACCGTCGCCGCCGGTCGAGGCCCAGCCAGCCCCGCCGATGGAAAAGACGCCGGAACCGGCGCCGCCGCCTCCGCCGCCGGTGGAAAAGCGGCTGGAGCCTGCGCCGCAAACGCTCCCGCCGGTTGCGAAACCGCCGCCACAATCGCCAAAACCTCCGCCCAAGCGAACCCCGCCGCCGAAACCGTCCGACTTTCCGGCACCGATGGATTTCACCTTCGGCAAACCCTCGCCGAACCGGTCATCGCCCGCGACGCCGAGGACGAGGATGCATTTGCCCGGCTCGGTCGACATGTCGATGGGGCCGGCCGCAAAGGGCCAGGCCGACCTGACCCCGCTGGCGCAGCACGACGCGGATGCCGCGGGTGCCGACTGGCGCAATGAACTCAGCCGCTGGGTCGCGGAACACGCTTATTATCCCGAACAAGCGCGTCGCGACGGCGACGAAGGCGATGTGCAGGTCCGGGTTCTGGCCGATCCGGACGGGCGTGTGCGGGAAGTCGAGCTAACCGGCCGGTCGGGTTCGATGTGGCTGGACATGGCGCTGGTGGCGCTGTTCCGGGACAAGACAATACCGCCGCTGCCGTCCGGCGATCACGATCCGATCGAGTTCAATTTCACGATGCACTACATTCTGCTGCGGGGCGGGCGGTAGAGCCGGTTCAGGCCGCGTCGGCCAGCACCAACCGGCGGCGCGGCACCGTCCGCAGCGGCATGGCGGCGTAAACGTCCTTCACCGCCTCGGTCAGCGTAACGCCAGCCAGGGCGGGCATTAGTTTCCGCCCGGCCCGTTCCCACAACGGGCTGGTTCGCAACACCGCGCGCAGCGCCGACGGCGGCATCCACAAGGCGGCGTCGCGCCGCTCGATCCGGAACAATCCGCTGGCGAGAAGCCGTCCGATCTGGCCGGTGGAATAAGGCAAGCCGTGGCCAAAAGGGGTGGTTTCGCGATATGCCCACATACCGCTACGGTTGGGTGCGACGATTAACAGCCGCCCGTCGTCCTTCAACACCCGCCAGGCTTCGCGCAGCAAACGGCGGGCGTTTTCCGCGGTTTCCAGCCCGTGCACGAGCAGGATCCGGTCGAAGGCGAGGTCGGCGAACGGCAGGCTGTCTTCCTCCGCCGTGCAGGACAGGCTGGGGACGCCCGGTGGCCAGCGGGCGGCGCCCATTTGTGCGGGGGTCAGCGCGATACAGCAGGCAGCCCGGTCGCGCCAAAGGCGCAGATAGGGGGTGGTGTAGCCAATCCCGAGCAGCGATTCCCCAGGGGCGGCGGGCCACATTGCCAGCAACCGTTCGCGCAGGACGCGGGCGGTCACGGCACCGCGGGCCGATCCGTAAAACTCCGCGGCTAAGTGTGTATCGGCTGTCATGACCATACTATAACACGAGCCGAGGTTTGCGGCCTTATTAACCCATGATAGGAATTCGTTATGTCTGTGACAGCAACCCCCGTTCCCATCCTGAAGGATAACTACGCTTGGTTGCTGCGCGACAGCGGCTCCGGCGCTACCGCGATAGTCGATCCAGCCGATGCCGATCCAGTTATCGAAGCCATTGAAAAAGCTGGCGGACGGTTGGATATGATTTTGCTGACCCATCATCATGCCGATCACATCGCCGGCGTGGATGCGGTTCGCGCCCGCTTCGGCTGTCCTGTCGTGGGTGCCGCTGCGGATATGCACCGGCTACCCAGGCTGGATCAGGCCGTCAAGGAAGGCGATACGGTGCGTCTGGGCGAGGGCGCCGGCACAGTAATCGACACGCCCGGCCACACGCGCGGGCAGATCAATTTTTTCTTTGCCGACGGCGCGGTGCTGTTGTCAGGCGATACATTGTTCAGCCTGGGTTGCGGCCGGCTGATCGAGGGAACGGCGCGGGAAATGTACGCCAGCCTTCGTAAACTCGCGGTGTTGCCGCCGGAGACGCTGGTTTGCTGCGGACATGAATACACCGAGAGCAACGCGCGGTTTGCCTTGGCGGTCGATCCGGACAATGCGGCATTGCATGCTTTCGTCGGCAAGGTGGAGCAACTGCGCGCCGCGGGCCAACCCAGCGTTCCGTCGGTCCTGGCGGATGAGTTGGACGCAAATCCATTCCTGACGGCGCCCGATGCCGCCAGTTTTGCCGCGTTGCGTGCGAAAAAAGACAAATTTTGAGGGGAGCGCCGTTATGAAACTTTATTACTCGCAAACCAGTCCGTTCGTCCGGAAAGTAGTGGCGTGCGCCATCGCGCGCGGCCTGGACGGACGGATCGAGCGGCATGCGAGCAATCCGCATGTGTCGCCCGCCGATCTGGTGGCGGACAATCCGCTGTCGAAGGTGCCGTGTCTGGTGACGGACGATGGGCTTTCGCTGTTCGGTAGCCAGTTGATTTGCGAATACCTTGATAGTTTGGGCGACGAACCGCCACTGTTTCCGGGGCATGGCGCCCCGCGTTGGCGCGCACTGAAGCTGCAATCGCTCGGTGATGGCATCCTGGACGCCGCAGTGCCCTGGCGCGGGGAGCAAGGCCGTCCGCGCGAGGACGCGCGCGACGCGATCATGGCGCGCTACAAAGCCGCCATCGCGCGGACGGTGGATGCCCTGGAAGCCGCCCCGCCGCACACGCACGTCGATATCGGCTCGATCACCGTGGCCTGTGCGCTCGGATATCTGGATTTTCGCTTTGGATCGGACCCGTGGCGTTCCGGTCACCCCAGGCTTGCGGCCTGGTATGAAGCGTTTGTCCGGCACAAGCCCTTGGCGGAAACCGCCCCGGTCTAAGCAGATTCCGCTTGGGAACCTCTGAACAGCGCAATTTTTTGCCCTTGTATCTGTCGGGCGAACGGCGATCGGCCGCCAGCGGCCGGGTTTGACCGCCTGGCGCCTGAAATTCGCGGCGATTTTCGGCTTTCGGAAGCTTCC
>JAJZFA010000039.1 GCA_021805565.1 Pseudomonadota bacterium
TTCTCGGTCTTGCCAAGACTTGCGCGAAGAATGGCGTGTCGTTCTGGGATTATCTGGGCAGCCGTCTCGGCGTTCCCGAACGCCTGCTTATCCCGCCGCCGCGGCAACTCGTCTGGCGCGATCCCCAACCAGCCTGAAGCCGCTCCGCCGCTATCGGCCGATCCGCGATGCCCTCTCGCAAGGGTGGAAAACCATGCCGGCCAAAGTACGGAGCGTAGTCCACGAAACCGGGCCTACCGAACCCATCATCGTTGACATCAAAAAGAAAGCGTCCATCGTCTCGATCTCCATGGGACCATCGTCTGGACCCGTTACGCACCGATGTAGCCCTACGGCAGGGTCGCGATAATCGCCTGCTTGCGCATTTGATTATTGCGCCAGCCGGTGAGATCGATTGGGTCGTGACCGGCACGAACGTCGCGCACACCGGTCGCGATGGCGACCGCCAATGTCCGCCGCAAGCGCGGACAGACAACGTCCGTTGCCTGGAATCTGCCTCTCGCCATGCACGCCGAATCAGCCTATCAAGCGCCCATGAATGCGCGTCCGGCCAAACCTAGGGCCAGTCAGCCGCGCCTAACGGATCGAGCGAGATTTGAGCGATATACCTGACCAGCCCTTGGCGCCGATCGGCCCATACGGCGACATGCAG
This sequence comes from Pseudomonadota bacterium, assembly GCA_021805565.1. GTDB lineage: Bacteria > Pseudomonadota > Alphaproteobacteria > Acetobacterales > Acetobacteraceae > Rhodopila. The sequence continues at coordinate 653 of JAJZFA010000039.1, forward strand.
CCGGTAACCCTGGAAGAGGAGATGCGCCGCTCCTACCTCGATTACGCCATGAGCGTGATCGTGTCGCGCGCGTTGCCGGACGCCCGGGATGGGCTGAAGCCGGTGCATCGGCGCATCTTGTACGGCATGCACGAGGCCGGCTACACCCCTGACAAAGCCTACCGGAAATCGGCCCGCGTGGTTGGCGACGTGATGGGTAAATATCACCCGCACGGCGACTCCTCGATTTACGACGCCATGGTGCGCATGGCGCAAAGCTTCTCCATGCGGCTACCGCTGATCGACGGTCAGGGTAATTTCGGGTCGGTCGATGGCGATAACCCGGCGGCAATGCGGTACACCGAAGTCCGGTTGGCCAAGGCCGCCGCGCTGCTGTTGGAAGACATCGACAAAGATACGGTCAATTTCCAGCCGAACTATGACGAGTCCGAACGCGAACCGCTCGTTCTGCCGGCGAAATTCCCCAACCTGCTGATCAACGGCGCCAACGGCATAGCCGTCGGCATGGCCACGAACATCCCGCCGCATAATCCGGGGGAGATCATCGACGCCACCCTGGCGCTGATCGCCGACCCGGATATTTCCCTCGACGACCTGATGAAGATCGTGCCCGGCCCGGACTTTCCCACAGGGGGCATCATCATCGGCCGCGCCGGTATTCGTCAGGCCTTCGAAACCGGCCGCGACAGCATCGTTATCCGTGCGAAAACCGACTTCGAGGAAATCCGCAAGGATCGTCACGCGATCATCGTGACGGAAATTCCGTATCAGGTGAACAAAAAGACCCTGATCGAGAAAATCGCCGAATTGGTGCGCGGCAAGGTCATTGAGGGCATCGGCGAGATGCGCGATGAATCCGACCGCTCCGGCATGCGCATCGTCATGGAACTCAAGCGCGACGCCACGCCCGAAGTGGTGCTGAACCAGTTGTTCCGCTTCACCCAGTTGCAGACCAGCTTCGGTATCAACTGCCTCGCGCTCGACGACGGCCAGCCGAAACAGATGGGCGTGCGCGAAGCCCTGATGTGCTTCATCCGCTTCCGCGAAGAAGTTATCCTCCGCCGGTCCCGGTTCGACCTGAACAAGGCACGCGATCGCGCGCATAATCTTGTCGGGCTTGCCATCGCCGTCGCGAATATCGATGAGGTGATCCGCCTGATCCGAGCGAGCCCGGATGCCGCCGCCGCGCGCGTGGCGCTGATGGGCCGCGACTGGCCGGCCGAGGATATCGGCGCCCTGCTCGCCCTGATCGACGAACCGGGCAATGTCATTGCCGCGGACGGCACGGTTCGCCTGACCGAGGAACAGGCGCGTGGCATCCTGGAACTGCGGCTGCAACGCCTCACCGGACTGGAACGCGAGAAAATCCAGGCCGAGATGACCGAGGTCGCGGGCAAAATCCGGGAATTGCTGGAAATCCTCGACTCGCGCATCCGCCGCATGGAGGTGATGACAGCGGAACTGACCGAGGCGCGCAAGGAAGTCGCGTCTCCGCGCATGACCGAAATCGCCGATTACGTCGGCGATCAGGACGACGAAAGCCTGATCGAACCCGGCCAGATGGTGGTGACCATCACCCGCGACGGTTTCATCAAGCGGACGACTCTGGAAACCTTCCGGGCGCAAAACCGGGGCGGACGCGGGCGTTCGGGCGCGGGCACGCGCGGCGACGACATCGTGACGCGCAGCTTCAACGGACACACGCACCAGTGGGTGCTGTTCTTCTCCTCCGGCGGTAAGGCGTTCCGGGTGAAGGTGTGGAAACTGCCGGAAGCCGGCCCGACCGCCAAAGGACGCGCGCTGGTCAACCTGCTGCCCGAACTCGGGGCGGACACCATCACCACGGTTCTGCCGCTGCCGCAGGACGAAACGCTTTGGGAAAGCCTGCACTTGGTATTCGCGACCGCGTCCGGCAACGTCCGCCGGAACCGTCTGTCCGACTTCAAAAATGTGCGCGCCGCCGGACTGATCGCGATGAAACTGGATGAGGGCGATCGTCTGGTTGGCGTCGCCACCTGCCGCGAAGGCGACGATGTGCTGCTGGCCACCCGCAAGGGCCGCTGCATCCGCTTCACCTTGACGGACGAACAGGTCCGGGTATTCGCCGGGCGGGACAGTTCCGGCGTCCGGGGTATCAAACTGCTGAACGGCGACGACGTGATCAGCCTGTCCGTGTTGCGCCACGTGCCGGCCAGCCCCGAGGAACGGATCGCATATCTGAAACTCGCGAACGCCAAACGCCGCGGCAATGGCGAGGCGGAGCCCGAAGCACCGCCCGAACCGGATGGGGAGGACGCTGTGCCCGAAGTGGCGCTCGCGCCCGAACGCTTCGCCGAGATGGAAGCGGCCGAGGAAATGCTGCTGACCGTCACCGACATGGGGTTCGGCAAGCGCACCTCGGCTTACGAATACCGGACAACGGGGCGCGGCGGTCAGGGTATCGGCAACATCGCGCTGGCCCCGCGCAACGGCAAGACCGTGGCGGCCACCTTCCCCGTGCGGGACGGCGACGACCTTATGATGGTGACCGACGCCGGGCGGTTGATCCGCGTGCCGGTCGATCAGGTCCGCACCACCGGCCGTCAGGCGATGGGCGTCACGCTGTTCCGGGTCGATAAGGGCGAACACGTCACCAGCGTCTTCACCGTTCTGGAAGATGACTCCGATGACATCGCCGCTCCACCGGCGAACGGGGTCCCATCCGATATAGCTTTGGACAGTACTGCGGACGACGACCAAACACCGGCTCCCGAGGATGGTACCGATGGCTGACCAGGACACCCCCCTGCCCCGCCGGATCGGCCTGTATCCAGGTACGTTCGATCCCATCACCAACGGCCACCTCGATGTGATCGCCCGCGCGGCCCGGCTGCTGGACAAGCTGGTGGTCGGTGTCGCCATCAACACCGGCAAGGGCCCGCTGTTCACGCTGGAGGAACGCGTCGAACTGGTCCGGATCGAGATCGAGGCGATTGCCGAACGCAATGGCATGGTGATCGAGGTTATCCCGTTCGATACGCTGCTTGTCGATTTCGCCCGCAAGGTCGGCGCGTCGATGATCGTGCGCGGCCTGCGCGCGGTGTCGGATTTCGATTACGAATTTCAGATGGCCGGCATGAACTACCGCATGGCCCCGGACGTTGAGACCGTGTTCCTGATGGCCAGCGAGACCCACCAGTTCATCGCGTCCCGCCTCGTCAAGGAAGTCGCCATGCTCGGTGGCGATATCGCGTCGTTCGTGCCGGCGCTGACCCACGAACGGATTATGAAACGTATCCGGGGCTGACCGTCCAGCCCGTGTTCCCCATTGAATTTGAAAGGAAGGCGCCATGAATCGCCGTACCCTGATCGCATCCAGTGCCACCCTGGCCTTAACGGCGAGTCCGGGCTTCGCGCAAACCGCGCCAACGCTCGATCCAGAAAACACGATCTATCTGGACCTCAAGCAGGGCCGGGTCGTGATCAAACTGCTGCCCGATGTTGCGCCCAAAACGGTGGAGCGGATCAAGGCCCTGACCCGACAGGGCTTTTACGACGGAACTGTCTTCCACCGCGTCATCGAAGGATTTATGGCGCAAGGCGGCGATCCGACAGGAACCGGCACAGGCGGCAGTAAACTGCCCGATCTGGCGCTGGAACCAAGCGGCCGCCACTTCGTCCGCGGGGTATGCGCCATGGCGCGCGCATCGGATCCCGACAGTGCGAACAGCCAGTTCTTCATCATGTTCGCGCCGATGCCCGCCTTATACCGGCAATACGCGATCTGGGGTCAGGTCGTCAGCGGAATGGAATACGTGGACCAGATCAAGCGCGGCAACAGCGATGACAATGGCAAGGTCAATAACCCCGACCGTATCGTCCGCATGCGTGTTGCCGCGGATGTGAAATAACGGCGGCATCGTCCATCGTCGCAACCCAGGCTGGATTACAGGAGACAACCGACACATGAGCGACCCGAAACACGCTTCCGATCCCGAAAACACCCTCTATCTGGACCTGACCGCCGGCCGGGTGGTCATCCAGCTTCTGCCAGACATCGCCCCCATGCATGTGGCCCAAATCAAGACCCTGGTGCGAAAGGGATTCTACGACGGAACCGTGTTCCATCGCGTGATCGAGGGGTTCATGGCACAGGGCGGCGACCCGACAGGAACCGGCACGGGCGGCAGCGACCTGGACGACATCCGAGCAGAATTTACCGATAAAGCTAAGTTTTTGCGCGGAACCTGCGGCATGGCTCGGTCGCAAAGCCAGCACAGCGCGAACAGCCAGTTCTTTATCATGTTCGAACCTGCGTCGCATCTGAACGGCCAGTACACGATCTGGGGTCAGGTGATCGAGGGGATGGAGTTCGTCGATGGATTGAAGCGGGGCAGCGGCGGCGGCGGCACGGTCGCCAATCCGGACAAGATCGTGAAATTTCAGGTAGCGGCCGACGCATCCTGAGTCGGTTTCCATGCCACGGGCCATTCTTGGCCTGTGGTCGTGGGCAAACGGAATTCGTATTGGTGGCCGCGGTTCGGACTGGGGTCTTTTCTGGAAGCCTGGTTCACGCTCTTGAGGCCGGCACTGAGATTCCCTGGCGCCAGCCTGAAGCCCATTGGCGTGACATTGGCGCAGGAGACTGACGATGAATGCCGAACCTGGATGGGACGCTTTCGCCGCGAAGAAATATCTGAGCCTGGAAACCTACCGTAAAACAGGGGCCGGCGTCCGGACGCCTGTTTGGTTCGCCGCGGCACCCGATGAACCCGGCGGCCCGGTGCTTTATGTCTATTCCACCGCCGATTCCGGTAAGGCAAAGCGAATCCGCCGGTCGGGTGCGGTCAGGATCGCGCCATGCGATGCGCGTGGACGGGTCACCGGCGACTGGATCGCCGCACATGCCGCAATCGCCGGAGACGCGGCCTATGAACGCGGCATGCGCTTGCTCAATCGCAAATACTGGCCGTTGAAGCCGGTCATGGATGTCTTCGTCCGGCTATTTGTAAAGCATGAACGCGTCATGATCGCGATCCGGCCGGTTTGACCGCGCCGGTCATTGGCCGCGGGCGCGTTGCGTCGTAGGCAGCGGTGCTTGACCCGCGCTGGTGGACCGTCCCGTGAACCGCACCGGGTTTGCAGCGTGGATAAGGCGATTTCTTACCGACAGAATCGGGTTGAAGCTTGACCCGAGGCTCCGCATGGCGTTCAAAGCGCGCTGGCGAGCCTGTAGCTCAGTTGGTAGAGCACGAGACTTTTAATCTTGGGGTCGTGGGTTCGATTCCCACCGGGCTCACCAAATATACCGACGGACTGTTGCGCATTAGGCTGCGGTACGGCCCATCCGGCCTCTCGCCCGGACGTGCGGTGGCCAGGGGCGATGGGCGCTATCGCCCCTGCACACGCGGCTATTTGTTCACCAGCTTGCAGCGCGAATCAGCCAGCGGTTGATACGCCCGATCGCCCGGAATGGTGGCAATTCGTTTGTAAAGATCCCAGGGCCCAGTGGATTCGGCCGGTGTCTTGACCTGAAATAAATACATGTCGTGCACCATCAGTCCGTCGGCCCGGATATGGCCATCATGCGCGAAAAAGTCATGAATCGGCGACGCGCGCATTTTGTCCATGACCGCCGCGCTGTCCGCGGTGCCGGCCGCCTGTACCGCCTGTAAATAGTGCATGGTGGATGAATAGAGACCCGCCTGAAGCATGTTGGGCATCTTCTTCATCTTCGCGTAAAATCGCGTGGCGAATGCCCGCGTTGCATCGTCCGTATCCCAGTAGAACGCATCCGCCAGCAGCATGCCCTGAGTCGCCGCCAGGCCGATTCCGTGAATATCGTTGATCTCGGCACCCAGGCTTGCAAGCCGGGTACCGTCGCGGGTAATGCCGAACTCAGCCGCCTGTTTCACCGTGTTAATCAGGTCGGTGCCGGCGTTCGCCAACCCGATCACCTGCGCCTTCGACGCTTGTGCATCCAGCAGCATCGACGAAAAATCTGCTGTATCGAGCGGCGCCTTCGCGCTACCCAGCACCTGTCCGCCGTTGGCCCTGACGACGGTCGCGCTATCTTTTTCCAACTGATGGCCGAACGTGTAATCCGCCGTCAGGTAATACCAGCTTTTTCCGCCTTGCAGCATGACCGCGCTGGTCACGGCATGGGCCGTTGCGTAAGTGTTATAGGTATAGTGCACCGCCGTTGCGATGCACGCCTCATTCGTGATCGACGATGCGCCCGGACCGTTCAACAGAACGATCTTATGGCGCTGATTGGCCACATTCATCACCGCCAGCGCGGGCGACGAAGCCGCGACATCCAGCAACGCCACGACTTTTCCCGTATCGAACCATTCCGTGGCGATGGATGCGGCGATATCGGCTTTGTTCTGATGATCGGCCACGATCAGACCGATCGGCCGGCCCAGCACGCTGCCGCCAAAATCCGCCACCGCCATGCGGGCGGCCCATTCGCTGCCCGGCCCGGTCACATCGGCATACGGACCGCCCATGTCCAGGATCAGGCCCAGATTGAACGGTTCGGCCGTCTGTGCGCAAGCAGTCCCTGCATACTGGAACAACACACACGCAAAAACTGCAATAGCACTACGTTTCATCGCGGCCCCCCTACACGGTCGCCGCATCGACGCATCCGGCCGTACAAAAATATCCACGGCTCGCCGGTTCCGCGCAAGGGCGCCGAACCGGACTGCGGCGCTATACAGGCTGGTCGAAACGGAGACACCTGCGCTCTTCTGCCCCTGAACCGGCTTTTCATTTCAATTGGCAATTGAATACGCCGATTGCCCAATCCAGGGCACAATTGTATCATTCGCAATCCGATACCCCGAGGGCACGCACGTCTGGCATTGTGACGACACCCTTATCGAGCAGGACCTGACACCATCTCCGAACCGTCGCCGATTACGCTTGTCCTGGGGGGTGCGCGTTCGGGCAAAAGCCGCCACGCGGAATTGCTTCTGACCGCCCACGCCGAACCGTGGATTTATGTCGCCACCGGGCAGGCGTTCGACGACGAAATGCGTGTTCGCATCGCCGAACATCGCGCGCGCCGGTCGGCCGGCTGGCACACGGTGGAAGCCCCGGTCGAACTCGCGGCGGCAATCGGCGCACAACCCCACCGGCCGGTGCTGATCGACTGCCTGACGCTGTGGCTGACCAATCTGATGCTGGGCGGACACGATGTCGCGGCGGCCAGCGCGGCGCTGGAACACGCGCTTGCCGCAAGGCATGCGCCAACCGTGCTGGTCGGCAACGAGGTCGGGCTTGGCATCGTGCCGGACACGCCCCTGGGCCGAGCGTTCCGCGACGAAGCCGGGCGGCTCAACCAACGCATGGCGGCCCTGGCCGGCCGCGTCGTTTTCATGGTCGCCGGATTGCCGATGATCGTGAAATGAAAATCGTCCTGATTCGCCACCCGGCACCGGCGATCGCGCCGGGCATATGTTACGGGCGGCTGGATGTCGGGGTTGACCCCGCGGCGCATCCGCTAATGGATCGTATCGCGGCAAATCCGGCACTTCAGGGCGCGGCTCACGTCTGGACCAGCCCGGCGCTGCGCTGCAGGGGACTGGCCGAAGCGATCGCGCTGACGCTGGCGGTGCCGATATCGGTCGATGAGCGCTTGCAGGAGTTGGATTTCGGCACCTGGGAAGGACTCGCTTGGAACGCGATATCGCGTGCGGATTTCGATCGCTGGGCTGCCTCGCCGTCGAATTTCGCACCCCCTGGCGGCGAATCCGGCGCCGCACTGGTTGCCCGCATCCGCGCCTTTCAAACCGGTTTGCTCGCTGCCCGGCAAGACTGCGTCGTGGTAACCCACGGTGGCCCGCTCAAGGTGCTGATCCCGCTGTTGACCGGCGACGCGGTGGATTTACTGGCAGCCGCGCCGCCGATGGGTTCGATCCGGACGATCGCCCGCCCCACCCCGGTCACCGCGGATCCGGAGAAAAGCCGAGCGGCGGAACGCGGGATATAATTCCTTTCCGGAATGACATGGGTCTTTCCCTCCAGGGAACGATCCCGCCGGCGGCCTTACCGTATCGCAGCGCCATCTCGATCGTATCCCCGGCATGATCGCGATGGTTCAAATCGCCGACGACATAAGTCCACTTGCCGGCCGCCGCCAAGGCAACGGTGCAAGGCCGTTTGCAGACGGAAAGACATTCCACCGGAGTAACGGTGGCGCCGGACGATTCCGCCGTCAATGCCTCGAACAGGTCGCGCCCCGGCCGTTCGAAGTCATCGCTCGTTCCTCTGCACGAAATGCAAACGAATACCGTGACAGGCGAATACTCCATTATCGTTTCCCCCGATGGCATCAGACGATTTTTACCTCCCGCCCAAGGCCTGTGCGGTTCTGCCAGCCAAACCGTTCTAATTCCGGATCTAAATGTTCGGTATCGGGCCAGCCGACGCAAAGATACGCGATCGGCGCCCAGGATGGCGGGCTTCCAAGCGAACGGCAGACCCCGGCCGGGTCCAGGATCGACACCCAGCCAACCCCCAGGCCGGCGGCGCGCGCGGCCAGCCAGAACGTCGCGATCATACCCACCACGGAATATTCGAGTGTTTCCGGCATGCTATGTCGCCCCAGCCCGGAGCCCTGCTTTGTCTCGCGATCGCAGAACACCGCGAACTGAACCGGCGCCCGCTCCATCCCGTCCAGTTTTAAAGCCGCATAGGCCCCTGCCCGGCCCTCCGGTTGCACCCGGCAGGCAGCGGCATTGCTGGCGACGAAATTCGCCCGGATCGCCGCGCGCTTCGCCTCGCTGTCCACCCGCACCCAGCGCCACGGCTGGCTGTTGCCGACCGAGGGCGACAATTGCGCGACATCCAGCAGATTTTCAATCAGGGCCGGCGGCACGGGGCGATCGCTAAAGCGCCGGACATCCCGTCGCCACGCGATCAACACCGCCAGCCGGTCGCGAAAGGCCTCGTCGAATACGGGTGGCGTGTCCGCGGTCATGCCTCGGCGGCGATCGAATGAAAGAAACTGCCGGTCACCGGACCGCGGCGACCGCCGGACGGCACCGGCACCGACCCATAGGCATCCGACACCAGGGCAAAGGCGTCATCGCTTCCCTGGGTCTCGACGCTGGCATAGTGAAATTCATGCCCGCGCAGCGCCGTTCCAGCCGGACCCAGACAACAAGCGCCCGTCAGGACCGCCCTGCGGTAGCCAAGGTGCAGCTTTCGCCGAGCGAAGCTGGTGGCGACGTCCAGAAGGCCCGCCATGGGATGACCAGCGCCGGCCGCATCGGTCAGCGCGGTGCCCAGAACCATATAGCCCCCGCATTCGCCATGAACCGGGCGGGTTTGGGCGAAATGACGCAGGCCGCGCAGGAAACGATCCGATGCGGCCAGCGCACCGGCATGCAATTCGGGATAGCCGCCGGGCAACCAGCAGGTGTCGCAATCGTCGTCCGGTCCCTGACCGGCAAGCGGCGAGAAGAAGCGAATCTCGGCGCCGGCCGCGCGCCACCCGGACAACAAATGCGGATACACAAACGAAAACGCCGCATCCTGGGCGATGGCGATACGCTGTCCTGGCGGCGAAACGGCCGGACAGCCGGCGGCGATACCTGGCATCGTGTCCCGGCGCGACGCCAGCGCACGGATAGCGCCGATCCGCGTGTGTTCGGAAACGAACGCGGCCATGCGGTCCAGCCGGACATCCAGGTCGCTTGTTTCGCCCGCCTGCACCAACCCCAGGTGCCGTTCCGGCAGGGCGATGCCATCGGATCGCGGCAGCGCGCCCAATACCGGAATGCCGATCGCCTCGATCGCCGCGCTGGCGAGCCGCGCATGCCGCGGACTGCCCACCCGGTTGAGCACCGCCCCGGCGATGGCGATCCGGGGATCGTACGTCGCACAGCCTTTGACGATGGCGGCGGCGGATTGCGATTGGCCGCTGACGTCCAGAACCAGGAGTACCGGCCAGCCCAGTGCCGCCGCTACGTCCGCCGACGATCCGGATCGTCCGGGCGCGCCCGGAACGCCGTCGAACAGGCCCATCAGGGCCTCGCAAACAACCAGTTCGCACCCGGTGCCGGCCTGAAGGGCCAGGTCCGTCAGCAGCGGGGGCGACATCGCCCACGAATCGAGATTGACGCTGGGCCGGCCGCTCGCGGCCTGGTGGAACGGCGGATCGATGTAATCGGGACCGCATTTCGCACCGCCAACCGCCACACCGGCCTGGCGCAGCGCACGCAGCAGCCCAAGGGTCAGCGTCGTCTTGCCGCTGCCGGAACGCGGTGCCGCGATCATCAGGCCATGCGGCATCGGCATCAGTTCCCGCCGTCCAGCGTAATCGCGAACGGCGTCAGCACGGCGCGCAGCTTCGTCATTTCCCCGATGGCAACGATGGCCGGCGAGCCCATGGAAAGCGCGGCCGATTCGGCGGCGACACGGTCCAGCGCGGTGACCAAAACGCGCTGACGCGGCGTCGTGGCGTCGCAAACCACGGCGGCACTGGTTTCGGGTGCCAGGCCGCCGGCGATCAAGGCCCCGGCGATCTCCGGCAGGCGACCAATTCCCATATAGACAACGATCGGCAGACCGGTTCGGGCGAGCGCGCCCCATTCCAAATGGCGCTCGTTGTCCGCTGCATACTGGCCGGTGACCAGGATGATCCCGTGGTTGGTGTCGCGCGTGGTGGCCGGAATGTTGGCATAGGCCAGGCCGGCGAGACCGGCTGTCACACCTGGGATAATGCGAAAGGCAATGCCGGCGGCGGCAAGACCGAGCGCTTCCTCGCCACCGCGGCCGAAGACGAAGGGGTCGCCGCCTTTCAGGCGCAGCACCCGTTGACCCTGGCGGGCACATTCGATCAGGCGTTCGGTGATGTCGCGCTGGCTGGGCGACGGCCGGCCGCCGCGCTTGCCGGCGGATTCCAGCACCGCGCCCGGACGGGCAAGCTTCAGCACGGCCTCGTTCACCAAGGCGTCGAACAGAACGATGTCTGCCTGAGCTAAAGCGTTGACCGCGTGCAGCGTTAGCAGGCCGGGGTCGCCGGGGCCGGCACCGGCCAGCCAGACCTCGCCGGGGTTGAAGCGCGGCAAGGCGAAGTCGCCGAATCGATCGGGATCGAACGTTTGTGTCATTGCGGGCGGTCACTATGCGGACGCGACAAGGTCCGATAGGACCAATCGTCATGGAACGTGCCGATCTTCATCGCCCGTTGCGGCGCGGCTGGACGACGGGAACCTGCGCCGCCGCCGCCAGCCGAGCGGCGTATGAGGCGCTGCTGACAGGGACGTTCCCCGACCCGGTATCGGTGTTGCTGCCCGGCGGCGCGCGTCCGGCCTTCGCCCTGGCGACCAGCGAACGCGGCGGGGATTTTGCCAGGGCCGGGATCGTCAAGGATGCCGGGGACGATCCGGACGTCACCCACGGCGCGCTGATCGTCGCAACCGTCCGTCTGGCAGCGCCCGGCGCGGGCGTTCTGTTTCGCGCGGGGGAAGGCGTCGGCACCGTGACCCGTCCCGGCCTGCCGCTGGCGCCTGGCGAACCCGCGATCAATCCCGTACCGCGCGAAATGATCCGAACCGCGATCGCCGAGGCCGCCGCGCTGTTCGGCGGAAGCGGCGATGCCATCGTCGAACTGTCCATCCCCGGCGGAGCGAAAATCGCCGAACGCACGCTGAATGGCCGTCTTGGCATCGTGGGTGGGCTGTCCGTGCTGGGCACAACCGGCATCGTCGTGCCGTATTCCTGTTCCGCCTGGATCCACTCGATCCATCGCGGCATCGATGTCGCGCGCGCGGCCGGTCTGGACCATATCGCGGGCGCGACCGGTTCCACGTCGGAGGCCGCGATTGCCCGGCTGCTGGGCCTGCCCGACGCGGCGCTGATCGACATGGGCGATTTCGTCGGCGGCATGCTGAAATACCTGCGCCGCCATCCGATTCCGCGCGTCACGATCGCCGGCGGCATGGCGAAGATGACCAAGCTGGGCCAGGGATTGCTGGACCTGCATTCCCGGCGCGGCGAGGTCGATCTGGGCTGGCTGAGCAGGGTCGCGGCCGGACTCGGCGGCGACGCGGCGCTGGCGGCGCAAATCGAGCGGGCCAATTCCGCCATGGACGCGTTCGCGGCGGCCGAGGCGGCCGGAATCGGCCTGCCCGGCGGCGTGGCGGCGGCCGCATGGAAAACCGCCGCACACGCACTCGGGGACGGCATGCACCTCGAAATCGCGATCTTCGGCCGGTCGGGAGAATTGCTGGCGCGCGTTCATTGATCCTCCGGCCGGCCGCGATCCGGGCGGAAGCGGCGACGGTACTCTGGGTCATATAGCGCGCTTTCGCGGAACCCGCTTGCGCCCAAAACGGGTCCGGCCAGGATGATGGCGGTACGTTCCACTGGCGCAGCGTCGAACAGCGGGACAATGGTTCGCAACGTGCCGCGGATCGCCCGCTGGTCGGGCCAGGACGCACGATAAACGATGGCGACCGGGCAGTCTGGCCCATAATGCGGAGTCAGTTCATCGACCACCCGGCGCAGGACATGGACGGACAGGTGGATGGCAATGGTGGCGCCGGTCGCCGCGAACGCCGCCAGCGTTTCCCGTTCCGGCATCGCCGACGCTCGGCCGTCCGTCCGGGTCAGGACCAATGACTGGGATACGCCCGGCAATGTCAGTTCCTGTGCCAGCGCGGCCGCGGCGGCGGAGAATGCGGGAACGCCCGGTGTGACAGTGAATGGGATGCCCAGACTGTCCAGGCGGCGGAGTTGTTCGCCCATCGCGCTCCAAACCGACAGGTCACCCGAATGCAGGCGCGCCACATCGCGGCCTTCGGCGGTGGCGCGGACGCACTCGTCGATGATCCGGACGAGCGATAGCGGCGCGGTATCGACGATGCGGGCGTTCGGCGGGCAGTGGGTCAGCAGTGCCGCCGGAATCAGCGACCCGGCATACAGGCAGACCGGGCAGGCGGCGATCAGGTCGCGTCCGCGAAGCGTGATCAGGTCGGGCGCACCGGGACCGGCGCCGATGAAGTGGACAGTCATGACGGAACTCCCGCGATCGCGCAGGTTACACCCTGGCCTGACAGACGCGAAACGATCAGCACCGCCCCTGTTCCCGCACCCGCCAGTGCCGCGGCTTCCGCGACCGAGGGAACGCCGAACAGGTGCTGGGTCCGCACCGATTCGGTCTGAACGAACGGGGCCTGCCGGCGAAGCGCCTCGCGGTCGAGGAAAACCAGAGCGAGCCCCAGAATGCGCGCGGCTTCGGCCAGGCCCGGTTCCCCTTCCTTGTCGCGGATCGTGAAAATTCCAATCGGATTGAACGCCGGATCGTTTGCCAAGGCCCGGCGGACCAGGGATTCTATGGCGGCGGCCGGACATCCCCGCCGGCAACCGACGCCGATGGCGATGCGTGCAGTCGTTGGGGCAAGCGCGCTGGGCAGACATCTTCTCCGATATGATGACCGGCACTTGTCCTGTCGCGCATGCGGCGGCGCGGACCAGAACCGAAAATCGTGCTGTCCATGGCTGGTATTCGCGATTCTGGCCAGTGAAAAACCGACACGGACGACCTATCGATGCCGTGGGCCGACTCCGCGGCAAAACAGGCGTATTTATCGATACCGGCGTCGCCCAGGCGCGTTCCGGAATCGCCGCGACTGGCCGCTTGCCCATTTCGGACACCGATGGCCTGCGCTATCGCAGGTGCAGCAACACCGCCATTTGCTGGATCGTGCTACGCGCCATGCCCGCCAGATCATCGTCCATCGCGCTGCTGACCGGGTGGCCGATTTCGGCGAACGCATATCCCGGCATGCCCAGCACGCGGCTCATCAATTCGGCCGCACTGACAAACCGCTTGGTCATTACGGCGACGGCGGGAACGCCCAGGCGTTCGGCTGCGATGGAGTCATGCAGACTGCACGACGAGCAACTGCCTCAGTCGCCGATGCCGGTGATCACGGCATCCCAGTTTGCGATTTCAGTCACGATGTAGCCGTCGGCCGGCGCGCTGTAGTTCGATTTCACCCGGCTGACGACCTGGGCGACCCCGAACGACTCGCGCAACATCCGGTCCAGATGGGCGAAATAGCCTTTCGTCCCCTCTTTTCCGTTCGAAATAAAGCCGACGGTCTTGCCGCGCAACGACCCCGGCCGCGGCGCCAGCAGCCCAGCCGGCGGAGCGGCTTCGTTCGTTGGATCGAGAACCTGGAATGCCATCGCCTGCCCGTCCCTTCTCGTTCAAGTGTCACCCCTTCGCCGGCTCGCAGTCAACACACGCGCCGATCGCCATCGTCACCGCTCGGCTTTTGTTCCCGAGCCACGGGGGGATGACGGCGCCGAAGCCGCCGGCTGGGCCGCCGGCCGCGATGACAAGCAGGTGGTCCTGCGATTCCAGCGCCGGATAGATGGTGTCGCCGCGATCCCGCACCACCGCGCCCTTGCCCACATCGGCCCATTCGCGCCTTGGTATCCGCGCCCGTTCGTGAATGAACGCGGCGATGTCGGCTTTGCTCCACCCCGCCGCCTGAATATGCTCGCGCAACTGTTTGGGAATAATCAGGGCGTAATTGCCGGCGTGCAATGAGTAATGCCGCAGGTTCGCCCGCATTTCGGCGGCGAACGTTTCCAGGATTTCTTCCGGCTGTGTCGTCCATTCGTTCATGATCTGCCGTGGCGCGCCGGCCGCCATCACCGTAACGGCGGATGCGCCGGGCGGCATGCCCCGCTGCTGGGCCAGGGGGAGCCAGGCGGTGTCTTCTTCGTCTTCCGCCACGCAGAACGTGAACTTGCCGGGATGGCCGATGGTGGAACGATCGATGCCGCCGGGCCGTACTTCCAGGATATTGATCAACGCCAGCCGCAGCGCCCGGCCGATCGTGGCCGTTGCCCGATCGGAATTGCCCAGTGCGTTGAAGCTGCCCGCCGCGCCGAGTTCCAGCCGGACGGGCCCGTTCAGCACGACGAAGATGGCACAGCCGCCCGTGCTCGCGGTGGCGCCATGCAACAGGAAATCCGGATGCAGCATCGCGGTAAAGGCGGTCAGCACGGCGGGAAAGTGCATCGGCAGGCAACCCGCCATGACCGCGTTGATGGCCAGTTTCTCCGCCGTGACGGCTTGGGCGCGCACCGGTTCGATGCCCACCAGTTGGTCCGGCGGGGTCATCGCCCAGTCCAGGCAGGCTTCGACGGCATCGCGTGTCGGCGGCACGATCGGCAATCCGTCGGTCCAGCCGTTGGAGTGATAGAGTTCCTGGACGGATGCGATATCGCCGGCTTCGTATGTTTTCGATGCGAGGTTCATCTGGAACACCCTCCGTTACACGTGCCGGATCATGCCAAGTTTCGCCGCCCCCGGCCAGCATGGCTGGGTCGCGACCGATGACGCCGGCGGGTCAACGAAGCCAGGTGACTGGACGCGCCCGGTCAGTAACACCCGGCCACGCGCGCCCGTTCCCGCACCAGCGCCAACACCGAACGACACAACGGCATCGCTTCGCCCGTCATGCCGCCGAGTTCCACGACCGCGCCCAGCAGCGCATCGATTTCCATCGGCCGCCCGCGTTCGAGGTCTTGCAGCATGGAAGTTTTATGCACCCCGACCTCGGCCGCGCCCGCGATCCGCTTATCGACATCGATCCCGAACCGCACGCCCAACGCCTCGGCGGCGACCTTTGCCTCCAGCATCATGCCGCGACACAGGGCGCGCAGGTCCGCGTCGCCGACGATCCGGTCGAGCGTCGCGCCAGTCAGCGCACTGATCGGGTTGAACGCCAGATTGCCCCAAAGTTTTATCCATAACTCATCGCGGATGCGGGGCCGCACCGGCGCCTTCAACCCGGCCGCGATCAACGCCTTGGAGAAAGCCTCGACGCGCGGGCTGCGCGTTCCATCCGGTTCGCCCAGCGTAAACCGGTCGCCGTACAGATGCTCGATGACCCCTGGCGCGACCACCTCGGCCGCCGGATACACCACGCAGCCGATCGCGCGGGACGGCGGCAGCACCGCCCACAACGTGCCTCCCGGATCGACACTCTCCACAGGGCGGTCGCGGAACGGTCCGTCCAGGCCATGGAAATACCAGTATGGAATCCCGTTGATGCCAGTGACCAAGGCACTGTCCGGCCCCATCATCGCCGCGATCGATGCCGCCGCGCCCACAAGCCCGTGCGCCTTCAACGTAACCACGACGTAATCGTGCACCCCGGCCGCGGCGGCGGATTCGACACAGCGCGGCCGCACCGTGACGCTGTCTCCGCCCGAACGTAAGGTCAGGCCATTGGCCTGCATCGCCGCCAGATGCGGGCCGCGCGCGACGAACGTCACGTCCATGCCGGCCTGCGCCAGACGCGCACCCAAAAATCCGCCGATCGCCCCGGCGCCGAAAATCGCAATCCTCATCCCGCGAGACCCAGTTTTTCCGCGAGTCCGATGCGTTGCAGCTTGCCGGTCGCACCCTTTGGGATTTCCTCCAGGAACACCACCCGGCGCGGCACCTTGAACGCCGCGAGCCGCGTGCCGCAGAACTCGCGCAGTTCGGTTTCCTTCACTTCCATCCCCGCGCGCAGCACGATCGCGACGGCGACCTCTTCGCCCAGCTTGGCATGCGGCAGGCCGAAGGTCAGGCACTGCGCCACGGCGGGATGGTCCATCACCACCTCGTCCACCTCCAGCGGGCTGATTTTTTCGCCGCCCCGGTTGATCAGTTCCTTCAGGCGTCCGGTCAGGCGCAGATAGCCATCCGCATCCAGCACGCCCTGATCGCCGGTGCGAAACCATCCATCGGTGAAGCCGGCCGTGTTGGCGGCTTCGTTGTTCTCATATCCTGCGGTCACGTTCCGGCCCCGGATCACCACCTCGCCAAGGCCGCCGGCGGGCAGGATTGTGCCCTGCTCATCCATGATCGCGACCTCCGGCCCGGCCGCGAGGCCGACGCTGCCGGGGAATCGCGGGCGTGGCGGCAGGGGGTTCGATGCCATC
Organism: Pseudomonadota bacterium; assembly: GCA_021805565.1. Classification (GTDB taxonomy): domain Bacteria; phylum Pseudomonadota; class Alphaproteobacteria; order Acetobacterales; family Acetobacteraceae; genus Rhodopila. The sequence goes on from JAJZFA010000039.1 coordinate 17,603, forward strand.
TGATGCGACGCTTCGGTCATGCCGTAGGACTCGATCACCGGAACGCCGAACGCCTGTTCCATCGCCGTCATGACCTGCGGCGGCAGCGACGCTGACGATGACCGGATGAACCGCAGCCGCCCGGCGGCGATCGCCGCCGCGTTGCGCGGGGCCAGTTCCAGGATGGTCTGATGCATCGTCGGCACGGCGGTGTACCAGGTCGGCCGCACCTGTTGGAACCAGGAATAGAACCGGAAGCCGTTGAACCCCGGCGTGCAGCACACCGATCCGCCGGCCGCCAGGCTGGCCAGCGTCGCGGCGATCAGGCCGTGGATGTGAAACAGCGGCATGATGTTGAGGCACAGATCGGCATCCCCCAGCCCCAGCACGGCGCCGATATTGTACGCCGACGCCGTGACGTTGATGTGCCGCAGCGGCACGATCTTGGGGCGCGAGGTGGTGCCGGAGGTGTGCAAGATCAGCGCCACATCCTGCGCTTCCGCCAATCCGGGCCGGGACGCGACCGTTGCCATCCCAGGCGGCGGCACCAGGGCGAACGAACCGGCCTGGTTTTCCGGAACAAGGTCCACCACGGGAATGCCGCGTTCGGCGGCGGCCTGCCGGGCGGGGGTTTCCATGCCGGCCAGGACGATCAGGGCCTTGGCGCCGACGTCGCCGAGGTAGAACGCGAATTCCTCGGCCTTATAGGCGGGGTTCAACGGCGCGGTGGTGGCCCCGCAGGCGATGGCGACGAAGGATGTGGCGGCTTCCGGCCCGTTGGGCATCACCAGCGCCACGCGATCGCCGCGCCCGACGCCCATCCCGTTCAGCGCGGCCACGGTGCGTTCGGTCAGGGCGCGCAAGGCGCCGTGCGTCAGCCACGGGCGATCCGGGGCGCCGATGGCGGGTGCATCGGCGGCGCCGCGCGCCAGCAGGTTCGATACCGTATCGGCCGGATATTCGGTCACTCGCGTTCTCCTTGGATGTCGGCGCGGCACCAGTTTGGCTGGGGCGCGGCGTGAGCCGGCTCCATACCGCGACTGGTGGCACAACCGGATCGGGTTGCGCCGGAAAAGTCAAACCCGTAGTCTGATTTTATCGGGAAAGCATAGTCTGAAATTCCCAACCGGGAGCGTTTACGATGAAGACATTATTGTTCGGCCTCGCCCTGATCGTGGCGATCGATGGCAGCGCCCTCGCCTATTTTGCCGTGACCGCCCGGCCCGCATCGGCCTGCGGCATTCCCGGTCAGTGATCGGCTCCGCCACACGGTAACCGTCGCGGCCGGACATAGGCGGGCGGCGACCTGACCGCGACCCTCGGCAGGTGCCGCGTCGTTGCTCTGGTCGCGGCGAAGACGGATCGTCGGATCTGACCGGCGCAGGCCCCGACCGGTATGCATCGTCCGGCATGCTCCACCCGCGCATGCCCAACCCGCGAATGCCCAACCCGCGAATGCCCAACCCGCGAATGCCCAACCCGCGCATGCATTGGCAGCCTATAGATTTTTGAGCCGCCACGAATTGCACCCAGGCCGTTAACCGCCCCCGATCCCCACCTGCGACAATTATTGACATATTTCCTATAACGATCTAGATATCAAGGAATGGAAACCTCGCCCCCGCCCCGCCCGGCCATCGACCTCATGCCGACGCTGTACTACCAGCTCGCCTATACCCTGACGGCCCTGCTGCCGCCGCCGCTGGACGACACCCCGGCCGCGCTGCGCGCGCGCGACCTGACCGCCGTCGCCAAGGTCGCATCGCTGGCACCGGTCAACGCCGATGAAGCCGATATCGCCGCCCACTGCATCGCCGCCCGCGCCCAGGCGGAGGATGTGCTGCGGCTGGTCCACAAGCACGACCACGACTCCGTATTGGTGGCAAAACTGAACAGGCAATACGCATCGATGATGCGGCTATGGCTGGCTGTGCACGCTCGGCTGCGGCGGGTGCAGTCCGAACGCCGCAAGCGCGATGCCAATCCCGAGACGGCGAATGAGGACGCCTGGGCGCGGTATATCGCCGAACGATCGATGCTGGATGTGGTGCTGGCCCAGCCTGGTACCGAACCGGCCGAACCGGTGCGGCCACACCGGGCGCCGGTTGCCCGTCCGGCCGTGGCCCCCGTGGCCCGTCCGGCGGCCGTGCCGGCGACAATCGTCCCGAAAATTGCGACAAAATCTCACAACGCGGCTTTTGAGACGCAGATGAACGCCCTCCGCCCCAAAGCGCCCAAACGCCCAACCCTGCACGCGACCCTGCTCGGCACCACGACTCTAACCCCGGCGGACTACCAGACCCGGCTTGCGGTCAACGGCCTGGTCGGCGCGGCGATGACGGCGGCGGCGGATCGAATGGCCAGACTGGCCGCGCCGGGGGAATACGTCTCGGAAAATAAGATAGATCCTCAGGGCGTGGCTTTTGAGACGTGGTTGAGCGCCGAAACCCCCAGCAGCCCAGGCGACGCGACCCTGCGCGAGATCATGCGCGAGATCATGGGCATGCCGCTGAAAGGTCCGAAACGCGGCCTGGGAATGCTCCGCCACATGCTATGATCCGCGGCCGGCCGGGTTCGCCACGGCATTTCGAAGCGATCCTCGCCAGAAAAGCCCCAGGCGGAGGTTGTCTGTCCGACAATTTTGCTCCGATGGCGATTTTTTTTGTCCCGCGTCATGGCCGAACCTGATCCGCCTTCGTGCACACGGCGGGAAGCCAGGCCTGACACCATTCACCCGATTGCGTCGATGCCAGGGGGTGCCACTACAAAAGCAAACCGGCGATCAGGTTCCGGGCGGGCCTGCCGCCGGCTGTCGCGATGGCGATACTGCAGCGTCCGGCCATGACGCGAAGCACAGGTTCCGGCGTTCGGCCAACGGCTCGCGGGATCAGTGGCCGCCCTGCCCCCAACCGTGCAGAAACGCCTCTAGCACCGACACAAACCCGGCCGGATTGTCGGCATGAACCCAATGCCCCGCACCCTTCACCGCGACGAACCGCGCGGCGGGAAACTGGGATCGTATCGCCGGGCGGTGTTCGGGCCGCACATAATCCGAGTCAGCGCCGGTCACGAACAGGGAAGGCCCGTTATAGCAACCCGGCAGGCCGGCCCATCCCTCCAGATCGGGAATACCGGCCGCGATCGAAGGCAGGCCGATCCGCCAATGCGGGTTCGGGCCGAAGCGAAAATTCTGCAGCAGAAACGCCCGTATATCGGCGCGAGGCACAGCCCCGGCCAACGCGGCATCGGCGTCCTGGCGGGTCAACGCCGGCGTCAGCGGAATCGCCGCCATGGCCTGCGCGATGGCGCTGTTATCATGCCGGTACGGCACCGGCGCGATGTCGGCCACCAGCAAGCGGCCAATCCGGTCCGGGTGCAGAAGGGCCAGCGCCATGGCGGCTTTGCCCCCCATCGAGTGGCCGACCACCGCGGCCGTTTCGACACCCAGCTCGGTCAGCGTTTCGGCGACATCGGCCGCCAGCACCTCGTATCGCATACTGGGCGCGTGCGGGCTGTCGCCGTGGTTTCGCATGTCCATCGCGATCGCACGAAACCGCGGCGCGATCGCGCGCTGGATCGCGCCCCAATTGCGAGCGGCGCCGAACAGGCCGTGCAGCAGCACCACGGGCGGACCCTCGCCCGATTGGATGGTATTCAGAATCATGCCGGTCCCGATCGCTCGGGCACAAAGCCACCGGCAGCGCGCCGCCGCACGGCCATCAGTCCCGCATCAGCTTTCGCAAATCGGTTGCCGGCCGAGCGCCGAAGCGACCGATGATTTCGGCGGCGGCGATGCTGCCCATGCGGCCGCACTGGCTCAGGGTTTTGCCCGCTGTCAGGCCGGACAGGAATCCGGCGGCATAGGCGTCTCCCGCACCCGTGGTATCCACGACCTTGGCGGGTTCGGCCTGGATATGCACCGTCTCGTTGCCTTGCAGGATCAGGCTGCCCGCCTCGCTACGGGTCAACGCGGCGAGGGCAACATCCTTGCGCGCGGCCTCGGCGGCTTCGGCGAACGTGTTGCATTCGTAAAGCGCGGTGATTTCCGTCTCGTTGGCGAACAGGATATCCACATGGTTCGCGACAAGATCGAGAAACGCCGTCCGGTGCCGGTTGACGCAAAAAGCGTCCGACAGCGACAGCGCGACGCGGCGGCCGGCGGCGTGCGCGGCGGCGGCGGCCTTACGGAACGCGGCCTGCGCGGCCGGCGGATCGAACAGGTAGCCTTCCAGGTAGGTCACGGCGGACGCGGCGACCAAAGCCGGATCGACGTCGTCTTCCCCAAGCGTCACGCAGGCGCCCAGGAAGGTATTCATGGTGCGCTGTCCGTCCGGCGTCACCAGGATCAGGCAGCGCGCGGTGGGCGCGCCGCCGGTCAGCGGGGCGGTGGGAAAATGCACCCCAACGGACTCGATATCGTGGCGGAACACGCCGCCCAACTGGTCATCCGCCACTTTGCCGATGTAGGCAACGCGGGAACCGAGGCCGGCGGCGACGGCGCAGGTATTGGCGGCCGATCCGCCGCTGCTTTCGTTGCCAGCCGGCATGGCGGCGTAGAGTGCGTCCGCCGCCGGCGTGTCGATCAGGATCATCGCGCCCTTGTGCATGTCGTGCCTCGACAGGAAGGCGTCGTCCGCCTGGCTGACGACATCGACGATGGCATTGCCGATACCGAGGATGTCATAGGTCGGTTGAGTCATGGGCTTCCTTCTGGCTGACAGGACTGGGGGGAACGATGCGTGCGCTGTTGTCCACGATCGGAGGACCGATGAAAAGGCCATGCCGGCTTGTCCGGCGCACGGGCAATCCGGTGAAGGCGGTCAGGCTTGGTTTCCCCTTCTGTCATGGCCGGGCCAAGCCGGGCCATGACAGAAGGGGAAAAACGCCGCCCCGGCACAATTTTGGAACAGGCAATCATTTGACTGCCATCACCCGATTTCCCTGGGTGGTTGGCCCCGCGCCGGCCGATCCGCACGCCGGAGGTCTTGGCGTGCAGGGACGCGCCGGCTCGCCACGCGGATGCCTTCGTGGCGGCCGCGCGTACGCGCAACGCGGTAAGAAGGCTACAAAGCGAACCGGTGGCGCTCGTCCACCGGCCAGTGCCAATGCCGCCCGGTATTACAGACCTTCGAACAACGCGGTCGTAATATAGCGTTCGGCGAACGACGGGATGATGACCACGATGCGCTTGTGGGCATACTCCGGACGTTTCGCTACCTTCACGGCCGCCGCCAGCGCCGCGCCCGATGAAATGCCGCCGGGAATACCCTCGGTCCGAGCAAGACGGCGCGCCCAGGCCAGCGTTTCCTCGTTGGAGACCTGAACCACTTCGTCGATCGCCTTGGTGTCGAGAACCTCTGGCACGAACCCGGCGCCAAGCCCCTGGATCGGATGCGGTCCCGGCTTGCCGCCGGACAGTACCGGGCTGCTCATTGGCTCCACCGCGAAGAATTTCAGCCCTGGATGACGCGGCTTCAGCGCCCGCGCGATGCCGGTCAGGGTGCCGCCGGTGCCGACACCGGACACGATCGCGTCCACTTCCCCCTTGGTGTCGAACCAGATTTCCTCGGCCGTGGTCCGAGCGTGGATGTCCGGGTTAGCGGGATTGCCGAACTGGTTGGCGGTCACCGACCCCGGATGCGCGTCCAGCAGTTCCTTGGCCCGAGCGATGGCGCCGTTCATGCCCTTTTCGCGCGGCGTCAGTTCCAGTTCCGCGCCCAGATAGGTAAGCATCTTGCGCCGTTCGATCGACACCGATTCCGGCATCGTCAGGATCAGCCGGTAGCCGCGCGCGGCCGCCACGAAGGCAAGTCCAATCCCGGTGTTGCCCGATGTCGGCTCGATGATCGTGCCGCCCGGTTGCAGTGTGCCGGACGCTTCCAGCGCCAGAATCAGGTTGACCCCGATGCGGTCCTTCACGCTGGCCAGCGGATTGAAAAATTCCAGTTTCAGCACGACGTCGGCGGTAATGCCTTCCTCGGCGAGGATTTTCGGAATGCGCACCAGCGGCGTATTACCGATGGTTTCGGCGATGCTGTCGTAAATGCGGCCGCGCAACGGGCGGTCGAATATCAGCGGCTTGTGCTGGGTTGCCATGGAACAATTCCCTTTCCCGAGATGGCCGGATCCGCCTGACGGCGACGGTTGTAAGTCGCTCATAAAGGGCAAACTTCTTTCGCGCTGGCAAGTGGCGGCCGGGCAAAGCCAAACTTCTCGCGAAAGCGAGGGTATTATGGAAGTTTATCTCACATATCCGCAGGCTGGCGAACGGCCTTGCTCCCCTGGCGAATAACCGGCACCGCACATTCCCTGCTTGGCAATCGGCCCCACCCAAGCCCATTAAGCGCCCATGAGTAGCCAGTTCCCCGCCGGCATGCCCGTCCGATGAGTAAAGGATCGGCGTCCGTCCGCTTTATCCTGCTGACACTGGTCATCGACGCGCTGGGCTTCGGTCTTGTCGTGCCGATCGTGCCGTCGCTGGTGCTGAAACTGTCGGGCATGAATGTGTCCGGCGCCTCGGTCTGGGTCGGGCTGCTGCTGGCCTCGTTCGCGTTGATGCAGTTCATTTGCGCCCCCGTACTTGGCGGCCTGAGCGACCGCTTCGGCCGCCGCCCGGTGCTGCTGCTGTCGCTCGCCGGCATCTGCGCCAACTACCTGCTGCTGGCCTGGGCGCCGTCGCTGACCTGGCTGTTCCTGGGGCGGCTGATCGCCGGCGCCACCGCCGCGAACGCCGCCACCGCCACCGCCTATATCGCCGACGTGACCCCGCCCCAACAACGCGCCGGCCAGTTCGGCCTGGTTGGCGCGATGTTCGGCGTCGGGTTTGTCATCGGCCCCGCGCTGGGCGGGGTGCTGGGGTCGTATGGCCTGCGCCTGCCGTTCTTCGCGGCCGCCGCGCTGGCCGGTTGCAACGTGCTGTACGGCCTGTTCGTGCTGCCGGAGAGTTTGCCCGTGGAACGGCGGCGGCCCATCGACTGGCGCCGGTCCAATCCGATGGGGTCCTTGCGCCTGGTGATGGCAAGCCGAAACCTGGGCCGTCTGGCCCTCGCCTGGAGCGCGTTATGGTTCGCGCTGGGGGCGCTGCAAAGCACGTTCGTGCTGGCCAATCAGGCGCGCTTCGGCTGGGACACGCGCCAGAACGGACTGGCGCTGGCGCTGGCCGGACTTGGCTCCGCCATCGTGCAAGGCCTGCTGGTGCGGCGCATCGTGCCGCTGCTGGGCGAACGCCGAGCGGCGATGACAGGGGCGGTCATCACCGGTTGTTCTTATCTTTGCATCGGGCTGGCGCCCTACGGCTGGGTCGTGCTCGTGGGAATCACGGTGCAGTCGCTCGGGGCCATCACCGGGCCGGCGATTCAGGGCATGATTTCCGCCACCGCATCCGACGATCGCCAGGGCGAAACCCAGGGCGCGCTGTCATCGGTCCAGGGCCTTACCGCCATCGTGTCGCCACTGGTCGCAAGCTGGGTATTTTCGACCTTCACCGGACCGGCTGCCCCGATGCTGCTGCCGGGCGCGCCGTTCGTGATCTCCGCGCTGGCATACGCCGTTGCGCTTTGGGCGATTTCCGGTGTCCGTCCCGCCCCCGCCCTGGTTACGATCGGCGCCGGTTCGGGTGCGGGAGGAAACCGGTGACGACAAGAGGCGCCCGCTACCAAATAAGCGCGGGGCGAGGCTACACCCCGCACAAGGCGGCGAGGCTCGGCATTTACCCCCCTGGTATGCCGACTTGCGATCCGGCCACCGATATCTGTCGTTCCGATGTCCGCCAAACTTCGGGCCGGCCAGACAAACCGATCGGACTTCTATCCGGGTGGCACCGTTGGTGCCATGTTATCCGCGTTTCAACCGCGACGCCGTCCGCGGAACTGGCACTTCGCGCAAAGGGTTAGCGCATGGCGGACTATTTGCATTTTTCCGGCCAGGGCTGGCTGCAGCTTGGGGAACTGACGCTGGCTTTCCTGCTGTCCGCCATCGTCGGCGCGGAACGGGAGATCCGGCAGAAAAGCGCGGGACTCAGAACGCACACGCTCGTCGGTGTTTCCGCGGCCCTGATCATGCTGATCTCGAAGTATGGGTTTACCGGCGTCCTCGACAACGGCCGGGTCGTGCTCGACCCGTCCCGGGTCGCCGCACAAGTGGTATCCGGCATCGGATTTATCGGCGGCGGTGTGATATTCATGCGTCGCGACGTAGTGCGCGGGCTGACGACAGCAGCCTCGATCTGGTTCACCGCGGCGCTCGGCATGGCATGCGGCGCGGGATTGCCGGTGATCGCGGTGGCTTCGACCGTGGGTCATTTCATCATAATGCTAGGCTTTCCCAGGCTGATCCGCCGCCTGCCACGACCACGCCGCTCGGCAGCGGAAATCCGCATTTGTTATGACGATGGACGCGAACTGCTGCGCACCATCCTGGTTCGATGCACCGAACTCCGCTTTGCCATCGACCACGTGCGGCTCGACCGGGAAGACCCACTCGATAGTCCGGAGGACGCCCAGGACCTCGCGGATCGCGAAGGCATGGCGACCGCCCGCCGGTCGCGTCACACGGGCACCGTCACGCTTCGAATGCAGGTAAAGGGAAAGCGCCCGATTTCGCACCTTATCGCCTCGTTAAGCGATATCGGCGGTGTAAGGGAGGTTGGCACTGTCAATCAGGAGTCCGAACTGGATTAGGGCAGCATCGGTGATGCGCCCGTCGGTCGAGCGGCCCGCTCAAACACTGACTGGGGGCATGCCCGGCGCCACAATCCGGAGCGGAAATGCCGAACGTGGCTAAACCGACGCAAATGGGGTTGGTCAGGCCGCCCCAGGGCCGCCGTGCCGAACGAGCAAACCGAACACGTGCGGCGTATCCCGCATTACCCCCAATGCAGCGGCCAGATCCTTCACCCCACGGCCGATCATGGTGCGCGACCCCCATCGAACGCGATATCCGCTAAAGGCAGCATCGGCAATAAGTGCGTCAGCACGCCGATGAAGCTGCCCGCTCAAACAATGGTTTAGGGCATGTCCGACGCCACAACATGGAGCGATGGTTGTTGGGCATGGCCTAAGAAATCCCGCCAACCGACACCGTGCTGCGCTTGCGAAGGTTGCGTCGAAGCCAATAGCGCCATAATTTTGTCTGGAACCACCGGGCCGGTATGACGATATCAGTCTGCCGAACGATGGCGTGCTATCGCACTTTAAATAAGGACATCGCGCATGAGCGCTCCAGCCAAACGGTCTGTCACGGTCACTCTGGACGGCTCGAATAAATCCACCAGCCTGCCGCTGCTGTCCGGCAGCGTCGGTCCAGATGTGTTCGACATTCGCAAACTGTATGGCGACCTGGGCGTCTTCACCTATGACCCCGGCTATGGGGCCACGGCCTCGTGCGACAGCAAGATCACGTATATCGACGGAGACGCGGGCATTTTGCTGTATCGCGGCTACCCGATCGAACAACTGGCCGAACATTCCAACTTCCTGGAAGTGTGCTACCTGCTGTTGAATGGCGAGTTGCCGAACGCGGTTCAGGCGCTGGATTTCGACCAGGGCGTGCGCCGCCACACGATGCTGCACGAACAGTTGCGCACGTTTTACAACGGCTTTCGCCGGGACGCCCATCCGATGGCGGTTATGTGCGGCGTGGTGGGCGCACTGTCGGCGTTCTATCACGACAGCCTGGATATCCACGACCCGGAAAGCCGTCGGATCAGCGCGTTTCGCCTGATCGCCAAGGTGCCGACGATCGCGGCGTGGGCGCATAAATACGCGGTCGGTCAGCCGTTCGTGTATCCCCGCAACGAATTGTCGTACGCGGAAAATTTCCTGTACATGTTCCATGCCGTGCCTGCCGAGGAGTACAAGCCCAATCCCATTCTGTCCAAGGCCATGGATCTGATCATGATCCTGCATGCCGATCATGAGCAGAATGCATCCACCAGCACGGTTCGGCTGGCAGGTTCCACGGGCGCCAATCCGTTTGCCTGTATCGCGGCGGGCATTGCCAGCTTGTGGGGGCCCGCGCATGGTGGTGCCAACGAAGCCGTGCTGAAGATGCTGGCCGAAATCGGACATACCAGCAATATCAAGCAGTTTTTGGCCGATGTTAAAGATAAAGATAATCATACCAAGCTGATGGGCTTCGGCCACCGGGTTTACAAAAACTACGATCCACGGGCGAAAATCATCCAGAAGGCCTGCCACGACGTCCTTCACGAACTGGGAATCAAGGGGGACCCGCTGCTCGATCTGGCGATGGAGCTGGAGAAAATCGCTCTGACCGACCCATATTTCGTCGAGCGCAAGCTTTACCCGAATGTCGATTTCTATTCGGGCATCATCCTGAAAGCGATGGGCTTCCCGACCAGCATGTTTACCGCGCTGTTCGCGGTGTCGCGCACGGTCGGCTGGGTCAGTCAGTGGAAAGAAATGATGGAAGATCCGCAACAGCGGATCGGTAGGCCCCGGCAGCTGTACACCGGCCCTGCCCAGCGCGACTATGTTCCCTCCGCAACACGCTCCTGAACCGGCCCCCGGCTGATCGCCACCCGACCGAAGATCAACCTTCGCAAACTGGGTCAACACGGTTGGGGATGAATCCGATTAGACGCGCCGAAACGCTGGCAACGGAAAGACCGAAAGGATCGTTTTTTCCGCTGTCGGTATCGCACCGAGAATAACCGGCGGTCTGACGGATCGCCGGATTTTTTGCGTTTTATGTCAGCCGGTCTGGCAAGCAGGCTGTATTTCACTAGGTGAAATTCGACCTTGGCGGCCTCGCGTCGATTTCAGCGATGATCGCTTGCTTCGGGATAACATTAGAAATGTATTATAGTGTTATGATTTACATAAATATATTTATAAAATATTAGAAAAATTTACGCCGTCCGTGCTCGGTGAAAGCCACTGCGGTTGGCCGGTTTTCCGAGTCGATGCTGTCAAGAGACTTACTATGATTTAGATACAATATATTACCGGTGTTTCAGCGACATACTAACGGATGCGAGAGTCAAAATTTGTTAACACACGCATAGGTTGCAATTTGGCAGCGTCGCTGAGGATAAAACGTATGCGAGACAAGATTTCCTTAGATCTTCTCGTCAAAAGCCGGCTTAAACGATGGGGACAACGGCCGCCGGGCGTGAAACCCCGCCGGGGGAAAGAAGCATGGCTGCGTGGGCGGCCATCCGAAGACGAAACGCGAATCAGCAGTCCATTTTTGAAGATTCCGGGTAGTTCCCGCTTGCGCACCTTGCCCGATGGCCTGTGGCTCAACTTCGGCGGCACATTCGCCGAACCGTTCGTCGATATCCTGGCGATCGAGGCATGCAGCACGATCCAGAACCTGCTCGACAAGCGCTCGCGGTTCGCGCCAAGCACTCATTCCATGATGTGCCTGTGCCCGATCGAATGGCTGCTGGCTCGGATTAGCCCGGACGATCCAACGCCGCGCTGGCGAACCACGGGCGTTATCCCGCACGAACCGTTCAACGACGTGGTGATACCGGTGCGCGAAATGCGGGTGCTGTACGGGCTAAAAAGCGGCCATTACCGGGGCTTTGCCAGGCATCAGTTGCCGCATGCGCATGAATTTTTTGTCCCGATGGAAACGCTGACCGAGGAAAACAGCGAAGACAACCCCGCGTTGCGCGACCTGATCGGCCGGACGTCGATATCCGCGAATTTCTTCAGCGCGTGACGACCGGCGCTACGCTAAAATAGCAGGCCTTTCTTCAGCATCCCATGCACGCCCTTTTCCCCGTTCACCGTCTGGGTCACATGGAAATCCACCGCCAGGGAGCAGAACTGATACGCTTCCTGGCGCGACAGGTTCGTCCGCCCGACGATAAAGGCGATCATTTGCCGCAGCGCTGTCTTCATCGCGACATCCAGATCCTCATGCATGCCCATGGTAATGAAATGGCTGGCGGATTCCGCGCGCGGGTAGGTCAGCAACGGATCGCGCACCCCTCCGCCCTTGTGCAGCGTCAGGGTGAACGTGCCGGTCAGGCAGATTTCCAGGGCATTGATGCACACCTCGCCGTCGCCTTGCACACCATGACCATCTCCGGCCGAGAACAGCGCGCCCGGCGCCCAGACCGGCAGAAACAGCGTGGACCCCTCGCCAAGTTCCTTATTATCCAAATTGCCGCCATGCTCGCGCGGCTGAATCGTGGAAATCCTGCCGTAAGCCGGCGGCGGGGCCACGCCCATAACCCCGAAAAACGGCGCCAGATTCAGTTCGGTGCCCCATGGCAGACGACATATTTTGCGCTCGCGATCGACCGGGATATGCGACAGAAACGTCTCGGGGAAGTCTTCAGGGATCGTGCCGGCCAGCGGACGGAAACCGCAATAGCCCCAGTCGCAGCCAAGTTCGATCCTGTCGATCCGGACTTCCAGCATGTCGCCCGGTTCTGCACCCGCGACCGCCACCGGGCCGGTGATCAGATGACCCGGCGCGCGCGGCACGTTGGCGGCATGGATCGCGGCCAGGGCTGGGGGAACGGTCAACCCGGACCCGGCGGCAGGCATGACCTCTGGCCCACCCGACACGCATTCAAGAGTGACTGTGTCGCCCGAGGCGATCGTGATCAGCGGCGGAAAACTGGCGTCGAAGACGCCCCATCGAACGGTTTCCGGTGTCGAGGCTATTCGATGTACTGCCATTCCGCCGTTCCCTTGCCGTCAGCCAACAAGGGCGATGCCACCACATCCGTAGAGGCGGCACAACCGGATAAATGGCTGAATTGAGTCGTGCGGCCTGTTAGGCCTGCCCGGCACTTATCGCCTTGGGTCGCGGCGCCGCACGCGCCCTAAATCGTTGGATGAGCGTGCAGCTTTACCGGCGATACGCGCGCCGGATCGCCAGAAAAACCCGCCGACACGGACTGCCGAGCCTTCAGTTCGGCGCCAATGGCGGCGGCGAGCGCGGGATTTGCGCGCCTGATCTGGCTGGCGCGCAGGGTAACCCCAAGGTTGGACGACGGACGTATCTCCCATGCCTCCAGGAACAGCAGGTCGGCCGCCGCCCCCGAGTCCCGGATATTTTGCAACGCCTGCCGTAAGGCTTGGGTAAAAGGCGGATGCCGCTCGTTTTCGGTGGCATACATTGGACGGTCCCACTCCTGTCTTCGTCATGTCCTGCCGCCGCCGCGAGAGATAATTTCCCGGACGGCGACGACAGGAACATCGCGCCATGCAGTTGGGATGCGCTACGCTGTTTCACCAGTGCGATGCCATGACAAGCGGATGAATTCGGATTCAGACCGCGGATCAGTAGCGATAAAGATCGTGCTTAAACGGCCCTTGTTCGGCAATGCCCAGATACTCCGCCTGCTTGGCTGACAATTTCGTGAGCGTCGCGCCGACCTTCTCCAGATGCAGCGCGGCCACCTTCTCGTCGAGGTGCTTCGGCAACGTGTACACCGTATCGGTGCCATATTTGCCGGCGGGGGCGTTGTACAGTTCGATCTGCGCCAGCACCTGATTGCTGAAACTCGCGCTCATCACGAAACTCGGATGGCCCGTGGCGTTGCCCAGGTTCACCAGTCGGCCTTCGGACAGCACGATCAAACGCTTGCCATCGGGGAACACAACCTCATCGACCTGAGGCTTAACGTTTTCCCATTTGTAATTCCGCAACGACTCGATCTGAATCTCGGAATCGAAGTGCCCGATATTGCAAACGATCGCCCGGTGCTTCATCGCCCGCATGTGATCGATGGTGATCACATCGACATTGCCGGTGGCGGTGACGAAGATATCGCCCCATCCGGCCGCATCGTCCATGGTGACGACCTGATAGCCTTCCATCGCCGCCTGCAATGCACAGATCGGGTCGATTTCGGTCACCATCACCCGGCAGCCGGCGTTACGCAGCGACGCGGCGGACCCTTTGCCGACGTCGCCGAAGCCGTTCACCACGGCGACTTTGCCAGCCATCATCACGTCGGTGCCGCGGCGAATGCCATCGACCAGCGATTCACGGCAGCCATACAGATTATCGAATTTCGACTTCGTCACGCTGTCGTTGACGTTGATCGCCGGGGTCAGCAGCTTGCCGGCCTTGGCCATGTCCCACAGGCGATGCACGCCGGTGGTGGTTTCCTCCGAGATGCCCTTCACGTCCGCCAGCATCGCCGGATACTTGTCGTGCATCAGCACGGTCAGGTCGCCACCGTCATCGAGGATCATGTTCGGCGTCCAGCCGTCTGGCCCGCGCACCGTCTGTTCGATGCACCACCAGAATTCCTCCTCGTTCAGGCCCTTCCAGGCGAAAACGGGAATCCCGGCCGCGGCGATACCGGCCGCGGCGTGATCCTGGGTGGAGAAAATGTTGCACGAAGACCAGCGCACCGTCGCGCCGAGGGCGATCAGCGTCTCGATCAGCACCGCAGTCTGGATCGTCATGTGCAGACAACCGGCGATGCGCGCGCCCTTCAGCGGCTGCGCGTTGCCGTATTCCTCGCGAATTTTCATCAGGCCGGGCATTTCGTCCTCGGCCATGCTGATTTCCTTGCGGCCCCAGTCGGCAAGGGAAAGGTCTTTAACTTTGAAATCCTGCGCCATGCGCGTCGCTCCTGATTGGCAGCGGCGCTATATAAAGATATCTGCATGTTTGCAAGAAGAGTCGGCGGTCCCGGTCACACCGGAATAAATTTCACCCGTCTGCCGTCCACGCCCAGCGCGATCCGCCCCTGTTTCAGCAACAGCGCGTCGTTGCCGAAGACCTCTCGCCGCCACCCGTGCAGCCCCGGAATATCGGGACTATCCTCGGTGGCCAGCCGATCGATATCGTCGGAACTGGCGACCAGCCGGGGCGCGACTGTGTGCTGTTCGGACTTTGCCGCCAGCAGCACCTTCAGCAAGGAAACCAGCGCCGCCGATGGACGTGCCGAATCGCGCGGAGGCGCCGCCACGGACAGTCCGGCGTCCGGCACGGCTCGGGCAGCGGTCAGCACGTCCAGCAACGCAACGCCGGATCGGCCCTCGGCGAACCCGCGCGTTACGCCACGGATCCGCGTCAGCGCGTCGGCATCGCCGGGCACCGTCGCCGCGATTTCCAGCAGCGCCTCGTCCTTGATCAGGCGCTGGCGCGGAACGTTGACGCGCTGTGCCTCTTTCTCCCGCCACGCGGCGACTTCCTTCAGCACATACAACAGCCGGCGATTGGTTGTGCGCGGCCGCAACCGCTCCCACGCCGTTTCCGGATCGGCGCGATAGGTCGCCGGGTTATTCAGGATCGCCATCTCCTCGGCGACCCAGCTCAGGCGGTTGTCCTGTTCCAGGCGGCGACTCAGACGGACATAGACGTCGCGCAAATAGGTGACGTCGGCCGCCGCATAGGCGATCTGCGATGCGGACAAGGGCCGAACCGACCAGTCGCTGAAGCGATGCGCCTTGTCGATCATGCCGCCCGTCAGGTTGGACACCAGTGCATCGTAACCGACCTGATCGCCGAACCCGGCCACCATGGCGGCCACCTGCGTATCGAACAGCGGCCGCGGAACCGCGCCAAAGCGCAGCACAAAAATCTCGATGTCCTGACGCGCGGCGTGAAACACTTTCGTCACCGCCGGGTCGGCGAATAATACGCCAAGGGCGGACAGGTCGATGCCCTCTGCTTCCGCATCGATCACCGCGACCTCGTGCTCGCCCGCGATCTGCACCAGGCAGAGTTCCGGCCAGTACGTGCGTTCGCGCATGAATTCGGTATCGACGGCGATGAAGGTCTCGCCATGCATGCGCTGGCAGAACGCCGCCAACGCGCCGGTATCGGCAATAAGGACGGGTGGGGGGAAGCCTGGATGCGAGGACTTAGTCATGGACCGGTTGTACACGGGAGTGTGCGAAAGGCCAAAACAAGACAGGGCCGGGCTGGCTTGCCCGGAAACCGCGAAGAAATCATCGGGTGTGCCTTGCCGTTATGGCTCCGAATGGCCGCATCGCATCGCCGACCACCCGGCGGCAATCGTCCCGGCCGATGCGAACCGAAGGCCACGGCAAAGCCCGCCGGACCAGTCCCTGCCGGCACACCGCCACCGGCCAGCCCGCCACGCGACACCGGGCGACACCGATACCGGTGGATTGATCTTTCCCAGCCAGTCCCGTACTCAGCCCCGGCGCCGTCGCGACCGGACGGCAGGGGAAGAAAATCGCGATGAAAGCGCCGGCCTTCGACTATATCAGAGCAGCGACCGTCGCCGAGGCGTGTGCGGCCCTGGCGGCCGAAGGACCGGACGCACGATTGATCGCCGGTGGCCAAAGCCTGCTGCCGGCGATGAATTTGCGACTGGCATCGCCCCGTATGCTGATCGATATCGGCCGTATCGCGGGCCTCGGCCGCATCGCCGTGGACGGCGACATGCTCCGGATCGGCGCGCTGGCACGCCACGACGCCATTCTGCGCGATGCGACGGTCGCGCACCATGTTCCGCTGCTGACCGAAGCCCTGCGCCATGTCGCCCATCCGGCAATCCGGACGCGCGGAACCATCGGCGGCAATCTGGCACACGCCGACCCGGCCTCGGAACTACCCGCCTGCATGCTGGCGCTACAGGCCGTCATCGAAGCGGTATCGCCGCGCGGCACACGGCGCATCGCGGCGGATGCGTTCTTCGCCGGCTTGTTCCAAACCGCGCTCGAACCCGATGAGATGCTGACGGCCGTGGAAATCCCGCTGCCCGCCGGCCCGTTTTTCTTCCAGGAAATCGCCCGCCGCGCCGGCGATTATGCGATCGTGGGCCTCGCGGCCTCGGCGACCCGGTTTGCTTACTTCTCGGTGGCCGACCGGCCCGCGATGCGCGCCCCCTTCGCGGCGCTGGATTTCGATCCACCGAACGATTTGCAGGCGACGGGCGCGATGCGGCTGCACCTCGCGGGTGTTTTGCGCGACAACGCCCTGACCGCACTGGGGATCCGCGCATGAAGATCGTGCTGACCGTCAACGGCGAAACCGTCCGCGCCGATATCGAACCGCGCGTTCACCTCGCCGACTTCCTTCGCGAGCATTTGTCGCTCACCGGCACCCATCTGGGCTGCGAACATGGCGTGTGCGGCGCCTGCACCGTTCGTCTGGATGGCGCGCTGGTCCGCGCCTGCCTGGTGCTGGCGGTGCAGGCGGATGGCTGTAGCGTCGAAACGATCGAGGGTCTGTCCGACAGCGGGGAAATCGCCGATTTGCAGAAGGCGTTTCACGACCGCAATGCGTTGCAGTGCGGATACTGTACGCCGGGAATGCTGATCGCGGCTCAGGATTTGCTGCTGCACGACCAGGACCCCAGCCGCGCCGCGATCCGCGAACACCTGTCAGGTAATTACTGCCGGTGCACCGGCTACCACGCGATCGTCGATGCGGTGGCGGCAACCGCGGCGGAACGCAATCGCGGCCGCCCAGGCTGATTCTCCCCGGCACAACGGCGGCTTTGCGCCGATCGGGTTAAGGCCCGCCGCGTCATTCCCGCGGCACCGCAACCGTGATAGGGCTGGCCCCATGCCCGGCTTCCGCTTCATCCATGCCGCCGACATTCATCTCGACAGCCCGTTGCGGGGCCTCGAAGCCGATCCGTCCGCGCCCGCCGAACTGATCCGAGCCGCCACCCGGCAGGCGCTTGGCCGTCTTGCCGATCTCGCGATCGCCGAAAAGGTCGATTTTCTGCTGATTGCCGGCGACATCTACGACGGTGACTGGCCGGATTTCGGCACCGGTCTGTTCTTCGCCACGCAAATGCTGCGCCTGCACCGGGCCGGCATCCCGGTCTTCGTCATCCGGGGGAATCACGACGCCGCCAACCGCATGACCAGATCGTTGCGGATGCCGCCCAACGTCACGATTTTCGGCCATGCCAAAGCCCACACCCATCGCCTGGACTCCATCGGCGTTGCCATCCACGGCCAAAGCTTCGCCGATCCGAAAGAACCCAACGACCTGTCGCAAGCCTACCCGCCGCCCGACAAAACCCTGTTCAATATCGGCCTGCTGCACACCTCCGCCGAAGGCTACGCCGCCCACGCCCGCTATGCCCCATGCGACCTGTCCCGCCTGAAATCCCACGGCTACGACTACTGGGCGCTCGGGCACATCCACGAACGGCAGTACTTGTCCGAGGATCCATGGATCGTCTTCCCCGGCAACCTGCAAGGCCGCCACATCGGCGAAACCGGCCCCAAGGGCGCCGCCCTGGTCACCGTCGCGAACGGACGCGCGACCGTGGAACACCGCGTCCTGGACGTGCTGCGGTGGGCCCGCATCGACGTGGACCTAAGCGGCGCGACCGATGAAACCGAGGCGTTGACCCGCATCCAATCCGACCTGGCAGCAGCCCTGCAAGACGCCGGGGACCGCCCGCTCGCCGCGCGCATCGTCCTGACCGGCATCACCCCGGCCCATGCCTCGCTGTCCGGCGATGGCTTGCGCGACAAAATCCTTAACGAGGCGCAAAGCCTGTCCGGCCAGCATCGTCTGTGGCTGGAAGCAATCAAGCTGCGAACCCGCCCGCCCCGCGATCCGGCCCACCGCCCGGACACCACGGGCAAACTGCTGGCCCAGATCGACGCGATCGCCGCCGACCCGCCCCCCGAACTCCTGGGCGACTGGCCCGCCACGTTGTCCGGCAAGCTGACGAACGCCCTGCCGGACGACCACCCGCTGCGGGCCGCCGCCGCCGGCGACCTGAGCGATATTGTCGAACAGGCCAAACACCGGCTGGAAGCCATCCTGGACGGCGACAACTGATGCGCTTCGCAACATTCCGCCTGGAACGCTACGGCCCGTTCGAGGCGCTCGATCTGCCGTTCGATCCGGAACCGGGGCGAATCAACCTGATCGTCGCGCCCAACGGCTACGGCAAATCCGTAATCCGTCAGGGGTTCCGCGAATTTCTGTTCGGGATCGAAGCCCGCACGCAAATGAGCTTCCGCTTCGGCACCGAAAAAATGTTCCTGAAGGCCGATATCGTCCAGGACGGCGACGTATTGTCCCTGACCCGCCGCAAGGGCAACGGCAACACGCTGGCGCTGGCCGGCGGTGCCGAGGTCGGCGACACCGACACTAAACGGCTGTTGGGCGGTACCACCGAGACCGTGTTCCGGGAACTGTTCGGGCTGGATACCGCCCTGCTCCGCTCCGGCGGACGGGACCTGATCCGCAGCCAGGGCAGTCTGGGCAAGGTGCTGTTCGCCGCCGCGGGCGGCATGGGCCGGGTCCGCGACCTGTTGACCGATCTGGAACGCAAACGCGACGAACTCGGCAAAGCCACCGCGCGCCATCGCTCCCGCCCTCTGTGGAGCGCTTTCAGCGACTGGGAACAAGCCGCGGCCGATCTGCGCCACGCCGCGCTGCGCCCGGATGGTTGGGCCGCGCTGGAACAACAGGCGCTGGATGCCGCCACCGCGTTGAAAACCCTACTGACCGAACAGGCGGACGACGCGCGCGAACGCGACCGTTTGCGCACCGTCGGCGCCTGCCGCCCCTGGCTCGACCGCCTGCACAGTGCCTTGCAAGTCCTGTCCGATGGCGCGGGGACGCCGGAGGTGGACGACACATTCGAAAAGCGATGGCGCAACGCGCTGGAAGACCGCGTCAAATCGTCCGGCGTTGCCGGAGCGGCCCGCAAGGAACTGCAAACGGCCCACGACGCTCGGACGGTATTAAGCTTCGACCCGGCATGGATCGCGGCGGGAACCGATATCGCGGCGCTGGCCGTTTTGCGCGGCCAGGCACTGGGCGCCGAAACCGATTTGCCCGGCGTGCAACGCGCGCACGCCGGATACGTGGAGAATGCCACGGCCCTACGCCGCGATCTGGGCTGGACGGACAGGTTCGCCCTACCCTCGGCGCCCGCGATTGCGGATGCCGGCAAACGCCTGCAACAACGCGCCAAACTGGCGCAGGCCGCGGAAAACGCGCGGGATCGCCTGGAAGACGCCGGACGCCGGCTTGCCGCCACCCTGGAAGACCAGGAACGCTTGCCCGTCCCGGACGATATCGCGGCGGTGGCCGATTTAATTGCCCCGATTCGCGCCGGCGGCGACCCGGCCGGCCGCCTGAACACCGCCCGTCGCAAGCTGCTGGACGCGGAAACCGCCTTGCGAACCGCGCTAAGCGCCATCCCCGACGCACCGCTGACAGAAGCGTCCCTCGGCGCGACCGCCGCCCCATCGGAAGTCAGGCTGGACGCCGCGGCAAAGGCGCTCGACCGGGCGGAAACCGCGCAGACCGACGCGATCCGCAACCATGCCGCCCACGCCGCCGCTATCGCGATGGAACGCGCCAAACTCGCCGCGCTGGAACGTTCGGCGATGCTGCCGCCGGCCGGCGCGCTGGCAACCGCCCGCGCCCACCGCGACACGATCTGGGCGCGCCTGTTCGCCCCGGCCACGGTCCCGCCCGATCCGGCAACCGCGATTGCCATGGACCGGGCAATCCGCGACGCGGACTCGGTCGCCGATGCGCTCATCGGCCATGGCCAGGCCGTAGCGGAAGCCACCGCGATGCGCGCCGGTCTGGCAACCATGGAAGCGGGCGTGGCGGCCCACCGCGACACGGTAACCCAAGCGGCCGAAGCGTTAGCGCTGGCTCAGGACGACGTGCGGGCAATCGCCCGGACAGCGGGCGGAGATACCGCGGAAATCGCGCCACTACGGGCCTTTCTACGCGCCCGCCACACCGCCGTTGTCTGCCGCGACACACGTGACGCCGCCGCCGCCGATCGTGCGGACCTGGAGAACATGTTCGGTATACTTGCCGGCCGGCTCGCCGCCGCGCTGAACGTGCCGGTGCCCGATCTTACCGCCATCGGCACGATTCTGGCCGAGGCGGATCGCCGCATCGCCGCCGGCCACGCGCTGGACGCAAGGCGCACGCACCTGACGCAACAGGTCGCCGAACTGCGCATCGCCCGCGCGGCGACGGCGGCCGAGGCCGCGAAAACCGGACAGGCACTGACCGACTGGCAAGACCAGTGGCGCCCTGTCGCCGCGTCCCTGGCCCTTGCGCCCACCGAAACCGGGGTCGCCGCGACCGAAGCGCTGTCACGCATCGAAGACCTGCGCAGGACCGAACATGCCGCGGCCGAGGCGCAACAGCGGATTGCCGACATGCGGGCGGCCATCGCCCTGCTGAGCGCCAGGATCGCGCGTCTGGCGCCGTTGTCGCCGGAGTTTGCCGCCCTGCCCCCGGCCGAAGCGGCGGACGCCTTCCAAACGCGCCTGCAAACCGAACAAACCCAGGCCGCGCTTTGCGCCGGCGCCGATCGCCGGATCGAACTGGCCACACATAATCTGACTGAGGCATCGGCCGCGGAAGACGCTGCGAACCGTACCCTGGAGGGGTTGCGCGCCGCGCTTCGTACCGCGACCGACGACGAAGCCGAACAGCAACTCCGGCGTGTCCGGGCGGTGACCGCCGCCCGGAACGACAAAGCGGAAGCGCAGCGGCATTTGGCCGAACAAGGCGCCGGACTGAGCCTGAATGCCCTGACCGAGCGCGCCGCCGCGACCACCGCGGAGAACGACGCCGCGCGGTTCGTTGCCATCGAAGCCGCTCAGGACGAACGGATGGCCCGGATCGACGCCGCGCGCGATGCCAGCACCGCCGCCGCTGCCGCGCTGGACCAGGCCAGCACCGGCATGAACGCCGCCGATGCGGCGCGGCGGCGGGAGGCCGCGCAGGCAAACCTGAGCCGCATCGCCGAGGAAGCCCTGGTGCTGCACGCCACCCACGTCCTGCTGCAAGCCGCCATGGACCGGCTGGCCGCCGGCGCCAGCCAACCCCTGCTGGATCGCATCGGTTCGGTGTTCCGCACCATCACCGGCGGCGCGCAGGCCGGGGTACGGATCGAGGACTCCAAGGACGGCCAAACCATGGTGGCCCTGGAAGCCGACGGCATGGGGCGCAAGTCGCTGGATCAACTCAGCGAGGGCACCTGCGATCAGCTTTATCTCGCGCTGCGCATCGCGGCGCTGGAAGACCACGCGGCGACCGCCTCGCCATTGCCGTTCATTGCCGACGACATCCTGCAAACCTTCGACGACCCCCGCACCACCGCGACATTACAGGCGCTGCTGGAACTCAGCAGCCAGGTGCAGGTGATCGTCCTGACGCATCACCCGCATGTCGGCGATCTTGCGGCGCGGCTTCCCAATGGAGCGGTAAACGTCATGCGGCTGGAATAAGGTTGCGTTCTTTCAAGTGTAGGGTCTGGTCCCGGCCGCACCGTGAGCGTTGCCTATCGTGCAACGGCAGGAGAATTCCCATCCGTTAGCTGGAGTTTCTACATACCTATTGAGGAATGGAGCGATCAATCCGGGTGTAGCGTAACCGACATGTGCCCCGTCCCGGTATGCGCCGCGGGCCTGACGGTCACTTTCACGTCCTGGCCCAGAGTGATGAGAAACTCCATCAGCTTGCCTACGGAAACCGATACCGGGCGGCAACGCATCAGCGCCGATACCTGGGCCTGCGTAGTGCCAAGCAAGCGCGCGGCGTCGGTCTGTGTCAGCTTACGATCGCGCAGAATTCGATAAATCTGCACCGTGAGTTTCGCCTTAACCAATTCCTGTTCGGAATTGGGAATGCCAAGATCGGCAAAGACGTTCCCACTGCTGGCCCGGTGTGTCGTTTGCTCCATGTTCAACCCTCCTCCGTTTGGCCGGTGTAAAGCCGCTCAGCCCATTTCAGCCTGGCGCGGATCGTCTCGATTTCCTTTTGTGGCGTTGCGATGCCGTGCTTCGATTTCTTTTGAAACACGTGCAGCACGTAAATTCTTGTCGCGAACCTAACGGTGTAAACCGCGCGATAGGTATCGCCTTTGTAGTTCTCTACCAGTTCCAAAACTCCGGCCCCACTGAATCCTTTCAATGGTTTGGCGTCAGGCGGGGTCTCCCCGAGCTGGGCGGCGTAAAATGCCAACCCGACCGCTCGTTGAACTGATCGTGGGAACGATTTCAGGTCCTTCAGGGTCGGACCGATCCACACGACCGTTTTGATGGGCAAGTCGATCATTATATAGATATATAAATTTTTATATAATTTTCAAGGTTTATTTTGCCTCTCTATATGGCCCGGAATCGGGCCATTGGGCAGAGACGGCGGACGCCCCACCTCGATCTTGACACGCTGCGCCTAATCCCAAGGCGCGCGCAACCTCACCAGCATCGCATTGAAGGCCGCATCGCTGACCTCGGTCAGGCCGTGGAAGCTCGGGCTGCGACACAGCCGGGCGGCCGAGAATGGCCACAGACTCCCTCGCGTTGAAGGAGTCCTAGCAGGCTGCTGAACAACTCCGTAGGGGGAATCTAAAGCACTAAATGTGACGAGAGTTTACCGACGTACCTACTATATATCGTAGTCTGGCGGATCGTTTCACCGTTTTTCAGCAGCCTGCCAGGCTTCATACAGGCCTGCGACCGGGGTAACCCCTATCTTGCGGTAAACAGGCCGCTCAGGACGGATTTTCGCAACAGGTCTATTGACGGTCTAAATAATCCGGTATAATTACGATTTCCGACTTAGATCGGCAGGGAATTCATGCGTTCGTTGTTTTTGGGTATTGTCACGCTTGTGTTGTTGACTGGCTGTCAATCCGATCCTGACTGGGCTAATAAAGAGGCCCTTATAATCGGCGCGCCGAGGCTAAACGCGTCCGAGATTCGGGAACGCCAGACCGACGTGTTCGCGAACACGTCGGAGCAGCGGCTACTGATAGAAGCATCTCAGGTTCTCCAAGATCTCGGCTTCACGATCGAGGAAAGTGCGCCGCGTTACGGCGTCTTGGCGGGCAGCAAGGATCGCGATGCCACCGAAACCGGGCAGGTGACCGCGCAAGTAGCGCTAGCGATCGGGATGGCATTGATTGGCGCGCGCTACGATCCTGTCTGGGACCGAGACCAAGTTATTCGCGCGACCATCACAACGAGTCCAGTCGGCTCGAACGAAGCTCGTCTGCGTGTTTCTTTTGAGCGGATCATTACCAACAACAAAGGTTTTTCTCGTGTCGAGGAGCTTTCCGAGCCTGAGTTTTCCAAAGGCTTCTTCGAAAAAATACACAGCGGCCTGGCGATGAATGCTTAGGATCGTGCGCAGAGTTTTGATATCGGGCGTAGTCGCATCGCTTGCGGCTTGTGCCGTCTCTCCTCCTCCGATCGAGTTTGTACCGAGCAAAAAGAGCGCGGTCGAGCTTCGGTCTATGCAGACAAGGCTGGTGCCCGCGGATCAGGATACAACGATGCGTGGCGTAATCGGCACACTCCATGACCTCGGTTATCGTATCACGAGGGTCGAATCCGATGCCGGCACGGTTTCGGCTACACGGCAGACGACCCTGCGCCTGGCGGTCGTTGTCCATTCGAAAGAACCGGGCACGTCGGTCGTACGCGCAAACGCTACCATAGCGGCGGTTGGGAAAGAGGCTCAGGTTGACGCGCCCCAGTTCTATCAACTCGATTTCTACGAACCTCTGGCGGTAACGATGCAACGACAGTTCGCCGAACTGCCAAACGATGTAACCGCCCCCGATGCCTTACGTCCCACAGCCGAATTGAACACAATTAATGAGCGTAAGGCGGCCGCAAAGGCGGCAGTCAACTCCACTGAAACATCCCACCCGGGAACACAATGATATGAGAAATCTCTCCTCTGTAACTGTTGGCGGCTTATTTTTGTTGCTCGTCGCATGCACCCCCGCCAGCGAACATGCCCGCGATGTCGCGGCTGGAGCTGACGCCAGGGACCGTGTGACGCTTGGTTCCGTGCAACGCGAGATACATGTCGGCATGAGCGGCAGTGACGTCGCCGCGGCGCTTGGCGCCCCGAATATCGTCACCAGCGACGAGAAGCGACGGGAAACCTGGGTCTATGACCGGATGGCGACTGAAAACGTCTATTCCGGGTCCAGCGGCGGGGTGAATGCTCTTTTCTTTGGCGGCACCAACTCGCAGGCGGGTGCATCGCAATCCACGCAACGAACCATGACCGTCATAATCAAGTTCGACGAGGCGAGCAGGGTTCGCGACTTCTCTTATCGCTCCAGCACCTTCTGATGCCTGCCGCCATTCGACAGCCGATGGCGTTAGCCGTTTTGATTCCGGCTCTACTCGCTTGTACGCCAACCGCCGACCAGCAGGCGCAAGCCTTCCAGCCCACTGCCGCGACGCTGGAGATTCGCGCGCGGCAAACGCGCATGTTCGATACGGCCGACCGAACATTCATGTTGCAATCCGCGGTCGGTGTCTTGCAGGATCTGGGATTTACGATCGAGGAATCCCAAGTTAACCAAGGGATTATCGTTGCGTCCAAGTTGGGTGGCGGACAAATCCGCGCCCAGGTCGTGTTGTCCTCGGTACCGAACGGAACCGTCGTGCGCGCGACTTTCCAGCACATCGTCCCGCGATCGGGGGCTATGCTTCCGGCCGGTGAAACTCTGAGTGACCCTGGCTTGTATCAAGGCTTTTTCGAAAAGCTCGCCCAGTCCGCGTTCCTGACCGCTCACGAAATATGAAGCGCGCGCGCCTCCCGATTTTTCTTCCTGTCTTGTTGCCCCTTCTGGGAGGATGTCAGTGGGACAGCCGTCAGCAAGTTCTCGGCAGCACGAACACCCAGGCAGCGCAGCGCGCGATCTCAACCCGGGCTTTCGACACGAAGGATAAGGCCAAGGTATTTCAGGCGGTGATCGCTACCCTTCAGGATCTGGGGTTCGTGGTTGACCGGGCCGACGAGGTTCTTGGCACCGTCAGCGCCACACGCTTCGGCAGCGACCTGGTGCGTTTCACCGTGACCGTGCGGTCGGGCAGTGCATCGCGCACCATCGTCCGGGCGTCGGGCCAGATAAACCAACATGACCTGTCCGACCCTGCCCCCTTCCAGCGCTTTTACGACGCGATGTCGCAGGCTCTATTCCTGCAGGCCAACGAAATCGATTGACTTGACGGCGGGCCATCTTTTTCTATCTGTCCTGGGTGACGTCGGCGTAGTTGAGGTCGCCGATTCGTGAGGGGATGGCCCTTTTGCCTGTAGCCGGCAAACATGGCGCGATCAGTCATTGGAAAGCGTCCCACGGGTTCAAAACCGGCACGCCGGCCGGCGCGAAATCGGCAACGTTCCGGGTCACGATCGTCATGCCATGCACCAGGGCAGTCGCCGCGATGAACGCATCCCGCTCGGGGCGCGGGTCTGGCACATGAAGGGGCGCGCAGCGGAGTGCCACGGCGATATCGACAGGTAGGGTTCGATCCGCGAATTCAGGCAGGATGTGCCGATCCATCCAGGCGCGAAGCCTGGCCCCTTGGACGGGATCGCGCCGCCCGATCCGGAGAATGCCGAGTTCAATCTCCATGAGGGTGATGGCGGACAGGTAGAAGGTGGTGGCGTCCACGCTGGACAGCCAGGCGACGACATTGCCGTCGGCTTTGCCGTCGCCGGCCTTGCGCAATTCGGAAATGACGTTGGTATCGAGCAGGAACATTACGAGAAATCGGCCGGCCGGGGGAGTTCGCGCGAACGGGGCGGATCGAACTCGATATCCGCGAGTCCTGGCATGGACAGGGCATCGACGATACTCCGGTGCTTGCCGGCGATGCGCCGATAATCCTCGATGCTGAGCAGCACATGGGCTGGCTTGCCTCGGTCGGTGATGAAGACCGGCCCTTCCGAGGTGGCTTTCTTGGCGCGGCCGGTGTCCTGATTGAACTCCCGGCTGGATAGGGTGGTGATCGTCATGGGCGGCTCTCCCTGTCTGCAAAGGCACATCGGCGATGTATAAACGTTACTACTAAAAATCTTCTGTCGTCAATGCCTGTTTATTTTCTTGGCTTGCTTGACCGCGGAGATGGGTCGGGGAGCCGTTCGGAGGCCACCGTGGAGCGCAAGGCGCGGCGAACGGGTGAGGACAATCTGTAAGTTGCGATGCCACGCCGATCCCGAATTCTCCGGCTCCTTCGACCCAGCCTGAAAGGCCGCTCCGCCGCGGAGCAGGGCCGTGGCGCACAGACGCCGGGCTTGCATCCGGCGGATCGCTCCCTTATCCGCCCTATATGTCCAGCCCTGCCCTTCCGGCCGAAGCCGAACTCCGCCGCCTGCTCGATATCATGGCCGCGTTGCGCGATCCCGCCACCGGCTGCCCGTGGGATAAAACCCAGACCTTCGAGACCATCGCGCCCTACACGATCGAGGAAGCGTATGAGGTCGCCGACGCCATCGCCCAGCACGATTTCGCCGCGCTGCCGGATGAACTGGGCGACCTGCTGTTCCAGGTCGTCTATCACGCCCGTATCGCCGAGGAAGCCGGATTGTTCGGGTTCGCGGATGTCGCGCAATGCATTAGCGACAAGATGATCCGCCGCCACCCGCATGTGTTCGGCGACGCGGCGGCGCGCGATTCCGCTGCCCAAACCGCCGCGTGGGAATCCCAGAAATCCGCCGAACGCGCCGAACGGCTGCAATCCGGCGCGCTGGCGGGGGTGCCAGTCGGCCTGCCTGCCCTGACGCGGGCGGTAAAGCTGACGAAACGCGCCGCTCGGGTCGGATTCGACTGGCCGGATGCGGATCAGGTACTGGCGAAACTCGACGAGGAAATCCAGGAACTGCGCGCCGAACTGCCGGACGCCGATCCGCGACGGTTGACCGATGAGGTTGGCGACATGCTGTTCGTGCTGGCCAATCTGGCCCGTAAACTGAACCTGGACCCGGAAACCTGCCTGCGCCATGCGAACGATAAATTTTCGCGCCGGTTCAATGCGATGGAACACGCTTTCGAAGCGGAGGCGAAGACCATGGCGGAACTGACGCTGGCCGAAATGGAAGCCGGCTGGCAGAAGATCAAGGTCGCCGAACGCGCCGGTAAATCCGGGTAAGCATCCCCCGACCGAACCGGGGGATGCGTATCGTATTGATCCGGTCGCCCCGCCTACCCTGGCGCGGCGCCTTGCGTCTGCACCTGTAGCGCGTACAGCGACTGACTGCCGCACATGAACAGCGTATTCCGCTTCGGCCCCCCAAACGTCACGTTGGCACAGACTTCCGGCAGGCGAATACGGCCCAGCAGTTTGCCTGCCGGCGTCAACACGATGACGCCGGAATAACCCAGCACGGCGTTGGAACTGATCCACACATTGCCGGAAACGTCCGCCCGCATACCGTCTGGCCCGCATTTGATGCCATCGACCATCATATCGGTAAATTTGCGCATCCCGGTCAGTTTGCTGCCCTGCACGTCGAAGGCGAAGATATTGCCGCCGCCGCCCGGCCCGGTATCGCCCGGCCCCTTGCCGGTACTGATCACATACAGCGTCTTGTAGTCGGGCGAGAAACAGATCCCATTCGGGTCGGGCAACTGATCCTCGGTCACCACTACGTCCAGCCGTCCGCTGGGGTCCCAGCGATAGACGCTGTTCGGCAGTTCCCGCTTCCGCCCACCGATCGCGCCCGCGTCCGGCGCGCCGATGCGCGGGTTGAACAGGCCGGCCGCGTTCGTCGCGCCGCCCGCATCGTCGGGATGACCTTCCGACAGCGTATCGCCATAGGGTGGGTCGGTGAACCAGATGCTGCCGTCCGGATGCGGCACCAGATCGTTGGGCGAGCACAGGCCCTTGCCCTGATACTGGTCGGCGATCACCGTCATGGTGCCGTCATGTTCCCACCGGATCACCCTTCGGTTGAAATCCTGAGTGGAGAGTTGCCGGCCCTGGAAGTCGAACGCATTGCCGTTGCTGTTGTACGACGGGTCGCGGAACCGGGTGACGTGCCCGGTTTCCCAGATATAGCGATACTGGATATTCGCCTGCACATCGCTGAAGACCAGATACTGGCCTTCGCTGGACCATGCGGGGCCTTCCGTCCACTTAAACCCGGTCGCTACCCGGCGAATGGCCGTGATGTACAGCAGCGACTGATTGAACGCCGGATCGACGACGATAATGTCGGGATCGGGATACATATCCGGCTGGGCGTTCGGCCCCCAGTGGCGCGGCGGGTTGGTGATGACGCTGGGCGGCGTTCCGACGTTCTCGTTACGGGTTTGGGCCTTGGCGCCGGCGGCCGCGAGCGTGGCGGCGCCGACGACGATCCCGCGGCGCGACAGGCCGCGACTATGCGTTTGCATCGTGTTTCCTCCGTTTCCTTGGCCTTTTCAGGCAGTCCGATAATACACCCGGAACGGGTTCCGCCGGAACAACATTCCGATAGCGGGCCGGACGGCGCCGGGTTGGCAGCCGGCGGCGCGCGACGGAGACGAGATCGGCCGTCATTCTTTATGGCCGTCAATGGCACCGCGGTGGCTTTGCGCGCGGCCTCTGTTCGCCTAGGTTCGCGCCAACCGCCTGACCGGAGGATCCGAACCCATGCCAATTCCGCAAACCATGACCTATGTCCACGCCAACGGCGCCGGAGACCCCTCGGTGCTTGGCCTCGCCACTGGCCCCGTGCCCCAGCCAAAGCCGGACGAGGTGCTGATCCGCGTGCAGGCCGCCGGCGTGAACCGGCCTGACATTGCCCAACGCCAGGGATCCTATCCGCCGCCGCCCGGCGCCAGCCCGATCCTGGGCCTGGAAGTCGCGGGCGAGGTTGTCGCCGCCGGCGATCGGGTCACCACGCTGTCGATCGGCGACCGGGTTTGCGCGCTGACCAATGGCGGCGGCTATGCCCAATACTGCACCGCCCCGGCGACGCAATGCCTGCCCTGGCCAACGGGCTACGACGCGATCCGAGCCGGCGCGCTGCCGGAAACCGCGTTCACCGTCTGGGCGAACCTGTTCCAGCACGGCCGCCTGACAAAGGGCGAGACCGCCCTGATCCATGGCGGCAGCAGCGGAATCGGCGTCACCGCGATTCAGTTCGCGCATGCCTTCGGCGCGCGCGTCTTCGTGACCGCCGGATCGGACGAGAAATGCGCCGCATGCCTGAAACTGGGCGCCGATGCGGCGATCAACTATCGGACGCACGATTTCGCGGATGAGGTGAAAGCGCTCACCGAGGGACGCGGCGTCGATGTCGTGCTGGACATGGTGGGCGCCCCCTATATGGCGCGCAACATCCGCAGTCTGGGCATGGACGGGCGGCTGGTGATGATCGCGTTCTTGCAAGGCTCAAAAGCCCCGGAGTTCGACTTCCTGCCCGTTATGCTGCGCCGGCTGACGATTACCGGATCGACCATGCGCCCGCGCACAACTGCTCAGAAGGGCGCCATCGCGGCGGAATTGCGCACCAAGGTATGGCCACTGCTGGACGCCGGACAGTGCGCTCCGCCGATTCACGCGACGTTCCCGATGGTTCGGGCGGCCGAGGCGCACCAGTTGATGGAATCCAGCCAGCATATCGGCAAGATCGTGCTGTCGGTGGACTAGCGGGGTTCGACGCCCGCGGGTGGATGGCGCGATGGCTGACCGAACCGTTGCCCGCGTTCGGCGGCGCCAGGCCGACCGATCTGATGGACACGATGGAGGGCCAGGGCATGGTTGCCGCCGCGCTGTCGCAGATTCAGAGCGGTGCCTACGCTTGAGTGTTACCGTCTAGCGGATCGCGACCGACACAAGACTTATGTGGCCGACGATCTTTCGGGCGCTGGCGCGAAGGCCACGGGCGGACGGTGGAACGCGGTTGGCGATGCGCTGGTTTACGCTTCCGAAACGCAGGCGCTGGCGTGTTTGGAGACGGTGGTTCACCTGAATGCTGCGGGCTTGCCGCTAAATCGGTATCTGGTGGGTGTTACGATCCCGGATGATGTTTGGGGCGCGGCGCGGACGGAGGGGGCTGGTCGTCTGCCTGTGGGATGGGATGCCGATCCCTCGGGACGGGCCAGTATTCAGTTCGGTTCGGCGTGGATACGGTCGGGGGTTTGTGCGGTGCTGAGGGTGCCGTCTGTGGTCGTGCCGGACGAATACAACGTGCTAATCAATCCGCTGCATCCGGATTGCAGGGGGATCAGGGCCAGGAAAATACGGAAGTGGCTGTATGATCCGCGGTTGACGGAAAATTCCTGAGACGGGCGGAAGGCTGGTTATGGACAGTTCACGGACGCGAGCTATCCAAAATGATAGCACGCGCCTCATCATCGAAAGAATCGTCATTTTAACTGGCCAGCAGAGACCCAAGTAGCTTGGCCGCAAGTGCAGGCAGGCCCGCGATATCGAGCCGATCACGTGCCCAGGCGAGATCCAACAACTCGTCACCAAGGAAGGCGTCAAATTTTTCTACAACCTTGTTTTTCACCGCCTCGGCAAGCTCTAGAGCGTCGGGCGGTCCTGCTGCCAGTGCGGACAAGTTGCTCACGAGCGCCTCCTCCTGCCCTGCGGAGACACCAATGGCAATGCCAAGCGGTGCAGGCTGTAGGTCGGCGCGAGCCAAAGCGAGGATGAGGGCTTGTTGTTTGTGATCGCCGACCCAAGGAAACAGAAGTATCTGCCCGTCGTGACGCGCGACAGAGGAGGAGCGAAGTCCGAGCCTGTCGTAGGTGGTCCGCGCCTCCACCAAGAGGTTTTTGGCGGCTGTGTCCAGATAAATTGGGATGGATAGGTCTTCCCAAACCCGACGCATTTCCTCGACAACCCCGTCAACGGGTGGACGCAGTTCGCCTCCAAAAATCGGTGGAGTGCCGCCCTTCGCTGGCCGGACAGCAAGTTCGTGTCGTTGTGCATCCACTTCGATGACACGCCACCTACGCCCCGCAAGGATCAGCATCTGCCCAGGCGAGAACGGGTTGGTGCCCGGAACCCGGCCAATCGCTCGACCGCCCTCGGCAACCACCTTGTATTCTTCGGGTGACATAAACACCGCAAAGATATCTCGGCTCTCAAGCAGACGTTCGCCAGCGGGACCGGGAAGCAACGTGCCGTCCTTGGCTTGCTCCAGAAGGCCGACTTCTGGATCACCCATTCGGCGCAGAAGTCGTTTGAACAATGCGAAATCGACGCCGGTGAAGGTACCCGGGCAGATCAGGATGTGCCAAGCCTCAGCGGCCGTGACGCCGCCTTTCTGACCTATGAGCGCCATGACCTGATGCAACAGCGTCGATAAGTGGAGGCGCTCTGGTTCCGGTGGTTCATTCCACTTTCGAAGCATCAGGTTGAGCATCGCGATTGCCTGAATTGTCTGCGCACGCAGCGCATCCAGCGGGTGGGTTGTTTCGTCCTGCGCGGTTTCTGTGACGTAGACGCGCATTACCGCTGACTGTCCCAGGCGGCGTCCGGACCGCCCCAAGCGCTGGCGCATCCCGGATACGGTGTGGCCTGGCCCGAGTTGTGCCACGGCCTCGATATCGCCGACATCAATACCTAATTCCAGGGTCGTGGTACATACGATCGAGGCTGGGCGGCTCTTGTCCTTCATCCGCTGTTCAGCATGCTCGCGGTGTTCCCGCGAGAGGTTTCCATGATGGGCGAAGAATTCCTCTGGCACGCCAATAGCCTCGGTCATCTCGGCTAACGCGACCGTGACGGATTCCACCTTGCCACGTCCGCCGGCAAAAATGAGGCTGCGATGCCCTCGATGGGTTTCAAAGAGATGCTGGGTCAGCGCGACAAATGCCGGATCCTCCGGCGCGATTTCTTTTCCATCGTCGTTCGTCTGTTGCGGTTGGTGCCAGAAGCGGGCGGGGCGAACATAACCGCGCAATTGCAGTTTGATTTGTGGTCCGCCGGCCCCAGGTGGCAGCACGTCAACCCGGTTTGGCTCCAAGGGTCTGAGGAACTCCCGCGCGGCTTTTTCATCCGCCAAAGTAGCCGAGAGCCCCACTCTTACTGGTTTCGCATGGGAGGCAAGGTCAATACGATGAAGGATGGATTGGAGTTGTTTGCCGCGCGGATCGCCAAGGAAGACGTGCATTTCGTCAATAACAACGTAGGACAGGCCCCGGAACAGGCGGGGGACTTCCTTTCCGCGTCGCACGAGCAAGGCTTCCAGCGACTCAGGGGTGATCAGGACGATTCCCGACGGGTTCTTGCGTGACCTAGCCTTTACACTCTCCGAAACATCTCCGTGCCATTTGGTCACGGCTATATCTAACTCTGCGCACAGGCTTTCCATGCGGCCGAACTGGTCATTGATCAGCGCGCGCATTGGGCTGACATAGATAGCTTGGAATCCTCCACCGGGTGCCAATGGCTCACTAGCAATGCGGGAAACGATCGGAAGAAAAGCGGCCTCGGTCTTTCCACCAGCGGTCGCAGCCATAATGATCAGGTCACGCTCGCCAGAGAGCAACACGGGTATCGATCGCTCTTGGACGTTGCGCAGACCGTCCCAGCCCTGCTGCCAAATCCAGCGCCTTACTTTCTCGTGGAGGGTATCGAATGCTGACATAAGCGGCGATTCAGAGGCTGAAGCTGGCTAGGCCGTCGTCGCTATCAGTCGAAGCCACAAGCTGCCTTGCGTTACCCAAGGCCGCCGTCTCATCGACGATGTCAGGTTGAGGTAATGGGCGATCCGGATTTATATCGACGGAACCCAGCATCGTCCTCCAGTCTTCATCGGGATTCTGCTCCAGGATTGCCAGCATGTCCAAAAACGCTCTGATCGTGTTTCGGGGTGTGCGGAAATAGTCGTCGCCAATCTTCTTCGAGCAGTGCATGAGGAAAGAAGCGAGGGCCTCGTCCGGCACGGGAAGGCGTTGAGGGTCTCCGCCCGCCCAAAGTAGACGCAGCCGCTCGAGGAGAATGTGCATCTCCTCCGGTGTCAGGCTCTGGAGCCGGATAACCGGGCCAGACAAGTCTACAAGTCCACCGCGGGCAAACGAATTCTCAGCCAGGCGTGACCGCAGCGCCTCGTAGGAGAACAAGCCGCGACGGGTGTCCATCAGGAACTCAGGAGTGCCGCCGAAATAGAAACCAAGCCGCTCAGCCGTGCCTTGCAGCACGTCGTTCACGATGCGCAGGATCTGCTCGTAGTTTGACGCGCGCGCCTGTGAGTTCACCAGCTTGTAAAGGTTCACCATCTCATCGATTACGATGAGGGTTCCGTCATACCCGGCAAGCCGCACGAGGCGGGCGATGGCCTTGAGGTGGTCGTAAACACCGGCGTCATCTACAATTGAACGCACCCCCAATGCCTCGCGGGCGTCTGTTTTCAGTGCATATTCCGCCCGCAGCCATCGTAATGCAGAAGCCTTCAGGGCTTCGTTACCCTCCTCGAATCCTTGCCAATAGCGAATGACCACTTCGGCGAAGTCGAACCCGGCCACGCCCTCACGCACTGTCTCGAGGCGCTCTCGGATAACCTCGTCAGCGTCCCGTCCCTGCGCGGCGGCTAGTTTGCGGACATCGCCCAAAAAGCGTTCCAACACGCTGGCCAGCGCGCCCCCGTCGGGTTTCGTACGAGTCGCCATGCTGAGCACGAGTTCAGCGCACAGTGTACGTGCCTGACCACCAGTCGCATGAAGGCGCCGCTCCGGTGAGAGGTCGGCATGCATGACGACCAGCTTCTTTTCGGCAGCGACGTTCCTGGCCAGCGTAAGGAAAAACGTCTTGCCCGAACCATACTCTCCGATGACGAACCGAACGGCTGATCCGCCGTCGGCGATGCGAGTCATATCACGCACGGTTTCCATAACTTCGCGAGAACGTCCAACCTGCACATGGCGGATACCCAGGCGGGGCACAACGCCGGCGCGAAGGGCCTGGATTGAGGCGTCGCGTTCCTTAGCAGGTATAATGATTGTCATAGATCAATTGGCTCCAGGAATAAAGCCCTGTCTCGGCCGGGCTTGAATGTCATTGGTCCGCTGTGATTTCAGCAAGGTCTTCGGACAATAACGCAAGGTTAATCAGCAAAGGGTCCCCGTCTTCTACCAATGCATCCCCATACCTGTCGAAAGCCCACTCGTTGAGAGCCTCCATGGCGCCGTGGGGCATAAGCCCGATTTTGGTGGCAGCAGCATCGAACTCCTGGCGCGTCCATTCGGTGGATGCGAGCAATTTCGTTAAGAGAGTAGCATGCTCAGTGTCCAGCCCCGCAAGGGGGCCTTCACCAGCTTGCTTTGGCATTTCGGGTGCCGGCTCGTTTTCGGCAAATATATCGGCAAGCATCGCGGACACCCGTTCGGTGTCAGCGCGGATGCGGGCTAGGCGATCCATATCCGGACCGTTCGGTTCTGCTGCCGGCGGCCGCGGGATTGGATGCAAAATCTCCGGTGCCTCGTCCGACACGGCAACAGGCTCATCGGCGCCTGCAGTGGCGGCGCCGATGCCTGCATGCAATCCGACGTAGAGCGCCGTGCGAGGCACACTTAAGGCGTCGTGAATTGCCTCCAACACTGCGATCTGTGGCTTGTCGATATTGCTATTGACGCTAGCGGCGACAGTAGCAGACCACGCGCAAAACTCGCGCTCTTCCAACGTCGCCTCGCCAAGCATTCGCTTGACCTTGGGTAGGCTGCCACTGTTCCTGCGGTACCAGGTCAATCGGGCGCGCAGTCTGGTCATCTGGTCAGTTGGCAGCGAAAGTCGAGACGGTAGCTGGGACAACCAGAACTCTTCGATTTTGTCGGCAACTCCCTTGTTCACCCTCATGACGCCAGCAACGAGCATGGCGGCTGCGCTTGCGACAATTATCGAGCGAGACTGACTGTCGCTTGTGCACCGGAACACCTGGACGACCGTGCTGTCTTCCAGGCGTTCGGTCGTGTCCTCTGGCCCCGGTTCCATAGCGTAACCGACGACGGACAGAGCCTCACTGACCAGCCTTCGATGGCGACCGGTCCACTTTGTGCTGTCCGCGCCGATTGTGTGCTTGGCTAGCTCACCAAACGGTACTGATGCGGGCGATGGCAGGGCCTCAAGCCAGCGTCTGTCTTCCACCGCGATGCTGTCGCGCAGCTCGGGTGGGCAACTAATCAGGCCCCCAATTGAAGTTGCCCTGGTAGGGTAATAAGCTAACACTTTGGTGTAGGGGGCCCTTCGTGCCAACAATGATGAGACAACTACCCCCCGGGAGTTTAGACCCTCAGGCGCGGAAGGATTCCCTCATTCATGCCGATGCTCCCGATACACAACGAGACCGAGGCAGGCACCGTCACGGAC
>JAJZFA010000049.1 GCA_021805565.1 Pseudomonadota bacterium
GGTTGCGCGGATCAACCAACGCCACGAACGCAGACGCGGTGCCATTGACTCCCGCTTCCGCACTCAGCGACGGGAGGCGCCCTCATGATCGAGCAAAAAACATGCCAAGTAATTCGACTCTGTCAAACTAAGAGGTGGAAGCTGTGAGTGGAATCGGGAACCGCGCGAATACGGCGGCATCGGTCTAAGGTCTGTTATCGAGCAACCGACTGCGTATGCTCGCCAGAGAACGTCAGTTCGGTGTCATTCTCGAAATCGGAGACCGGCTTCGCGTCATCGAGTTGATGGCTCGCCTTCGTCGCGATGCCGGCTTCGATGGCGGTCGGCGTATATGACGCCGCGCGCCCGCGATCCGGAAACCCCCGATGGCTCCACATCTCGCGCAGGACGCGGCGCTTGATCGATCGGTTGGTCACCGCCGCGTCGGCCCACCACCAGCCATCCCGCTGCATGGCCTGACCGGCGGCAACGAAGGCGATGGCCACGGCATCGAAATCGGCATCGGAGAAGTTCAGGCTGAAAATCAGCCGCCCGGTGCCGATCCAGCTCAATGCGAGACCTTCGGCCCGCAGATAGTATTGCAACATCCAGTTGTAGCGCGACGGTTGCGCATAACAAACGGTCCAGATCGAGGACAAATTTTCGATCTTCACCGGTACTCCCGCGGCGTGCAGGCGGCTGTTCAAATCGCGTGCCCGGCTGTCCCAGACATCGTCCAGGTTCTTGTACAGCACCGAAACGTCCGCCGATTCGATCCGCTCCAGAAACACCGACATCGCCCCCATGACATAAGGGTGCGCGTTGAATGTTCCGCGGGCGAAGCATACATCCACGGGCCTGTGTTCGTTGAATCGTTTCATCAGGGCGCCGCGCCCGCACAGCACGCCAACTGGAAGCCCGC
The DNA here is from genome assembly GCA_021805565.1 of Pseudomonadota bacterium. Classification (GTDB taxonomy): domain Bacteria; phylum Pseudomonadota; class Alphaproteobacteria; order Acetobacterales; family Acetobacteraceae; genus Rhodopila. Next base: position 902 of record JAJZFA010000049.1, read on the forward strand.
CGCCCAGTGTCTTACCGTAAGTAATCATGTCGGGCTGCACGCCGAAATACTCTTTCGCGCCGCCAGGCGCCAGCCGGAAGCCGACAAACACCTCATCGAAAATCAGCACGATCCCGCGCTCGTCGCAGACACGCCGCAGCTTGTTCAGCCAGTCCGTATAAGCGGTTCGATCGAACCCGGCCTGCCGTCCGCTGTCCACCAGCGCCGAATCCGACGGGGCGGCGACATTGGGATGCAGAGCCTGCAGCGGATTGACCAGAACGCAGGCGATGTCGCGCCGCCGCCGCAAAACGTGCAGCGTCCGTTCAGACATGTCGGCCAGCGTATAAGTTTCGCGCGCCGCCGACGGGTTGCCGATCCCCGGCTGCACATCGCCCCACCAGCCGTGATAGGCGCCGCAAAACCGCACCAGATGGGACCGGCCGGTGTGATAGCGGGCGAGCCGGACGGCCTGCATGACCGCCTCGGTGCCCGACATATGAAACGATACCTCATCCAGGCCGGATATGTCGCGCAGCCTGGCAACATTATAGGCCACGGCCGGATGATAGGCTCCAAGAACAGGCCCAAGGCCGCGCACCAGATCGGCGCCCCGGTCGATGCAGTCCTTGTAGAAATCGTGCCCGAACAGATTGACGCCATAGGAGCCGGTCAGGTCGTAAAACACATTGCCGTCCAGGTCGGTGACGGTCACGCCCGACGACGACGCCAGAAACGATCCGGACGGAAGATGCCGGCGCACCAGCCGGCTGAACTGAAACGGCACCCGATAGGCGGCGGTGAACCGCAGATCGGAAATGCCATTTGCGGCATCCGCCGTCATCGCCTGGGTTTTGGGGAAGCGCCGGCGGTAAAGGTCCGCAAGGCGCATAAATCCGTCCCGCCGCCGGATAACGACATCGGCGGGGGCGTCGTCGGCGCTGAAAAAGCGGTCTTCGCCGTAATCGTAAGACGGAATCAGGGCGGCGATCCGCCTTGCCATGCGGGAATGCCCGGTCAACGACCGGTGCTTGGCCAGCGACAGGTCCAGGCGCGCCTTGATCCGGCGGACCGGCAGCAATACCGCGGCGGCCCCGCCGCCAGCGTATAACAATGTCATAAACATATGCGCGAACACCGCCCCGCCGCTGTGATAGGGCACTGATCCCATGACTGTCCGTTCGGCGATAATGAATATTGTGCAGCAGGAGCATTTGAACTTCCTGCTGACCAACCGTATCCCGCGCCGCCTGGCAACCCGGTTCGTTGGCTGGTTCAGCCGGATCGAGCAGCCGTTGATCCGGGACCTGTCGTTACTGACATGGCAATTTTTCGCCGGTCTCGATCTGGCCGAGGCGAAGGAAACCCGGTTCCGCAGCATGCATCATTGCTTCACCCGTACATTGAAGGATGGCGCTCGGCCGCCCGATCCGGACCCGCATACCGTGGTCAGCCCGTGCGACGCGATCGTCGGCGCGTCGGGGACGGTCAGCGACGGATTGCTGCTGCAGGTCAAGGGCTTCGCCTACCGGCTGGACGACCTTCTGGGCGATGCAGACTACGCGGCGACATTCCAGAACGGCCGCTACGTCACGCTTCGGCTGACTTCGGCCATGTATCACCGCTTCCATGCGCCACACGATTGTTCGGTTGCATCGGTGTCGCATTTCCCAGGCGATACCTGGAATGTAAATCCCGTCGCGCTGAAGCGGGTCGAGCGGCTGTTTTGCAAAAATGAACGCGCGGTGATCCGGACCCGGCTGACCGCCACCGACCATCCCATCGCATTGGTGCCGGTTGCCGCGATACTGGTGGCGGGTATCCGGTTGCGGTTTCTGGACATCGCGCTTCGTTCGCCCGAACGGATCCGGCGGACCTATTCTTGCGATGCATCGCTCCGCAAGGGCGAGGAGATGGGCTGGTTCGAACACGGTTCGACCATCGTTCTGTTAGCGCCGGACGGGTTCCGGCACTGCGCGGGTGTGACCGAGGGGACGACGATTCGCGCGGGCCAGCCGCTGCTTCGCCTGCCAGACTAACGTCAGAATCGGCAAATAAGTGGGTCAGTACGCCGATAAAGCTTGCTGCTAACGGGTCGGCGGCACCAAAAAAACGACCGATCCTGACAGGGTATATCACTGAATCGGCACGTATTCGGCGCCCAGGCCAGATCGGCGATTGCCGGCGCCGGAGCGTCCGATCCGGTGCCGCCGCAACGGGCGGCGGTTGTGGCGCCGGCTGCCTGTCCGGCGGCGGCGCAGGGTGAAACAATCTCACAAGCCGCATATCGCATCCGGGCGGACTGAGACTTTCTTTTCCGGCCGCGAGGTCCGGTATCCGGTCTGGCGGGCCCGGCCGAAATCTGGTCACAATCGGGACGTGGGGTCATCGCGAAAGAATACGAATTTGGAAATGCGGTCCAAACGGCATCCGTCCGCCAAACCGGTCTGACATGCGGCGGCCTCTGGCAAGACGCGACCTGACCGGCCTTGTCCTCGCCGCCACGGTGTTGGCCGGGTGCGACGCCCGGATTGCACCGTCCGGATCGCCGGCGGAGCAACCAGCCGAAACCGCCGGCCGTTTCGTCATGCCGGACGGTACGGCGCTGCCCTATCGTCAGTGGCTTCCAGATGGCTCCCCATCGGCCGTTGTGCTGGCCTTGCATGGGATGAACGATAGCCGCGATGCGTGGGAATATCCGGCACCCGCCTTCGCCGCCGCCGGGATGGCGGTCTTTTCGCCCGACCAGCGTGGCTTCGGTGCGACCCCGACCCGCGGCTTCTGGCCCGGTACGAACGGTTTCATCGCCGACGTACGGGCGATGATCCGGTTGCTGCGCGATCGTTATCCGCATACCAAATTAGTTCTGATGGCGGAAAGCATGGGGGCCGCGGCGCTGATGGTGCTGGCCACGCAGCCGGATCCACCAGCTGTCGATGGTTACGTGCTGGTCGCCCCCGCCGTATGGGGCCGGTCCAACATGAATGTGTTCATGCGGGGCGCGTTATGGCTGGCGAACAGGACGATGCCCGGACTGCGGCTCAGCGGCAGCGGATTCGTCAAGGTCACCGCGAGCAATAACCGTCAGGCACTGATCCGCCTATCGACGGATCCCCTGACCATCCACGAAACGCGCGTGGATGCGATCGAGGGGCTTGTCGATCTGATGGATCAGGCCGAACTTGCCGGCCGGTCGTTTCATGCGCCCGCCCTGTTTTTATATGGAGGTCATGACGAACTCGTGCCAGCCCGCGCCACCGCTCGGGTCTGGCGCGGGTTGCCGGCCGATCCGGTGCTGGCGTTCTACCCAAACGGATATCATTTGTTGTTGCGCGATCAGGACCGTGCGGTGCCGATTGGCGATATCCTGGCCTGGATCCGCAATCCGAACGCTTTGCTACCGTCCGGTGCCCAGGCCGCGGCGGCGGCTTGGCTCGCGGCACCCGATAATGGTGCCGATTAGCGTGACTACCTGGGCTCGCTTACCCCGGTTCGCGTGCGCGATCTGGGTCTGCGGGCGGTGTGCAATGAAAATTCCTGAACGATTGAAGGCACACCGGCACTTATCGCTTCGGATAGCAGGGTCGGGCATACCCTATGCCGTTGTTTGCCCGGGCAGCAGCGGCCCTGGCGATGCCGCCGCCGTCGTGTTCGTTTCAGCCGGTTGTCAATACAGTCCGGCAATATCATCTTCGTGATTCGCCGGCAACATGGCGGCCAGCCCGCCGCCACGCGCGAGTTGCAGCGGCGCTCGGTAATACAGTTTGATGTCGTGAAACGGATCGGTGACGATTTTGGTCATCCATGCCAACCCGGTCAGAAGATCCCGCGTTACGAACAACTGCACTGTCCGGAACAGCAAGCCGCTTAGTCCGACCGCCAACCACAAATATCCCAAATGCCGCACGAACTGCATCCATGTCACAGCCGGGACCACCAGTCCCAGCATGGCTGGATCGAGCAAAAGCACGGCCGGCGATAGCGCCCAGATCGTCATCAAAACAATCTTGCGACGGATATTGTAACCAATCTTAACTGCTTCCTTGTATGCGTCGGTCGCCTGATTGACAGAGTCATAGTCTCTTGGTTCGAAGAAGAAATGGCCAATTTGCCGGCTGGTCATCGACACCAGCCAGCCGATCAGAGCAGACAGCCATGGGTCGATGTACGCCAGCAGATAGGCCAGGACGAAACTGACCGCGCTGACCAGGTGAAGAGACTGGTTGACCAAGCTGTGGTGATAGTACCGATGATCGTCCCATCGCTGAATTCTGAGCGTTTCGAAGAAGCTGGTCATCGCGGTTCCTTACGGCTGGCAGGGTCTGAATTTGATTTGGATGGACACTCAGTGTCGATGGTTTCACGAGCAGCTTTGCCGACATGCCGACGCACGGATCGCCGGCGCCGCACTAACGGATCATGGACGATCCGGCCCAATATCGTTCAGGCGCACGTATCGCAGCAGCCAGAAGTGCCCGAATGGCCGCAATGCCCGGCGTTCCAGCAGGCGAATCGACTGGGATTGTTCCGCCCAGTGTTCGTATCGCGACCACGGAAATTCCGTGCGAAAGCCAAGCCTTGTGGTCAACGGCATAAGCCATTTTTCCAGTGTGCCGCGCAGGCCGGTTTCGGCCCCGATGCGGGTTGTCAGGATGATTTCTCCACCCGGACGGACAACGCGGGCAAACTCATCCATCGCCTTTTCGGGGTTCGGAATGGCGGTAACGACGTATTGCGCCACGACCACATCGAACGACCCATCCGAAAGGGTCAAATTCTCTGCATCCATGACCTGCAAAGCCTCGACATGGGTCATGTTCTGGCGCCGGACGCGGCCCCGCGCCTTTTGCAGCATGGGTTCGGAGATATCGATGCCGAACACGCGCGTTCCCTTGCCATAGCCCGCCAGCGACAGGCCAGTGCCGACGCCGACTTCCAGTATCCGTCCGCCCACCGCCTCGGCCGCCGTGACCGCCGCGCGTCGGCCCTGCCGGAACACCGGTCCGAACACAAGGTCGTACACCGGCGCCCACCGGTCATAGGCCCCGGCAACCTGTTCCGTGTCCATCGTGGTGGTTATCGCCATGGCTTTGTCTCCGGATCGTTGAAATACGCTCTCATTCGCCTGGTCTGGACAAAACCGAATTCAGCATCGCCGCCAGGGGACGCTTGTTATTACAGTACGATGACCTGGGAGCCGGCTGTCGAACGCATTGACGGGGCTAGCGATTCGTCTGGCGGGTCATGTACCATTCCGTTCCGGCAACCCAGCGATTCCATCCGGCATTCATGCCATGGAACGACCGCGTTCTCGACCCTAAAAAATATAGAAATCCATTACAGTTTTGTGGCGTTTCGCAAAGCTGGGCACCGGCTGGCCGGCAGCACTTCCGTAACGATGGCAGACCGAACCGGCCAGATCGCAGCCGCGGCCGCGATTCCGGAGAGATTCGGACTTATGCCATGGTCGCCGCCCGAACCGGTCGGGATAACCCGTGCACTATGTGATGTTTTGACCTTGTATCCGCGTCGCGATGCCTGAACGCACCTGCGATCCCCAGCGGCGCTGCCCGGTCAGAAACGACACCCAGCCCAAAGCGGCGCCACTGTGTCGTATGACCTGGAACGTGAAAGGCTCGATCAGCGCGGCGACAATAGCCCAGACAATATTTTCGCGCGCCATGTCGCCCAGCCAACGCCGGTAAAGCATCAACGACCAAAGATAGAACAGCAAATCGAGTCCGATCTTCGCGGCGATCACCCCGGCAACCGGAGCCACCACCCCGGACTGGCCGCCCACCGCCGCGCCGGCCAGCAAAGCGATACTGGTCAGCCCGTAAATCGGCTGCACGGTATCGAATGCCTTCACCGGCAGCATCCGCGTCCCCAGACGGCCATAGTCCGGATTGCCGACCATATGGCGATACCAGAACTGCGTTTGCAGGAAGCCGCCGAACCAGCGCCGCCGTTGCGTTAAAAACGAGCCGATCGACGCCGGCGCATCGGTGCGCGCCCGGGCACCGCCAATCACGCCGGTACGCCAGATTAAACCGTTTGCCACGGCGAAATCGCGCAACCGGTGAGTCAGTTCGTAATCCTCCACCAGACAGTCGGGGTCGAAACCGCCCACGTCCAGCACCGCCTGACGGCGATACGCGGCGAACGCGCCGGAAATCAGCAGCAATCCGTCCTGCCGCGCCCAGGCATAGCGCGACAAAAAATTGCGCATGTATTCGTAAGTCTGGAACCACTCGAAAAACCGCCCGCTGACCGTTGGGGCGCAAACCGGAAACAGCACGCCGGTCGCCGCCGTCAGCGCCGGATCGTCCGCGAAGCTCCGGCCCATCGCCGCGACCGCGCTTTGTTCCAAAATAGTATCGGAGTCCACCGTCAGCACCATTTCGGTGCGCAACCCCGCCATCGCCGCGTTCAGCGCGCGTGCCTTCCCGCCATGCGGAAGTCTCAGCCAGCGCAGCGACGGATAGCGCCCGGACGGCGCGCTCAGTTCGCCCAATGCCGGCGCGGCCAGGCCATAGTCGCGCGTCAGCAGGGTGGCGGTGCCGTCGTCCGATCCGTCGTCGGCGATCACGATGGCGTCGGGCGGCCGCGTTTGCGCGAACAGCGCGGCCAAGGTCGCGGGCAGCACCGCCGCTTCGTTGCGCGCCGCCACGATAACGCCCAGGGTCGGGTAAACCGGCGGTTCTTCTTCTCCGGATCGCCGCATCAGCGGCAGGGTCTGCACGAACACGAAAATCAGCAGCGCGGTATCGTAGGCGATATAAGCCAGCCCGACCGACCATGCGAAAACCCCACCGGAGCCGAACGCGCGGGCGAACAGCACGACCCAAAGCAGCGTCGCGAAACCATGGATCAGCACGGCCCGCACAGGCGTTGGCGGAGGGCTATGGCGTGGCGAAACGGCGTGACGGATCCGGTCCAACTCGGCGATGACAAGGCTCATGCGGCTATTTTCGATCTCGCTGCGGACGGGATAAGCATTCGCGGTTGTAAATGGTGCGGCGCGGCGAATGTTGCACCCATGACACCGGGCAATAGGGTGAATGCGGTCGAATGATTGCCTGTTCCAAAATTGTGCTTGGGCGGCGGCCATCGCCTCATGTCATGACCGGGCTTGGCTACGTGAATCGGTGGTCTTTGCCTCATGTCCTGTGCGTTTGCGAAAATCGAGAATGTCGCGGCAAAGAAACAGCATTGAAAATACTAAATTTTTCCGCCGCGTAAGTCCGCTGCACAATGATGTCTGCATTTGCCGCTTTTTTGTGCTTTAACAGGTGCTATGGATCGACAGGACATCATAGCGCGGTTGCGGGAGAACGAGGCGACACTACGGGCACGGGGCGTGGCTCATGCCGCGTTGTTCGGCTCGCGTGCGCGGGGCGACGCCAGACCGGACAGCGACACCGACATCATGATCGAGATCGATCCTGACTCTCATGTGGGCGTGTGGGAGTATGTCGGATTGAAGGAATACATCTCTGGCCTGTTCGACGGCTCGGTCGATGTAGTGGATCGTGAAGCCCTGAAACCTTATGTCGCTCCCGCCGCGACCGCGGATGCGATTTATGCCTTTTGATACCGCCGCCGTGCGTCGTTGGCTCAACGTGCGGGAGATTGCGCGAAGCTACAACCTCCGCAACAGCACGATTATGAGGCTGGCGGCATAAGAAGCTACGGTGCCGAATGCCGAAACCGTTGCAGCGTCCTTTATACGCCAGCTCGCTATTTACCAAAATTTGGTATATATTGGTAATATAAAACAGGTGCATGGCATGACCAAAAACACTTCTATTTCCCTCGGCGATCACTTCGCCGGCTTCGTCGACGGCCAGCTTGCGCACGGCCGCTACGGCTCCGCCAGCGAGGTCGTCCGCGCCGGGCTGCGCCTGCTCGAAGAACACGAAATCAAGCTTGCCGCCCTTCGCGCCGCACTGATCGAGGGCGAAAACAGCGGCCCGCCTCAGCCCTTCGACCGAACCGCGTTTTTCGCTCGGATGCACGGCTCGAAGGCGCGGGATGGGTGATTACCGGCTTTCCCCGCGTGCCGACCTGGATCTTGAGGAAATCTGGCGCTATTTGGCAACACGTTGGTCGGCCGCGCAGGCTGACCGGTATGCCGATGCACCGATCGACATGATGGAGGTGTTGGCAGCCGATCCCGCGAAAGGCCGCGAGGTGGAGGATATCGGCCCCGGATACCGCCAGCAGGCGGTGGGGTAGCACTTGATCTTCTACCGGCAGGCCGGCCATTTCATAGAGACCGTCCGTGTCCTGCACCAACGGATGGACGTATCCGCTCACCGTAGGGATTGCCCTGATCCATGACCTCGCTGAAGCCCGGACCGATAAGACGCTACACCCGCGTCGCTTCCATCCTGCACTGGGTTGTGGCCGCGTTAATCGCCATAAACGTCGCGCTCGGGCTGACGGCGGAGTTGTTTCCCGAAGACTGGATCCGCCCCGCGATCGACCTGCATAAGTCGATCGGCCTGACCGTCCTCGGCTTGGCGCTGCTGCGGATTTTGTGGCGGCTTTCGCATCCGGCTCCGCCGCTTCCCGGTACATATCCGCGTCTGGAAAAGATCGCCGCGCATGCGGCGCATATCCTGCTCTATGCACTGATCCTGATGCTTCCAGTGTCCGGATGGCTGCACGATTCCGCGTTCAAGGACGCGGCTTCCCACCCGCTGCAACTCTTTTGGGTTATTCCCTGGTTCCGTATCGGAGCGATCGCGTCGCTGGATCCGGTCGCCAAAGAAGCGATGCATAGCCGGTTCTACGCCGTGCATGTCTGGTCGGCCTATGTTCTGTATGGACTAGTCGCGCTGCACATCCTGGGCGCGCTGAAACACCAGTTCATAGACGGCGAGCCGGAATTGCAGCGGATGCGCATCGGGCGGTTGCCCACTGGTTAGGGCAGCGGATGCGCATTGGGCGGCTGCCCACTGGTTAGGGCAGCGGATGCGCATTGCGCGACCGGAGGCAAACAACTCACGCGCTCTCTACACATCGTCCATAATACGGTTCGCAAAATCCTTGCCCGTAACAACGTCGAACCCCATAAAATGCGTTGCGACCCCGGTCGGCGCGACGAGGAATTCGAGACGAAAATGGCGGATGTACGCTGCGTTTATCGCGAGGTGACGGTTCCGCGCGCGCCCATGAGTACAAACGTCATGGAACAATCAGCCGGCTCCGGGAGCAGGCAACTTTCGCAACAGGTCTATTGAAACCCTGGCTTCAATACTGGCCGGTCAGCCTGTGAGCAAATTCAGTTGCTTATGTTCTATGTCGGTATCGGAACCGTAAACTCTGGCTGGAAATGCCGTATTTCATCGGCATTTTTTCAAACACCGCGACCGAAAACACCTGCATCGATGTGCAAAGCGATGCCTCGATCTCCGGGTGTTTGCACACAATGCCGGCCAGAACATAAACCGACACGGCGATCCAGATTTGTGGTTTGACGGCGTGTTCGGACGTGCCGGAGACACGCGTAATTGGCCGATGCTACTTGGTTCATATGAAAAAATTCGACCTGCCAACGGCTCTCGCGCAGCTTGCCGACGGTAAGCGTCGGCAGCCCGGTCTGGTTGGTAAGGGACGCCAGCGCCTTTCGGGTTTCCAGGTCGCTGAACCGGACGCGGCACAAATGGGCGGGGTAGCCCTGGCTGGACCGGGCACCGTTCAGCGCGATGGTGGTCAGCGATATCGCCAAACCAGCCACCATACGTCGCGTCGACCCGTTGCTTATCCCGTTTGACGGATCAGGGTCGCCCAGCGATCCAGGATCGGCAGCACCTCGTCTTCTTTCGCCGCCGGCAGGCTGGGTGTCACCCGGATAATGCCCAAATCCCGGTAGCGCTTCAGCGTATCCGCATTCTCCCCCGCCCCAAAAATCGAGACTGGGCAAGACGCCGGGTCGCGGCCGGCTTCCTTCAGCATCGCATGGAATTTCGGCACGGTCTCGAATGCATCGCCATACCCAGCCCGTCCGGCCAGCGGAATCCAGCCTTCGCCATAGCGCACCGCGCGGCGGGCGCCATGCGGGAACGCGCCGCCGACAATCACCGGAGGGTGCGGCTGCTGGACAGGCTTCGGCCATGTCATCATCGGGCCGAAATTGACGAATTCGCCGGCGTATTCCGGCTTCGGCTGCGTCCAGATCGCCTTCATCGCCTCCACCCGTTCTCGCACCAGTTTTGCCCTGGTCGCGAAGTCGGTGCCGTGGTCTTCCATTTCCTCCGCGTTCCAGCCCACGCCGATACCGAACAGGAAACGGCCGCCGGATACCTGATCGATCGACGCCACCAGTTTCGCCGTCTGGATCGGATCGCGCTGGTTCACCAGACAGACGCCAGTGCCGATTTTCAGCGTCGTGGTCGCCGCCGCCGCCGCCGTCAGCGTCACGAACGGGTCCATCACATCGTAATATTGCTTGGGCAGATCGCCCCCGCCGGGCCAGGGCGAGCGCCGCGACAGCGGAATATGCGAATGTTCAGGGGCCCAGACCGACTCGAATCCGCGGTCCTCCAGCGCCTTCGCCAGCGCGGCGGATGTCATCGAATAGTCGGTGAAAAACATCGAAGCGCCGAAATGCATGGCCCGTCTCCTGTTGCGTTCCAGCCAGTGTGCCACGCAACCGGCCGGATGACCAACGGGCCGGGCGAGGGCGCGCCAAACGATGCCGGCCGACAACCTTGCCCCCGGCCGTATCAGGGTCTAGAAGCCCGCACCATTTCAAATTCCATCGAACGGACCAACCCATGAAGCAGCAGGCGAACCTGATCCGCGCCGGCCAGGTGATCGAGCACGAAGGCCGTCGCTGGACGGTGCTGAAACAGCAGATCATCTCGCCCGGCAAGGGCGGCGCCTTTATCCAGGTCGAAATGCGCGACCTGAAATCGGGCAACAAAACCAATGAGCGCTGGCGCACCGCCGATACGGTGGAGCGCCTGACAACGGAAGAAAAAGAGTACACCTATTCCTACGCCGACGGCACCAATCTGGTGTTGATGGACCCGGAAACCTATGAGGAAACTCATGTTCCCGCCGACCTGATGGGCGACGCGGCGCCGTTTTTGCAAGACCAGATGAAATTGGTGGTCGATCTGGTGGAAGGCGAGCCGGTCATGATCCACCTGCCCAGTTCCGTCGTGCTGGAAGTGGTGGAAGCCGACCCGGTGGTCAAAGGTCAGACCGCCTCGTCGTCGTATAAACCCGCCAGGCTATCCAACGGCGTGAAAGTGAACGTGCCGCCGTTTATCGAGGCGGGCGAGCGCATCGTGGTCCGCACCGAGGACTCCACCTATGTGGAGCGCGCGAAAGGCTGATGGCCTTCCGTCTTTCCCCCCATCTGACCGTTATGGCCAACGCCGCACAGAAGGCGGCAAAGCGCCTGTTACGCGACTTCGCGGAAGTGGAACAGTTGCAGGTCAGCATGAAGGGACCGTCCGACTTCGTGTCCCAGGCCGACATCCGCGCCGAACAGACGTTGAAGGAAGAACTCACCAAGGCCCGTCCAGGCTATTCGTTCCTGATGGAGGAATCCGGCGCGTCCGGTTCCGATAACTGGACGTGGCGCTGGATCGTCGATCCGCTGGACGGTACCACCAACTTCCTGCACGGCATGCCGCACTGGGCGATCAGCATCGGGCTGGAGCGCCGCCTGCCCGATGGCGGTTCGGAAATCCACGCCGGGCTGATCTACGCGCCCGCGGCCGACGAAATGTTCTGGGCCGAAAAAGGCACCGGCGCCTTCATGAACGAACGCCGCCTGCGCGTCTCCGCTCGGCGGGAGCTCACCGAGGCGGTGTTCGCCACCGGCATTCCGTTCGGCGCGGTGTCGTCGATGCGTCAACGCGCGTTCAGCCGGACACTGCCGATGCTGATGCCGCATGTCGCGGGTATCCGCCGGTTCGGCGCGGCGGCGCTGGATCTGGCCTGGGTCGCGCATGGCCGGTTCGATGGATACTGGGAACTCGGCATCAAGCCCTGGGACATCGCGGCCGGCGAACTGCTGGTGCGCGAGGCAGGCGGATACGCGACCGATGTGGGTTCGGGCGACCCGCTGGCCACCGGCAACATCGTCGCCGGAAATACGCATTTGCATGCGAAGTTGCGCGCAACAGTCGCCGAAGGCATGCAGCAGCCGGCCTAGCATACCGTGCCATACCGGCAGCCCGGCCGCCGCGATCCGGACCGGCGGCGGTCCCGGTGGATAGACTTTTGCCGATCCGGCGCGAAACCGGTGTTGAGTCTCCGATGAAACGAGTGTCGCCGCGGCCATGGATTATTCTCGCGGCGCTGTCGCTCGCGCGCATGGCGTTCGGGTACCAGTTCCAGACGGTCGCGACGCTCGCCACCGATCTGATGCGGCGATTCGGCCTTAGCTATGCTCAGCTCGGTAGCCTGATCGGCGCCTATATGCTGATGGGCGTCTTTGTCGCCCTGCCGCTGGGATTGCTGGGCCGCCGCTTTGGCGATCGCTGGGTCATGGGCCTGGGCCTGGCGCTGATGACCGCCGGCGCTTGTGTCGGCGCGTGGTCGGACGGCCCTTCCGGCATAGCGCTAGGCCGCACGCTGGCGGGGGTCGGCGCCGTGGCGATGACCGTGCTGCAGGGCAAGATTATCGCCGATTGGTTCGCCGGCCCGCGCTTCATGCTGGGCATCGCCATTTCTGTCTGTGCCTATCCGATCGGCATGGGAATGGCTCAGATCGTGTTGCCGCCGGTCTTGGCGCATGCCGGCCTGCACGCCGCTTTTCTGACCGATGCCGCCGCGCCGGCGGTGAGCCTGGTGCTGTTTCTGTTGGCGTTCCGCGAACCGGCGCATGCCGCGGCGATACCGCGCCGATTCTCGTTTCCCGGCCGCCGGGAATGCCTGTTGCTGACGGTCGCGGGCGGGGTCTGGATGACTTATACCGCCAGTTTCGGGGCCTATGCATCCTATTTGCCCAGCAGTCTGGCGTTCCGGGGTTATGGACTGGGTATAACCGCTATCGTCATGACCCTTATTGCCTGGGGCAATGTGCCCGGAACGCTCGCGGGCGGGAATCTGGCCGCCCGGTTTGGCGGATTCCGGATTTTTCTGACCGGAACGCTGGCGCTGACCATCGGCATGGCCGGGTCCGCACTGACCGGTGTGCCGGTGGCATGGGCTGTCCTGGTCGGGGTTGGCGGGTCGATCCAGCCGGGTGTGATCATGGCGGTCGGCACGTTGTCGGTTCGGCCGGACAATCGCGCCGTGGGCATGGGGCTGTTCTACACGATCTATTATGCCGGCGGTGCCGCGGTGCCGGCGGTGTGCGGCATCGCGGCGGATTACGCGGGCCGCCCGTCAGGTGGGTTGCTGGCGGCGGCGGCGATATCGGCCCTCGCGATTCCGCTGTTCGTGCTGCATCGCGCACTGACGCCACACGCAAGGATGCTGGTGCGGGCGTAACGGCTTGGCCGGTCACCCCGGTTTTTGCCCCGTTTCATGACCAGGCCTGGCCGATCCTAAAAGAATTGACGCCCCGAGCTGCGTCCGGGTCTGGCCGGGTCCCCCACGAAGTTGCGCCCCGAGCCGCGAGCGGGTCTGGCGGTCATCCGCGGAGTTACGCCCTGTGTCATGGCCGGGCTTGGCCCGGCCACCCACGACTTTGTTGCGTTCGGATCCGAAAAGTACAGCTGGCCGAATCAGCCCCGGCTATGACAGAAGGCAACCCAGGCCCGATGTTGTCCACCTGACCGGCATCCGTCACCGTTCTTGACATATTTCCTAAATTAGCTTAATATTCCAGGAATGGAAACCTCGCCACCGCCCCGTTCGGCCATCGACCTCATGCCGACGCTGTATTATCAACTCGTCTATACCCTGATGGACATGTTGCCGCCGCCGCTGGATGACACGCCCGCCGGAGTGCGCGCCAGAAATCTGACCGCCATCGCCAAAGTCGCATCGTTGGCCCCGGTCAACGCCGATGAGGCCGATATCGCCAGCCACTGCATCGCCTCCCGCGCGCAGGCCGAGGAAATGCTGCGGCTGGTTCGCAAGAACGACCATGACCCCGAATTGATGGTAAAACTGAACGTACAGTACGCCTCGATGATGCGGCTATGGATGGCGGTTCACGCTCGGCTGCGGCAGGCGCAGGCGGAGCGCCGCAAGCGCGATGCCGATCCCGTGACGGAGAACGCGGACGCCTGGGCGCGGTATATCGCCGAACGATCGATGCTGGATGTGGTGCTGGCGCAGCCCGAAGCCGAACCGGTCGCGGCCCCGGTTGCCGCACCGGTCAAGGCTCCGGCCGCCGCGCCGGCCGCGCGTGCGAACCCAGGGATCGAACAGAACGTATCAGAAAATGCGACAAATTCTCATGGTGTGGCTTTTGAGACGCCGTTGAACGGCCAGTTCCCAACCGCCGAGCCCGCTGGATCGAGGGTAGAAAACTTTCGCAGGATATTGCTCGAGACGATGCGTCCGTTCCGGGAAGAGGCTGAAAAGGCACTGGGGCTAGACGGAACGAAGGACTAACCGCGTGCCCGGCGTCCCATGCGCGCACAATGACCGCCGGACAGGCCTAAAGCAGCAGTCGCCCGCCGACCCCACACAAAACCAGGGCCAGAACGGTTCGCAACACGCTGTCGGGAATACGTCCGGATAGATAGCTGCCGACCACGATTCCGGGAATCGACCCGCTGAGCAGCGAGCCCAACAGCGGCCAGTCCACCGAACCCAGCCACCAGTGCCCCATTCCGGCCAGCAGGGTCAGCGGCACGGCGTGAGCGATATCCGATCCGACGATGACCGAAAGCGGTCGCCGTGGGTACAACAGCAGCAGCGCGGTAACTCCGATCGCTCCCGCCCCAACCGACGAAAGCGTGACCACGCCTCCGATCGCCGCCCCGGTGACGACTGTCAGCATGGCGGCCTGTCGCGGTGCGACCCGATCGAGAATCCCAGCGGTAAAGCGAAGAAAATACTGCCGGAAGATCAGCGACAGCGCCGTCAGCAGCAGCATCGTTCCCAGCATCGGCGCGATATAGCCCCCGCTTCCGTCGCCTGCCGACCCGCGATGGGAAAGTGCCAGCAACGCCAGGACGGCCGCCGGCACGCTGCCCGTCGCCAACCGCCGGACGATCCGCCAATCCACCGTATGATTCAGGCCATGAACGAGTGTGCCCACCGACTGGGTTGCCGATGCATACAACAAGTCGGTTCCGACGGCAGTGGCCGGATGGACACCGAATCCCAACACCAGGATCGGGGTCATCAGCGATCCGCCGCCCACCCCGGTCTGTCCGACCAGCAAGCCAACGCAAAATCCGGACAGCAAAAGCGCGGGGTTAATGGCGGCAATCCAACTCATTCAACATCATCCATTCTTACGTGATGGCTCATACCATTCGATGTCCGGGACGCGGCCATCGAGCCAATGCGGAGCACGATACCGAAGGCCCCGGTGCATTGCCTTATCAGGCGCCTGAAAGTCCCGCCACTCCCCGTTCGGCGGGAGCGAACGTTCATCCGGCCAGCCACGATTCGGGCCAGATTTTTCTGAACGGCAGCAAATATGAGAAATTTCTTTCGCATTCCTCCGCTAACGTCCGTCTTTTGAGGATGAAATTCCCACCCGCCAGCCTGCCGCACTAGCGAGACAGTCTGGCGCGCGCAAACCGGCGTGTCCGACTGCCCGGGCGCCGATCCGAAGCCATGTCGGTCTGCCTTTTGCGGCCGCGAACGATTCCCCGTGATGCGGGCGAACCGGCGGGGAACCCGGACGGGCAGTCCATGCGTTTCCCTTGCATCGCCGCCGATTTCCGCGGCGTGCAATCAAGGAAAATCCGGCCATGAATAAAATATGGGCAGTTACATTCGCGTTGGCACTGGGTTCGGCTCCGCTGTCGGCGTCGCTCGCCGCGAGCGGGGACGCATCCGTGTCAGGTACGCCATCCGGGTCGATGGGCGGCGCTGGAACGGCGCCTAATGGCAGCGGCGGGGTCGGCATGCGTTCGTCCAATACCGGTGTAGCCGCGACCGGCGCATCGCCTGACTTTGGTTCCAAGGGGGGCAGCGCCGGCGGCGGAATGGGCGGCCCGGGCGGCGCGTCTGGCGGCGGTGCGGCCGGTGGCGCTTCTGGCGCAGGTGGCGCAGGTGGTGGCGGTGCGGGCGGAGGCGGCAAGTAAGCGAACCGGGCCGGGGAGGTTCCGTCTCCGGCCCGTCTCGGTTCATCAGGACAGTCCGCGACAGCCCAAACCAGTTGCGGCAAACGGACCGTCTCAATCCATCGCAGGATCCCCGGCGGCACATCTTTGCTCTCACCGAAGAATTTCGACATGGCGGCGCTTGTATACACCATTAGGTGGTGTAATATAAATTTTACCCTCAGGGGTTGTAAAAAGACGGAAGGCTTAAATAAAGTTATATGAGTTCCGTCGTTCTTTGTTCATGTTAAGGTCGTATTTTGTTCAATCGTTAATCATCGTGATTTTTCATTAACGACTGCACACCGCGTGAGCATCGCGCCTCCCCACGATCGGACATCGCTCAGGTTTTCGTGGACTGGGATGCAGCGCTGAAACGTTCATCCCACCCATCGTGGCCGGTTGGCGTGTCACGCTCATCCGGACGTTCCATTGATCGCAAAGGTTGGGAAAAGGATGGTGGGCGCGACAGGGATTGAACCTGTGACCCCCGCCGTGTGAAGGCGATGCTCTACCGCTGAGCTACGCGCCCATCCGTTGCCGGCCGTCAGTGTTCCTAGCGGCTCTCCCGAAGCCTCGCAAGCCCGATAGTCCATCGTTGGAGTCCACCGGCTCGATAACAACAGGCGTGTCCGGCTTTCCGGTGAGCGGGACGATGCCGGCCGATAATCGAACAGGCTGGTTCCGCTCGCCCCTTGGTGTCAGTCGCCGCACCGCTCATATCCGCCCGATGCACGCCCTGCCCGACGCATTCGCCACCGCCGCCAGCGGCGATACCCCGACCGTCGCCAGCGGCGATACCCCGACCGTCGCCAGCGGCGATACCCCGACCGTCGCCAGCGGCGATACCCCGACCGCCGCCAGCGGCGATACCCTGACCGCCGCCAGCGGCGAGGCAAACGCCTGCCGCCTCTGCGAAGGGATTTTACCGCTTGGTCCGCGTCCTGTGTTCCGCGTCTCCGCGACCGCGCGCATCCTTATCGTTGGCCAGGCGCCAGGAACGAAAGTGCATATGACGGGTGTTCCGTGGAACGATCCATCCGGCGACCGGCTGCGCGATTGGCTGCTGCTGGACCGGGACCAGTTCTACGATGGCACAAGGATCGCCATCGTGCCGATGGGACTGTGCTATCCCGGCCGTTCGCCAAATGGCGGCGACCTGCCGCCCAGGCCGGAATGTGCACCGTTATGGCTCGACCGGTTTATCCCGCTGATGCCCGGCCTGCGCCTGACGCTGCTGGTTGGATCGTATGCGCAGCGGCATCGGCTGGGCACGGGCGCCATGACCGACCGGGTAAGGCGATTCCGGGACTTCGGGCCGTCAATCGTCCCTCTTCCGCATCCGTCCTGGCGGACAACGGTGTGGCAACGACGCAATCCCTGGTTCGGCGAAGAACTGCTGCCGGTCGTGCGCCAAGCGGTCGCGGCGGCGATTGAATAGCGCATCGCCACGAACCGCGGTTCTTATGGTGCCCACGGGCATACCCGACCGGCCAGGGCCGCGTGTCCGCGGCCGTCATCCGAACCGCCATAAATGCACCGCGGTTCGCCGGGCGCTGGATTACCGGCCCGTAAACACGGGCTTGCGTTTTTCCTTGAACGCCTGAACGGCCTCGCGGTGGTCCTCCATTTGCGAACACCTTGCCTGATTGAAGGCCTCCATATCCAGGGAGTCGGCGAAGCCGCCGGTTTCGGCCGCGGCCAGATTTTTCTTTGTGTAGCCCAGCGCCACATGCGGCATCGATGCGATCCGGCGCGCCATTGCCATGGTGGCCGCGAACAGATCGGCATCGTCCACAACCTTGTTGACCAGGCCGATATGCAGGGCCTCCTCTGCGTCGATCATCTCGCCGGTGTAGAACAGTTCTCGGGCCTTGGCGGTGCCGACAAGGCGCGTCAGCGTCCAGGTGCCGCCCCAGTCGCCGGACAGGCCGATCTTGATGAAGCCGGTGCCGAACCGGGCAGACCGGGCGGCGATGCGGATATCGCAAGCCGCCGCCATGCTCAGGCCGGCGCCAACGGCGACGCCGTTGATCATGCCGATAATCGGTTTCGGCGTGTTGTGCATCAGCATGGGGATACGGCCGGACAGCGCAATCCCGGCGGCGCGTTCCTCGAACACCTTGGCCGAACGGCTGCCCATGGTCTTCACGTCGCCGCCGGCGCAGAAACCGCGGCCGGCACCGGTCAGCACGATGCAGCCGATGGCGTTGTCGGCACCCAGGCGGGTCAGCGAATCCAGCAGGCCCAGCCGGATGTCGTCGGACAGGGCGTTCAGGTTTTCAGGGCGGTTCAGGGTCAGGACGGCAACGCCATCTTCGACGGCTTCGATCAGATCGGGCATGGATTATCCTCCGGGTCGGTTCCGGACACATTGCCGTGGCATGCCGTTGCCCGCAACATCGTCGCCGGGATCGTCCGTTACCCGATGGGAAGACCGCCATGACGCTGACCCTGGAAACACGTTTGCGAATCGGCATCCAGACGATCCACCGCCGGACGGAGCCGGCCGACGGACTTTGGCTGCCGCGGATCGACGATCTGGTTGCCCTGGTGAAACTGGTCGATGACAGCGGCTACGATTCGCTTTGGGCGGGAGACCACATCTCATTCCCGCTGGCGATCTTCGATCCGCTGCTGCAACTGGCGCAGGCCGCGGTGGTCAGCCGTCGCCTGATGTTCGGCACATCCGTGCTGCTGCTGCCGTTGCGTCACCCGACACCGGTCGCCAAGCAGGTTACGACGCTGGATCACCTGACCGAAGGCCGCTTTATCCTCGGTGTCGGCGTCGGCGGGGAATTTCCCCGCGAATATGCCGCCTGCGACGTGCCCCACGGCGAGCGCGGCGCCCGGCTGGCCGAAGCTGTGACGGTACTGCGGAAATTCTTCAGCGGGGAACCGGTCACGCACCATGGCAAGTTTTACGGCCCGTTTGAGGATGTGCCCATGAAGCCGCCGCCGCGTCAGCTGAACGGGCCGCCCATCTGGTTCGCTGGCCGCCGGGACGCTGCCCTGCGCCGCATCGGGCGCCTTGGCGACGGATATCTGTCCTACGTCGTATCGCCGGACATGTATCGGGCCGCGCTGGCCACGATCGGCGAAGCAGCGGTGCTGGCCGGCCGCGATCCGGCGCCGTTCGGAACCGGGCATCTGTTGTTCACCCGCCTGGACCGCACGTATGAAGAAGCACTGGACCACGCCACCGAAACCCTGAGCGTGAGGTACGCGATGGATTTTCGGAAAGCCGCCGAACGATATTGCGCGCTGGGCACGCCCGCGATGGTAGCGGAACGGATCCGCGCATTTTACGCGGCGGGGGTGCGCCACGTGGTGTTGGACCTGATCGGGCCGTACGAACAAAAGCACGACCAGATCGCCTGGTTCGCCCAGGAGGCGATGCCGCTGCTGGCGGACCTGACGGCGGGTTAGCGCCCTACAGCGACTGGCCGCCATCGACGACCAAGGTCTGGCCGGTGACCCACGACGCCAGCGGCGACGCCAGGAACATGACGACGTTCGCGACTTCCTCCGGCGTGCCCATCCGGCCGAACGGGATCGACCCCAGCGCGGCCCCGTACAGCTTTGGATTTTCCGTCTTCCGCTTGTCCCAGACACCGCCGGGAAACTCGATTGATCCGGGCGCGACACCGTTCACCCGAATGCCGTTGGGCGCGTACATCGCCGCTTGGGTGTTGGTGTAATGGATGACAGCCGCCTTGATCGCCCCGTACGGCGGCTGCCGCGCCGCCGCGCGCAGGGCGGAGATCGAGGATGTGTTGACGACGCAGCCCTTGGAGGCCTTCAAAAACGGCAAGGCCGCCTGCGTGGCATGCACGATCGCGAGCATGTCGATTGCCAGACTGGCGGTCCAGGCCGCTTCGTCGTCGGCCGATCCGAACGCCGAGGCGTTGTTTATCAGGATATCGATACCTCCCAAAGCGGCGGCGGCTCCGGCGATATAGGTCTGTATCGCCGCCGCGTTGCCCAGGTCGGTGGCCGCGGCATGGGCGATGTGCCCGTGTGCCGCAATCTCGGTCCGGGTCGTTTCCAGCGCACCGGCACCGCGGGCGCAAATCGATACATCGGCGCCGGCCGCGGCCAGGCCCAGTGCGATGGCGCGCCCGATCCCCCGGCTGCCGCCGCACACGATGGCCTTGCGGCCGGTGAAGTCGATGGTCATCGCAAGCCCCCGTTATGGTGGACGGATCGAACACCGCTTTGGTCAATCGCGCAACGTGGAACGCCGCAAACCGGCCCCGTTGTGCAGGGTTTAGGGCAGCATCGGCCATACGTGCGTCAGCACGCCGATAAAGCTGCCCGCTCAAACAAAGACCAAGGGTATGCTTGGCGCCGCAATCCGAAGCGATAATTGTCGAGCAGGCCCTTAGTCCGGCTGTCCCGCAACCGTCAGCAATGCGGTCAGAACGTTGCCGTCGCGCAGCAATTTGACTTCGACGGCCGAACCGATCGGCGCGTTGGCCAGAAACGCGCGCAAGGCCTGCGGACCCGAAGTGCCGACCCCATCCAGCGCCAGAAGCACGTCGCCCACTTTCATACCGGCGGCATCGGCCGGCCCCCCCCTGGTAACGCTGACCACCATCCGGCCAGACGCCTGACCCGCTCGCGCGACCAGCGGATCCGGCACTGTGATTGGCTGCAAGGCAACACCGAGCCAGGCGCGCCGGTTGGGGGACGGCGACGGAATCTGGGACACGGCCGCCACGGGTGCCGCCTGCCTTGCCCCCAGCAGGCGGCCGATCAGCGCGCTGGGTATAACAAAGGCTTCGTGGTTCGGTCCAGGCGACACCAGGCCGATCAGGCGGCCGCCGGCGTCCAGCACCAGATTGCCTGGATCGACATGCTCGTTTGGCAGGTCTAGCACTGGTGCAAGTCCGTCGGCGAACCGGGCGAACCGGTGGATGACGGTCAGACGCATGGTGGGGGATGCTTCGCCGTCGGCGCCAAGCACGATCGCCAAATCGCCGGTCTGGGCCGTGGCGACCTCGGGGTTTCCGGCCGGCCAGGGCGATTCCAGCCGTAGCACCGCAAGATTGGTCGCGGGATCGCGAGGACCGGGACGAGCGGCGATCAGCAGGCGATTGGACAGGACAACGGTGTAGCTTTCAAGAACCGGAAGCGCCTGATCGGTCGTTACAAGCGTGTCGCCCTGACAGATCAGGCCGGTGACATGCCGGTTCGGCCCCACGCGGATCGCGCTGAGCAACGGTGCGGCGGATGCAACGATACGTGAAAGTGCCTCCGAAAACGCCGCCAGGGTTTGCGTCATCGTCCCGGCCTTCCGGGGAACGGCCGGCGGCCGGGTCGCCAGTATCTGAACACCATCGCTTCCTGCCGATCGAACCCGACATCGCGTCGAGGTAACATACCCGTGATATTATCTGCCCGACGTTAAGTCCATGATTACCGCACCGAGTAGCGGACATCGGGGGTCGATCGTCCGGCCGCGTTTCGCTTGCGTCTTGGCCAGACACCGCCAGCGGGGCCAGGCACGCGGGACAGTCGGCCGTCTGGCGTCCCATGGATATGGAGCGGCTCGCCGGCCCGGTCGTCGCGCGGGTCGAGTCCAGGGGTGGCGAGCCTGAATTCGATTGCGCTTAATTCGTCCTCAGCCGCAACGGCAGCAGAAACGTGGCTGCCACTGTCGCCGCGGCACCGCACAGCAGAAAGACGTCCAATGCCGGCAATACGCCCAGCAGCGGCGCGGTTACGGTGGGTGCCGCTGCTTGCGCCAACAACACCGGCACCGCCAGCCATCCCAATCTCTGAGCGTAACCAGCCGGTCCGAAGATCGCCAGCGGCAGCGTGCCTCGATTGATGGTCATGATGCCATTGCTCATGCCGTACAGTAACGCGAACGTCGCGGCGGCATACGGCCCGCCCGGCAGTAGCGCGCAGGCACCTATAGGAAACAGCAAAGCCCCGATCCGAGCCTTGGTCAGCAGACCGATGCGCGGTCCGATGGCATATTCCAGTAGGCGACCCGCCACCTGTCCTGGCCCGATCGAGGCGGCGACGCCCACAGCCTGCGCCGGCGTCAGATCGATCCCGCGCAGCAGCGCCAGGACATCCACCGCGATGACCGACGTGATGAACCAGCGCAGTGCGAAGAACCCGCTTAGCAGAACCATTGCCCGCCACTCGGTGGGCGAACGGCCTGCATCGCCGGCAGCGGCCGCCGCGTGCGGCCGGGGCGGTGCGTGCGGTATCAGCAGCCAAACCATCGGCAGGTTGACCGCCAGCATCAGTCCCGCATACGTCAGTAACAATCCTCGCCAGTGCAGCGCACCGATCAGCGCCGCACCCAGCGGCCAGAACACAGTGCTGGAAAATCCCGCCACCAGCGTAATCCCCGTGATGCTCGGCCCGGCTTCCTGCCCCAACAGTCCGCCGACCGTCGCGAAGGCTGCGTCGTACAGCCCCATCGCCATGCCGGCGCCAATAATTGTCCACCCGCAATACCACACCGTCAGGTTGGGTGTGAACGCCAGCACCGCCTGCCCGGTGGCGATCACCAGAATACTGGCGAGCAGCGCCCCACGCCCGCCATGCCGGTCGATCCACCGGCCCACTTTAGGCGCGCAGGCGCCAGCCACCAGCAGCGACCAGGAAAACGCCCCAAGGATATGAAGCCCGGACTGGTCCAGACTTTTGCCAACCGGTCCGGCGACGATCGCCGGCAGATAGAACGTCATGCCCCAGGACAAAGTCTGGTTGATACCCAGTACGGCGCCGAGGCGGAAACGGGATGCGGCCATGTCCGGATTATCCGCCGGATCGGGCTGTGCAACAATCCATCGCGCGATGTTGTCCAGACCGGGGGCGCCGTTGTACAGTCGGGAAAACCAATGGAGGCGTCCTCGTGCATCGTGCGCCCTGCGACTATACCGTCGCCGATTTCGACTATGTCGAACATCAGGATGGACCTCAGCGCCTACGGCTGTTCATGCCGGTCGGAACCGGGCCGTCTCCCGTCGTCGTGGATATCCACGGCGGCGCGTGGTGCAAACAAGACCTGAAGGATTGCGAACCGCGCGACCTTACCCTGGTTCGCTCGGGCATCGCCGTTGCGGCGGTGAATTTCCGCCACGCCGGATCGGGCTATCCGGCGTCCCTGGAGGATATCAATTATGCCATCCGCTGGCTGAAGGCCCATGCGGGCCAATTCGGCCTGCGTGCCGATGCGGTCGGCCTCTGCGGCCAAAGCAGTGGCGGCCATCTCGCCATGCTGTCGGCGATGCGTCCGGCCGATCCGCGTTATATCGCCGTGGCTTTGCCAAATTTAGGCGCTTTGCCCGGCGGCGCGGCGGCAGATGCCTCCGTCAAGGCAGTGGCGATGCTATGGCCCGTTATCAATCCGCTGTCGCGCTATCGCAACGTGGTGCGCCTGCGCGATGCCGGCAATCCGCCCGCCTGGGTCGGCGATCTTCCGGATCGCCACGATCTATACTGGAAAACCGAAGCGGCCATGGCGGAGGGCAATCCGATGCTGATCCTGGAGCGCGGGGAGAACGCGGTTCTGCCGCCGGCCCTATGGGTGCAGGGCAGGCCCGACCCGGTGCACGATTATCGCGACCCGGAAGCGCGTTTCGACGGGAACGAACCAGAACGGTTTGCGCACACCTACCGTCAGGCCGGCGGATCGCTGGACCTGCTGTATATCGACAATGCGGCACGCGAAACCGGGGCGTCGCACGATCCGGTTGCCGCGTTCTTCCTGCGCCACCTAACCTGACCGGATCGCCCGCGAACGCGGACGCCGGAGGTCCAGCATCGCCAGGGCGGCGGGGATCGTTGCCGCGATGCGGAACGTGGTCTGGAACGCTGCCATGAATCCGTTTGGCGTGGCTGGCCCAAGGCTTTGGAAAATCAGCATCAGGACCGTGGCACCCGTGACGGTGCCGATACTGCGCGTCGCCATCCCAAGTGCGCCGGCCACGCCGCGGTTGCGAGCGGGGACAACGGCGGTGACGATATCGAAATAGGCGACCTGGAACAGCCCCATGCCGACACCCTGAACCGCCATCGACAGGACCAGAACCGGCAGATCGGCGCCGCTGCCGGACAACGAAATGCCAAACAGTCCGGCGCTGCTAAGGATGGACCCGGCCAACGCGATCAGCCGCGGTTTATAGTGTTGTGCCAGCCAACCGGCCACCGGAGCGGCCGCGATGGTGCCGGCCGGCGATGCCGCCAGGATCAGCCCGGCCACTGGGAGCGACAGTCCGGGAATTCGGCTGAGGTAGAACGGCGCCAGCAGCATGATGGAGAACGCCGACAGGTTGATCAACGCGTTGCCGAGATTGATGACGGCGAAGTCCGCATTCCGGAACAACCCGAAATCGATAATCGGCTTCGGCACCCTGTGTTCCTGCCGGTAAAACAGCCAGAACCCTGCCGCGGCCAGGATCGCGAAGACCGCTGTTGGCAGTCCCGGCGGACGCAGCCGGTTCAGCGCCAGCAGCATGAAGCTGAGTGCCGCGGCTAAAAGCAGGCCGCCGGCCGCGTCGAACGGTTCTCGCTCGCCGCGCACCGGCCGGGGCAGCGTCCATGTCAATAAAAATGCGGCCGCGGCAACCGGGGCCCTGAAGGCGAACACAGCGCTCCACCCGAAGCGTTCGACCAGCAGACCGAACACCGACGGACCCAGTGCGCTGCCGATTCCGAACATGGTCATGTAGATGGCCAGGACACGGGTTCGCCGGTCTTCAGGGTAGAGGCTGGTGGCCAGGGCCGGGCCGCAGGACAGGATCAGCCCGGCACCGATGCCCTGCACGACGCGAGCGGCCAGCAGTGCGGCGTAGTCTGGCGCCAGGGCGCAGGCTATGAACGCCAATGTGCTGACAGCGGTGCCGGCCAGGAAAACCCGGCGGTACCCCAGCAGATCGCCGACCCGGCCGAAGCTCAGCATTAAGGCGGTCTGTGTCAGCACATAGCTGACGACGATCCACTGGATCATCGGGATCGGCAGATGGAAATGCGCGACGATGGCCGGAAAGCCGATATTAACCGCCGAATCCAGCGGCACGACAGCGGTGCCGAGTCCGACGATCAGCAACGAAACGACCGGATGTTTCAGCGGCCGGGACCTTGCATGGCGTGCCAGACCCGTGACGCCGAGGCAGGGCCGTTCAGCCCGGTAACGCCCACCGCGTCGGCGATGGCGTTCGCGATCGCCGGGAACAGGGCAATGGCACCGGCCTCGCCGCAGCCCTTTACGCCCAGCGGATTGGTCGTGCAGCGCGTGGCCGAGAAGGTCAGATCGAAACTGGGCAGGTCTCCGGCGCGAGGCATGGCGTAGTCCATGAAACTGCCGCTCACCGGCTGGCCGGACTCCGGATCGTACGCCGCATGCTCCATCAACGCCTGTCCGGCCCCCTGGGCAATAGCGCCATGCACCTGCCCGGCCGCAATCATCGGATTAACGAGAACGCCGTAGTCATCCACAGCGGTCAGGCGTTCCAAGGTGACGGCGCCGGTATCCGGATCGACCTCGACCTCGGCGATGTGGGTGCCGTTGGGGAACGTCATCGCGTCCCGCGTCCAGCGATGATAGGTGTCGAGAGTGCCAGGGTGGCGCGCGGCCAGGTCCAGAAGGCCGATGGTTCGGTCGGTGCCGGCGACCCGAAATAAACCCTCGCCGAATACGATGTCGGCTTCGGCCGCTTCCAACGCCTGGGCCGCCAGCGTCTTGCCCTTCGCGACAATGATCCCGGCGGCCCGCCAGATCGCGGTTCCCCCCATATAGGTGGCGCGGGAACTGCCATGGCCGCCGCCCATCGCGATAAGGCCGGTGTCGCCCTGTTTCAGCCGGACGATGGCGTTTGCCAGGCCAAGCCGATCCGCGACAATTTGCGGCATGGTGGTCTCGTGGCCCTGACCGATGGTCTGGGTTCCCACGATCAGCGAGACCGTTCCGTCCAGTTCGAAGCGAATCTCCACGTTTTCCGTGGGCAAGCCCCCGGTCGCCTTGATGTGGCAGGCCAGCCCGATGCCGCGCCGCTTGCCAGTTTTTTCGCTGGCCCGGCGCCGTTCCGGGAAGCCGGCAACCCCGGCGTTGGTCACTGCCCTGTCGAATGCCGCCCGGAAATCGCCGCTGTCCACACTGAAGTTCAGCGCATTGATCATCGGCGTATCCGCCACAAAATTGCGGCGGCGCAAGTCGATGCGGTCGAACCCGCATTGGCGTGCCGCCGCATCGATCAGGCATTCCATGATGTTGACCGCCTCGCCGAAGCCAGGACCGCGTGTCACGCCGGTCGGGGTGGTGTTGGTCAACACCGCGCGCACACGCAGGCCGATGGCTGGGATGGCGTAAACGGTGCCCTGCAAATGCGGATACTGGTTGGTCTGCACGCCGCCCGCGCCGCCCGCCATATACGCGCCCAGATTGGCGACGCTGTCCACGTGCAGCGCCGTGAACCGGCCCTGGGCATCCAGCGCCAGGGTTGCCGTGGCGACATGATCCCTGGCCTGATGATCCGACAAAAATGTTTCCGCCCGCGTGGCGATCCACTTCACCGGCCGGCCCGTGCGGCGCGCGGCCCACAGGATCAGTGCGTGTTCGGCATACGCGAAATTCTTCGCGCCGAAGCCGCCGCCGACATCGGGCGCGACGAAGCGAACCATCGTGGGGTCCACGCCAAGCACCATGGCGGCGATATCGCGGTTGCCATGGATATTCTGACTGGAAACATGCAGCGTATAGCTGCCATCGTAGAGTCCGACCGCGCCGCGCGGTTCCATCGGGTTGGTGGCGACCCGGTGGTTGTCCAGCACGATCCTGACAACATGCGCCGCGGTTGCGATGGCCGTTGCTGCCTGGGCGGTCTGGCCCCATGTCCAGTCGATGCACAGATTGCCCGGTACAGCGGCGGTCAACAGCGGTGCATCCGATTGCAGCGCGTCTGTGCCGCGCGTGACGGCCGCCAGCGGCGCATACGTGACGGCGATCCGTTCGGCGGCGTCCAGTGCCTGATTTTTCGTTTCCGCCACGATGAGCGCCACTGGTTCGCCGGCATAGCGCACCGTATCCACGGCCAGCAGCGGTTGCGGCAGGAAGCGGAACGGTTCGCCGGTCTGGACGTTGGCCTCGACGGTTGGATGCAGCGGCGACAGGCGGTCTGCCGCGGCCTCGCGGGCGGTCAGCACGGCAAGAACGCCAGGGGCTTGAAGGGCTGCCGCCGTATCGATGGCGTCGATCCGGGCGTGTGCGTGCGGCGAGCGGAGGAACACGGCATGGGCCTTGTTCGCGAACGGCAGGTCGTCCAGATAAACGCCTCGGCCGGCGATGAAGCGGGCATCTTCCCGCCTGCGCGGGGAATCCCCGATTATGGCTCGGTCGCTCATCGATCCGGTTTCCTCCCGGCCGTTAGTTTGGGCGGGGCAAAGGGAAGCTGCAAGGGAGCGTGCCTGTGCGTCCATGTCCGCCTCGCATGGACACCGCGAAATGCGATCGGGTATAGTTGCCCAATAACACGGAATGCCGATGCCGAACGACGCGGATGCAACGAAAAACCCAGCTTCCATCCAGCGCCTGGGCCTGGGTCTGGCGGCGGCCGATCGCCCCGGCCCCGTTCGGACGCGGCGCGTGTTCGAGGATATATGTGAGCGTATCCGTAACGAGCTGATTTCTGGCGCGCTGAAACCAGGCGACCGGCTGGCATCCGAACGGGAACTGGCCGAGAGTTATGGCGTCAGCCGCACCGTCGTGCATGAAGCCCTGATCATCCTGGAAATCGCCGGCATTCTTAAGCTGCGCAAAGGACGTAGCGGCGGGGCCTTCGTCACCGACCTCAGTCCGGACCTGTTTACCAGGTCATTTCGCGATATGCTGGATTTCGGGCAGGTTTCGCTGGCCATGCTGCTGGAGGCTCGCGCGATCATCCAGGTCGCGGTCGTGCAAACCGCCTGTGTTCGCGCGACGGAGCGGGATTTCGCCCGACTGGAGCAGAATATCGATGAAACCGAGGCCTTGACGTTGGCTGGACGTTTTGATGAAAGAACATTCAAGGCGATCGAATTCAACGTTATCCTGGCCGAGACGGCTCACAACAAAGTTTTGGCGACGGTTGTCGAGGCGTTGTCCTCGGTTTTGCGTGGCTTCGTTGCCTCGGCCGGTCCGCAGCCGCATGACCCTGTTATCGCGTCGCGGCGCACGTTGCTGGCGCGTATGCGCGATCGCGATCGGCAAGGAGCGGCGGCGTCCATGACCGAACACTTCGACGGGCTGAACCGACACTTGTTGGGAGCCGACGGCGCGGACCGGCGGGATTAAACCGGCGTCATCCGTTCGGGCGTGCGGCAAAAAGCGGCCCGTCGGTGTAAAGGAGCGTCACGATCTCCACCGGCGTATCCAGCTTCGGCGCTTCGTCCGATAGCAGCCGGGTGGCAATGCGCAGGCCCTCCTGAAGATCCACGATTCCCACCCGGTACGGAGCTTCGTCCCGGAATATCGCGGGTGCGGCATGGATCATGGTCTGCGCATACAACCGGCCGTGTCCCGACAGCCCAGTCCAGCGGGTCCGCGTACTCCAGCAATGCGGGCAGAACGTCTTCGGCGGGAAGCTGAGCTTGCCGCAATCTTCGCAAACCGTCGTTTCCAGCCGGCCTTGTGCGACGCTGTCCCAGAATCGCTGGGTGAATGCCGTGACGCGGGGTGGATAAGCGCGGACCCGATCGACCCGTACGATGTCCAGCGTCATTGCACGGCCTCCAGGATATGAACCATCGCGGCGTTGTAATTCCCTAGTTCGGCACTCGTCATTCCCAGCCGGGCACCTTCGACCTGACGCGCACCCGCCCGGCCGCGTAACTGATCCGCGATTTCGACAAAACTGTAGAACGGGGTGACGTACGCCGGATGTCCGCGCGATTGCAGTCCGCCAGAGGTGCAGATGGGGATGCGCCCGCCCAGGGAGGTCTGCCCTTCCGCGCATTGCCTTGCGCCCTGACCGCGCGGTACCAGCCCAAAGGCTTCGCTGGCGAGCACTTCGACGATGGTGCATGGCGCGTACAGTTCGGCAACGTCGATGTCGGCCGGCGTAATGCCGGCTTGCGCGAACGCCGCCCGTCCGGCGGTCTGCGCGGCGATCAGCGCGATCATGTCGTTCGGTACTTCGTTGATCTGGTGCGCGCCTTCGTGGAAAAAACTTTGGCCGCGCAGTCTTGCGTATGGGCGCCCGGTCGCCCGCGCGACATCTTCCGACGCCAGCACGATACAGACCGCGCCGTCTGCCCGGCCAGGAACTTCATACAGACCCAACGGTTCAACGATCGGCGCCTGTGCCAGCACCTGTTCCAGCGTGATCGGCTTGCGATATTGTGCGATTGGATTCAGCACCGCATGCGCCCGGTTTTTCACCGCGACCGTTGCCAGTTCCTCGCGCGAGGAATTGAATTCATGGATATAGCGCGCCGCATCCATCGCGTACCAGGAAATCGGGGTGAACCCGAACGGAACATGGAAATCCACGTCGCCGGTGGTGCGCATGGAGCTCATCATGTGATCGGCGGACGACGTTGCGGTCTCGAAATTGACTCCGAGCGCAAGCGCGACCTTGGCCTTGCCGAGGCGAATTTCATCGACAGCGCCCTGGAACGCCAGCGCCGCGGTCATGCCGTTACCCATGATCTCGGCGACCGAACCTGCGCACGGCAACCGCAGATAATTCGCCATGAATGTCGCGAAATACTTCTGCTGTGTGTACGGCCGGGCAAGCGAGAAAATCATGGAGCCGATATCGGATTTATCGACCCCGGCATCGGCCATTGCCTCCATGACCAGCTTGGCCAGCACCTCGTGCTCCAGGACCGCGGGGACAACGCC
The DNA here is from genome assembly GCA_021805565.1 of Pseudomonadota bacterium. Lineage (GTDB taxonomy): Bacteria > Pseudomonadota > Alphaproteobacteria > Acetobacterales > Acetobacteraceae > Rhodopila. Next base: position 30,932 of record JAJZFA010000049.1, read on the forward strand.
CGGCGCGGTCTGCCACTTTCCCACAGGCAGCGCGGCGGTCCCCAGAATGGCGACGGCTTCTGTCATGGTTGTCCTCCTCCCGTTCGATAACGTCTTGACAGCGCTATCGCACACTTCTAGCTAAATGGCTAGGCCAAATAAATATGCCGTGCCGCATACCGGAAGCGGATGGCCGGCGTGCGGACGGGCGGCGTGCGGACGGGCGGAGGAAGAAATGGTGGCTTCGGAGCGCGGTATCTACACGCGGCGAGATCTCGAACGGCTGATAAATCCGCGCCGGGTTGCCGTGGTTGGGGCGTCTGAAACCCCCGGATCGTTCGGCCAGCGCACCCTGGCGAACATGGCGGATTTCTCTGGAGAGGTTTTCGCCGTCAATCCCAAATACACCGCCCTGCTCGGTCGTCCCTGCGTTCCGTCGATCGGGGCATTGCCTTACGCGCCGGATTGCATCGTCTTATGCGTGGGGCGCGAAATGGTGCCCGCCATGGTCGCGGCGGCGGGTGCCATCGGTGCCGGCGGCGCGATTGTCTATGCATCCGGCTTCAGCGAAACCGGCAAGCCGGAACGTATCGGCGAACAGAACGATCTAATCGCGCTTTCGCATCGTACCGGTGTGCGTATCGCCGGGCCGAACTGCGTCGGGCTGGCGAACACAGCTTCGCGGGCGGGCCTGAATTTCATGCCGGATTACGCGAAAATGGGGCATCGCCGCGGACCGGTCGGAATCGTTTCGCAAAGCGGCGCGCTCGGCTACACGATACTACAGGCGATGGGCCGCGGAATCGGGTTCACGCACTATCTCGCTGCCGGCAATTCCGCCGATGTCGATGTCTGCGACTATATCTCGTATTTGGCCGAGGATGACGATACCAGGGCGATCGTTTGCCTGTTCGAGGGCGTGAAAGACGGCGGCCGCTTCCTTCAGGCGGCGCGCAGGGCGCGCGAGGCCGGCAAGGCGCTGATCGTTTATAAAGCCGGCAACGGCGAGGCCAGCGGCAAGGCCGCACTGTCGCATACCGGAACGATGGTCGGCTCGTCGGCGGCATATCAGGCGGCGTTCCGCGAGGCCGGCTGCATCGCCGTGGACAATCTGGAATCGGTTCTGGAACGCGCGAATTTCTTCGCGAAAGCGAAGGCACCATTAAGCCGAAACGGCATCGGCGTTCTGTCAACGTCTGGCGGCGCGTCAGTGATCTGCGCCGATAAAGGAGAGGAATATGGCGTAAAGCTGCCGCCGCTGGCGCCGGCGACAGAAGCCGCGCTGAACACGGTGGTTCCGGATTTCGGTTCGGTTGCCAATCCGTCCGACCTGACGGCCGAGGTGCTGAAGACCGCTGAAACATTCGGCTTCTGCCTCGACGCATTCGTCGCCGATCCTGGCTATAGCGCGCTCGTTATTCCCATGGTGTTCGCCCACAGCTCCGCGAGCGGCACCCGAGCGGTGCGGCTGAGCGAGACGGCGAAACGAACCGACAGGCCGATCGCCGTGATCTGGATGAATGAATGGCTCGAAGGCCCTGGCAGCGAGGCGTTCGATAGCGACCCGCGCATCTCGACATTCCGCTCCGCCGATCGATGCTTCGCGACGCTACGGGCATGGTTCGATTGGCATGCGGCGAAGCCCATGTTGGCCCAGCCGCGCCTGACGCCGGCTGGCGCCGCTGCCGAGGCCCGGGCGACGATCGAAGCAGCCAGAACCAAGGGTCGGGCGCTTAACGAAGCAGATTCAAAACGGATCCTGGCGGCCTACGGTATCGCGGTGCCCAAGGAAATACTGGCAGCCGATCCGGAACAGGCGGCCGAGGCGGCGTCCCAAATCGGCTTTCCCGTGGTGGCCAAGATCGTATCCGCCGATATTCCCCATAAAACCGAGGCCGGCGGCGTGCGGCTGTCATTGCGAACAAGCGATGAAGTCCGAGAAGCCGCAACCGCGATTCTTCGATCCGCGAAGGCGTACGCGCCGGCCGCGATCATCAATGGAATCAGCATCCAGCAGATGCTGCCGCCCGGTATCGAGCTTGTGGCCGGAATCAAGCAAGACCGGCAGTTCGGGCCGCTGATCGCTGTCGGTTTTGGCGGTGTCGCCGTCGAACTGTTAAGCGACAACGCGGTTAGCCTCGCGCCGGTGGGAATGGAAGGGGCGCTAGCCATGCTGCGCCGTCTGAAAATGTTCCCCCTATTGAATGGCTATCGCGGCGCGCCGACAGCCGATCTGGACCCTCTTGCCAGCCTGATTGTTCGCTTGTCGGAACTCGGATCGGACCTGCGCGACACGATCGACGAGATCGATGTCAATCCGGTCATCGTACGCCCAGACGGGGCCGTTGCGGCCGATGCGCTCGTTGTGTTGCAGGCTTGAAAGGAAAAATGACCATGGCTGGACTTTTTATTGAGGAATTCGTCGTCGGCAGCGTGGCAATCAGCCCCGGACGAACCGTGACCGAAACCGATATCGTGTCGTTTTCCTGGGTGTCCGGCGACACCAATCCCATGCACACCGATGCCGAATATAGCGCCAAATCGCCAATCGGCCAGCGCATCGCGCATGGAGCGCTCGGTCTTTCGATTTGCACGGGCTTGAGCGCCCGGCTGGGATATCTGGATGGCACCGCCATCGCCGCGCTGGGCGTGGACGAATGGAAGTACTTAAAGCCCATATACCTGAACGATACGGTGACTTTGCGAGCAACCGTGGTCGAAGCACGGACAACGTCCAAGCCAGATCGGGGCGTGCTGGTCCGCCGGATGGACTTGCTCAACCAGCACGGCGACCTGCTGCAAACCGGCCTGATGACAACGATGGTGCGTACACGCGCCGCCGCAAAGTAGGAACGCATCATGGACGCCGTAAATCTGTTTGGTCTGACCGAACAGCAGCGGATGGTGCGCGCAAGCGTGCTGGACCTGCTGAGCAAAACGTTGCCATGGCCGCTCATCCGCGAGCTGGACGAAGCCCGGGCCTTTCCGCATGCGGCCTATGATGCGCTCGCCAAGGCTGGCTTCATGGGCTTGTTCTACCCGGAGGAATACGGCGGCGCAGGGGGCAGCCACAAGGACTTCACCGCCCTGATCGAAGCTCTTGGTTACTACTACACCGGCATTGCACAGGCCTATATGACAACAGTCATCTATGCCGGCATGCACGTGGTGAAGTTTGGGAGCCAGGATCTGAAAGCCGAGATCGTTCCGAAGATTGTCAGCGGCGATGTCAAGCTCGCTTTGGCCATGTCCGAACCCGGGACAGGATCGGATGTAGCGGGTATCCGGACACGGGCCGAACGCGACGGCGACGACTATATCCTGAATGGGCAAAAAGTCTGGATCACCTGTGCCCATGTCGCGGATTACCTCGTGGCGATTTGCAAGACCGACATTGCCGCCGAACGGCACCGTGGCATGAGCGTACTACTGGTGGATGCCAAGGCGCCCGGTGTGACGATCCGTCCGTTGAAAATGCTGGGACGCCGGACCACCCACGCCAATGAAGTTTTTTTCGAGAATGTGCGTGTCCCGAAACGCTGTCTGCTGGGGGAGGAGAATGCGGCCTGGAAAAACCTGATGCACTGCCTTGGTGTCGAACGCCTGTGCCTTGCCGCTATCTCTGCCGGCCATTGCGCAAAGATAACCGAATATGCGACCGATTATGCCAAACAGCGGATACAGTTCGGCAAACCGATCTCGGATTTCCAGGCCATTCAGCATAAACTGGTGGATATGGCGATCATGACCGAGACCGCGCGCCAATCGATCTGGCGGGTTGCCGAACTGCTGGATGGCGGGCAACCCGCCGTCCGGGAATTGTCCATGGCCAAGATTATCTGCACCGACAACAATTTCCGCTGCGCGGACATCGGGCTTCAGGTAATGGGCGGCGCGGGCTACTCGGAAGAATACGATATGGCGATGTTCTTTCGCGATTCGCGCGTCGGACCGATCGGCGGCGGCAGCAATGAGATCCAGCGTAACGTCATCGCCAAGCAGATGGGCATCTGACAAGCGGAGGTCGATATCATGCTTTCACACGAAGATAACGAAAAGCTGGTCCGCGTCGGCGCGGGGACCCCAATGGGCGATTTATTTCGCCTTTACTGGATACCTTTCTATCTCTCCAAGGACTTGCTGCCCGACGGCCAGCCAAAACGTGTCAAGCTGCTCGGCGAAGATCTCGTGGCCTTCCGCGATACTCGCGACCGGGTCGGCCTGATCGCCAATGCTTGCGCCCATCGCGGCGCACCTTTGATGTTCGGACGCAACGAAGATTGCGGCATTCGTTGCGTCTATCATGGCTGGAAATACGATGTGACCGGCGCGGTGACCGACATGCCGGCCGAACCGCCCACCAGCCGTCTGAAAGAACGTGTTAAAATCAAGGCCTATCCATGCCAGGAGCGTAATGGCGTGGTCTGGACCTATATGGGGCCGGATCGGGCGCCGCCGCCGCCGCTGCCGGACATGGAGTGGAACCTGGTCCCGGCGGACAATGTGGCCATTACGGTGCGGGTGCAGGAATGCAACTGGCTACAGGCGCTGGAAGGCGAAGTAGACTCGGCGCACGCCCCTATCCTCCATGGTCGGATCGATTCCAAAGGCGCGATCGGCGACTGGATCGCGGCGCGCGACCTCAAGCCGATGTTTCAATGCCAGCGCCAGGATTTCGGCGTCAGCATCGCCGCGAGGCGCCAACTGGATAACGGCCTACGCTACTGGCGGGTGAACCAGTTTGTACTGCCGTTTTATTCGCTGGTACCGCCGCAATCGAAGTTCCCCGAACTCAGCGGACACGCCTGGGTGCCGATGGACGACGAACACACCCTGTGTATCATGTTTTCCTATCACCCGGTGGAACCGCTGCTGGCACGAACCCGCGCCATTTTCGATGAAGGACACAACGGCCGCGAAAGCGGACATGCCAGCCGTCACGCCTATGCTCAGAAAAGTACTACCACGCCCTACGCGGATTTTTGGACCAAATATAATCCGGAAACTGGGTTTGCGTTCGATTACGAGAGCCAGAAAACCACCTGGTTTTCCGGCCTGCCCGGCCTTTGGGTGCAGGATGCGGCGTGTCAGTCTGGACTCGCCCCGATCTATGACCGCGGGACCGAACACCTGTGCACCAGCGACGCCGGTATCGTCATGGTTCGGCGGGTATTGCTCGACAGCGCGAACGACTATCGCCAACACCGCACCCGGCCGCCAGGAGTCGATGATCCGCAGGTGTTTATGGTGCGGGCGCTGTCGATCACGTTGCCGGACGGAACAGACTGGTCGGAAGCCGGCCGGCCATTCATCAAAGCTTCGTTGGGGAGTGATTTCGGCTATCGGCCTTGAACGGCGTCTGTCCGGTCAGTCGTTGTCGCCCGGCCGGTGGATCACCCCGAGCCGGGCCAGTGCTTCGATCCTGGCGGTGTGATAGCCCAGGATTTCGCACAGGATTTCACCGGAATGCTGGCCGAGCACCGGTGCTGCAACCGGATCCGCGAGCGGCGTGCAAGAAAGCCGGAATGACAGGGCAATGTTCGGAACTGTTCCGCCGCCGGCGTGCTGGTGCTGATAACGACGATGGAAGGTCTGGATTGCATCCCCGCATCGGCGGGATAGCCGTTCATCGACATGTAGACGCTTTGCGCCTGGCCTATGGGGTCGAACCCCATCCGGTCTTTCAACGGCCAGTCGTGGAAGAAGCGTTGAAACAAATTCCGGTCCGGCGCCTGGGCGTTCCTCGGGATATCGCATCGGCGGTGGCGTTTCTGGCATCGGAGGAATCCTAGTTCATTACAGGGGCGGTCTCGACGTGAATGGCGGGATTTTCATGGCCTGAGACCGGTACCCACCGGTCGCCGGATGAATCAGGTCTGGAGGGTTGCCGGGCGTGCCTGACATCGAACAGTAAAAAAGGGAGGATATCATGAAAACTAGCTTGTTCGGGTTTGCCGTTTGCGCGGCGGCTGCCTTGGTTTCGGCGGTGGCGGTGGCGGTGGCGGTGGCGATGGCGGCCGAGCCGCTGCGAATAGGATTCTTGACCGATATGAATGGCCCAAGTGCCATCAACGACGGTCCAGGTTCCATCACGGCGGCCCGGATGGCAATCGCGGATTTTGGCGGTTCGGTGCTAGGACGCCCGATCGAATTGCTGACCGGCGATCATCACAACAAACCGGATGTGGGCCTGGCGACCGCTAAAGAATGGTACACTGTCAACGGTGTGGATGCCATCATGGATGTCAACAACTCAGCCGTAGCGCTTGGCATTCAGAGTCTGACCCGCGAGCTGAATAAAGTCTTTCTGATCACGGGCGCGTCGTCTTCGCTGCTGACCGGGAAGAACTGTACCCCAAATAGCGTTCAGTGGCTAACCGACACCTATTCCCTGTCGCGGGCGGCGGTGATGCCCACGATCGCCGACGGAGGCAAGAGTTTTTACTTTTTGACCGTTGATTATGCGTTCGGCCATGCACTACAGAAAGACGCGACATCGGTGCTACAGGCAAACGGCGGAACGCTGGCCGGCGGTGCGTTGCATCCCTATGCGACAACCGATTTTTCGGCTTATTTGATCCAGGCTCAGGCGTCTGGCGCCCAGGTGCTGGTCTTCGCCGATTCCGGCCAGGACATGGAAAACGCCGTCAAGCAGGCGCAGGAATTCGGCGTCAAGATGCGCCTTGTTCCGTTGCTGATGCTGATCATGGACGTTCACAGTGTCGGTTTGGACGCGATGCACGGTACACGCTTCGCCGATGTCTTCTACTGGGATTCGAATGATAAAAACCGGGCATGGTCGAAACGTTTTTTCGAGGCCGAACACCATATGCCGACGGCGCTGCAGGTCGATGCTTACCGAGCAACGATCCATTATCTGCAAGCGATCCAGACAGCCGGCACGACCGAGGCCGGGGCAGTGGTGAGGCAGATGAAAAAAGACCCAATCCACGATGTGCTCGGTGACGGCGGAACGATACGCGAAGACGGGCGGGTCATTCGCGACATGCATTATTACGAAGTAAAATCTTCGGCCGAGTCCAAATATCCCTGGGACTATTACCGCCTGATCCGGGATATTCCGGCTGCTCAGATTTACCGGCCATTGCCGGAAAGCGAGTGCCCCCTGGTCAGGTAGGCCGGCAAACGAAGTCATGCCGATACGATCGGCCTCCACGGCTTTGCCCCCTAACGGCAAGCCGTGGTTCGCGCTCTCGCGCCGCGACGGGACCGGCGGTTTACGGTAAGCTTGGCAGCATTACCGGCGCGCTAACGTAGTCACCGTTCGTGCTGTCCTTGGGACTACACGTCCACCTCTTCCACCGAACGCGCCCGATCCTGGATAAATGCAAAGCGCAGTTCGGGCCTTCGCCCCATCAAGCTTTCCACCAGATCGTTCGTCGCGGCGCGCATTTCCGGGACCGCCATCACCTTCAGCAGCGTTCGTTTCGCTGGGTCCATTGTCGTTTCCTTCAACTGGGCGGGTGGCATCTCGCCCAACCCCTTAAAGCGACTGACCTCGACCTTGGTGCCGGCCTTAAACGCGCGCCGGACTTTCTGTTCCCGATCCGCATCGTTCATCGCATAGACCGATTTCGCCCCCTGGGTTAGCCGGTAGAGTGGCGGCTGTGCCAGGTAAATATGGCCATGCCGCACCAACTCCGGAAGTTCCCGGTAAAAGAACGTTATCAGCAACGAAGCGATATGGGCACCGTCCACGTCCGCGTCCGTCATGATGATAACGCGGCCGTAACGCAGTTTCGTCCGGTCGAACCGCTCGCCGACCCCGCATCCCAGCGCCTCGATCAGGTCTTTCAGTTCCTGGTTCTGTCGCAGCTTATCGGCCGACGCGCTGGCGACGTTCAGGATTTTGCCCCGCAGCGGCAGCACCGCCTGCGTTTCGCGGTTGCGGGCCTGTTTCGCGGAACCGCCGGCGGAGTCGCCCTCCACCAGGAAGATTTCGGTTTCGGCGGCGTTCTCTCGGGTGCAGTCGGTTAGTTTGCCGGGCAGGCGCAGGCGCCGCGTGGGGGATTTTCGCGCGGTGTCTTTGTTTTCCTTGCGGCGAATGCGGTCCTCGGCGCGTTCGATGACGAAGGACAGCAGGTTGTCGGCGGACGCCGGGTCGCCTGCGAGGAAATGGTCGAACCGGTCGCGGAGCGCGCCTTCCACCAGGCGGGATGCCTCGGCGCTGGTCAGTTTTTCTTTGGTCTGGCCTTGGAACTGCGGTTCGCGCAGGAACAGCGACAATTTCGCGGCCACGGGATCGAGCACGTCGTCGGCAACAATTTGGCCCGCGCGTTTGTTGCCGCGCTGGTCGCCCCAGGCGCGCAGTCCCTTGACCAAGGCGGTCCGGAACCCCGCTTCGTGCGTGCCGCCCTGCACCGTTGGAACGGTATTGCAATAAGAGTGCAGGAACCCATCGCCTTGTTCCAGCCAAACGACGGCCCATTCCACCTTGCCGGTGGCTTCGCCGGGCAAGGCCGCTTCGCCGGCCCAGATGTGCGGCAGTACCTTCGCCAGATCGCCGATATCGGCCGCGAGACTGTCTCGCAGGCCACCCGGAAAGTGCAGCACGGCTTCGGCCGGCACATCGTCCTTGCCGCCTTTCAGCAGCGCGGGCGCGCACGTCCATCTTATTTCCACGCCGCGAAACAGATACGCCTTAGACCGGCACAGCCGGTACAGTCTGGCCGGCACAAACGCCAAAGCGCCGAAGATTTCGGTATCTGGCTTGAAGCGGATGGACGTGCCGCGCCGGTTATGCACGGGACCGGCGGCGACCAGCTTCGTCGTGGGTTTGCCTTTGGCGTAGGATTGTTTCCATAACGCGCGATCGCGGGCGACCTCGACTTCCATGATTTCCGACAGCGCGTTGACGACGGAACTGCCGACGCCGTGCAGGCCGCCCGATGTCGCGTAGGCTTTGCCGCCGAATTTTCCGCCGGAGTGCAAAGTCGTCAGAATCACTTCCAGGGCGCTGAGCGCTTTGAATTTCGGGTGCGGATCGACCGGGATGCCGCGGCCGTTGTCGCGCACTGTCAGCCAATTACCATCTTCCAGCGTTACGTCAATGAAGCTGGCATGGCCCGCCACGGCCTCATCCATCGCGTTATCGAGAATTTCCGCCGCCAGATGATGCAATGCCGCTTCGTCGGTACCGCCAATATACATGCCGGGGCGTTTGCGAACCGGTTCAAGTCCTTCCAGTACCTCGATATCCTTGGCGGAGTAGTCGGAATCGTCGCGCGCCGACTGCGGCCGCCGGGTGTCTGGATCGGTCTTTACCGGTTTCGCAAGCGGCTTTGGCGCGGGTTTGGCCGAGCCTGTGCCGAACAAATCGTTCATGCTGTGTTCCCAACTTTCCGCCGCACCCTACACGGCGGCGGGCGGATTCGGCAACTGGATTGAGGGGAGGCAGGCCAGGATCGGTGGTGGCAGCGACACGGAACAGTGTGGGTCGCAGGATGCTGAGGCAACGCTCGCGAATAAATCCGTCAGCCCACCGATAAAGCTGCCCACTTAAACAAGGCCACAGGGCATGCTCGGCCCGGCAACCCGGAAATCTCGGCGGATGTCCGGCCAAGCCTATCATTAGCGGCCACCGAAGTATCGCGATGGAGGGTGGGATATTGCGTTCCAGTCGCAACGGACATTCCGCCCGATCAATGATCGGCCGCGCTACGAACAGCCGTAGCCGCAACGAATTAAGCGGGCCAGCCGCTGCCCACCCGCAGCCGGTTCCCACCCGCGCCGTCCATTGCGTTGCGCAACCCAGACAACAGCGCCACCACGGATGGTGCGGCCCGGGCCGGACGACCCGCTGCCGCCCGTTCCGGGGTTTGGTAAAACCAGCGCAACGGACGCATATCGGTGTTCGCCCGCGCCACGGTGAACACACCCGTTCCGGTCTGGATGGCGAGATCGTTGTCCCGGACAACGATCCCTCCCTCGACTTCCCATAGTTTCAGGCAATCCAGCAGCAATCCCCGAAGCTGCGCGTCGGTCACAGGCGAGGCGCCGCCAGCATGTCGGGCGCCATCCGGCGGTGCTGCCACTGTCCATCGTCCAGGCTGCCTTTGAAAACACCATTCTCCACCACGACTTTTCCGCGCAACACCGTCAGGCTCGGCCATGCATCCATGGTGCGGCCCTCCCACGGTGTGTAATCCGCCTCATGCAGATCCTCCGCCCGGATAACCCGCCGGTCCGCCGGATCGAGCACGCAAATATCGGCATCCGATCCGGCCGCGAGCGCGCCTTTACGCGGATACAGGCCCATGATTTTCGCCGCGTTGGTGGAAACAAGATCGACAAAGCGCTTTAACGAATAGCCGCGTTTGCCGACCATTTCGGTATACATCAGCGCCACCCGCGGCTCGACGCCGGCGTTGCCGCCCGTGGTATCGTCGATGCGCGATCCTTGCAGTTTCTGCTTTAAGGTGCAGCAGATTTCATCGGTCGCGACGCAGTTGATGGATCCATCCAGCGTGCCTTGCCACAACGCCGCATGATCCTCCGGACCTTTCAGCGACGGGTAGGTGTGATAGATTTGCCCGTTCGGCTTTTTATAGTCTTCGCTGGAGTAAAGCATATACTGGTGCAAAGATTCGCCATAGATCGGCACGCCGCGCAACCGAGCCTCGCGGATAGCGGAAACGCCGGTGGCAGCGGAAACGTGCATCATATACAGGGCGGTTCCGGGAACTTTCTCGGCGAGCCGGATGATCCGCCGGAACGATACGTCTTCGGACAGCGTATTGTGGACTTCGGCCATATGTTCGAACCCGGTGCGGCCCTCGCGAATCAATTTGCCGTACATGTGCATAACAATATCGTTGTCTTCCGAGTGAATAACCCCCAGCCCCCGATTTGCCGCCAGAACCTGAAATATTTCCCAGATATCGCCGAAATCGACCATTCTTCCCTTGCGGCTGGGGGTGATATCGGTGGTGAAAATCTTGACCGTGGGAAAGCCCGACTGGATCGCTTCGCCAATCTGGCCGGGTAAATCGATCGGCAATGCGCCTTCCACCATCAAATGCTGGGCGTAATCGCACGCGGTATGGCCCTTCCAGTCGCGTTCCCGGTTTTCGATGGCGTCCCGGACATCCTTGCCCTGGGATGCGCGCGTAAAATCGATCATCGTGGTGGTTCCGCCATGCACCGCGGCTATGCTGACAACATCGGGCGGGGCGGTTTCGGTTGGGATTCCATCGGGGCCTGGAAGGTGCCATTTGCAATGCACATGCGGATCGATTCCGCCGGGCATAACGATTTTTCCGGTCGCGTCGATTACGCGGGTACCCTCCGGTACGGAAATGGCGCCGGGCGCGGCGATGGCGGCGATTGTCCCGCCGGCGATTAAAATGTCATGCGCGCCGACACCCTGCGGCGTTACTACGGTGTCGCCACGGATCACCAGATCGATCATCGCTTGCTCCCTTGCACTGTCGGTTTCATCGTCGCCTGTCCCGGTGTCATCGGCAAGACGGGGCCGGCGGCGACTTGCGGCGCCATCCGGCCCGCCGTATCGGTATCGCCTGGGAAACAGGAGCGTCGTCATGAAATTACTGAGCTTCCGCCGTCCGGATGGCACCGAAAGCTGGGGCATCGTTAAGAATGAGGGCGTGATCGATCTGGGATGCCGCGCGCCGGGATTGAAGCACGCGTTGTGGGCCATGACATCCCTGGCCGAGGAAGCCGCGAGGCACGCGGATTTTCAACTGGCGGACCTGACCTTGTTGCCGCCGATTCCCGATCCGGACAAAATCCTGTGCGTCGGGCTGAATTATATCAGCCACATCAAGGAAGGCGGACGCGAACCGCCGCCGAAGCCGATTATTTTTACGCGCTATCCGAATTCTCAGGTTGGGCACGGTCAGGCGATGGTGCGGCCCAAGGCCTCGGAAACCTTCGATTATGAGGGCGAACTGGCGGTGGTCATCGGGCGCCGCTGCCGGCATGTGAAAAAGGCGGACTGGCAGAGCGTGGTGGCGGGCTATTCCTGTTATAACGATGGGTCGATCCGGGAATGGCAGCGGCATTCCTCGCAGTTCATTCCGGGCAAGAATTTCTACAAATCCGGGGCGTTCGGCCCGTGGATCGTCACGCCAGATGAAATGGGCGACCCGACCAAAGCCCATCTCATGAGCCGGCTGAACGGGGTGGAACAGCAGCACGCCACCATCGACGACCTATGCTTCGATATCCCGTCGTTGATCGAATACTGTTCCACATTTACGCAGTTGGAAGCCGGCGATGTGATCGCCACTGGCACCACGGGCGGGGTAGGGGCTTATCAGACTCCGCCGCTGTGGATGAAGCCCGGCGACACGATCGAGGTGGAAATCGGCGGGATCGGGATTTTGCGCAATCCCATTATCGGGGAAGATTGATCCGGCGCGCGGTTTCGCGGGTTGGGAAAGTTTAACCGGCTCAACGATAGTGCGGACCGGCGCGACTTCGATAAGCCATCGTTTTGCCAGAGTCTGGTAATACCAGCCCACAATGCCGCGTCCCGCCCCAACCGTTCCCAGTTTCTATTCGCCGCACCCGGCGAGCGGACTGGGCCTGCCGGCGCCCGCGGTTCCGTCGCGTAAGCGCCGGGTCTTTTTCAGGCTGCTGCGGTGGGGTTTCATCGCATCGGCCTGGCTGACGCTGGCGGCGGCAGCGATGGTGCTATGGTATGCCCGCGACCTGCCGCGGCCGGAAACCGCCCTGGATGCCGTCCGGCGGCCCAGCCTGACGCTTCAAGACCGGTCGGGCCATATCGTCGCCACGTTCGGCGATCTGGTCGGCGAACCGTTGCGGCTGAAGGAATTTTCGCCCGTTCTGCCCATGGCAGTCGTGGCGGTGGAGGATAGGCGGTTCTGGCATCACGGGGGCCTCGACCCCATAGGATTGCTGCGCGCGGCTTGGGTAAACATAACGTCCGGCCGTGTGGTGCAGGGCGGGTCCACGCTGACACAGCAAGTGGCGAAAACCCTGTTCCTGACCAATGCCCGCACCACCAAGCGCAAGGTGCAGGAACTACTGCTGACGCTGTGGCTGGAACGCCATTTCAGCAAGGCGGAGATCCTCGAGATTTACCTCAACCGGGTGTACCTCGGATCCGGCGCATGGGGCATGGATGCGGCGGCGAAGACGTATTTCGGCGTGTCGGTCCGGCGGGTGACGCTGGCGCAGGCGGCGGTGCTGGCCGGATTGCCGCGCGCACCGTCGCGGTTCAATCCGCGTGCCAATCCGGACGCGGCCCTGGCGCGGGCGAAGGATGTTCTGGCGGCGATGGTAACTGCCGGGGCGATCGGTGCCGAGGAAGCTCAACAGGCGGCCGCGCAAATCGTGTTTCCGCCCAGTCCGGCCGCTCCCGGATGGTTCGCCGATTGGGTGGCGGAGCAGTCGGGGGCGGTGCTGGCGCCCGATGCCGACGCGGTGCTGCGAACCACGCTGGATAACCGCGACCAGGCGGTAGCGGAGAACCGGATGGCCGCGCTGCTAAATGGTCCAGGTGCGGCGGCGCAGGTAAGCGAGGGGGCAATCGTCATCCTTGACGCCGCGACGGGGGCGGTGCGGGCAATGGTCGGCGGCCGGAATTTTGGTGCCAGTCCGTTCAACCGGGCGGTCCTGGCGCGTCGCCAGCCCGGATCGGCGTTCAAACCGTTCGTGTGGCTGACTGCGCTGGAAGCGGGCATGACGCCGGACGATACGGTTTTGGATGGGCCGATCCGCATTGGCCCCTGGAGCCCGGCCGATTCCAACCATCGCTACCTTGGCAAAATTACCTTGGAAGTGGCGTTGGCGCAGTCGGTAAACACGGCGGCCGTGCGGATTTTGCTTCATTCGGGGGGCGCCAGGGCCGTCGCTGCGACGGCAGCCCGTTTAGGCATCGCGGATCGATTGCCGATGGATGCGTCGTTGGCATTGGGCACCGGGGAGGTCGGTCTGCTGGAATTGACCGCCGCTTATGCGCCGTTCTTCAACGGCGGCTACCGGGTGGTCCCTTACGGACTCGATCGGATGCCGCACCGGCCGGAGCCGGTCATCGACCCCGCCGTGGCCAGGATGATGGCGCGAATGCTGGGGGCTGTCGTCAGCGACGGCACCGGGCGCGCGGCGGCGGTGCCAGGACGCGTTGTGGCCGGCAAGACGGGAACAACACAGAATTCGAAAGATGCCTGGTTCATCGGAGCGGTGAACGGGACATTGATCGGCATCTGGCTGGGCAACGACGATAACCAGCCGATGAAAGGCGTTATGGGCGGCGGTTTGCCTGCGCATTTGTTCCACGATATCGCCATGAGCGTTGAATAGCTCCGTGGAATTGTGTCGGAAATATTTACAAATCCATTTCACGTCATTGTGATCGTCTCTTTTATCACATTAATATTGTTACCAAATTATTTCTGGCATGCGGCATGCATCAATGATTTCTAAGCCTGCCTGGGGAAGCAGGCGATACCGGGGTAAATGGGGAGCAGGGGGCCGATGGGGACTGAAAATCGACCACTCCGGCGGTGGATGCTCCTTGGCATACCGGCATTGATCGGGTCAGCGATATATCTGCTGCACATAATGCCTGGAGGCATTCTGACCGTCCTCACCGTGTGGATCATGGGATCTTTCCCGGTCGGGCTACTGATCGGCAACTGTATCCTCAGTGAGCCACCCCCAAAATGATATCCGCTCCGCGGTGCTTTAACAGATTCCCATCGGCACGAGAGACGACGACGTTATCGTAGCATGGCGTCATGCAGCATTGGCAAAGCCGCCTTGCAGCAGCCTGGTAAACGTGTTCCCCCAAGGGTCGGGCGAGAAGCTACGATGGAGGCGATGCCGACGGACGGTTCTCGTTTGGGTCGTGGCCTGCCTGCCTCAAAACTACGTCGTTGACGCCATTGGACGCCTCGGTGGCGACGATGATCGCGACATCGCCCCAATACCGGTTCAGCGAGCCGGCCGGAATTTCATTCAACTGTACAACACGGCCGCGTTCGCCGCCGCCGGCCGCGGCAACGATCCACTGAATTTCGACCCGCTCCTTTCCGCCAGGGACTGGAACGACCTTTACCTGGCCTTGCACAGTGAAATCCGCTCCCGTGGGCGTGGTCAGCACCACCGGTCCCAACAACGCAAGCCTGGCGCGCATCTGAAGCGTTAGCGCCGCGTCGCCATCGCCGGGCGCGCCGGTGACATCCGATACCAGCACCTTGGCAGGCCGGTTATAAAGACTGCCAGGATCGGCTTTGTCGTGCACCACCCGGATACTGGTCAACACCGCACCGATTCGCGGCCCGGCCTCGATCGCCACTTGCTTCAGCAGTGTTGGATCTGCGTTCGCCCATGCCTGAAGCGGGATTTTCTCGCCTTGTGCGGTGCCTTGTTCCTTGCCCTGAGGGTCCTGCACACTGAACACCGGTGTCACCGAACCGCCATTTTGTTCCGATCGGGTGATCACGCGCCATTCGTATTTGTGCGGTGCCCGCACAATGGCCGGCACGTCCACGGCCTGCAACGACTGGGCGATCTGTTCCGCCAGTTCCTGGTTCGCGGCATCGGGCAGCAACGTGTCGGTTCCTGGCGGTATGGCCAGCACAGGTGTCAGCGGCTGCGCCAGTCGCCGGGCGGTGGCCCCGGGATTGCCGATGAATGGTTCCGGAAGGTCGCCGCATGCGGCGAGAAATAGACATAGTAACAGGGTCAGGCGGGCAACACAGACGATCATGCGGCTGTTTGAAGCAGATGCCAGGGGGCGCTGGAAGAGTCTTTCGCACCGCACTGGCATGGCGCCGGATGGTTTCACGCCGGACGAATCACCGATATCTGGTGTCCGATCGGCCCGGCATTCCGCAGTGTCCGGCGGCGATGGCTGAAGAAGCTATCCTCTCCGGCCAGTGTGTCGAAGCCGGTCACGATGACGTGGCCCACACCCGCCACTGCAAGGCGCTCGGCACAATAACCGGCAAGGTCGAATTGCCAGCGCCCGTCGCGCTGACCGGGTGCAAAAAATCGCGAACCGGCATCGTCCCGCCCCAGCACTGCATCCCTCAGGTCGGGTCCGACCTCATACGACGCCTGACCGATACATGGTCCGACCGCCGCGGCGATATCGCCCACGGCCACCCCGAGGGCGGTCATGGCATCGATCGTCGCCTCCAACACCCCCGCGACGGCGCCGCGCCATCCGGCGTGGGCGGCGCCGACGATCCGGCCGCTTGCATCCGAAAACAGCACCGGGGCGCAGTCGGCGGTGACGATCCCCAGCGCCAGGCCAGGCAGACTGGTCACCATGGCGTCCGCCTGCCGGCCCTGGCCCGGCGCCCACGGTTCGGTCACGGTCACGACCCTGGTGCTGTGCACCTGGGTTAGGCCCAACAACCGATCCGGACCGGTATCCAGCGACCGGGCAACGCGGCCGCGGTTTTCCAGGACGGCGGCCGGATCGTCCGGGCTTGACAGGCTGCAATTCAAGCTGCTGAACGGGCCGGTGGACACACCGCCCCGGCGGGTGAAGAACCCGTGCGGCGCCGGCATCGTGTCCGCGGTGAGCGATTCCGCCATCTGGGTGGTCTCCGCCAAAAATTCGGTGCGTGCGGTGTGCGCATTGTGCAGCTACCGGTCAACCGGTGTTACGCTGCGTGCGCCAGCAAACCGGGAGAAACGCGATGATCGGAATCGACTGGGGCACCACACGCTTTCGTGCATTCCGCATCGGCCGCGACGGCGCGATCCGCGACCGGCGGGCCGGCCCCAAGGGCATCCTGAACGTGCCTGACGGACGCTTCGGCGAAACGCTGCGCGACGAAATCGGGCCTTGGCTGGCCGCGGGGGAAGATAAGGTCATTCTGTCTGGCATGATCGGCAGCCGCCAGGGTTGGTTGGAGGCGCCTTATCTGCCATGCCCCGCCGGCCCGTCCGAACTGGCCGGGGCGCTGATCGATATCGGCTTCGACTGGGCTCGCGTGAAGCTGGTACCGGGACTGTCAGGCACAGATCCATCCGGCGTGAGCGAGGTCATGCGTGGCGAGGAAACGCAGGTTCTGGGCGTTCCGGCGCTGCTGCGCGATGGCGGGATTGCTTGCCTGCCGGGCACCCACTCCAAATGGGTGCGAATTAAGGACGGCCGCATCGTGGGATTCACGACGCACATGACCGGCGAAGCATTCGGCGCCTTGCGTGGCTATACCATCCTCGGCCGCACGATGCGCGACGGCCCCGCCGACGGCCCGGTCTTCGATGCGGGTGTTGCCCGTTCGGCCGATCCGGGGGGATTGCTGCACCATGTATTCGGCGTCCGCGCCCAAGCCCTGTCGGGACGGCTGACCGAGACCGATGCGCCGGCCTATCTGTCCGGCATCCTGATCGGACACGAGGTACGGGCGGCCCTGGCGCAGGCGGCGGGATCGGTGGTGCAGGTGATCGGCGCCCCAGAGTTGACGGCGCTGTATGCCGCCGCCATCGCGGCATGCGGCGGGTATGCGGAACGCCACGACGGCGAGGCCGCCGCCCGCGGCCTGGCCTTGATCGCGGAGCAGGCACAATGGAACTGAGCCGTTTTCTGGCGCGCTGTCCCATGGTCGCTATTCTGCGCGGCATCCGGCCGGAGGAGGCGGTACCCGTCACTGCCGCGCTGGAGGCGGCCGGGTTCGCGATTGTCGAGGTGCCGCTGAATTCACCCGATCCGCTGATCAGTGTCGCTGCCCTGGCACGAGAATTCGGTGGCCGGATGCTGATCGGCGCGGGAACGGTCATGACCGGGGCACAGGTGTCGGATATCGCCGCCGCCGGGGGCCGGTTGATCGTAACCCCGCACGCGTATGCAGCCGTGGTCCGTACCGCGAAACGGCTGGGTTTGCTGGCGGTGCCCGGCTTCTTCACCCCAGCCGAGGCGTTCGCCATGCTTGCGGCTGGCGCCGACGCGCTGAAGCTGTTTCCGGCCGAGGGCGCCAGCCCGGCCATGCTACGTGCGATGCGGGCAGTGCTGCCCGCCGGGGCGATGGTCCTGCCGGTGGGCGGTATCGATGCATCTAACATGCGGGCATGGCGTTCGGCCGGGGCCGACGGGTTCGGGATTGGGTCCGCAGTGTATAAACCGGGCGATACGGCGGCTCAGGCCGGTGCTAAGGGTTCGGCACTGATCGCAGCGTATGCGGCCGGGTGACGGACAGGGCGCATACCGCCAGCAACCGCCTCAAGTTCGACGCCATGACAGCCTGTAACACGCTGGTTGCCACGACCCCCAAGCTGTCCGCGGCCACGATTGTCCGCGCGTTATAGAACTGCCCGAACCCATCGTCGGCGACCGGTTTGGCGTCTGCGGCGCGCTGCTGGGCGGCGGTGCCGCCGGATGCTGCTCGCAAGGCGGAAGGGAATCATCGATGCTATGGACGGATCCAGGCCGCTGATCCCCCAAGGCGATACTATGATTTTGGGTTGAAAGGCGGCATCGTCACGGGCCGCGATGCAGAGCGAAAAATTTCATGCGCCGTTGCTTTTTGGTCTCGCTTGAACCCAGCGGAGCCAGGATTGGGCCGGGAGCGACTATCCCGGCAATCGTGGCGCTCGCGCACTTGGAACCGCTATCGGATTGCCAACCTTCTTGACTCGCGGGAAGCCGGTGCGTAGAAACCGCGTCTTCCGCCAAGCTGCCTCAGGGATTCAACTCCCTGGAACGCATTGGCTTCTTAACGTTGTGATCGAAGAACGCATGGCCAACACAGCATCCGCGCGTAAGCGCATTCGCCAGACCGTAACCCGCACCGCGCGCAACCAAGCGCGTAAGTCCCGTATGCGTACCTTCATTAAGAAGGTGGAAGCCGCGATCGCCGGCGGTGACAAAACCGCGGCGGCGGTGGCCCTGCATGACGCTCAGCCGGAGATGCAGCGGGCTTCGGGGAAGGGCGTGATTCATGCCAATACCGTGGCACGTAAATTGTCCCGGCTATCTGCCCGGATTAAGTCGCTACCGGTGGGATGATCGTGTACGTTGGCCGGTCTTGTTAGACCGGCTGCCCATAATCGGTTGCAGCCATTCCTGAAAGTGTATTCTAAATAGTGTTCCAGTATTAAATGTATTGGGATTTTGTTTTAGTCTGATGCTTTGTGTGTAGGTTTGTGCTGCGATGATCGGTAGTGTAGCCGTGTAATGTTCTTTCGTTTATTGATTTTGGGTCATCCAGGCCTAAATTTTTTATTGCCTCCATCCTGAACCCTGACATACTTGGGTCTGCAAGCCCGATACAGCGATAGCGGAAATTCAATCATCGTTCGCGATGGGGGGGTATCTGCATTCGGGGGGCTAAGATGGGGCGGGGCATGGCCGCGAACGGTCAGCCGGACGACGATATGAACCTAGCGACGCTACGCCAATGCGGGGGAACTCTGGGATGGCCACGACTGAGCCTGAGATCGTGGAAATGCCGGATCTGGCAGGACAATGGACCCGCATCAAGGGGCGCTTACAAGCCGATGTGGGGGAAGTCGAATATCGCACATGGCTCCGTCAAATAACTTTGGCCGATCTGGATGGCGATGAGATCACCGTGACTTTGCCGACTCGGTTCCTGCGCGATTGGGTTTCGTCGCGTTATGGCGACCGGCTTCGTGCGATGTGGCAGTCTGAAAACCCGTCCATCCGCCGGGTCGATATCCGCGTCGGCGCTGGGCTTCCGCGCCAGACGCCTTTAATGACGGAAACTCCTTTCGTTCCGTCTCATCCAGTGGAAGACCTCAGGCGTGAGCCACCCGTACCTGCTCGTCCTGTCGTGGGAGTTGCCACCCCAGCTTGGCAGGACGATCGCAGCGAACCGCGATCCGACCTCGCGGCGCCGCTCGATGCCCGTTTCACGTTCGAGGGTTTTGTGGTTGGTAAACCAAACGAATTTGCGTATGCCTGCGCGCGACGCGTGGCCGAACGTCCGTCCAGTCCTGGTTTCAACCCGCTGTTCCTGTACGGCGGCGTCGGATTGGGTAAAACTCATCTGATGCATTCGATCGCGTGGGAGCTGACGGATCGGACCAATAATCCGGTCTCAGTCGCCTATATGTCGGCCGAGAAATTCATGTACCGCTTCATTGCGGCGATCCGCAGTCAATCGACCATGGAATTCAAGGAAAATCTCCGCAGCGTCGATGTTTTGATGATCGACGATCTTCAATTTCTGATTGGTAAAGATAATACACAAGAGGAATTTTTCCATACATTTAATTATTTGGTCGAGCAGGGTAAGCAAATTGTCGTTTCGGCCGATAAGTCGCCGTCGGACCTTAACGGGTTGGAGCAGCGGCTGCGCACACGGCTTGGCTGCGGCATGGTCGCTGACCTGCATTCCACGACCTATGAGCTGCGGATTTCAATCCTGGAAGCAAAGGCGGCGCGAGCCGGCGTCGATGTGCCGGCAAAGGTGCTGGAGTTCCTGGCCCACAAGATCACCTCCAACGTCCGGGAACTTGAAGGGGCGCTGAACCGGCTGGTTGCGCATGCCAATCTTTTCGGGCGGCCGGTTACGCTGGAAACAACGCATGAAGTGCTTCACGACATTCTAAAAGCGCACGACCGGCGCGTCACGATCGAAGAAATCCAGAAGAAGGTCGCGGAACATTACAGTATCCGGCTGACCGACATGTCGTCCGCTCGACGAGCCCGCGCGGTTGCCCGTCCGCGCCAGGTTGCGATGTATCTCGCCAAGCAATTAACCAGCCGAAGTCTTCCAGAAATTGGCCGCAAATTCGGTAACCGCGACCATACGACCGTGATGCACGCGGTTTCCCGTGTCACTGAATTAATGGAACGCGATGGGACGTTCGCCGAGGATGTCGAATTGCTCCGCCGACTGATGGAGTCTTAGCGTCCCATTCGGTTCAGGTCGAACCGGAACCAGTTTGCCTCAGCTCGGCCTTGCGCATTTTCGGGTTCTGGGCAGGCGGTCAGCGGATCGCCCAGAAGATTTCCTCAGCAGCGATGATTTCGGGTCCCGGATCGATTGAGAATTTGGCCGGGCCGAGCGGTTCTGACGCGACCCATCGTTCCTTCCAGAGCGACCAATAGAGTGTGAACTCGCTTGCAATAATGACCCCCTGAGGGAGATTTTTCGCGTCCAATCGCTGGAACGTGTCAACAACTTTGATACACCTGGGTTTGGAATTTAAGCTCGTTTGTTGATCGTCGCTTGAGTGGTTTCACGATTGGCAGGTTCACTGGCGCCATCGTTTTGTGCCTGGCTTTTCAAGGATCGAACCGTTTTCATGCGTGGGTCCGCGTGGCGTTACGTAACGGATCGCAATAGAGCCAGATGATGAGGCGTAGAGCAAATGGCGGCGGACAGTGTCGATACCGGTCACGGTGCCGGAACGGCGGAAGGCAGCCGGCGGTTCGATGACCGCGGAGATCGGGTCATCGTTCAGGCGGTGTGTTTCGGCGTGGGCGGGTTGATCCATGCGGTGGTCGGTTTAGCGGGCGGAACTGGCGGTTTTTTCGCGAAGCGTCGCGGGTTTTGGCGAAATGCCTGGTCAAGGGTGACCTGACGGGCCGCGTGAACGGCATCGATCTGGCTGTAACGCGCCTGGTCCGGGGTCATAAGACCGATCCCGGCGTGGTGATGATCCTTGTGGTACCAACCGAAGAACGCACGGCAGAAGCTTCTGGCGTCCTCGATGCAGCCGAAGCGTTTGGGAAAGCGTGGCTGGTATTTCAGCGTTTTGAAGTGGCTTTCGGAGAAAGGATTATCGTTTGAGGTGTGCGGCCGGTTGTGCGAACGGGTGATGCCGAGGTCCGCCAGCAAGAACGCGGTGGCCTTCGCCTTCATCGGCGCGCCGCGATCGGCGTGGAGCGTGAGCTGACCGGGCGGCACATTGTGTTTCGTGATCGCATCGTCGGACAGCGGCTGGAACAAAGTGGCTGTTTCCGCGTCGGTGACGCGCCAGCCCACCACACGGCGGCTGAAGATGTCGAGGATGACATAGAGATAGAAGTAACTCCACTTCGCCGGCCCCATCAGTTTGGTGGGAACCTCTAAAAATCCCTCTTCCCAACCGCCGCGAATCTCGATTCAATAAGGCAACCACCCTCCGCGCCTGATGGGATTGGTGATGCACCAGCCTGGCTTCTTCGACCTCGGCCGCCGCTACGACAGCCTCGACGCCAGGCCCGATCCGCTCGTGGCGATCAACCGCCTGGTCCCTTGGGACAGCTTCCGCGACAGGTTGCGCGCGGCCCTCGAACAAGCAGGCCAGCGCAAGACGGCCGAGGCGCGCAAGTCCGCCGCCGGGCGC
>JAJZFA010000053.1 GCA_021805565.1 Pseudomonadota bacterium
CCTGGCTCTACATCGCCAGCGTCAAGCTGATGTCGCGGCGGCTCGCCCGGGCGTGAGGCGACGAAATGGTGCAAACTTCGAGCTTTTCAGCGCCAGCACATTGCAGGACCGATTCGAGTCAGACTCTTAGGGCAGCGCCGGCAACATGTGCGTCGGCACGTCGGTAAAGCTGCCCGCACAAATAATGACTAAGGGCTTGCCCTTAGGGCAGCGCCGGCAACATGTGCGTCGGCACGCCGGCAAAATTCGCCCCGCACGCCAGCCGAAACGGAACGCCAATGCCAGAACCGAACAACCGCTATGGCCTGACCGCGGCGCGGACCCATAGCCAGCCCGACCGAACCTGGACGGCCGGGCAGGCCATGGACTGCCACTCCCACGTGCTGGTGCCAGCAGCCAGCGACTACGTCCGTCCATTTCTAACGCCCGATCCGCGCACCGCCGTTTATACCGAGGAAACCCGCATTCTGGGCCAACGCCAGGAACAAGACCGGACACCGAACCTTACCGATCTGGCGCTCCGGCTGCGCGACTACGACGCGATGGGGTTGCACGGTCAGATCGTCAGTCCCGCCCCTGGCCAGTGCGACTACGACGTGCCGCCCGAGGCCGCTATTCGCGCGGTGCGGCTCATTAACGAAGGGATCGCGGCGATCGCGGCTCAGGCCCCCGACCGTATCCTGGCGGCGTTGGGAACAGTTCCGCTGCGGGCCGGCGGCGCCGAAGCGGCGGCGGAGTTGGACTACGCGATGCGCACCCTGGGTTTGAAAGGCGTTGAAGTGCTGGCGCATGTCGGCGACCGGGAATTGTCGGACCCGGACTTCGAGCCATTCTGGGCGAAGGCCGAGGCGCTGGGCGCGGTGGTGTTCATTCACCCGAACGGGTTCACCGAACCGAGGCGTTTCGCCCGGTACTATTTCAGCAACGTCATCGGCAATCCGCTGGACACCGCGATCGCCCTGCATAACCTGATTACAGATGGGATACTGGAACGGTATCCCCGCCTGAAAATCCTCGCCGCACATGGCGGCGGCTTTTTGCCGGCCTACGCAGGCCGGATGGATCATGCCTGGGGCGCCCGGAGCGATGCGCGCGGCACGCTGCCGAAACCGCCAAGCTTCTATTTGAAGAAAATCTACCTCGATACGATCGTTTTTACGTCCAATCAGCTCGAATCCCTCGTCGAATTGTCTGGAGCGGATAAAATTTTACTCGGCACCGACTATCCCTACGACATGGGCGAGTACGATCCGCTCGGGCATATCGCATCGGTCGCGTCGTTTGGCGATGCGGAACGCGCAGCCATCGCAGGGGGAAATGCGCGCACGCTATTCGGGATATGACATAAGGCGCCGCCTGCAACGGTGCGCGCCTTGTAGGATGGCTATTGCGGTTTTCCGTCGGCTCGCTGGCTGACGACTACTTGCCCCAGACGACCCAGCGCGGCGGCGAACGCTTCGGCCACACCGGGTTTGGCGACGATGTTCCTGTCGTCTCCGTGACGCGCCATCGCCAGGGCAACGGACGGGCGAACACCGCTGAGCATGCACTCCGCGCCCATCAGGCGCGCAGCGGTGGCCGTTTGAATGATCTGTCCAGCGATGGCATCGTCAACATCCGGCACGTCGGTCAGGTCGATGATAACGACGACCGCTTCATGCCGGACGATGCTTTCCAGCAAATTTTCCATTGTGGGCCGAAAAGCACCGGACTCCGGCCGTCCAGTGAGCGCAAGCACCAGTATTCCCTGCCAAAGGCGCACCGCCGGGGTCCAGGCGTCCGTGTCGTCACCGTGCTGACGGCGAATCAGTTCTTCTCGCGTTCGATGAAAATGCTCCATCATGTGCAACGCAATCGCATCCAGAAGTTCGCTAACCGTCAACGTATCGGCCGCGAGACGTTCCGGTTCGGACGCAAGAACGGCGCGCAGCCGAGCAAACAGCGGCGCCTTTAGCGAAAGCACAAACGTTGCCGTTTCTGTCGCGGTAAACCCCTGTAACGCCCGTGACAACGAAATATCGGCCACGGTCTCGCGCAGCGGGCCGAACGCAGGGCTGTCCACGTCCGACAGATCCGACTGCCGGCAGGCACTCGCCAGACGACTGACAATGGATTCGCATTGATCTTCCACTTCGGCGATCGCCAGTCTTGTGTCCCGCGACGCAATCGTCCGGCTGAGCCAATCGGACAGAATATGACCCGCCGACTCCGCGATAATGACCGGCAACCTGGGCGTCGGCGACTTAGCCATGGCGGTATGCATCCTAAAAGCCGCAAAAAATATCGGTTTATGTTGAAATATTGCAGAGGCATTATGGTGATGTCGCTGGGTCAACGTCAACGTCGATTCGCTTTAATTTTGTATATATATACGTATTATCTTATTTTTTACGTAAAACGTCTTTATTTAATGAAAAATATAAATTTTTATGAATATTGACCTCTCCGTCCGAGTGGCGTCCAGGGCCCGCGGCGGGATCCATCTCACCCTTTTATGAATGCCGGATCGAACACATCGTCAATCCTGTCGCGAGCGCCGGGTGGCTCGGAAGCGGCATGAACGTTCACAGCGGATTGGCGGGCTTTGGCGCTATCGCCGCCTGCGACCGAGTCTTGTCCTTGAACAAACGATCGATTCGGATCGCGGCGTCGAGCATGCCCTGATCCTTCCTTTCGGCGGGCAGCTTTATCGGCTTACTGGCGCATTTATGGCCGATGCTGCCCTAAGGCAACGCTGGCAAATAAGTGCGTCAGCACGCCAGCAAAGTTGCCGTGCAAAACATAAGCTTAGGGCATACTCGACACTGCAATCCGAAGCGAAAATTGTTGGGCATGCCCTAAGCCGCATTGTCGCCAGCGGCCCTCCGCCAAAGCCCTCGATTCGGCCGCGAACAACGATTGACACAAGCATCCAGCACACGCACTCGAACGGTCTGGTCAATCGCCGTGGGCCGCCGCATCGCTACGCTACTCCGCGGCGAGCTTCTCCGCGTCAGCGGCCGCCTTCAGCGAAGCCGCCTTCGCCTCCACCAACTCCACGATATGATCGACCATGGACGCCCCATCGATCGTATGATCGGTCTTACCGGCGGCATAGATCATGTGCCGTCCGTTGCCGCCGCCAGTTACGCCAATATCGGTCATCAGTGCCTCGCCCGGCCCGTTCACCACGCACCCGATAATCGACAACGTCAGCGGCGTTTCGATATGACCCAGCCGTTCCTCCAGCGTACGGACGGTTTCGATGACGTTGTACCCTTGCCGAGCACAGGACGGGCACGAGATGACCTTTACGCCGCGATGCCGGATGCCCAGTGTTTTCAGCATGTCCCATCCGACGCGCACCTCTTCCGCCGGTTCGTCGGACAATGACACCCGGATCGTGTCGCCGATCCCGGCCCACAGCAGCGACCCCAGCCCGATCGACGATTTTACCGTCCCCATTCGCCGGCCGCCGGCCTCAGTGATGCCGATATGCAGTGGGTGGTCGCAAATTTCCGCCAATTGTTGATAAGCCGCGACCGCCAGGAATACGTCCGACGCCTTCACGCTGATCTTGAAGTCGTGAAAATCGTGCTGTTGCAGGATGTTGGCGTGATACAATGCGCTTTCGACCAGAGCTTCTGGGTTGGGTTCGCCATATTTTTCCAGCAGATGCTTTTCCAGGGATCCGGCGTTGACCCCGATACGCATCGAACAACCATGATCGCGGGCGGCCTTCACGACTTCCTTCACCCGCTCATCGCTGCCAATATTACCGGGATTGATGCGCAGGCAGGCGGCACCGCTGGCGGCGGCTTCCAGCGCGCGTTTGTAATGAAAATGAATGTCGGCGACGATCGGCACATCGACCTGCGCCACGATATCCTTCAGCGCCAAAGCGCTTTCCTGGTCGGGACAGGACACCCGGACGATATCCACGCCCGCCGCTTCGGCCAGCCGGATCTGTGCGACAGTCGCGGCCACGTCGGTGGTCAGCGTGTTGGTCATGGTCTGCACCGTGATCGGTGCACCGTCACCGACAGGAACCTTGCCGACATAAACCCGGCGGGACTTGCGCCGGACGATTTCCTGATAGGGGCGGTAGCTGCTCATGTGAGTCTCCTTCTTCGCGAATGCGCACACGGCACCGCCGTGTCCGCTTCGCGGGACGAACCCTAGTATGGGGTCTTCAACGACGATCCGCTACTGGTGCGGGCGCGCCGACACCGATTGCGGCGCGGCCGCCGCGATCGCCAACTTGCCGTCCCTGATCTGGTCCGGGTCCAACGGCAAATCCCGCCTGACCGCCCCCGATCCGCCAAGGCTGGCAGTTGTCGCGCCGTCCACCAGGATTTCGGTCCCCCCGGCGTTCCCAGTAGTGAGCAGCAGATCTGTCCGAACTGGCACCGGCCAGGTGTCCCCCGCTTTCAACGTACGGTTCACCAAGACCGTGCCAGCATGATCCTTGACCAAAATCCAGGCGTCCGCACTCGCACGCAAAACCATCCGGACAGCGTCCGGACTGGACAAGCCAGGACTGGACATTGACGGACTGGGCATGGCCGAACTGGGCATGGCCGAACTGGGCATGGCCGAACTGGACATGGCCGGAGCCGGCACAGTGGGAACCGCCGGTTCATAGGCCGCCGGACGATCGATCTGCGCGGCGGCGGCCGATATCGGTGATATCGAAACAACCGGAGGCGCCTGATTGGCGAGTATGCCGGCCGGCGGCTGGCCGGACACAATGATGCGCGGTACACCGGTATCGGCGGCCGCGACAGGCGCCTTCGGCAAAGCCTGCTCCGCCAGCGGAGCCAGACGTTCGGGAATCGCGGTTACGGTTTCAGCCGGCAGCCGCCCCTCCGCGGACAGCCGATACCATCCGGCATACGCTCCGGCAACCAAAACCAGCCCCAACAGCATCACCGCACCCGCCGGCATCCCTCGTTCGGGCATCGGAACCGGAAAGACCAGTTCGGTGCGACGGCTGAACGCGGCTGCTTCCGTCTTGAAACGACGAACCATTTCTTCCGCATCCAGGCCAATCGCACTGGCATACGTACGGACAAAGGCCAGCGCATAGGCGTTGCCGGGTAGCAATGAAATCCGCCCTTCCTCCAGCGCCTCAAGATGCGGAAGACGGATGCGAAGGGTTAGCGCAACATCCTGCAACGACATACCCAAGCGTTCTCGGGCAGCCCTGAGATCGGCACCGGCCCGCTCAGCCGCAGGCGGGTCCGTCATCAACCCTGTGACGGTTGATATCATGACCTGACTTTCAACCAGTTCCAACCTGCGTCCCTGCAGCACTGGCAGCCCCGTTCCCGATCCAGCTACTGATGGAAAAATCCCGCCGTTTCTCCGTTACGAGACCGGCAAAATGCTTCTAAACCACGCCGCTCATTTTTCCAACGGCTTAAAAGGTCTCATTGTCCGGTTCGCGCGACCGATCGGCGATATCGGCGTGGCGTTGCTCCATGGTAACATCCTCCTGGAGCGCGCCCATCAGACTAAAATCCCTTGCTCCCGCGCCCAGACCGCAACCGGCTCACGCAACCCGAAGCCTCCGCCGCGGCGAATCGCCGCCAGTACCGGGCGGAACGATCGCAAATCGACCCGCGCGAACATGGCCTTAATCGGCAGGATTCCGGCCGCCGGCATCGACAGGGTCGTGACACCCAGGGCCACCAACACAAGCGCATCCAGAGGGCGCGACGCGGCTTCTCCGCACACCGAAACCGAAACGCCCGTTATGTGCGCCGAACCCACCAGTTGTTCGATCAGATCCAGCACCGGTTGCGACAAAAAATCGTAACGGTCGTAGAGCGAGGGCGTGCCGCGATCCGCCGCGAACAGAAATTGTAACAAATCGTTGGACCCGACCGAGATGAAGTCGGCCACTTTCAACAGCTCCGGTAGTTGCCACATCAGGGCCGGCACCTCCAGCATTGTGCCGATCCGCAACGTCGCCGGCGCCGGACGAACCCGTTTCGCCTCCGCCAGCAACAGCGAGCGGGCGGCACGGAATTCCGCCACGGTCGCCACCATCGGGAACATCACCGACAGGGCGCGCCCGCCGGCGGCCAGCAGCAAGGCCCGCAACTGCCGGCGCAGCAAGGCAGGCCGATCCAAGCCGACGCGGAGCGACCGCCAGCCCATCGCCGGGTTTTCTTCCGCCGAAACCATGCCCGGCAGCAGTTTATCCGCGCCCAGATCCAAGGTCCGGAACAATACCGGCTTATCCCCCGCCTCATCGAGTACGCGGGCATAAATCGCAGCCTGTTCCGCGACATCGGCGACCGATCCGCGCGCCAACATGGCGATTTCCGTGCGGAACAGGCCAATGCCATCGGCGCCGGTACGAGCGAGTTGCGGCAATTCCAGACCGAGGCCGATATTCAGCATCAGCTTCAGCGGCACGCCGTCGGCCGAGGCCGCGGGCCGATCCCGCCATACCGCCAGATCGGCGTATTTCGCGCTTCGGGCCTCGCGCGCCCTTATATAAGCGTGAACAACCTCGGTTTCCGGTCGCAGGATGAACTGACCGTCATCCGCGTCGATTACCGCGTCGTCGCCTTGTTCGGCGCTGTCTAGCATGCCGCGGAGCCCGCCGATCGCGGGGATACCCAGCGCCCGAGCCAGAATGGCGGCGTGGCCGGACGGGCTGGCTTCCTCGATCGCCACTCCGCCGATACCCCTTGCATGCCAATCCAGCAGTTCGGCCGGTCCAAGGCGACGAGCCAACAGAATAGCGCCGGCGGGGACAGGAACCGGCGCTGCGTCTCCGGTCAGGGCGGTCAGCAGACGGTTCGCCAGATCCTCCACATCGGCAAGGCGCTCCCGCAGATAAGGGTCGCCGATCCGGCGCATCCGATCGTGCAGTTCGCTGGCGACACGCTGCACCGCGGCTTCGGCTGTCGTGCCGCCCCGGATGACATCGCCGGCTCGGCGCAGCCAGCCGGCATCGGATGCCACCAGACGATAAGCCTCCAATACGTCCCGCGAGGCAGTGACATCCGCCAGGCCCCCGTTACTGGGAACGCCCGCGAACAAATCGTCCAGCCCGCGCTGCATGCGATCCACCGCCTGGTCCAGGCGGATTTGTTCGGCTTTGGGATCGTCGGCCAACAGCCTGATCGCAGGCCGGCCCGTCCGCAGCAAAACAACCGGCCCGGCGGCGATACCGCCCATCAACGACGTGCCCGAGAAAACGCGAGGAACCGTAGCGCCCAGCCCATCCGGCGAACCATCGGTCGCGCCGCTGCCAGACAGCACCTCGGCGACCAGCATGGCAACGGTTTCGAGGTCATCGACCTCGGCATCGGTGAAATTGCGCGGCGTCCGGTTTTGCACCGCCAGAACGCCCAACGTGCGTCCCGAACGGCGCACCGGAATGGCCAGCATGGACGCGAACGGCTCCTCGCCGGTTTCCGGACGATAGGCAAACGCTGGATGATTTTGCGCATCCGGCAGATTCATGACCGAACCCTTGGCCGCGCACAGGCCGACGATGCCTTCCCCGACGCGCAGCCGTGTGTGACCGATCGCGTCGGCTTTCAACCCTTCCGTGGCCGCCAGTTCCAGGATATCGCCTGGCCGTTGCACGTAAACCGAACAGACTTCGCTCACCAGTTCGGAAGCAACAAGCCGGACCAACGCGGACAACGGCGCCGACCCATCGGCGCGCAGGCTGCGTAGCCGGGACAGCAGGCGCCTAGGTTCGCTCATGGGCTCGCTTGGATACAGCCCAACTGTTCATGCTGCTGCCGTCTTTCTGCTTCCACGTCCGTCGCATACAGGGGCGGCATGGCGGAAACATGGCGAATGTCCCGGCGTTGGCGTGCGAACATAAACGTCCCAAAGAAAAAACCGTACATAGCCAGCGGGCTTTCCGCATGGGTTATGATCGGTCCTGGCCAGGCGATCCCCGGCCCTCCCTCGCTTCAGCGCCCCAATCGTTGGCCGCCGCACTGAGTCCGCCAATGGCACGCAGGGGACTTTATGCTCCGCACGCTCCCAGTCCAGATTTGGCGACATACAAACGGGCGAAATGTGCCTATCGGCGCCACCAGCCGCGCTTCGGTTCCGCGGGCGGTTCGCCGCCGGTGCCGATCAACACCGGTTTGACCAGCGGCTCGACCGGCGGAGGCTGCGGAATCGCGACTTCCGCGGCCGTATCGTTCGCCGGAACGGCATGGTCCGCGATTGCCGATCCGGCCAATCGTTCCCCCCCCGGTTCCGGGGCTGCTGTATTGACGATCTCGGTCGCGTGCGGCGGCGGATCGGCCGGTGCCGGCGCCATGGTCGCCGGCTCCGTCACCGGCGCGTCCGGTTCGGCGACTGGCGCCCCGGACGCCGGGCTGGCCAGGATCGCGGCCGGCTCAGTTCGGCCGGATTGCGGATCCGGTTCGCCGCGTGGGGCAATCGCGGCCGGCGCAGCGGATTTCGCCAGAGGCTGCGCCTCGGCGGCCCGTTCGGCCTGATCCATCACGTCGAAAATATCGAATGCGCGCCCACCGAAAGGGTCGGCCGGCGTCGGTCCGGCATACACCGGCAGCAACTCCGGCTGATCCGCGCCAGGCATCGCGAATGGCGACAATTCGCCGTCCGCCGTGGATTTCCGGCGCCGCCCGCCGCGGCGGCCACGCCTGCGATTGCGCGGATCTTCGTCCGACGAAGCGACGATCTCGCCGCCGTCCGCCAGATCCCCGGCCGGCTCCCCGGCGGTTCCGGCGGCACGACCAGCGGCCGTCGCCGCTTCAGCCGACCCATCGTCAT
The DNA here is from genome assembly GCA_021805565.1 of Pseudomonadota bacterium. GTDB lineage: Bacteria > Pseudomonadota > Alphaproteobacteria > Acetobacterales > Acetobacteraceae > Rhodopila. Next base: position 8,764 of record JAJZFA010000053.1, read on the forward strand.
CCAACGGTCCGGCTACGTAATCCGCCACAGGCCCGGCCGCGGGGTCAGCGGGCAGACCATGCGCCCCGCTGGGCGCCCCGGTGGCCACCATTTCAGCCGGCGTGCCGGAATCGGGTTCGTCCCGTTTGCCGCCGCGCCGCCGCCGCCGCCGCCGCTTGCGCCGGCGTTCGGCTTCGTCCGCCCCGCCGTCGCCGGATGCATCCCCAGCCTTCTGTTCGGCGGTGTTGTCATCGCTGTCGCCGTCATCGTCGTCCGGTTCGGCAAGGTCCGGTTCGTCCTCTCCGACCGCATCGTCGCGATCGTCAACGTCGGCCACGTCGTCAACCGCAGGGCGTGGCGCCGGGCGTTCCTGGGTAACCGGCACCGGCACATCGTCCGACGAACGGGTGCGGACTTTCTCGATGCGAAACTGCTGCGCGATCTGCGCGTCGTCCGCGGCGATCACCACCCGCATCGCATAGCGGACCTCGATTTCCCGAAGACGCTCCCGCTTATGGTTCAGCAGGTACAGCGCAACCGGGGTGGACACATAGACGACGACCTCCGCCGAACGCCGCTTACCGCCCTCGTCCTCGATTCCCCGCAGCACATGGATCGCCGCGTTCTCGGTGCTGCGGACATGTCCGGTGCCGGCGCAATGCGGACAGGCGATGAAGCTGGTCTCCGCGAGCGACGGACGCAGCCGTTGCCGGCTCATTTCCAGCAATCCGAAATGGCTGATATGGCCGACCTGGATACGGGCGCGATCGTTCTTCAGCGCCTCCTTGATCCGGCGTTCGACCATCGCGTTGTGGCGTTTCGACTCCATGTCGATGAAGTCGATAACGATCAGCCCGGCCAGATCGCGCAGGCGCAACTGGCGGGCGGCTTCGTCCGCCGCTTCCAGATTTGTCCGAAGGGCGGTCTCCTCGATATTGCGTTCACGGGTGGACCGGCCGGAGTTCACGTCGATCGCCACCAGCGCCTCGGTCTGGTTGATCACCAGGTAGCCGCCAGACTTCAATTGCACCGTTGGCATCAACATGCCGTCGAGTTGCGCTTCCACCTGATTGCGGGCGAACAGCGGCTGGCCGCCGTCCTGCCAAAGCTGCACTTTCTTGGCGTGCGAAGGCATCAGCATCCGCATGAAGTCGTGCGCCGCACGCCAGCCATCCTCGCCATCGACCAGGATTTCCTCGATATCGCGCGAATACACGTCGCGAATCGACCGCTTGATCAGGCTGGCCTCTTCGTAGATCAGCGCCGGGGCGACCGATTTCATGGTGTGTTCGCGGATATCGTCCCACAGCCGCAACAGGTATTCGCAATCGCGCTTGATCTCCGGCTTCGGCCGGTTGGCCCCGGCCGTGCGGACGATCATCCCCATGCCGCGCGGAATATCGAGTTCCGCCATCACTTCCTTCAGCCGCCGACGATCCACCGCCGACGTGATTTTTCGCGAGATTCCGCCCCCGCGTGGGGAATTCGGCATCAGCACGCCGAACCGGCCGGCCAGCGACAGGTATGTGGTCAGCGCCGCACCCTTGGTGCCGCGTTCTTCCTTAACGACCTGAATCAACAAAATCTGGCGGCGACGGATGACTTCCTGGATTTTGTAGTTGCGCAGGAAGCGCGGCGGCAGGCGGCGCTGCTGATCGTCGCCGGTGTCGTGATCGCCGCCGCCGATCGTTTCCGGCGGTGGCAGGGTTTCGATGTGGTCGCCATCCGGTTCATCGAGTTCGCCGGCGCCAAACGCATCCGCGTCGATCCGTGCGACGCCGGTCGCCAGCGGCCGCGCGTACTGGTCCGCCGCAAGTGCCGGCGTTTCAGGGCTCGCCCACGGTTCGGCATCGGGGCCGGCGGCCTTCGCGTCCGGCGCGACCAAAAGCGGGGTGGACGCCAGGGCCCAGGATTCCGCCACGGCTTCCGGAGCTTCGGCGGCACTGGCGTGCTCCGGCCGGCCGGCGGACTGGGTCAATGCCAGTTCCAGGTCTTCTTCCTCTTCCTCCCGGCGCGCGTCTTCCGCCTGCATTTCGATCAGGCGCTGGCGGTCGGCGACGGGAATCTGATAATAGTCCGGATGGATTTCGCTAAAGGCCAGAAACCCGTGCCTATTGCCGCCATACTCGACGAACGCGGCCTGCAGGCTAGGTTCTACCCTGACAACCTTCGCGAGGTAGATATTGCCTTTTAATTGACGCTTGGTCGAGGTCTCGACATCGAAATCCTCAAGCCGGGTACCGTCCAGCACCACAACGCGGGTTTCTTCCGCGTGGGTGGCATCGATCAGCATGCGCTTCGTCATTTAGTCCAGAACTCCGGTAGGCCGTCGCGATGCGCGAGCCGGATCTTCTCCGGATCGCGGCCAGCGGACGGCATGCAAGGCTTGCGGGAAGGGGCCCGCCCGGCGCTTCAGGAAAACGATTGCGATCGATGCACGCGACAGCGATGACACCCGGAAAGCGGGGTGAAAGTCCAATTGCGGACGGGCATCGTGCGGCGTGGTGCATCGGGTCCTGGCGTTCGGCCGGCGCGTCCCATGACGGCACGCAGCCCCGTGTGAAAGTCAGCGCTGGCGCTGGCCGCAAGGCGTAAGACCGCCTCGACAATCAGCCCCCCGGCGCACCACACATCCAAAACGGCGGGCGCGACACGGACAGCGATGTGGCCTTGGCGAGGCGGATCCGTTCCAAACACGTGCCAGTCCGGCCACGACCAGATTGAACAAGGGATCACGCGCCACCAGGAAAGCCAGAAAATCGCGATAAACCGCGATCCCCGATAACATCGCCGGAGCATGGCGACCATGACGCAAACCGCGATGCTCCGCAAGCGGCACGTAGCGATCCGGCGTGAACGTGTCGTAATCAATATATAAGCTGCAATCCCGCATCCTATCTGTTAACTGTACACCCATGGTTAACGTTCCGCTTGTATCGCGTCGCGTGCTGTTGGGCCGGTTTGCGGCCGCCGCCCCCGTGTTCGGCACCTTTCTTCTGCCCCCGGCGGTGCATGATGCCATGGCCGCCAGGCCCCGCCCGCACAAGCCGTCCGCGGGCGGCACCAGACCGCCGCTGCCGCTGGTCATGCTGGACCCGGGCCATGGCGGCAAGGATCCCGGCGCGATCGGCGTTTCCGGGATTTATGAAAAGCAGGTCGCGTTGGCCACCGCGCTGGAGTTGAAGCGCCAGCTTGAATCCACCGGCCGATATCGGGTGGAACTGACCCGTGGCCGGGATATCTTCATCCCCCTGGACGACAGGGTTGGCCGGGCGCAGCGCCAGGGCGCGGCACTGTTCGTGTCCATGCATGCCGATGCGCTGGCGGATCGTTCGGTACGGGGTGCATCGGTCTATACGCTGGCCCAAACAGCGTCCGACGCACAGACCGCCGCGCTGGCCCGGACGGAAAACAGCGCCGACCGCTTTTTGGGACGGCAATGGCAAGGCACCTCGCCGGAGGTGTCGCGCATCCTGGCAAGTCTGGTGCGACAGGAAACCCGCGGCGGGTCAGTACGGCTTGCCCGTGGGCTGGTCGGCAGTCTGGACCGGGATATTCCGATGCTGCCCAACCCAGACCGCCATGCCGGATTCGTCGTGCTCAAGGCCGCGGATATTCCCAGCGTTCTGGTGGAAATGGGCTTCATGTCCAATCCGCGCGACGAAGCCGCCTTGCGCCGGCCCGACCATCGTAAACTGGTGGCCCAGGCCATGCACCGAGCGGTCGATGCTTATTTCGCGGGCGCCGGACGAGTCGCATAAACTGGCATCGGACATAAATGCGTTTGCCTGTTGGCGAACAGTCCAGTGTCGCGATCCGCTCCCGGCCCGCCGCGATACCGATGAAGGTCACTGAACGCCTTGCCGGCCGGTAGCGATGTCGTTGCTGGCGATTCCGGACGATATTTGCCATATCCCTGCCATGACAGGATCGTTCTCCGCCGGCGAACCGCTGGCCCCGTCCGGCCGCGGCCGAAAACCCGGTTCCGGGTCGTCGCTGCCTGACCCGGCGGGCAAGCCGCCCAGGCGGCGCGGCAACTTGTTCGTGCGCGGCGCGCGCGGCCTCGCCGGGGCGCTGTTCGGTCTCCTGCTGCTGGCCATCGTGGCAGGCGCGGCCGGCGGTTACATCGCATTCGAGCATTTCAGCGCCGACCTGCCAGACGTCGATGGCCTGCGGAACTACCAGCCTCCGGTCATGAGCCGGGTCTATGCGGGCGATTCCCGGCTGCTCGCGGAACTGGCGACCGAACGCCGCATCTTCGTGCCGATCGGCGCCATGCCAGACATCGTCAAGCAGGCTTTCATCTCGGCCGAGGACAAGACATTTTACACGCATCGCGGCATCGATCCGCTGGCGATCGCCCGAGCCGCGCTGTTCGACGTCGTCCATGCCGGCGAGGGGCGGCGCCCGATCGGGGCGTCCACCATCACACAGCAGGTCGCCAAGAATATGCTGCTGGACAACCAGATGTCGTACGCGCGCAAGGTCAAGGAAGCGATCCTGGCGATCCGGATCGAACAAACCTTGAGCAAGGACCGTATTCTTGAGCTGTATCTGAACGAAATCTACCTCGGACTGGGTTCCTATGGCGTGGCGGCGGCGGCGCAGGCGTATTTCAACAAGCCGCTGGACCGTCTAACCGTTGCCGAAGCGGCGTTCCTGGGCGGCTTGCCGAAAGGGCCGAACAACTTCAACCCGTTCAAGAACCCCGAAGCCGCCCGGTCGCGCCGCGATTACGTGCTGGACCGGCTGGCCGAGGATCGTGCCATTTCCGCCGCCCAGTTGGCCGAGGCCAAGGCCGAACCGGTGATACCGTCGGAATTCCACCGGCCGCCGCCGATTCCCGGCGCCGACTGGTACACCGAGGAAGTACGCCGCGAACTGATCGCTCGGTTCGGTCAGGACACCACGACCCAGGGCGGACTGATGGTGCGCACCAGCCTCGATCCGGCGTTGCAACTCGCGGCCGAACGATCCTTGCGCGATGGGCTGATGGCCTACGATCGCAGAATGGGAGGCTGGCGCGGAGCGGTGGCGCATCTTGCGCTTTCACCGGCCGAGTTCGAGGCGAAATGGCCGGCGGCATTGAACGAACAGCCACGCCCCGCCGGTATGCTGCCAAACTGGAAACTCGCGATCGTCGCGGCCGTTGGCGCCGGCGACGCCAGGGTCGCGTGGCTTACGCCATCGGGCGATCGCCGGATGGCCACGCTGGCGCTGGCCGACCTGACCTGGGCGCGGGCAGTCCACGATGGCAAGCCGGGTGGCGCACCGAAGCGCATGAGCGACGTGATGCAGACCGGCGATGTCGTGATGATCGAACCGGACGCCGCGCAGCCGCCGCCCGCGACCGCCGCGAAGGGCGCGGTGCAGCCGCAGGCCAACCGGCCGCTGTTGCGCCAGATTCCCCAGGTTCAGGGCGCCCTGGTGTCGCTCGACCCGAGAACCGGGCGGGTGCTGGCGATCGTGGGCGGATGGAGCTATGAGCAAAGCCAGTTCAACCGGGCCACCCAGGCGAACCGCCAGCCCGGATCCAGCTTCAAGCCGATGGTGTATCTAACCGCGCTGGAAAAGGGCATTTCGCCCAGCCAGAAGTTTCTCGACGCACCGGTCGTGATCGACACGCCGGATGGCCGCTGGCGTCCGGGCAATTACGAGGGCACGTTCGGCGGCCCGACGCCGCTGCGGGTGGCGCTCGAGGAATCCATGAACCTGGTGACGTTGCGGGTGGCGCAACAAGTCGGCATGCGGGCGATCGCCGATACCGCCATCGCGTTTCATATGGTGGATTCGATGCCGCTGGTGCTGCCGGCCGCGCTGGGGGCGGTCGATACCACCGTATTGCGGGAAGCCGGCGCCTATGCGTCGATCGCGGCAGGCGGCCGGGAGGTCAAGCCGACCTTCATCGACAGCGTGCAGGACCCCGACGGCCATGTTGTGATGCGCGCGTCCGGCCTTGACTGCACCGATTGTTCGGATGCGTCCAAACCCCCGGCGATGAACGATACGCGGCCGCAAATCGCCGATCCCGACAGCGTGTTCCAGTTGATCGCGATGATGCAGGGCGTGGTACAGCGCGGCACCGGCGTACCGGCGGGAAAAGGCCTGAACCGTCCGATCGCCGGCAAGACCGGCACCACGCAGGATTTCGCCGACGCCTGGTTCGGCGGTTTCACGCCGGACCTGGTAACGGTGGTGTGGGTCGGCTACGACACCCCCGCCGACCTCGGCGCCAATCAGACCGGCGGCGCGGTCGCGGCGCCGATCTGGCACGATTACATGGCCACCGCCCTGGCCAACCGCCCCGTGCTGGACTTCCCGATGCCGCCGGGCCTGACCATGGCGCCCTGGAACACCGGCACGGGCACCGTGACCGATGCGTTCAAGGCTGGGCAGGTTCCAGGCGCATCGGGCCCGGCCGGTGCGGGTTTTGCCGCCGCGCCGTCCGGCGATGGATCGTCCGCACCCGCCCCCATCGTCCATGGCGGGATTGATAACAGCATGGGCGGGTTGTATTAACCCGCCCCTTCCAAAGAGCAGATTTTTACGATGTCCGCCGAATCCGACGCCCTGAACGAACAGATCAAGCAGTCCGTCGCGCTGCTGAGGAGGCATCTTTGACTGGGATGCCGCCGAAGGCCGCCTTGCCGACCTGAACAACCGAGCCGAGGATCCGGCGCTGTGGAACAATGCGAGCGCCGCGCAGAAACTGATGCGAGAGCGCAATCAGATCGCGTCCGCCATGGACGGCGTTCTTAAACTGGAGGCCGAGGTCTCCGACGCGCTGGAACTGATCGGGATGGCCGAAGCCGACGGCGACCCGGCGATGGCGGCGGAGGCCATGACGTCTTTACGAGCGGCGGCGGCGGAGGCGAAGCGGCGGGAAATCGAAAGCCTGCTGTCCGGCGAGGCCGACGCCAACGATTGTTATATCGAACTGAACTCCGGCGCCGGCGGCACCGAGGCGCAGGACTGGGCGCAAATGTTGATGCGCATGTATATGCGCTGGGCCGAACAGCACGGCTATACGGTGACACTGGTCGAGGAAAGCGAGGGCGAGCAGGCGGGCATCAAATCCGCCACGCTGCAAATTGCCGGCCCGAACGCCTATGGCTGGTTGAAAACCGAGGGAGGCGTGCATCGCCTTGTCCGCATCAGCCCGTTCGACGCCAATGCAAGGCGGCAAACCAGCTTTGCCAGCGTGTGGGTGTATCCGGTGGTCGATGATTCGATCGAGATCGAGATCAATCCGTCCGATCTGAAAGTCGATACCTACCGGGCGTCCGGCGCGGGCGGTCAGCATGTGAACAAAACCGACAGCGCGATCCGGATCACGCATCTGCCGACCGGCATTATCGTCGCCTGCCAGACCGACCGGTCGCAGCATCGCAACCGGGCCAATGCGATGGAGATGTTGCGCGCGCGCATGTATGAGGCGGAGTTGCGCAAGCGGGAGGCCGTGACGGCGGCGCAGGAAGACGCCAAGACCGATATCGGCTGGGGTCATCAGATCCGGAATTATGTTCTTGCACCGTATCAGTTGGTGAAAGACCTGCGCACGGGGGTGGAGACCGGCAATCCCGCTGCGGTGCTGGATGGCGACCTCGACTCATTCATGGCCGCCGCCCTGGCCGCCCGCTCCGGTGCAACCCGATCCGAGGCCAGCGCAAGCGCTCGGTAGGGCGGAATTCGTCGGCATGCGCGAAATCCGCAATCGCTATCGGCCGGGTCGCACGGTCACGGTAAGCCGGTCAGGCCACACATCAGATGGCGTCACACAGAACAGCCAGTGACGAACCCAGCCAAAAACACGATTGATTGGTGCGGTCGAGAAGACTCGAACTTCCACGAGGTTACCCCCACAAGCACCTCAAGCTTGCGCGTCTACCATTCCGCCACGACCGCACCGTGGTAGGCGGCGGCGTATAGCGGATATAGGATGCCGGTTCAATGACCTCTATCGCACCAGACTGGCGTATAACCGGCGGCCTGACCGAATACCCGGCAGCCCTTACCGCTATGCAACAGCGCGTTGCCGCCATCCGCGCGGGCACCGCGTCCGAACAGGTCTGGCTGGTGGAACACCCGCCGCTGTACACCGCCGGCACCTCCGCCAAACCGGAAGAACTGACCGATCCCGGCCGCTTTCCAACGTTCGCCGCCGGGCGCGGCGGGCAATGGACCTATCACGGGCCCGGACAGCGCACCGCCTATGTCATGCTGGACCTGACCCGCCGCCACGGCCGCGTGCCGGCGCAGGACATCCGGTGCTACGTCAATGGGCTGGAAGAATGGCTGATCCGCACCCTGGATCGCTTCAACGTCAAGGGGCAGCGCCGCGAAGGCCGGGTCGGCATCTGGGTGACGGACCCGGCAACGGGGGGCGAGTCCAAAATCGGCGCCATCGGCGTCCGCGTCACACGATGGGTCAGTTGGCACGGTGCGGCGCTGAACGTCGAACCGAACCTGACGCATTTCGGCGGTATCGTCCCCTGCGGCCTGCCGCAATTCGGCGTCACCAGCCTCGCCGCACTGGGCATTCCGGCATCGATGCACGATGCCGACGTGGCGCTGCGGGCGGCGTGGCGGGAGGTGTTCGAAACCGATGCCGGTCCGCGCCCGCCCTGACCGCCGCGCTGGACATTACTGTCAACCCGTCCAGACTGTTGCCGTCATCCCGGTTCCGGTGCGGCAACAAGGAAGCGAACATGCGGCAAATGGTCATGGTGGGTTTTTTGCAGGCGCAAAACTGCACCACGCTGGCAAGCGCGTGGCGGCATCCGGATGCGCGCGGCGATTTCACCTCCGCCGCCTATTACCAGAAGATCGGCCAGGTGCTGGAAGAAGGAAAATTCCAGCTCGCCTTTTTCGACGACCGGCTGGCGATGCCCGACATCTATGGCGGTAACCCGGCGGAGGTCGTCGCCAACGGCGTCCGCGTGGTGAAAATCGATCCGGTGGCCACGATGATGGCGATGGGCCTCGGCACCAAGTATCTGGGGGTCGGTTCGACCGCCTCCACCACGTATTATGAGCCGTTCGACGTTGCCCGGCGGTTTCAGACCGTGGATCACATGCTGGGCGGCCGGGCCGCCTGGAACGTGGTGACCTCGGTGAACGACGGCGAGGCGCAGAACATGGGCCGCGAGGTCCATATGGAGCACGATCTGCGCTATGACCGAGCCGACGAATTCATGGAAATCGTGCATGGTTGCTGGGACGGCTGGGAAGACGGCGCCCTGATCGTGGACAAGGCGACCGGCGCCTTCGCCGACCCGTCGAAGGTCCACCGGCTGGAATATAAGGGGAAATACCTGAACTCGTCGGGGACGTTCACCGTGCCGCGCTCCCCCCAGGGCCATCCCGTGGTGATCCAGGCTGGGGCCAGCGCGCGCGGGAAGACGTTTTCCGCGCGCTGGGCCGAAACAGTGTTCGTGGGATACGCCGATCTGGCGGAAGGCAAGCGCCAGTACGCCGAACTGAAGGCCGAAATCGCCCGGCTGGGCCGCGATCCGGATCTGATGACCGTCAATACGATCGCCTATCCGGTGGTCGCGGAAACAAGGTCGGAAGCCGAGGATAAGATGGCGGTCATCGACGGATTGTACAAAGAAGTCGATGGCCTCGCGCTGCTGTCCGAGGCGATGAACTTCGACTTCAAAACCAAGGGCATGGATGAGGCATTCACCCCGGAAGAACTGGCCGGAATGTCGGGCATGCAGGCGATGCGCGACCGGGTGATGCGCCTGAGTGGCCGCGACCCGACGGTGCGGGATTTTCTGGACATCACCAAACGCGGCCGCCCGAGGGAGGCTGTCGTCGGTAGCGGCAAGGACATCGCCGACCGGCTGGAACAATGGTTCGCCGAACGCGCCTGCGATGGATTCGTGATCGCCGGCACTCACATGCCGGGCAGCTTCGAGGATTTTGTCCGCTTCGTGGTGCCGGAACTGCAACGGCGGGGCCTCTACCGAAAGGAATACTCCGGCGCGACATTGCGGGAGAATCTGGGCCTGCCGGTGCCGGCGCGAAATGCCTGGAAATTGTCCGGGGCCGCCGCATAGTCTGTCCCGAACCGAACCTCCGGCGCCGGGCCGGTCGAACGCCGGCCGGCGGTATCGCGAACCGGCGAAATCCTGCTGCCACCGGGAAGCCGCGATCTTTGCCGGCCGCCGCGCTTTCGGTGACGTGATCGCCCAGCGCGCCGGTCGTCCCTGATCCGGCCGCCGCATCGTCCTATATCGAACATTTGCCTGGACGGAATAGGGATGCGGGGATGCGATTGTTCAAATGCCAGGGCTGCGGTCAGGCGGTCTATTTCGAAAATACACGCTGCGAATCCTGCGGCCACACGCTGGCCTTTCTGCCACAGGCCATGACGATCGCCGCGCTGGAAGCCGATGGCGCCCGGTTCCGCACCCTGACGCCGTTCGGCGAAACGGTCCGGCTGTGCGCCAACGCTGACCGCAAGGCCTGCAACTGGCTGACCGCCGCCGACGGCGACGCCACCCTGTGCCCTGCCTGCCGCCATAATCATACGATCCCGGACCTGACCGTCCCGTCGAACCTGGAACGGTGGCAGCGGCTGGAACAGGCCAAGCGTCATCTGTTCTATGGTCTGATGCGGCTGAAATTGCCGCTGCGGAACCGGATCGACGACCCCGACCACGGGCTGGCATTCGATTTTCTGGCCGACAGTCCGGATCCGGCCGGACCCAGGATACTCACCGGCCACGACAACGGCCTGATCACCATCGCCCTGGAAGAAGCCGACGACGCCGAACGAGAACGCCGCAGAACGCAAATGAACGAGCCATACCGCTCCCTGCTCGGTCATTTCCGGCACGAAACCGGGCATTATTTCTGGGACGTACTGGTCCGCGACGGCGGCCAACTACAAGCCTGTCGATCCGTGTTCGGCGACGACAGCGCGGATTACGACGCGGCCTTGCAGGCCCATTACCGCGACGGAGCGCCGGCGGATTGGCAGACCCATTACGTCAGCCAGTATGCCAGCACGCATCCGTGGGAGGACTGGGCGGAAACCTGGGCGCACTACCTGCACATCGTCGATACGCTGGAAATGGCGGGCGCGTTCGGAATCCGCGTCAAGCCCCGGCTGGTGCGCGACGAACTTCTGACGACCGACATCGACATCGATCCCTACGACGCCAATATCGACATGCCGGCGATCGTCGATGCGTGGCTGCCGCTGACATTCGCGATCAACAGCCTGAACCGGGCAATGGGAAATCCCGATCTGTATCCCTTCGTGCTGTCGCCGGCGGTGGTAACGAAGCTGAGCTTCGTGCATGACATTGTGCATCGGCGAACTGTCGGGTAGGCGTGGCGTGTCCGTCGCCCCCGGCGATACGCCGCTGCCAAGGAAGGAAAACCATGGCTCGAAAGACCGTGCTGGTGGCCGGTGCGTCCGGCCTCGTCGGATATGCCGCACTTGGTCATTTCGCGGCGGCGGGCGACACGAAGGTCATCGCACTGTCGCGCCGTCCGCCACCTTGGGCCGGCGTTCGGCACCTCGCACTGGACCTGACCGATGCGGACGCCTGCCGACAGGCCGCCGAGAGCCTGCGGGACGTAACGCATCTGGTGTACGCCGCATTGTTCGAACTGCCGGGGCTGGTGGCGGGATGGCGTAACGACCGGCAGATCGAAACCAACGGCCGGATGTTGCGCAACCTGCTTGATCCGCTATTGCGGGCCGCGCCCGGATTGCGGCACGTCACGCTGTTGCAGGGCACCAAGGCGTATGGTGTGCATGTCCGGCCGCTCGCCGTTCCGGCGCGCGAAGGACGGTCGGAGATGCGCGAGCAACCGAATTTCTATTGGGTGCAAGAGGATTATCTGCGCGGCGCACAGGCCGGCCGCGATTGGCATTTCACCATCCTGCGTCCGGTGCTGATCGTCGGCGAGGCGATCGGCGGGGCGATGAACCTGATCCCAGCCCTGGGCGCGCATGCGGCGGCGATGCGGGAAAGGGGGCCGATCCTGCCCTATCCCGGAGGCGCGGAACGGGTGAGCCAGGCCGTCGATGCGGGGCTGCTGGCGCGGGCGATCGGCTGGGCCGGGGATTCCCCGGCCGCCCGTAACGAGACATTCAACATAACCAACGGCGATGTGTTCACCTGGCCCAATATCTGGCCGGCGATCGCCGAAGCGGTGGGGATGCGGCCGGGACCGGACGAACCGTTCCTGCTGCAATCGCTGGGCCGAGCCGACTGGGACCGTGCGCGGACGCGGTTCGCACTGGAGTCCCCTGCCCTGCCGGACTTTGTCGGCCTGTCGCTGGAATACGCCGATTATCAGATGCGATACGGCCATAACGAACCGGGCGCGCCGGCGATCGTTTCAACCGTAAAGATCCAGCAGGCGGGCTTTCACGAGGCGATGGACACCGAAGCGATGTTCCGCAAATGGTTCAAGGTTTTTCAGCAAAAACGGCTGCTGCCGCCGCCATGATCCACACGGCCATGATAAAATGCCGGGTTCCTGCGCCACCGACAAACGATGCGCGTTCGGCGATACAAGGCAACACGATCCGGCCCCATCCGCCGGGCGCTACGGTTGGGCGCGCACCACCGGATTGGACAGCGTTCCAATACCGCCGATCTCGATTTCGATCCGATCGCCATGCCCGATGTTGGCGGTGGCGCCCTCGGTGCCCATCCAGATCACATCGCCGGGATAAAGCGTCAGGCACTTCGTCATGGTCACGAGAAAATCCACCACCCCGAAGATCATACTGTTGGTGGGAAATTCGATCAGTTGCTCGCCATTCAGGCGAATCCGGGTGACCAGGTCTTCCAGTTTCACGTCCGTTTCGATCCACGGCCCCATGGGCTTGAACGTATCGGTATTTTTCGACCGCCACATGGTGCGGTCGGATTTCTGCCAGTTACGCTCGCTGACATCGTTGCCGACGGTATAACCCAGAACGGCGGACAGGGCGTTGTCCCGCGTCAGGTTCTTGCACCTGCGCCCGATGACGACGACCAGTTCGCCCTCATACTGAACCATGTCCGTGGCATCCGCCGGAATGACAATCCGCTCCCCCTGCGCAATCAGTGCATTGTTCGCCCGGTAGCCGATATCGGCCCGCTCGGGCAGGTTCGGCGGCTGGCCGATTTTCGCCGCGACTGCGCGCACGTGACCGGCATAATTCATCCCGGCGGCATAAAATGTCGGCGGAACGACCGGCACCAGCAGCTTGATGTCGGCCAAGGCAAGCCGTTCTCCGGTGCGTTCCCACACATCGAACGGAGACCCGCGAACCGGGATAAGCGTATCGCCCTCGACCACCGCATAAGACGGCGAGCCGTCGCGATCGAAACGTGCCCAGCGCATGATCGGTCTCCTTACCTGGCTTTCAGGTCTTCGGTCATTTTCTCGCGCATCAGGTATTTCTGCATTTTCCCGGTCACCGTCATCGGAAACTCCTCGACGAAGCGTACATGGCGCGGAACTTTGTAATGCGCGATCTGGTCCTTGCAAAATGCCTTCACCGCGTCCTCGGTCAATGTTTCGCCGGGGCGCAGCTTGACCCAGGCGCATAATTCCTCGCCGAACCGGTCGTCCGGGACGCCGAACACCTGAACATCGGCGATCGCCGGATGCCGGTACAGAAATTCCTCGATCTCGCGCGGATAGATGTTTTCTCCGCCCCGGATCACCAAATCCTTGATACGGCCGACGATCGCGCAGTACCCGTCTTCGTCCATCGTCGCCAGATCGCCGGTATGCATCCAGCCCGCGCGATCGATCGCCTCGGCCGTGCGCTCCGGTTCGTCCCAGTAGCCCAGCATCACAGGGTAACCGCGCGTGCAAAATTCGCCGGCGACGCCGCGCGGCACGATATGGCCCTCGGTATCGACGATTTTCACCTCGACATGCGGATGCGGGCGCCCGACGGTAGCGACCTGCTTATCCAGCGAATCGCCGATGCGCGTCTGAGTACTCACCGGGCTGGTTTCGGTCATGCCATAAGCGATGGTGATCTCCGTCAAGTGCATGTCGCGGATCGCCCGGCGCATGACCTCGACCGGGCAGGTGGACCCGGCCATGACTCCGGTGCGCAGGCTGGTCAGATCGAACCGCCCGAAATCCGCATGATCGAGCGCGGCGATGAACATCGTCGGCACCCCGTACAGCGAGGTGCAGCGATATTCGGCCACGGTCTGTAACGTCGCCAGCGGATCGAACCCCTCGCCGGGAAAGACGATCGCCGCGCCGTGAGTCATGCAGGCGAGCGAACCAATGACCATACCGAAGCAATGATACATCGGCACCGGAATGCAGACGGAATCCCGCTCGGTATAATTCAGGATCTCGCCGATGAAGAACCCGTTGTTGAGGATGTTGTGGTGCGTCAGGGTCGCGCCCTTCGGCGAGCCGGTGGTGCCGGACGTGAACTGAATATTGATCGGGTCGTCGAACTGTAGCAGCGGCGCCAGTTCCTTCAGCCGCCGGCGGTCCTGCTCCCGGCCGTGATGGGCCAGCTTTTCGAACGCGAAGGTGCCCGGATCGTCGCCGCCGATCTGGATCACGGATCGCAGCGCGGGCAGCCTCGCCGCCTGAAGCTGGCCGGGATAGGACGTGGCGAGTTCCGGCGCCAGCGTATTGATCATGCCGATATAATCGCTGGACTTGAAGCGCGTCGCGGCGATCAGCGCCTTGCAGCCGGCCTTGTTCAGCGCATAGTCCACCTCGGTTACGCGATACGCCGGGTTGATGTTCACCAGGATCACGCCGGCCTTGGCGGTGGCGTATTGCGCGACGATCCATTCTGCGTTGTTGGGCGACCAGATTCCGGCGCGATCGCCCGGCTGAAGCCCGATCGCGACCAACCCGGCGGCAAAGGCATCGACACGGGCGGCCAGTTCGGACCACGTCCACTGTATGCCCTGTTGGTGGACAATCAGGCCGGGACGATCGCCGAACCGGGAAACGGTGCGATCGAACTGGGCGCCGATCGTATCCCCGATCATCGGCTGGCCGGAGGCGCCGTGCATATAGCTGGGCGCGGGGTCGGTCATCGGTTTGCTCCGTGATGCGGTTTGGTTGTTGCCCGCCATAATGCGTACTGCGCGGGCAGCTTACAACCAAGGCCGTCGGACGATCTGCTCCCCTTGCGGAACGACAGGCCGCACAGGGTCAGGATGCCAACTGCCGCGGCCGGTAGATCGCGATATGGGTCGCGTGGATGACCGGGGTCGTTTCGTTTGCGACCACCATCGCATCCAGTTCGACCCATTTATGGCCCTTGTGTTCATAGTTCTTCGTGATCCGCGCCCGTACGTTCAGGGTGTCGCCGACATGCGCCAGGCCGAGGTTGCGCACCGAACTGCCCATATGAATCCAGGCCGGCAGAATGACATTATGGGTCAGCGCCCAGTTGCAGCAACGGATGATCGTGCCGGTATGAACGATCTTCTCGCGCGCATAAACCGGAGCGGTTTCGCGGATATCGTGCAGGTCTTGCGCATGGAACGCCTCGGTCACCAGCAGCGGGGTCATACCAAGCCAATCGCCGGTTTTGAGCGTCGATTCGCTGGCGGCGGCGCGATCGGCGCGCGGCGGCACCGCCTTGAAGTCGCCCAGGTCCGGCGCCGGTGGCAATCCGGCCGGCAATGCCGCCCGGCCGGTCGCGCACAGCACGCCGTCGCTGTGAACCGAGATCGCCATCCCTTCGGCGTCTTCCGTGGCGACGACTTCGGCGATATCGTCCTCATACACGGGCTTGCCGAATTTGGCTTCGCCGGTCCCGCGTTCCAGCCAAACCCGGCCCCAGCGTTGCAGCGGCTGGTGCGTCATGTAGGCATAGACATTCACGCCGCCGACGAAACCGCCCTTGAAGCCGAAACGCTGCGCCGTGGCATCGTCGTGGATCTTGTTTTCCGACGCCTTGGCGGTGTTGAAGGCGCGGACGCGATAGGGCGGAACGGGCATCGGGTAGGTTTCCTGTGGTTGCGGCGACCGGCGGCGACCGGCCGAACCAGGACGAATCGGTCAGTTCAGCGCCCAAAGTCCCACTTCGTAACCCGGAACAAAGTTGCGATTGTTGATCTCCGGGTTGCGGTTGATGAAGGTGCGGCCAAACATCGGATGCCGCATGCTGCGCGTTTCGTGTTCGATCCGAAACAACGGCTTGTTGCTGTCCACATCGACGATATCCAGGAAGCGGTACTGATGCTGGTCGCTTTCCTCGCTGATCAGCCCGCGTTCCCGCAGCTTCTTATGCGGGCCGGAAAAATCCGCCAGCGTGATCTGAATGTGATGGCCGTCGTAGTCCGGCAGCGCAGCGCCGGTTTCGCGGTAGATCACCCTGCTTTCGGCCGATGTGCTCGCCCAGGCATAGGCCCCCCGAGCGTCGCTGGACACGCCGGCGATGGCGCCCAGGATCTCGGTGTAGAACCGGGCGATCGCCGACAGGTCTGTCCCGGCGGGAATGTCGAACTCCACATACGGCATGCCAACCCGCATGGCCGCGAAACGCGACGGGTCGGGCGCATGGACGCGGATGCGGTTGCCCCAGGGGCAGGTTGCCTCGACGGTATCGCCGGCCGCCCGGAAGCTGAATTGCGTGCCGTCCAGATAAGACTTCGTGGCGTGCAGGCGCTTCATCAGAGCGTCCAGGTCCGGCAGCACCAGGGCGGTGGTGCCGCGTACCACGTCGGTGCCGCGCGTGGGCAGGTGAAACTGGCCGCGGCCGACATTCACCCACATGTTGTCAAGGCCGGACATCAGATACGGGTCGCGGGTCAGGCCCAGGCCCATCAAATAGAAGGCGATCGCCTTGCTCTGATCCGGAACGCGGACATTGACGTGGCCGAGTTCGACGATGTTGCCAAGGTCTTCGGCGGTTCGGTCGAAGACCGGCATCGCGACGGCGGTATCGTTCATTGTTCTGGTCTCCCGGCTGGCTGCGTTCGGCGCTGGCGGTTAATATATTCCCGCCATCGCGGCTGGTCCATCCCGAGGCCCGGCCCGAGGCCCGATCCGGTGTCGCGGCAACGATCCGCCGAACGCCGGACAGCCGGCCGGGTTAGCCCAGCCGGTCCAAGGCCGCCTGCAGGCGGGCGATCTCTGACAGCGCCGCCGCCAGCCGTTCGCGGTTTTCCGTCACCACCTCTTCCTTCGCGCGGCCGATAAAATCGGGATTATCCAGCTTCTGACTGGTTTTCTTCGCCTCCACCGACAGCTTGTCGCGGTCCTTCGACAGGCGAGCCCGCTCCGCCGCGATATCGATCAGGCCTTCCAGCGGCAGCACGATCGTTACATCGTCCAGCATCGCCAGCGCGGAGCCTTTCGGCACGTCCCCGGTCAGCGGCAGAACCTCCGACGCACGGGCCAGCCGGCGGATCGCGTCCGACCAGCGATCGGTTCGGGCCAGCATGTCCGCCGTCGCGCCTTGCAGCAGCACGGGCGACGGTTTCGACGGCGGCACGTTCATTTCGGTACGCACGGAACGGACCTGCCCGATCAGCCGCACCACCCAGTCCAGTTCCGCCCTGGCCGGTCCCGCGCCAGGAACCGCCAACGGTTCGGGCCACGCGGCGCCGATCAGGCTGAAGGCTTCGCCATAGCCGAAGCGATCCCACACTTCCTCGGTCACGAACGGAATCGCCGGATGCAGCAGCCGCAAGATCAGGCCCAGCACATGGGCGCCCACGGCGCGGATTTCGCCGGCATCGGCCGGGCTGGCTCCATCGGCCAGCAGCGGCTTGGACAATTCCAGAAACCAGTCGCAAAAATTATTCCAGACGAAACGATAGCAAGCGGCGGCGTAGTCGTCGAAACGATAGGCGTCCAGCGCGCCCGTTGCCTCGGTTATCGCGGTATTCGCCGAATCCAGCAGCCAGCGAGACAGCGGCAGCGTTACCGCGGCCGGATCGAATCCGGCAACGGGCCGCATGCCGTTCATTTCGCAAAACCGCGCCGCGTTCCATAGTTTCGTGATGAATCCGCGATAGCTTTCGACGCGGGCGGCGCCCAGTTTCACGTCGCGACCAGGGCCGGTCAGCGCGCAAATGGTGAAGCGCAGCGCATCGGCGCCGTAACTGTCGATCAATGCCAGCGGATCGATCGCGTTGCCTTTCGACTTGGACATTTTCTGTCCCTTCTCGTCGCGCACCAGCCCGTGGATATACACGGTGCGGAACGGCACATCGCCCATCATGTGCAACCCCATCATCATCATGCGGGCAACCCAGAAGAAGATGATATCGAACC
Source organism: Pseudomonadota bacterium (assembly GCA_021805565.1). GTDB lineage: Bacteria > Pseudomonadota > Alphaproteobacteria > Acetobacterales > Acetobacteraceae > Rhodopila. The sequence goes on from JAJZFA010000053.1 coordinate 26,989, forward strand.
CGGTTACCAGAACGTCGCCTGGATAGTAACGATCGAGTTCCGGCGTCCGCTCCGGCCACCCCAGGGTGGAGAACGGCCACAATGCGGAGCTGAACCACGTGTCCAGTACATCGTCGTCCTGCTGTAAAACCTCCTCGCGGCCGTAATGGGCCAGCGCCTGCTCGGCCGCGCCATCGCCGTCCTTGGCCACGAATACGGTTCCGTCAGGACCGTACCAGGCGGGAATCCGGTGTCCCCACCAAAGCTGGCGGGATATGCACCACGGCTGGATGTCCCGCATCCAGGCGAAAAAAGTGTTTTCCCATTGTTTGGGCACGAACTGGATTTTGCCGGTTTCCACCGCCTCGATCGCCGGTTTCGCCAGCACGCCGGCATTGCAGTACCATTGAGTCGTCAGCCGCGGTTCGACCGGCACACCGCCACGGTCCCCATGCGGCACCTGATTCGTATGCGGCTCGGTTTTTTCGAGCAATTCCAGCCGTTCCAGTTCCGCCACGATGGCGGCGCGCGCCGCGAACCGGGACTGTCCGTTCAGCGTGCGCACGAATGCCGGTTCGGCAATACCCGGTATGACCGCCAGCTCGTCCTCGATTTCCAGCAGCGTCACCTGCGCCTGAAGGTCCAGTATGGACGGCATCGGCAGGCCATGGCGGCGGCCTACCTCGAAATCGTTGAAGTCGTGCGCCGGCGTGATCTTGACCGCGCCGGTCCCCTTGTCCGGATCGGCATAGGTATCCCCAACGATCGGAATCGACCGTCCAACCAGCGGCACCACCGCGCGTCGTCCGATCAGCGCGGCAAAAACCGGATGATCCGGATGCACCGCCACGGCGGTATCGCCCAGCATCGTTTCCGGCCGTGTCGTGGCAACGACGATGAACTGTCCGGGCGATGCCTCGATCGGATAGCGGATATACCAGAGCGACCCCTTGATCTCGCGATTTTCCACTTCCAGGTCGGAAATAGCGGTTTGCAGCTTGGGATCCCAGTTCACCAATCGCCGGTCGCGATAAATCAGGCCCTGCCGGTACAGCGTAACGAACGTCTCTTTCACCGCGGCCGACAGTCCGTCGTCCATGGTGAACCGCTCCCGCGGCCAATCCAGCGACGCGCCCAGGCGGCGAAGCTGTGTGGTAATGGTGCCTCCGGATTCGGCTTTCCACTGCCACACGCGGTCCAGGAACGCATCCCGGCCCATCGTCTTGCGGTCCTGGCCCCCGGCCGCCAGCAGCCGTTCGACCACCATCTGCGTCGCGATCCCGGCGTGATCGGTGCCCGGTTGCCACAAAGCGTCGCGTCCCTGCATCCGGCGCCAGCGCACCAGCGTATCCTGCACCGTGAAGGTCAGCGCGTGGCCCATATGCAGGCTGCCCGTGACATTGGGCGGCGGAATCATCACGGTAAACGGCTGTCCGGCGGAGCGCGGATCGCAGGCGAACGCCCCGGCATTCTCCCAACCGGCATAAAGGCGAGGTTCGGCCTCGTTCGAAGCGAACCGGCTATCGAGTGTCATCGTTATCTCCAGCGGCCCGGCGCGTCGTCCGCTCCGGCCGGTGTTATCCGGCGTCGCATCGCCGATGCCAGGAATTCCAGCACCTCCGCTGGAACGGCGTTTGTGTGTATCAGGGAACCTGCCGGCTGACGACCCGTTCGATTTCGGTGCGAACCAGGCGTTCCACCAGGGGCGGAAGATATTCATCGAGCCATAGCTTCAGCATGGGTCGCAATTCCGCCCGCACCATATCCTCCAGGGTCGGTCCGCCGCCATAAATCTGCGTCGCCCGGCCAGCCGCCAGTGTCCTGACCAGCGTTCCGACCGACGAAGCGGCGGCCGCGGCAGTCTCGGGGGCAATCAGTTCCGGCAGTGTCGCCGGCGAAAAGGCCGGACCCGGTTCCTGCGTCCGGCTTACCTCGGGCACCGGCGATTCCAGCACCGGATCGTCCGGTCCATGCGGATCCGGCATTGGCGGGACCGTGGGCGCCGGCAAGTGGACCATCTCCGCCGGCGCCGGCCGGGTCGGTTCGGTGGCCGGCACCATCATGGATTCGTCCAGCAGCAAAACATCGTCGTCCGGCGGAACCAGCCCGGTCCCATCGGCGGAGACGGTGGGCACCTCATCGTCATCGAGGATACGGCGAATGGAGGCGAGAATCTCCTCCATCGACGGATCGGAGGCAGTCGCCGCCGTCGGTTGAGCCGCTTCGTTTGTCATCCTTGCATCCTGGTCAACGGCCTGGCTGGCTGGTCGCATAGTCGCCCAGGCCGATCCACTTGTTCTTCACCGCCTCATAATAGGCGGTTTCGTCATACAATGGTACCGGCAGACGCAGGTCGCGGGCGGTCAGGCGTCCAATGGCGACAGCGACCGCATAGGACGCGCTGATGACCTGCGATAAATTTTGCACCAGCGTTGTGCGCGACGTCAGCAAAAGCTGGGTTGCATTCAGCACGTCCAGGGTCGTCCGGCTGCCGACGATGGCTTCGCGCTCGACCCCTTCAAGGGCGATCTCGTTCGCTCGCACCTGCGCACGGGTGCTGTCGGCGGCGGCCTTGGCGGCCACCAGCGTATCCCAGGCTTGTACTGCGGCCTGCACCGCAACACGCTTGGCATCGTCGATCAGTCTTTGAGTCTGCTGTTCGGCCTGCCGGGCCTGGCGCACCGCGGAATATTCGGCGCCCCCCTGATAGATCGGAACGGACAACTGCGCGGTGACCTGATAGCCGTTGACCTGAGACGATGGCGCCCCGGCATTGACCTGCTCAAACGTCTGGCCCTGCAGGCTGATTTGCGGAAGCAACGCGGAGAAGGCCACATCGATCGCGTCCTTGGCCGCAGCGTCGTTGAACTGTGCGTTGATGACGTTGGGATTGTTGATCGTGGCGAGGGCCGCCGCTTCCTGTTCGCCATGGACCGGCAGGTTCAACGGCTGCGGTTCGGCCAGATCGTCCGGGGGAAACACCCCGATAATCTGCTGGAACGTTCCGCGCGCGGTCTGCAGGCTGCCCTGGGCGGTTTCGCGTGTCGCGCGCGCGCCCTCCAGCGCCGCCTCGGCCTGTGCTACGTCCGTGCGCGTAATCTCGCCCACACGGAACCGATCATTCGTCGCCTGAAGCTGTTTTGCCAGCACCTGCTCATTGTTTACGTCGAGTTCCAGCAGATCCCGAGCCTGGATGACCCCGACATAGGCGCTGACGGCGTTGTTGAAACTGGTTTGCTCCTGCACGATCAGATTGGCCCGTTCCGCCATGATCTGATTTTTCGAACGATTGATATTGGCGTGGACCTTACCGCCATTATAGATATTTTGGGTGACGGTTGCCTGGGCGGTGCCGATATCGCGCAATGTCCGCTGGTTGATGCTGATGGGCCTGCCGTTAAACGGCGTGATGATGCGCGAATAGCCGTCGCCATATCCGGCGGTGCCCGCAAGCGCGACGGTCGGGCGCCATCCCGACAACGCTGTCGGCAGGTTTTCATCGGTCGCACGCAATTTCGCCCGTTCGGCCTGTAAGGCCGGCTGGTTGGAATACGTCGCGGCCAGCGCCTCATTCAACGTGTGCGGAACGTTCGGATTGCCTTTTGCCGCCGGTGCGTGCGCCTGCGGCGCGGCTTTGGCGTTCGGCGCGGCGGGGCCTGCTGCCTGGGCCAGTTTAGCAGGCGCACCGGTCCCTGGCGAACCGGGCGCCGGAACAGTCTGGGCGCCCGCCGAGACCGAGACGGCAAGCATACTGAACCCGGCAAGCAGTCCATGACGCAAACTCATTCGAAACCCCGTTCGCAAGACAGCAGCCATAGTGGCTGGCCGATCGCATGCTTAGCTGAACACTCTATTAACGCCCTGTTAGGGTCGCTCTAATCCGGCGGCCATGTCCAGTGTTGGATTAAGCCGGGCACACTAAAAGGAAAAAACGGCTTGGTTGAGCAGTGCCGGAATGGGCGGCGTAGCGCAATCGAACAGCGGGGAGATGCTGGTGCCAGACGGCGTCGCCTCGGCGATAACCGCCTGCGCGACATGACTGTCGTGAAAGATCGCCGTCAGGATGCGGCCGCTTTCAGGGTGTGCCTGATTGGCCAGCGCCGAGGGAATCCGCGATACGGCGCCATCGATTAAAATCAGATCGTAGGGCGCGTTTGCCGCCCATCCGTCTGCCAGGGGGCCAGCGACCAGTGTTACGGTCGGCGCCTCGGTTGTCAGCACCCCGCGCGCGATCGCCAGCAAGGGCGTATCCTGTTCCAGCGCCGTGACGCGGCAACCGCAGGCGGCCAGGACCGCAGCGCTATAACCGGTGCCCGCACCGACCACCAGCACGCGCTCATTTTCACGCAGTACTGCCGCCTGTAGCAATCTGGCGAGAACCATCGGTTCCATCATGAAGCGTCCGCTGCCCAACGGCACATCTTCGTCGGCATACGCCAATGCCCACAGATGCGCGGGCAAAAACCGTTCCCGCGGCAGGCGCCGCATGGCCGATAAGATACGCGGATCGGACACCCGGTTGGGGCGGATCTGGCTATCCACCATGCGATTGCGGGCGTCGGCGAAGTGGTCGGCTTGCATGGCCATATCTGTACTCGGCATGAGGGGCGACCGTCTTATAGACGGCGCGTGCCCTGCCGCAAAGTCATCCCTGACAAATCGTTTCGGCTGCGTTTGCCGCACCGCCTGTTCAGGCGGCGTCTTCCTTGCGATCCCGCAGTTTCACGTACGCCAGTTTTGCATGATCTTCGCAGTATGGCTTGCCCGCCGCCGACGTCTCATCGCAAAAACGGAACGCCTTGGTACCGGGATCGCCGATCGGCCAGCAGCACGACGGCGCGGATCGCCTTGTGGCCATGGGCACCTGGGGAGTCGCCTGACGGGGCATTTCCTGACGGGGCAATGTCTGGCGGGGCACTGCCAGACGAGGCATTGCCGCACTCGGCATTGCCGCACTGGGCATTGCCGCACTGGGCACTGCCCCCTGGGGTGTGACATTGCGTGGCACCGCCGTCTGGGACACCGCCGCCTGGGACACCGCCGCGTGGCGCACCGCTGGAGCATCCGCGGGGGGCCGCGTAACAATCGACGGGGGCGTCCGCACAACCTGTATGTTCGGGGTCGCCGCCGTTATCGGTTGAATGCCCGCGCTCGGGAGAGGGGGCAGAGTCGGCCCTGCCACCCTTGGATACGGCGCCGCATGATCGTCCAGCGACTTAGGAGGATCCCGCCGGATGGGCGAAGGGCGCGCCTCCAGTTCCAGCCGGTGGGCTTTTCCCACGATGGCATTCTTTGATACGCCAAGCCGCCGGCCAATCTCCGCCGTGGACAGCCCTTGCGTCCAAAGGGCCCTCAAAAGCCGGATCGCTTCCTCATCCCATACCATATGCTGGCTCCCTTTGAGGCACTACCTACTAAATACAGTATGATTCAGATGAATGGCTGGCAATAACCGAATTGGGCCGCCATGCAGAATCCTGTGGACAACCTTGATGCCAGACGTGGCCGCGACCGGGTCGCCGTTAGAAAATGCCGGAGAGTGCTCCAGGGGCCAGTTCGAGACTTCCAGGACCGGCAGGCTGCGGCAACGTCCCCATTCAGGCCGGTAAGGCCGTCACCGGATTCAGGCCCCGCGCGCCCAGCGCCCTCGGTCCACACAGACGCGGGCCGGCACTGGCGGTGAACTGCCGGCGCCATGTCAATCCAACATCTTGCACCCAGGCTATCGGTCTTGCTACTCACGCCGGTTATCGTTCTTGACATATTTCCTATGATAATCTACACGTCAAGGAATGGAAACCTCGCCCCCGCCCCGTTCGGCCATCGACCTCATGCCGACGCTGTATTATCAGCTCGTCTATACCCTCATGGACATGCTGCCGCCGCCGCTGGATGACACCCCCGCCGGAGTGCGCGCCAGGAATCTGACCGCCATCGCCAAGATCGCATCGCTGGCCCCGGTCAACGCCGATGAGGCCGATATCGCCAGCCACTGCATTGCCTCCCGCGCCCAGACCGAGGAAATGCTGCGGCTGGTTCGCAAGAACGACCACGACCCCGAATTGATGGTAAAACTAAACAAGCAGTACGCCTCGATGATGCGGCTATGGATGGCGGTTCACGCTCGGCTGCGGCAGGCGCAGGCGGAGCGCCGCAAGCGCGATGCCGATCCCGTGACGGAGAACGCGGACGCCTGGGCGCGGTATATCGCCGAACGATCGATGCTGGATGTGGTGCTGGCGCAGCCAGACGCCGAACCGGTCGAACCGGTGCGGCCGCAACAGGCTCCGGTTGCCCGTCCGACGGCGGCTTCGATAGCCGCGTCGGCAGTGGCACCGGAAGAATCTATCTCACAAAATGAGATAAATTTTCATGACGTGGCTTTTGAGACGTGGTTGAATGCCCACCTCGCGACCCTGGGGACCGGCGGGCCGGGTGAAACGGACATGAGCCGGTTTCTGTTCAGCGCGGTTCGGCCAACCCCGCAAGGGTCCGGAACGGAACCAGTGCCAGACGCAAAACAGAAATAAAGCCATGCCCAGCGCCACAACCGGGCGCGATTGTCGCCGAATAGACCCTTAGCGACGACCAAAAACGACCTGAACGTGTGAGAGAGCACGTCCTGTAATGGAGTGCTGGAGCGTCCGGCCCGAGCAAATTTGCTCAGTGTTTCACGCTGAACAGGATACTTGCGAGGCATGAATGGTTCACTGCGATCTGGCAGGAAACGTCGTACCGGTGCGATCTTTTTTGGCCGTCGCCCTATTGCTTCGGATCTCAGCACCAGGATTGCCCTGGGCCTTTGCTATAAGCAGGCAGCTTTACCGGCATGCTGACGCACTCGCCGTCAAATTCACCAGAAACTAAAAATGCGATTTAAACCTCTGCCCATCGGAGATCGCGCCAGATAGACATTTGGAGGTCCGGGCCGGAATCGAACCGGCATCCGCGGATTTGCAGTCCGATGCATCACCACTCTGCCACCGGACCCCCGGTGCTGGCGGCGTTATGGTTCGCGATGGTGTCATGGGTCAATAGCGAAGTCTCGGCCTCGCGGCACGTCGCCCCCCGCGGGCCGCGGGCCTGTCGCTTTGACAACCGGGCCGTCCCCGGCTTCTCTCGTTCCGCACAAGCCCAAGGGAAACGACCCATGCTGCCCATGGAAGGCATGCGCGTCATCGCGCTGGAACACGCCGTCGCGGCGCCGCTGTGTACGCGCCACCTCGCGGACATGGGCGCCGACGTAATCAAGATCGAGCGGCCGGGCGACGGCGATTTCGCGCGGGCTTACGACGATTACGTCAACGGCATCTGCAGCCATTTTATCTGGCTGAACCGCGGCAAGCGCAGCGTGACGCTGGATGTCAAGAATCCGGATGCGCGAACGGCGCTGGACCGGCTGATCGCCGGGGCCGACGTGCTGGTGCAAAACCTCGCGCCGGGGGCGGCCGCGCGGCTGGGTTTGACGCATGAGGCGCTGAAGCCATCCAATCCCGGCTTGGTGGTGTGCGATATCTCCGGCTACGGCGAAAGCGGGCCGTTCGTGCAAAAGAAGGCGTACGACCTGCTGATCCAGGCGGAGTCCGGCCTGATCAGCGTGACCGGATCGCCGGACGAACCGTCGCGCGTGGGGATTTCCATCGCCGATATCGCGACCGGAATGTATGCCCTGACCGGTATTTTGGGGGCGTTGGTCCGGCGGGGGCGAACCGGCGCGGGGTGCAATGTGAAGGTCGCCATGCTCGACGCGCTGGGCGAGTGGATGACGTATCCGATGCTGCGCCATGCCTATGCCGGTTCCCCGCCGCCCCGCGTGCCGACCAGCCATCCGGCGATCGCTCCGTACGGGGCGCACCGGACGAAAGACGGGCAGGTTATCCTTGGCCTGCAGAATGAGCGCGAATGGGCTGTCTTCTGCGACAAAGTGCTGGGCAATGCCGGTGTGCGAACCGATCCGAGATTCGCCACGCAGCACCAACGGCGGGCCAACCGCGACGCGCTGACGGCGGTCATCGAGGATTTTTTCAGCACCATGACCTCGGCGGACGTGTCGGCTTTGCTGGACTCGGCGGGGATCGCCAACGGGCGGCTGAACGAACCGATCGATGTCTGGAACCACGTGCAGTTCAGCGCCCGCGACCGCTGGCGGCAGGTCGGGACAGAGGCCGGGCCGGTGCGCGGCCTGTTGCCGCCGTTCACGTTCGCGGATGAGGAAGCTCCGGTGGGCGATGTGCCGTCCGTGGGGCAGCATACCGATGAGGTGTTGCGGGAAATCGGGTTGTCCACAGCCCAGATCGCGGCGATGCGGGCGGCGGGGGCGTTATGACGGCGTTCGACCCGGCGGAGCACCGCATGGTACCGGAACAGCGGTGGTTCGAGGATTTCCGGATCGGGGAGCGGTTCGTGCTACCGAGCAGGACGATGACGGAAGCGGTTTTTTTGGCATTTCAGGCGGCAAGCGGCGACAATCATCCGGTGCATTACGATCTCGAGTTCTGCAAGGCGCGCGGTATGCCGGGCATGCTGGCGCACGGCCTGCAATCGCTGGTGCAAACCGCCCCCGGCGCGGGATTGTTCCCCTATCTGGTCGAGGAGTCTCTGGTCGGGTTTATCGAGCAATCCAGCCGGTTTTTAAAACCGGTGTTCGCGGGCGATACCGTCTATCCCGCGCTGGAGATCGACGAACTGACGCAAGGCCGGACCACCGGCGTTCTCGGTTTTCGCAGCACGGTGCATAATCAGCGGCGGGAATTAGTGCTGGACGGGCGGCAGCGCTACCTGTTGCGGCGGCGACCGGTTCCGGCCGGCTAGGCGTGTGTGGCAAGATATTTCATCGATCTTGCGAAAACGCGGGATTTGCCATTTTGCTGCCACGACTCCCCGTCATGCTCGGCAACATAGAAAACCCCACAGGTTTCCAATGGCACGCACAAGTCGCAGAATGCACCCCGGACGGGTATTGCGCGAGGAATACATGGAGCCGGCGAGGCTGGATGCGTCGGGTCTGGCACAGGCGCTCGGCGTGGCACAGTGCCAAATTGCCCCGGTGATCGCGGATCAGGGCCCAATGACGTCCGATCTTGCACTGCGCCTGGCGCGCTGCTTCCGCACCAGCCCGCAATTCTGGCTCGGATTGCAAACCGCTTACGATCTGTCCATGGCACAGGCCCAGTTCGGCGCCGAAATCGAAGCTCGGGTGCAGCCGCTCGCCGCGTAAGGCCGGCATCTTTAATCCGCGCGTAATTGCGTCGATACCCCTGCCCGCTCCACATGTGCCTCGCGACCTGAAACACGCAGCGCGCTTTACCTCTGGCGTATGCCTGCGCGCGCCGTCGCCCGCCGCGGCTTAGCCTGCTGCGCTGCCGTATCCAGCACCGCATGCAGGGCGGCGACGGTTTCCGGCGGCAGCCGATGGATTGTTTGCGCGATCCGGTTGGCCAGGGCGGTTTGGTCCGGCGCCAGCCCGGCGGTGTTGACGGTCACGCGGGGGTTGGACAGCCGCGCCAGCCGCGACAAATCGTCTGCGTCATCCCAGATCAGGCCGAAATATTCATTGACCTGATGCACCAGCCCGGCGCTGGGCGATCCGCGCTTGCCGTGCTCCAGCGCCGATAGATACGCGGCGGAAACCTGCAGCGCCTCGGCCAGATGTTTCAGCGTTTCGCCCCGGATCGCGCGCAGGACACGCAGGCGCGCACCGAACGGTGTCATCGGATGCGCCGCAGGATCAACCGAACCGAGCCGGGGTTGAGCGCGTGCGGATGCGCCGCCCCAAGGATCAGCGGACGGATGTCCGGGCGATTGAGCCAATGCGGGAACTCCCGCCGGATGATGCCGCCGGTTTCGGCGCTGCCGCGCCCGGTGACGACTTCCACACAGCGGATTTGTTCGGCATGGGCGGCTTGCAGGAACGATAGTAGGGCCTGAAACGCACGCTGGGTGGTCATGCCGTGCAGGTCCAGGGTGCGACCGGCGGTCACTCGGCCGGATCGGAACCGCTTCCAGGTCGCCTTATCGAGGCCGCCCGGCGGTGTGCCGACCGTCAGAGGCTGGGCGATCGTGCGCGGCGCTTTTGTCTTGGCTTCGGTCTTGCCCCCTGGCTCCGCTGGTCGTGCCGTTGGCGTCGGTATCGGTGAGGCAGCGGCAGCCGCCGGGGTGCGGTTCCGCAAAGGCGCAAGCCCGCCGGCATAGGCATTCCAGATGGATCGATCGGCCTCGCTCAGGCGGCGCGGCATGCGCGCGGTCGCAGGTGCCGGTATGAATGATGCGAAAGCCTATCGCGGATCGCGGGACAGCGCACGCGACGCCAGGGCGTCGAGATAGGCCGCCCACCTGCGATCATGCTCGCTGCCGAGTTCGGCGAGATAGTCCCAGGAGAAGATGCCCGAGTCGTGCAGGTCGTCGAAGACAAGGCGAACGGCGTAATTCCCGACCGGCTCGATACCGGTAATGCCGACATGGCGACGCCCGGCGACTGTCTGTCTTTGCCCCGGATGATGGCCCTGAACCTCGGCGCTGGGGCTTTCCACGCGCAGATATTCAGCCGGCAGGGCGTACTGGGTTCCGTCATCGAACGACACATGGAGCACGCGGGTCGCGCGGTCCAGCCGGATTTCGGTTGGAACCGGCATTATTCGTCCAGTGTCCGCGCCTCATCGGGAAGCATGATGGGGATGCCGTCGCGGATCGGATAGGCAAGGCCGGCCTTGCGGCTGATGAGTTCGTTCGCCGTTCGGTCGTATTCCAGGGGCGCTTTCGTCAGCGGGCAGACCAGCACCTCCAGCAAACGCGGATCGACGGCGGCGGGGATGGTTTCGGTCATTATCGGTCCTAGCTGACGGAATGGCCGGCCGGCCCGTCTGGGCTGGCGGCCCCCATTTGCAGCAGTGCGAGCAAGGTCATCGCGCGGGCGGCGTCATCCGGGGCCTCTAGCAGGGCTTGCTTCTCCACTGGCTCGAAGGGGCAGGCCATCGCCAGGGTGATGAGCAGGGCGTCGTCGTCGAGGCCGCGAATCGCATCCCAGTTGGCTTCGATATGGCGGCGAGCGAAGTATCCGCGCAGAGCGTTCAGCAGAGCGTCGCGGCCGATGTCGGTTGCCGGCCGGACATGCGCCAGATCGGCCGTATAGGACGAAAAATCGCCCCGGACGCGGCGATACCCGGATCGCAACGGCAGTTCGCCGGCGATGGAAAAGCGGATCAGGCCGGTTAACGTGATCAACAGTCGCCCATCGTCGGTTTCGCTGAACGATGATAGCCGCCCGAGGCAACCCACCCGGAAAAGCCCTGGTTCGTCGCCGGTTTGGGCCACGCTGGAGTCCGGCTGGATCATCCCGAACATGCGCCCGGCCGCAAGCGAATCGAACACCATCGCCAGATAGCGCTTCTCGAAAACATTCAGCGGCAGCTTACCGCGCGGTAACAGCAACGCGCCGGGCAGCGGAAACACCGGGAATTCGGCTGGAAGTTCTTCGGAACGCGGGTGAAACGGCGCCATTCAGCTAAACAGCAATGCGGACAAGCGGCGGCGCGCGGCGGCGGTGGCTGGATCGTCGAAGCCCCAGGCTTCGAACAATTTCAGCAGTTGCAGGCGGGCCGCGTCGTCATTCCAGGCGCGGGCACGGCGCATGATCTCCAGCAAGGCGTCGGCGGCCTGTTCTCGTTCGTTCATCGCGTTCAAAGCGGTGGCAAGGTCGTACCGAGCCTGATGATCGGCCGGGTCGGCGGTCAGACTGGCACGAAGCGATTCAAGCTGGTCTTTCGCGGCACGGCCTTCCTTTGCCAGCGCGAGGGCGCTTCGTGCGCCGGCCACTTCGGCGTGTTCGGCGATTTTTGCCGGCACTTGGGATAAGGCTTCTTCGGCGGCGTCTTCCTGGTCCATCGCCATCAAAGCCCGGACCAGCCCGCCCCAGGCGTCGCCGTTTTCCGGCTCCTCCCCGATCAACGCGCTGAACAGTTCGCCCGCCTGCTGGGCGTCGCCCTGTTCCAGGGCGGCCTTGGCCTCGGCCAGAAGATCGGCGGTGGGCATCGTGCCGCCGGTTGCTTTCAAAAGGGCCTCGACAAAGCGCTTGACCTCCGATTCCGGTTGGGCGCCCTGGAACACATCGGCGATCTGGCCCTGCCAGAACGCGGCCACGGTGGGGACCGACTGCATGGGCAGGCCCAACTGCGCGAGTTGGCGCACGAGCTGCTGGTTTTTGTCGATATCGATCTTGACCAGCTTCACGCGGCCACCCGCGGCCTTGGTTACCTTTTCCAGGGCCGGCGTGAGCTGCTTGCACGGGCCGCACCAAGTAGCCCAGAAATCGACAAGGACGGGAATGGTACGCGAAGCCTCGATCACGTCCTGCATGAACGTCTTTTGGTCGCCATCGGCGATCATGGTGGCCGCGCTGGTAGCGGGGGTTGACGGCCCCTGGCCGATAATGTGGTCCATGGGTGATGCTTCCTGGTCGTCTTCAGACGTGCATGAAATTAAGTGTAGCCTTGCCGCAAACAAACAACCCTTGGTTCGTAGCGGATTCGGCTTACTCTGACCATGCCGTCCAGGAAGGCTTTCGTCCAGTGGGAGGCGACGCCAGGAGACGGTTGCCGGTTCGCGGTTCGATGCCGCGACCAGACCGTCACCGGCGTTTCAAGGGACATTCAATGCCGCAACCGCCTTGCCGGCGACGTTCAGGCGATGATGGCCTCAGCGGAACCGACGGTAGGTTCAGGAACCCGGATTGGGTGGTCCGGCAGATGTTCCGGTCGCGGGCGGAGCCAGCCCATACGGCGACGTCTGACGGCCGATCAGTTCGGCCATGACGGCCGGCGACAATGGCGGCTTCGTCGGCACCATCAAAATCGGCTGCGTGCCGCTCGTTTGCGGGGGTGGCGAAGGCGCGCCGGCGGTGGCCTGCGATTGCGTGACACCGGCCGTGGCCGGGACGGTGTCGGGAAATCCAGAGAGGGCGCTCAAGGACATGGCGATCATCCAGTTTGAAGGGACTCGAAGCCACTCAGAAACCAGCAAACCGCGTGCCAACAGCATCCTGTTGATATGTCATTGAATTATCGGCGACTCATCCGGCAAAATCTGCCCATCGGCACCGCCGGCCCGGCATTTTTTGCCGGCGATGGACAAACGATGCCGCCGGCTTGTGGCACAGCACGGTGACCCGCGGCTGAGCAGCCGCGGAACCAGCGCGGGCCATGAGACATTCATTTGTTTGGGTTCGGGTCCAGAATAAGAACGTCAAACGTATCCGACGATCGCCGAAAACAGGGCAAAAAGCGGCGAACGGCGCCGCCGGCCGGGGCTGGGATTACGCCGGTCTGGATCGACTCCGGCCGGCCGAATTATAAATATTTCAACGCCAAAAATCCTCCGGCTACACCGACCGCCAATGCGCTCGTCACCAGTGTCAGCCGCTTTTCGATGAAGTCGCGAACGGAGTTGCCATAGAAATGCAGCAACGTCGCCACCAGGAAAAACCGCGCACCCCGGGTCAGCACGCTCGCCATCATGAACAGCCGGAAGTCGAATTTCGCCGCCCCGGCGGCGATGGTAACGATTTTATACGGGATCGGGGTCAGTCCTTTGATTAAAACAATCCACAGCCCGTATTCCTGAAACTTCGCCTGAAACGCCGCGTAAGCCGAACCATAGCCATACAGGTTCAGAATCGGCCGGGCGATCTGGTCGAATACCGTCAAGCCGATCGCATACCCCAGTGCCCCACCGGCGACGCTCGCCACGGTGCAGATCGCCGCGAACCGCCACGCCATCCGTGGCCGGGCCAACGCCATCGGTATCAGCAACGCATCGGGCGGAATGGGGAAGAAGCTGCTTTCCGCGAAGGCGATTGACGCCAGCCACCAGTCGGCGTGAGGAGAGGCGGCCAACACCATCGTGCGAGCATACAATTTCTTTAGCATGCGCGCCCTTTAGCAGCCGGCGCCCGCCGGGTCACGCGCCAGCTTCTATGCCTGTTTCAGCCGGAATCGCTGGATCTTTCCGGTTGCGGTCTTCGGCAGTGCGTCCACGAACTTCACCGACCGTGGATACTTATAGGGTGCGATCGTCGCCTTGACGTGATTTTGCAACCGTAGCCGGGTCGCCTCATCCGGCGTCACCCCCTCGGTCAGCACGACATGGGCTTGCACGATCTGTCCGCGATCCGGGTCTGGTACGCCGATCACGGCGCATTCCTGGACATCCGCACAGGTCAGCAGAGCCGCTTCCACCTCCGGCCCGGCAATATTGTAGCCGGCCGAAACGATCATATCGTCCGACCGGGCGGCAAAATGGAATGCGCCGTCTGTGTCCTGCACGAAGGAATCGCCGGTCAGATTCCATCCGTCGCGGACATAAACACGCTGCCGGTCGTCGGCGAGATAGCGGCACCCGGTGGGGCCGCGCACCGCCAGATGGCCGGTCGTTCCGCGCGGCACTTCGTTCATTTCGTCGTCCACCACTTTGGCCCGATAGCCGCCAACGGGCCTGCCGGTCGTACCCGGAGCCATGTCGGCGGAACGGTTGGTGATGAAAATGTGCAGCAGCTCGGTCGAACCGATCCCATCCAGGATCGGTTTGCCGGTCTTGCGCGTCCATTCCTCGAACACCGGCGCCGGCAATGTCTCCCCCGCCGACACCGCGATCCGCAACGACGACAGATCGGCCCCCTGGTCCATCGCCTGCAACATCGCCCGGTAGGCTGTTGGCGCGGTGAAGCTGATGGTTGCCTTATAGGTCTGGATGATCTCGATCATGTTGGGCGGAGAGGCGTTTTCCAGCAGGGTGGCGGCGGCGCCGAAGCGCAGCGGAAAAATCGCCAGCCCGCCCAGCCCGAAGGTGAAGGCCAGCGGCGGGGAACCGACAAATACGTCGTCCGGCGTCACCCCCAGCACTTCCTTGGCATAGCCATCGGCGATAATCAGCAGATCGCGATGAAAGTGCATCGTCGCTTTCGGGTCACCGGTGGTCCCGGACGTAAAGCCCAACAGTGCGACGTCGTCGCTGGCGGTGGCCACCGCATCGAACCGGACCGGCTTGCCCAGCGCGGCGCGATCGAGTTCCGCATCATGGTTGGCGGTGCCGTCGAACCCGACGACCGTTTTCAAGAATCGGCTTTCCTTGGCACAGACAACCAAATCGTCCATCAGCCGGGTGTCGCACAGCGCCAGCGATATTTCCGCTTTATCGACGATCTTGGTCAGTTCCCCAGCCCGCAGCATCGGCATGGTGTTGACCACCACCGCGCCCGCTTTCGTGGCCGCCAGCCAGCAGGCCACCATGGCCGGATTGTTAGCCGATCGGATTAAAACCCGGTTGCCGGGTTGGACGCCGTAATCGTCGGTCAACGCCCGCGCGATGCGGTTGGTCCAGTCGGTGAGTTCCTTATACGTTCGGTGGCGGCCGTTGCCGATCAGCGCGGTGTTGTCGCCAAATCCCTTGCGGACCATGGCGTCGGTGAATTCCACCGCCGCATTCAGCCGGTCCGGATAGTCGAAGCCATCCAGCGGCAGGTCCGGCCACGCGTCCTGGGGCGGCAGCCGGTCGCGCGCGAAGGTATCCACATGCGCCGAATGCCCTAGCATCGGTTGTCCTGGCATCGTTGCTCCTCGTCATCACGCCGGCCTTGACGCCGAACGGTTCCGCTGCGGAATAACGTAGGTACCCGCCGGCATCGCCGGCAATCCAAATCGGCGGCGGGGGGCGTTAAATCTGGCTTATGAATGATAACAAACGTCACCGCGGCGGGGCCGCACGCATTGAAGGGACGGCGGATTTCCAGGTGAGTCGCTACGTTACAAGAATAAACCGCATGAGCCTTGTAAAACCCCGCGCCGTCCAGACCGCGAGAACCCACCTGTCATCGTGGTTTCCTCAGCCTGACAGTACCACGCCTTTCTTGATCAGCAGACAGCCATAGGTTCGCATCTCCCCGGTCGCGACGATGGCATAAGCCCGCTTCGAGCGTTCGTAAAAAGCGTGCCGCTCGATGCCGGCCAGCGGTACATGCCGTCCCTCGGCCAAATCGATGATCGGCTGGCAGAGCGCCTGGACATCGGGCACGCTCGCCGGCTCGCCGGCCACCTCCATGCGCAGGGCTGGATCGGGAACGAACCGATCGAGCGGCATAAGCTGCAAGCAGGCGGCCAGCGCGGCGGGCAGGTCGGCGCCATCGAGGCGGACAAGGCGGCGGGCCATGGAAACGGCTGGGAAATGGCAGTCAACCAGCGCGAGTTCATCGCCGTGGCCCATCGAGGCCAGTACATGTAGCAGATCCGGAGTGTGCAGCCGCGTCAGCATTTTGAGCATCGTTATTCTCCCCAATCGATCCGGCGAGCGCGGGTATGATTCCGGGCTTGCCGCGATCACAGTCTCAGCGCCGGCGGTTGCGCAGCGCGTTAATGGCTATCACGATCAGCAGAAACGCGCCCCAAATGAAGTCCACCAGGAAATTGCTGAACCGCATGAGTTGGAGTCCGCTCGACAGCAGCATCAGCGCCACCAGCGCGATGACGACGCCGAGCACGCTTGCCCGCCCTCCCGCTGGATTGGTGCCGCCCAGCACGGCGATCAACACTGCCTGCAACAAATAGGACGTGCCATAATCCGATTTCGCGGCGTTGGTGCGCCCCGACAGGATGATACCGGCCACGCTGGCCAGCAGCCCGGTCGCGACGTAGGACAGAAAGGTGGCTCGGCCGACACGGATGCCGGCGAAAATCGCCGCCTTGGCGCTGGTGCCGATCAGGAAAAGGTCAATGCCGAACGCGGTTCGTGTCAGGACCAGCGCGACCACGCCGGCGATCCCGAGCAGTAGCAGCAGCGGCACGGCAACTCCGGCCAGCGTGCCGTTGCCGATCGAATCCCACAATGCCGGAAAGCCAACGATCGCCGGACCGCCCGTCAGCACCAGCGACAACCCGACATAGACCTGTCCGGTGCCGATCGTCGCCAGGATCGGCGTGATCCGCACGCGCGCGATCAGGAGCCCGTTCACCGCGCCCGCCAGCAGCCCGGTCGTCAGCGCGATCGTCAGGCCTGCCGCCACTGTCGTCGCCGGCAGGTTAATCAACCCGGGCCCGCGCGCGCCGCCGGCGGCGTGAAAGAATAGCCCCGCCACGATCGCGGAGAGATTGGCAATTCCGATCACCGAAAGATCGATTCCGCCGGTCAGCATGGCCAGCATCATTGCGATCGACAGCAGGCCAAGCTCCGGTGCGACGAAGGTGAGCGACTCGAAATTGTAGGGACGGAGGAATTTTTCTGGATTGAGCGCGCTCATCGCCGCGAAGATCAGCACCGTCAGCCCCAGCAGTTGGAGAATGTTGGTGTCGCGGCGGACGAAGCGGCGCAAGTCCAGGCCTGATGTCATCTGCCTTCCCCTCAGGCGATGCGCTTGCGGTCGCGCCATGCCGTGACCGCGGTCGCCGCGATGACGATAACGCCCACCACTACCCGCTGCCACGTCGTACTGATGTGCATGATGATCAGGCTGTTGTTGACCATCACAAGCATGAAGACGCCGAACATCGTGCCCAGTACGCTGCCGCGCCCGCCAAAAATGCTTGCCCCGCCGAGCACCACCGCGGCGATCACGTCCAGTTCCATGCCCGCCAGGTCGTGCGGATTGGCCAGCCAGATCATTGAGACATGGAGCAGCCCGGTAAAGCCCGCCAGCCCTCCCGCCAGACAATAGACGAAAAACGTGGTGCGGCGTATATTGAAGCCGACCCGCCGCGCCGCCTCGGGATCGCCGCCCATCGCGAACACCGAGCGTCCGATCATGGTGTGGCGGAGCATCAGGTGAACCAGCAACGCGAATCCGAGGTAGATCAGCACCATCGCTGTTAACCCGGCATGGCCGCCATCGGGCCCGGTCGTGCTCAGCAGGTCGATCCTGGCGAAGTCGATAAGCGGTGTTGGCATCCGGTCGATATTGATGGTGCTGGTGCCGATGACGCCGAGGAGGAAACCGCGCACCAGCGCCCCGGTGCCGAGGGTGACGATCAGTGGAATCATGCGCACGCTGTGCACGAAGAAGGCATTCAGCGCGCCAAGGCCGATCCCGATCGCCGTCGCCATGCCGAACGGCAGTGCCACGCCGGAATACCCCGTTGCGAACATCCAAAGCAGCGTGAGATACATTGCCATCATGGCGAAAGCCGGGAACGACACGTCGATTCCGCCGGAGATCATTACCGTCAGCACGCCCAGGGCCATGATGCCGGTGACGATGTTGGCCCGCACCAGACTGAACATGTTACCGAGTTGCCAGAATGCCGGGTTGACCAGCCCGATTGCCAGCATCGCCATGACAATCACCAGAAAGATGACGGTTTCCGGTCGCCGCAGCAGCGATGTGGCTGTCATGCCAGCAACCTCAGCCGTTCACTGACCGCTGCCTCTGTCGTTTTGGATGCTGCGATCTCATCGACGATGAGGCCGCGGTGCATCACCAGGATGCGATTGCAGTTCTGCACCAATTCGGGCACGTCGTCGGAAATCATCAGTATGGCGAGTTCCTGCTCTTGCGCCAGTTCGCGCAGCTTTGCATGGATGCCGGCCTTCGATCCGACATCCACGCCGACCGTTGGCCCGTTCAAAATCAGGATGCGCGCCGCCGTCATAAGCCAACGGCCCATCATCACGCGCTGCTGGTTGCCACCGGACAGTTCCATCACCGGCCGTTCACCGGCCGGTGTGACAATCCGCATCGCATCGATCATCAGCGCCGCGGCCGCGCGCATTCGCCGCCGGTTCAGCATCCCATGTGCCGCGAGACGGCGAAAGCAGCTGGCGAGCAAGTTCCGGTCGATGCTCTGCGATAGGAACAGCCCTTCGGTGAGCCGGTCCTCCGGCACATAGGCGATGCCACGACCGATCGCATCCTGGACGGTGTCGAGGCGTACTGGAACTCCGTCAATGGCAATTTTGCCGCCATAGCCTGGATGCATACCGAACAGTGTCAGGGCAAAATCGGTGCGACCGGATCCGAGCAGGCCGGCGATCCCGAGGATCTCGCCCGGTTGCACTGTCAGGGCAATATCCCGAAACCGGCCTGGCACGGCCAGCCCGCGCACCTCCAGCCGCGGTGCGGCCGCGCTGCCGCCACGCCAGACATAGGGGACGTCGCCCACGTCGTGGCCTGTCATGGCTCGGGTGATGCCGGCCTCGTCGAAATCCGCGGTCTTGCCGCTGGCAGCGTGGCGACCGTTGCGAATGACCGTGATCTGCTCACTGATCTCCAGCATTTCGCGCATTTTGTGGCTGACGAACAGAACGGAAATACCACGCGCCTGGATATCGCGCACGATCCGGAACAGCGTTTCCACCTCCTTGCGGGTCAGTGCCGTGGTGGGTTCGTCCATAATGAGCAGCCGCGCGTCCGACATCAGTGCTCGTGCGATCGCGACAAGCTGCCGCCCAGAGGCCGGCAGACGGTCGACGTTTGCGTCGAGATCGAGATCCACGCCGAGCCGCGCCACCGCCCGCGTGGCGACAGCACGCACCCGCCGCCAACTGACAAAGCGCCGCCGGTCGCGCAATTCGTTACTGAGTGCGAGGTTCTCGGCAACCGTCAGATTCCCGAACAGGGAAAAATCCTGAAAGATGACCTGCACGCCGCAGGCGATGGCACGAACCGGCGTCAGCGCGCGTATCGCCTCCCCATCGAACAGCATCTCTCCCTGGTCGGGAACAACGACGCCGGAGATGACTTTAATGAGTGTCGATTTGCCTGAGCCGTTCTCCCCCGCGAGGCAATGGATTTCGCCAGGTTCGATCGTCAGCGAAAGATCGTCCAGCGCTCGGACGCCGGCAAAATTCTTTCCGATATGACGCAGTTCAAGCAGTGGCGGCGGCATCGCGCGCTACACAGACAGGCGGGGCACCGCAACGGCACCCCGCCCTGCCGATCAGAAATTATACTCGGACATGTTGTCGCGCGTTACGCCGACCCAGCCGGCGCCATACAGCAGGTTCGGCTTATCTTTTACCGGCGTTATCAGATGCTCGTAGCCGGGCAGGCCAAGGTCCAGTCCTTCCTTGATTTCGCCGCGCTTCCCCTTGATCGCCATTGCCGCCAGGATATTCATTGCGAGTCCCGCGGCGGCTGGATCCCAGAACTGGATGTAGTCGATGTCGCCGGTTTTGAGGTACTGGCCGGCAACGGACACCAGCCCCGTGCCGGCAAAAAACACTTTCCCCTTCAGCCCGCGTTCGGCGATCAGCCGTCCCGCACCGGCGGAGGTCGGCATCGGCGCGCCCAGGATGCCCGTTATGTGGGGATCGGTCGTCAGCGCCTCTTTTAGTTTCGTGTAATCCTGGTTCGCATCGTCGTAGGTTTCGATGCGGTCCATCGCCATCTTCATTTTCGGGAAGTGTTCTTTTTGATAAGCAATGGCGCCGTCCACCCATTCGTTGTGACTTTGGCTGGTCAAGCTGCCGACGGTGGCGACATATTCGCCTTGGCCACCCATCTCCTTGCCTAGGACAGACATCAGCTTGGCACCGTAGGCTTTGTTATCGAATGCCTCGATGATGAAGTCGGTGTTATTGAGGTTAGAGGCTTCATGCGCGACGACGACGATGCCGCGATCGCGTGCCTTCTTAAGCACCGGCTCGACCGCCTCCACCGAAAACGGCACGATGCAGATGGCATCCACCCCCTGCGCGATCAGATTCTCGATAAGCTGGACCTGTTCGGCGGCATCGGTATGACTCGGGCCGACCATCCAGGTATCGTTACCGGTAAGGGCGCCGAACTCTTTTACTCCCTCGCGCATGCGATCGAACCAAGCGATGCCATCGACCTTCACCACGGTCGCGATCGACAGCTTCTTGCCGTTGGCGTCGATGTCCTTGCGGACCTTGGTGACATCAATCGGGCCGAGGGCGGAGAATGCATGCCGCGCTGTGCCGGCCATCAGGCCAGCGGCGAGCGTTGTTGCCGAAAACTGGCGTCTGGTAATCATTGGACGGAACTCCCTGCCGGTTTTAATTTTTTTATATTTCGCCAAACAAACACGGGGAAATCCCTAGTTTGTTACGATAAACACTGACTAATAGTTCGGAAGCTGTCAAGAGTTGGGGGGTAAACCATCGTGCCGGCCTGGACGCCGGAAACCGGTTGGAAAAACCAGCATACGTTCGCGACCGCAACCAGCGATCCAAACCGGCGGAGCGGGCAGGATTTGACGATCCGGTCGAAGGGCGCGATGCCTTGGGGCGGATCGAACGGAGGATGCGGCCAAAATGACCACCACTGTCGCCCGCCTGTTGGCGGACAGTCTGGAAGCCCACGACGTGGACCAGATTTTCTGTGTGCCAGGCGAAAGCTATGTCGGCCTGACCAGCGTGCTGACCGAACGCAACTCCATCCGCATGATCGTTTGCCGGCACGAAGGCGGCGCCGGGTTTATGGCGGTGGCCGACGGGCGGCTTCGCAACCGTTCGGGGGTCTGCATTGTGTCCCGCGGACCAGGGCTGGCCAATGCGATGGTGGCATTGCATTCGGCGTTCCACGACGCCACGCCGCTGGTGATGCTGGTCGGTCAGGTCGAGCGCAAGGATTTCGGGCGGCTGGCACTACAGGAGCAGAACTATTCGAAACTGCTCTCCGATATTACCAAGTCGGTCATTGAGGTAAACGAACCGGAGCAGGCATCCGAAGCCATCGCCCGGGCCTTCCATCTCGCGGAAAGCGGCACGCCAGGACCGGTCGCGGTCATCTTGCCAGAGGATATTTTCGACGAATCCACCGACGCGGCGCTCAATCTTCCTCGGCCGCGCGTCGTTGCCGGCCCGCGCACGCAAGACCTTGAACAGCTTGCGCACATGCTGGCAAAGGCCGACCGTCCGCTGATCCTGGCCGGCGGCGCATTGCTGGCCGACAGCCTGCACGACAACCGGGTCTATGCCGATTTGCGGCGCTGGTCCGAGGACTGGGTGCTGCCCATCAGCCCCACCCATCGCCGCCCGCAACTGTTCGACGCCCAGCATCCGAATTATGGCGGCTACATGGGCATCCGTGTCCCGCCCGCGCTGATCGGCGAGATGAAGAAAGCCGACCTGATCGTGGCGTTGGGGGAACGTCTGACAGATACTGTCAGCCAGTCTTATACGTTCCCTGCCGCGCCTCAGCCGCAACTGCCGCTGGTGCATATCTGGCCCGATCCCAATGAGGTCGGGCGTGTGTGGCGCGCCGATCTGGGCATGCCGTGCGACCCGTACGAAGTTATCAACGGCCTGCTGGCGATGAAGCCCCCATCGGACGCGTCCAGGCGGCGCGGCTGGGTGGACGGGCTGCATCGAATTCATTTGTCCTTGCTGGAAAAAACCTGGGAACCGGCGGATGACGGAGTCAACTTCGCCGCCGTGGTGTGCGAGATCGGCAAACATCTGGCGGACGACGCGGTGGTAACGTCCGACGCCGGGAATTTCGGGTCGTATATCCATCGATACATCGGGTTCAAACCCGGCCAGGAATTTCTGTCGTCCGTGGTGGGGGCGATGGGATCAGGCATGCCGATGGCCGTGGCGGCAACGCTGCGCCGGCCCGGCAAGCAGGTTGTCGCGTTCATGGGCGACGGCGGCGCGCTGATGATGGGCAACGAAATCGCCACCGCCTGCCAGTATGGCGGCAATCCGATCGTTATTATCTCCGACAATTCCATGTACGGCACGATCGGGATGCACAGTTACGTGCGCTATCCGGACCGGAAGTTCATGGAGGCGACACGGCTGACAAACCCCGATTTCGCCGCGTGGGGCCGATCTTTCGGTGCCGAGGGAATCACCATCCGGGAGGAATCGGAGGTCGCGGCCGGTATCGCCCAGGCATTCGCGGTGAAGACCAGGCCAGTGGTGGTGCATTGCCTGACATCGGCGGTGCAAATGAGCGCGTGGCGGCGGTTTCAGAACGGCAAGACGCTGCCTTAGGAATTGCCCGACAATAATCGCTACAAACGGCAGCGTCGGGCAATTCCCAAGCTCATGTTTTGCACGGCAACTTTGCCGGCGTGCTGACGCATTTATTTGCCAGCGTCGCCTTAGGACTGGTCCGGCACGTATGTCCCGCGCCGCCATGACCGTTTCGGGTTGCGGCGCCGGACATGCCCCGCCTCGTCGTTTGAGCGGGCAGCGTGATCGGCGCGCCGACAGACCTTTTGCCGAACGTGTCGCAGGCCGCCACCTGTGAGTCCTCCACCTGCCAAGCCGCCCTCAGACACTGGCCAATGCGATCCGGTCAGCCGGTAATATAGTCGCAACGGAACCCGTCGCCCCACCGCTTGATATAGCCGCGGGATGGCGACGGGAAATGCGCGAAACAGCATTGCGTGTTCGTGTCACACAACGATTCCAGAAGTTTCCAGCGCGTGGCGGAGCTTTGCAGCGGATCGTAATCGATGCGCATCGCCTGATCCGGCCATTTCGCCTGCAACGGCGTATGGATGAAGTCGCCGGTGAAAATAGCATCCTTGCCGCCCCTGCCCAGCGTGACAGCGTAATGATCGATCGTATGGCCGGGCGACGGGATCAACTGGACAATATCGTTCACGCTATAGTCGCTGGTGACGAGTTGATGGCGCTTTGCCTCCACGATCGGAATAACGCTGTCGGCGATCGGCGGCACAGTCGCCTTGTCGTTCTCGGCCAGCCAGAAATCCAGTTCGGTCTTGGAAAACAGATACCGGGCATTAGGAAAAGTCGGAACCCAGCGGCCATTGTCCAGGCGGGTATTCCAGCCAACGTGATCGACGTGAAGATGCGTACAGAGAACGAAATCGATGTCGCTGACGGTCAGTCCGACTTCTTTCAGGCCATCCATGAAAATGCTGTCCGTTTTCATGTGCCATATTGGGCGCGCGGGACGGTCCTTGTCGTTTCCGACGCAGCTATCGATCAGAATGACATGTTTGCCGGTGCGGACGATGTAGGCCTGAAAGCACAGCACCAGACGGTCCCGATCGTCGAGCGCCATCTGGGATTTCATCCAGGGCCGGCTTTCGGCCAGCATTTCCGGCGTCAGTTTCGGCAGAAACTCCAGAGCCGGCGTAAAGCCGCACTCCATCTCGATAATCCGATGGACGATCGTATCGCCGATCCTGAATGTGGTGGTGGCCATATCGCTTGCTCCCGAGCGTTTATCGTTGGCGAGAATGTTAACCGGGTACCGGCTGGGCGACAAACCGGCCGGTAGCCCCATATCGGCGGGTGGCCCCTTTGCCGATCATCTTAAACCCACTGCGGCGGTACGACTTAATGACTACGGACATCGCGATTGTCGTTGGCGCAGCCGGCGGGATCGGCCGAGCGATCGCCAACCGGCTGGCAGACGATCCCGCCTATGGGCAGGTCGTGGCATTGTCCCGCCGTCGGCCGGACGGCTGGACAGCGGGCCCTCGCCGCGCCTGGATTGCCGCCGACATCCTGGATGAAACCAGTTTGGCGGCGGCGGCGGCACGATTGGCGCAGTCCGGTCCGGTCCGGCGCATCGTCGTTGCCACGGGCCGGCTGCACGGCCCCGATTTCGGTCCGGAAAAAACCATGCGGTCGATATCGTTCGAATCGCTTTCGACGCTGTTCGCCGTCAATGCGATCGGGCCGGCGCTCGCGGCCAAGCATCTGTTACCGTTG
Source organism: Pseudomonadota bacterium (assembly GCA_021805565.1). GTDB lineage: Bacteria > Pseudomonadota > Alphaproteobacteria > Acetobacterales > Acetobacteraceae > Rhodopila. Next base: position 51,601 of record JAJZFA010000053.1, read on the forward strand.
ATGCCGCGGTCCGGCCCCAGCGTCTTCGCCGCGCTGTCGGCACGGGTCGGCAGCATCGGCGACAACAGTCTGGGCGGCTGGTACGGATACCGGGCGTCCAAGGCGTCGCTGAACATGCTGATACGGACGCTGGCGATCGAACATCGCCGGACCCGCCCGCTGAGCGTTTGCGTCGCACTGCATCCGGGCACCGTGGATACCGCGCTGAGCGCGCCGTTTCAGCCAAACGTCCCGCCTGGACAACTGGTCGCACCAGACCAAGCGGCAGCCGCCCTGCTGGCTGTCATGGACAGGCTGGGACCGGACGCCAATGGCGGCTTTTTTGCCTGGGACGGTTCGGTCATCCCCTGGTGAATCGGCGCGCTAAGGAATTGCCCGACAATAATCGCTACAAGCGGCAGCGTCGGGCAACAGCAGTTCTCAATGCGACTGAGTCGCGCTCGCGGTTATGCCGATGAGTCCGAAATGCAACAGGTAAGCTGAACCGTCACTTCACCTCTAAATGGGGGATTCGCAAAAGCTCCGGATTGGGATTCCT
>JAJZFA010000054.1 GCA_021805565.1 Pseudomonadota bacterium
AGCTTCAAGCTCGGCACGGTTCGGTTCGGAGAGGGACGATGGCGGCGGCACATCATGCAAAGAGTCCAGGCCGGCGAATCGGAGCAAGCAAAAAATGCACCCCGGCCCACGGTTTTGCCCCTTTTACCTAGCGCGGTTCTTGCGCGAAGGAAAACCGCGCCGCCATTGCGCGCGGCGGCGAACCGGCGGAGCATCGACCGCACGCTTGCAGGGAATCGCCGGAATGGCACGCACCATCGCCGTTGGCATCGGAATCATGGACTACCCGTTTCAGACATCGGACGGATTCTGGCGCTGGGTCGATCTGTGCGAGCAAGGTGGCCTCGATTCAATCTGGCAGACCGATCGCATCGTCAGCCGGACACCGGTGCTGGAGTGCATGACGATGCTCGCCGCCGTCGCCGGGCGCACGCGGCGCATCAAGTTCGGGGTCAATGTCGTTTCGGTCGCCTTGCGCGAACCGGTGCTGCTGGCCAAGCAATGCGCCACCATCGACGTATTGTCCGGCGGGCGGCTGTTGCCCGGCTTCGGCATCGGCAGCCCGCTGGGGGCGGAATGGGCGGCAATGCATATCGACACCGCCACGCGGGGCCGCAAAACCGATGAGGCACTGGAGATTATCGCTCGCCTGTGGGCCGGTGAGGCACTGGACTACGACGGGCGGCATTTCAAGCTGACGAAAGCGTCGATCGCGCCGCTGCCGGTGCAGCCGGACCTGCCGATGTGGATCGGCGGTTCGTCCCCCGCCGCCATCCGGCGCACCGCCCGCGTCGGCACCGGCTGGCAGGCGGGCGCGGAGACGCCGGACGCGGTCGGTGCGGCGATCGCCGGCATCAAGGCCGCGCTGCCCGCCGCCGGCCGCACGATCGACGACGATCATTACGGCGCGGCCTTCGCGTTCCGGTTCGGCGGACCCGACGATCCGGGCGTGGCAAAAGCGATGGACCAGTATCGCGCCCGCACCGGACGCGATCCGGCCAGCCTGTTCGCGATCGGCGACGCTGCGGCGATCGTCCGGCGGCTAACCGCTTATATCGAGGCCGGCGCGTCCAAATTCATTCTGCGTCCGATCGCCGCCGGCGACGACGACATGATTGGCCAAACCAAACGGCTGGTGGAGGACGTCCTGCCGCGGGTCGCCGTCCTGTGGCCGAAACAACGGAAAATCCCCGCCTAGGCAGCACTCAGGACACGCCCGGATCATGATTCCGCACATTGAATTCGACCCGGCCGCCCCGGCGCCGCTGGACGGCATCCGCGTCGTCGATATCTCCCGCCTCGTCGCCGGCAATATGGTCAGCCTGCAACTCGCCGATCACGGCGCCGAGGTCATCAAGATCGAGGATCCGAAAACCGGCGATCCGCTGCGCGCCTGGCGGGTCAAGGGATTGTCGCTGCACTGGAAGGTCTATGCCCGTAACAAAAAAAGCGTGGCGATGGACCTGCGCCCGCAAGCGGGCCGCGACGCGCTGCTGGACCTGTTGGCCACCAGCCAGGTGCTGATCGAAAACTACCGTCCCGGCACGCTGGAAGCGATGGGTCTGGGGCCCGATGTGCTGCATGCGCGCAATCCGTCGTTGGTTATCGTGCGGATCACCGGGTTCGGCCAGGACGGACCGTATCGAGACCGGCCCGGCTTCGGCACGCTGGTCGAGGCGATGTCGGGCTTCGCGGCGAAAAACGGCTACGGCGATCGCCCGCCGGTATTGCCGCCGCTGGCGCTGGCCGACATGGTATCGGGCCTGTACGGCGCCTATGCGGTCATGGTCGCGCTGCGGGTCGCCGAACGGAGCGGGCGCGGGCAGGTCATCGACCTGCCGCTGCTGGAACCGATGATTTCCGTCCTCGGCCCCGATGCGGCGATGTATCGCGTGTCCGGCGAAAAGCCCCAGCGCACCGGCAGCCGGTCGCTGACCACATCGCCGCGCAACGTCTATGGCACCGCCGATGGCCGCTTTATCGCGATCTCGGCGTCCATTCAGGCGATGGCCGAACGGCTGTTCCGGGCGATCGGGCGGACCGATGCGATCGAGGACCCGCGTTTCCGGACGAATACCGATCGCGTCCGCAACATCGGCGCCTGCGACGCCATCGTGGCCGGCTGGATCGCCGAACGCACGCTGACGGACGCCATGGCGGTGTTCGAGGCAGCCGACGTCACCGCCACACCGATCTTCGACATCGATCAATTGCTCGACGACCCCCATGTCCAGGCGCGCGGGGTCATCGTCGAAGTGCCCGACGACGAAGCCGGTTCGGTGCTGATGCACAATGTTATACCGCGCCTGTCGGACACGCCGGGGCGGTTGCGGTCCCCCGCCCCCACGTTGGGCCAGCACACGCACGCCGTCTTGCAATCCATCGGGTACGATCCCGCCCGGTTGGCCGCGCTGGCCGCCGCGGGCGCGATCGAGGGCAGCATCGGCGATGAGTGCGCCAGCACGCCGATAAAGCTGACCGCACAAACAAAAACCTAGGGCATGTCCGGCGCCCCCATCCGGTGCGATACGTGCCGGACATGCCATAAGGAGGGTTGACGATGCGCGACGATCTGCCGGTCTGGCGCTCCCTGATGTTCGTTCCAGTCACGTCGGACAAATTCGTCCGCACCGCGGCGGATCGCGGCGCGGACGCGATTATCCTGGACCTGGAGGACGCGGTCGCGCCGTCGATGAAAGACCATGCGCGCACGCTGATCGCCGGGGCTGTTCCCCAGGTTTCGCGCAACGGGGCGGACGTGGCGGTGCGGGTGAACCGGCCCTGGCGGATGCTGGTGCGCGATCTGGAAGCGGCGGTTATTCCCGACGTGGCCGCGCTGATGCTGACCAAGGTGGACAGTGCGGAACACGTCCAGGCCTGCGCCGATATCGTTGCGGAGCTTGAGGCGGAACGCGGGTTGCCGGCGGGCGCGATACAATTCCTGGTGCTCGTGGAAAACGCGGCCGGGTTTTTCCGGATCGAACAGATCGCCAAGGCACATCCCAGGATCGTGGGATTAAGCCTGGGATCGGAGGATTTCGCCGCCGACGTGGGCATGGAGTCCGGCCCCGAGGGATTGTTCTATCCCAAGCAGCAGGCGGTCTTCGCTGCCCGTTCGGCTGGCATTTTACCGATGGGGTTCGTTGGCTCGATCGCCGATTTCCGCGACCAGGATGCCTTTCGCGCCATCGTGCGGCGGTCGCGACGGCTGGGCTTCATGTGCGCCAGCGCGGTGCATCCGTTGCAGGTTTCGGTGCTGAACGAGGAATTTTCGCCCAGTGCGGCCGACGTGGAACGGGCGGAGCGGATGATCGCGGCTTATAACGCGGCCTATGCCGCCGGGCTGGGCGCGGTACAATTCGAAGGGGCGATGATCGACGTTCCGGTCGTGGAGCGGGCACGATCCGTGGTGCGACGCGCGGCCGCACTGCGCCGGCCGCCCGCCAGCCGGTAAATCGCCTTGGGCGGCCTGGAAATCGTGACAGCGCGCTGGCCATGATCTGGTTCGACGCCCATAGGGTGGCGCCAGCGATCCGACACCACGTCGTCAGCCGGTTCGTTTCACCCGGACGCGCGGCCCGGCCGGCCGGGGACGGAACGGCCGAGCGGGCATCGGGCCGTCGCCCGAGGGGGTGATTCGCGGTTCATGCGGGGGAAGATCGGCCGTCGCGGCGGCGAACGCGGCACTGGTTGTCCGGGCGATTTCGAACCGTGTGTCGGTGTCGAAAATCCGGATACCGCCAATGTCCCGCTTTGTTATCCCGCCCAAACGGCACAGCAGCGGCACGATCCATTTCGGGTCCGCCCGGTTATTGCGGCCGACCGAAATCCGGAACTGCACGAAGTCCCCGGCGGGCACCGCGGCCACACGCGGCGTTTCGCGCGGCGCGGCGGGCGGCGGTGCCGCGCTGATTGCTTCCGGCATGGGCAACTGGCGGCGATACAGCCGCAACAGCGCCGCGGCGACGGCCACCGGATCGAGCGCGGCCAACAGCGCCTCGGCATCCGCCCGCTCCGTCCCATCCGGAGGGTCCAGCATCGGGTCGGTCAGCAGCCGGTCGCGGTCGCGGCTCATGATATCGCCGGCGTCCGGTGCGCCAGACCACGCCACCCGCACCCTGGCGGCGTTACTGACCTGCTCCGCCCGGCGGCGCTTGGCATAGGGCACGATCAGCACCGACACACCCTTGCGCCCTGCCCGCCCGGTGCGCCCGCTGCGGTGCAGCAGCGTTTCGGGGTTGGTTGGCAGATCGGCATGCACCACCAGGTCCAGCGCCGGCAGGTCCAGGCCGCGCGCAGCGACATCGGTGCAGACGCCGACGCGGGCGCGTCCCGACCGCAGCGCATCCAGCGCCGTGGTGCGTTCGTGCTGGCTCAGTTCGCCCGACAGCATCACCGCCGCGAAGCCGCGCCGCAGCAAAGACTGGTGCAGGCGGCGGGTGGAATCGCGGGTGGCGCAAAACACCAGCGCGCCGGGCGCTTCATACCAGCGCAAAATGTTGACCAGCGCGCCGTCGGTTTCGTGCCCCGCGACGGCGATGCCCCGGTATTCGATATCGTCGTGCGGCTGGCTGCGATCGATCGTGTCGATACGCAAGGCATCGCGCTGGTATTTGCGCGCGAGTTTGGCGATGTCGTGCGGAATGGTGGCCGAGAACAGCAGCGTGCGCCGTTCGGATGGCGCGGCTTGCAGGATGAATTCCAGTTCGTCCTGGAAGCCGAGGTCCAGCATCTCATCGGCTTCGTCCAGCACCACGACTTTCAGCGCCGACAAGTCCAGGTTGCCGCGCCGCAAATGGTCGCCCAGCCGGCCCGGCGTGCCGACGACGATGTGGCAGCCGGCCGACAGCGCCCGTGCTTCGCGGCGTATGTCCATGCCGCCGACGCACGATGCAATACGGGCGCCGGCATACAGCCAGGCCAGTTCGGCCTGCACCTGCAACGCCAGTTCGCGCGTCGGGGCGATCGCGATGGCAATGGGCGCGTTCGGTGGGGGCAGCGCGCCGTCCGGCATCAATGTGGATGCCGCGGCCAGCCCGAATGCGACGGTTTTGCCGGAACCGGTGCGGGCCGACACCAGCAAATCGCGGCCGGTGGCCTCCGGTTGCAGCACGGCCGACTGCACTTCGGTGGGTTCGAGATAGCCGCGCGCGAGAAGCGCCGCGTCGAGCGCCGGATGGACGGAGGGGAATGTCATGCGCGGGACTTAGGCCGATTGTCCGGGGAGCGCCAGCTTTGGGGTGGGTGGTGGGCGTGCGGCGCCAAACCGCTTGATCGCGCTCGCAGAGTCTTCGCTTGTTGGATAGAAAAGTAAGTGGCGTACCATGACGGAGCCAGGAGATCGTCGATTGTCGCAATCCGATAAGATTGGGGTCGCTAAGACCAGGGTTGCCATGGCGTTTGATGAGTATCGAAGGAAACACGGCCCGGCACGTCATCCCCGAGGAACGCAAATCGGCGATTTGACGGTCCCGATGACCCCGGCAGACAGCCTGTCGGAGCTGGCGGACGGCACGAACAATGCCAATTCTGGCCAGCCGGGGCCGGTGCTCGCCGTGGATTGGCAATCAGGCGATTTACGCCTTTGGGTCGTGCGAACAGACGACGTCGTACATGCGCCGGAACTATGCGCGTTCGGCTCCAAGCGCGTTGCCGGCGTCGTAAAGCACACGAACCTTACGGGCCCGGCCTATGCCGCTGGCGAGGCGGTATTCGCGGGGCAAGCTCGGATCGTGGTGAACGGCTGGTCGGGACGCTATCCCGTGCGCTCAAAAGAGGCCATGGTCGCGATCGAGACGGCATTCAAACAGTCAGGCTACGATGTCTGGAGCACTGGTTGGGATTCAGACACCAGAACGGGTGTGCGGTTCGGCACCGTTTCGCCAAGGAGAGTAACGTAGGAAAATGCCAGAGATCGATCCAGCCGCGATGGCCGCAAACGCCGCGAGATACCAGGATCTCGATGGAGAACCTTGGAACGGTCTATTCGTGCGCAGTCAGGTACAGGTCACGTTCGATTCGCCTCAGGCGACCGGCCACCGGATGACACCTTTCGAGGTGGCCCATGCCTATGGCAAGGAAGCACTGGCAAAGATCGTAGAAGATGGCGGCTTTCCCATCGTCCGGTCAACCGGCGAGCCTGCACATACGTTAAAGCGCCAACGCAAGACACTTGGCCTGACCATCGCGCAGGTCGCCAAGGAGAGCGGGATGCCCGAAGCCGCGGTGATCGCCGGGGAAACCGCGGGCATGCTTAACCCGGTTCGCGATTTGGAGCGTCTAGCGCAGCAATTGGGTTTGGATGAGCGCAGGATCGGCCTTGAGCTAGAGACCGGCGGCGCCGGTGAACTGGGCACCCGGTTGAAGCGGTGTATGCATCCAAAAGATAAATCTTCAATCGCTCTTTCCCCGCCAACTGTGCTCAAGCTAGCGGAAGCGGCTTGGGTTATCGCAAGACAGGCAGAGTTCGAGACACTGTCGTCGCCTGGGCTAAGCAGCGAACCAGCAACCAGGCCCCCCGCCGAACCGTTGTTTCCCGGCCCCGCCTGGAAGCAAGGCTATGACCTTGCGCACCGCACGCGCGACCTCTTCGGGCTTGATAGCGAAGCACCTGTGCCAAGCGTTCGCTCATTACTGAGCGAGCAAAACGCAATCCCGTTGCTGACCCTGGAAATGGGCACAAACGTCGCGGGGGCGACTCTCGCGAACGGCCGCGACCGTGGAATAGTGGTCAACGCCGCGGGGCCTAATCAGAATGTTTGGGTCAGGCGAACAACCGCAGCCCACGAACTGTGTCACTTGCTTTGGGATCTGGACGAAAATCTGGATCGCCTGCGGGTCGACTCTTACGATTTTCTGGAAGCGGGGTTCCGCTCTCATCCGTCGGATCGGATCGAGCAGCGCGCCAACGCGTTTGCCGTGGAGTTTCTTGCGCCCCAGCGCGGTATTTTGCGTCTGGTGAAAGCGGCCACCTCCCGCGAGGAGGCACTATCGCGGATAAGTCATTACTATGGAATAAGTATATCGGCCGCGAGCTATCATCTTGACAATGCCAACCCCGGCAACCCCGCCCTGTATAATGAGGCCCGCCTAAGCGCTCAACCAGGTAACGATTGGCGGGTCGCCGAGGACTTCGATCTGGATTTCTTTCCCATGATGTCGACACCCTATGCGCGCAGGGGACGGTTTGCACAACTTGTGGCTCATGCCGTTGAAGCAGGTCGCCTTACCCCTGATTCGGGTGCGCTGCTGCTGGCCGTACCGCTAGAGGAGTTCAAGCAGGGCTTGGACGGTCTTCTGCAACTTGGCCGACGGAAGCTTGACTCGACGCGGGTCGAATTGCTGGATTAAACGCTGGAATTTCGTCCTGTACGATAATCGTGTCATCGATCCGCCTTCTGTAAGGCGCCGACACGATCCCCGGATGGTCGCCGTTGACAGAGAATTCAGACTTTCCGGAGAGGCGTTTACCGAACCAACGAATCTGGCCGTGACCTCCACGACGCAGATGATAGAGTCAACGCCTCGTACGGTATGACAGGGGATTATCGACTGACTGAAATCGGATTGACCGACGGTGACGAGCATGGGTGGCTGCGCCAACGGAAGCAACCTGGTGGTCCGGCAGAGTGAAAAATCCATGGCCCGGGCGGGCGCCTTCGACACTGTCCGCCCCGGCAACAGCCAGGGCGGACACAATGGAAAAACCTAGACCGGATCCCAGCCGAACACATCGCCCGAACGATCCAGCGGCATGAAGGCCGCGGCCATCGCAGGCATCGCATGTTCGGCGATCGTCTCCGGCGTCCAGCCTTCCGCACGGTGCACGATGCGGATCGGACGCGGCGAGCTGAACAGGATCATCTCGTTCATCCGGCAACCGAACACCTGGCCGGTCACGTGTTTGGCCGCATCCGACGACAAATATACCGCCATCGGCGCGTTCTTTTCCGGCGTCATCTGCTGGATTTTCCCCAAGCGCGCCTGCTGTTCCGGCGTGGTGGCCGGAATGGAACTGGTCATGCGGCTCCAGGCGAACGGCGCGATGCAGTTGGACCGCACGTTATAGCGTTGCATGTCCAGTGCGATGGATTTCGACAGGGCCGTGATACCCAGCTTGGCCGCCGAATAGTTCGCCTGACCGAAATTGCCGATCAGGCCGGATGTGCTGCTCATGTGAACGAACGTGCCGCTTTCCTGCTTGCGGTAATGTTCCGCCGCCGCCCGGGACACGAAGAAACTGCCGTTCAGATGCACGGCGATGACCGACAGCCAGTCGTCCTCGGTCATTTTGTGGAAGATCACATCGCGCAGAATACCGGCATTGTTCACGACGGCATCGATTCTGCCGAAATGATCCATCGCGGCCTGAATAATCTTTTGCGCCGACCCCCAGGACGCAACGGATTCGGTGCAGATTTCCGCCGCGCCGCCCTTCTGGTCGATCAACTGCTTGGTTTGCTGCGCGGGGCTGGCCGACCCGCCTTCGCCGGTCAGCGACGCGCCGATATCGGCGACGATGACCTTGGCGCCGGCCGCCGCCATCATCAGGGCGATTTCCCGCCCAATCCCGCCGCCGGCCCCGGTTACGACCGCGACTTTACCATCCATCATTCCTGGCATCGTGTCCTCCTGATTGTGACGCCGGGAACCTAGGCGAGTCCGCCCCGGTTGTGAACCCACGCGAACCCTCAGCCGGCAGTCCACAGGCCCGGTATGGCGATCCTTTATGCACCCATCCGTTGTTCGATCAGTCGAACCGAATCATGCTGGAGATGGTCTGCCGGACGACCTCGGTATCGGGAGTTTCAAATCCGGCGACCGGCGTTTGGCCATCCAGTATAAGCATTGCCAGGCCGTGAACGAGAGACCAATAGCCGAGGATCCTGGGTTGCAACCCGGCCGAATGGGTTTGTTCCGTCATGCGCCGGACCAGCACGCTAAACGCCGTTTCGCTGGACGTTCTGAGATCGGCGTGCCGGCCGCGCCGGGGCGGCCCGAACATAAGCCTGAACAGCACCGGATTTTCGATCGCAAATTGTACGTACGCGACGCCCTGCCCCAGCAGTGCCGTGTCAGGCCCGGAGATTGAGTCCGCGTGGGCAAGCACGTCGCGCAAACGGTCGAATCCGGTTTGGGCGACCGCTGCCAAAAGCGCTTCCTTGTCGGGATAGTGCCGGTAGGGTGCCATCGCCGAGACACCCGCCCGGCGCGCGACCGCACGCAGCGAAACCGTCTCGATAGCGCTTTCCTCCAGTAAGCCGAGCGCGGCGGTGACCAATGCCGCGCGAAGGTCCCCGTGATGATAAGGACTGGATTTAGATGTTGACAATGTAATCTCCGGCTCTTATGTTAACATCATACACATTTAGGCGCCACAGGTACGGGGCCTTACGGAGGCAGCGATTTATGAACGATCGGAACGGCACGCGAGCACTTGCGGCATTTATAATGTCCGGGGCGGCTTCATTCGCGGCTGGCCCTGTCTGGGCAAGCGATCTGATTGTCGAAATAAGCGGAATCCAATCCGATGCCGGTGAAGTGGGATGCGCGCTCTTTTTAAACACGGCGGGGTTTCCCCGTGAACCCAGTCAAGCGGTGCGGCAGCGCTGGCAACCGGCTAAGATACCGACGGTAACATGCCGCTTCGATGGATTGAAGCCCGGCCATTATGCCGTTGCGGTGACGCACGACCTCAACGGCAATCATCGCACCGACGCGAATGTATTCGGTATGCCCACCGAGGATTGGGGTGTGTCGAACAATGTGAGGCCGGCGTTTCGCGCACCGACTTTCGATGAGGCGATGTTCGCCGTGACCGACGCATCCCCCATGACGATCGCGATTCGGCTGGCCCGCTGAACAACGGGGCAATTCGTAAAACAGGAGCGAATGGTTATGAGCCAGAACATGTTGTTCATGCTTGGCGGCAGCGGCTTTATCGGCCGTCGCGTTATTCAAGAGGCGGTCAGGTCCGGCTGGCGGGTCAAGGCGCTTGCGCGTTCGGAGCAATCGGCGGCGATCATCGCCGCGGCAGGGGCATCCGTATCGGAGGGCGAAGCGGCCGATCCAGATCGTTGGATAAACGAGGCGGCAGGCGCCAGCGCAATCGTCGATCTGATTCAGCCGCCGCGCCCGAAGCGCCTTAGCCGGTCGCGGATGCGCGCGATTGCGCGGCAGCGGCAAAGCTTCACCCGTGCACTGACAAACGCCATGCTCACGCTGGGCGCCGACCGTCGCCCGCGATTGATCTCCGTTAGCGGCATCGACGATCTCGCACCGGATCGCAACGGGTTTCTTTCGCCGGATTCAAAAATGCGTACGACGGAATCGGGGTTCAACACCGTGGGCATCCCCGTTCGCGATATTATCGAACGATCGGGCGTCGCGGCGTCGTTTGTTTATCTCGCAACAGTCTATGGACCCGGCGGCCCGTTCGGCGAGGCGATCTTCCCGGCGATCGCCGCCGGCAAGTGGAGAAACTTCGGCGACCGCTCGGATCGCATGATCCTTGTCCACGTGGACGATGCGGTCCGGGGGCTGGTACGTATCGCCGCCCTCGATCGCACGCAGGCCTCCGGCAAGTCTTTTGTTCTGACGGATATCGAACCCGTCGCTATGACGTCGTTTACCGGACTAGCCGCGACATCGATGGGCGTTTCCGCGCCCGGTCGCGCGCCCACATGGATGGCGGCGTTATTCGCGGGTAAGCCGATCGTGGAAACGACACTTCACAAGGAAAAAATCCGGTCGTCCTTTGGGGAGTTGCCGGACTGCGGCCTGATTTATCCGTCGTATCGCGAGGGGTTGCCCAGCACACTCCGGATGCTGGGCAAGACTGTTCGATAACTTGTTTGGAGTATAGATTGAGTGTCGACCGAAAAGGAGAGTTTCCGCATGCCGGGCCTCATTACGGACAGGGTTTGCGCGGAAGTCGATGACGAAATTGTCGTGTTCCTTATTGGCATGCGCATCAACAAGCTGTGGAAAATCTGGAAATGGCTCCCTGTCGCGATTGCGATGCCGAAAATGCTGAAGGAGCTTGAGGCGCGGCCCGAACTTGGGATGCTGTCGGCCCGGGGGCATTTCGGACTGCGCAACCTGTGGTCGCTCCAATACTGGAAAAGCGCCGATCATCTGCGGGCTTTCGCTCATGCCGCCGATAGGACCCACCTTCAGGCCTGGCAAGCCTTCAACAAAAACGCCGCAAGCGGCGGCGATGTGGGCATCTGGCACGAAACCTATGTCGTGCCGCGAGGCGCTCTTGAATCGATCTATGTCAATATGCCCCGTTTTGGCCTGGGTCTTGCCGGAACGCTGTTTCCCGCTAAAGGACATCGATCGAGCGCGGCAAAACGCCTGGGTCAGGCAGGGCGTTAGAACCAAGCCGCATGCAGCCCAAGCGCGTCTGTATCGATTCAGAACCCACGCGAAACGATGCGGTAAACCGATCGCCGGCGCCGTCCCGCTAGCCGCGGCCACCGAGCGCGAACATTCCGGTTTCGCCGAATCCGAGTGTTGCGAATGTTTCGGTCCCGGTGGCCTGGCACGCCGCTTCCAGCGCGGCCGGCGGGGCATCGATTGCCTCATCGGTCAGTTGGAACGTGCCGAAATGCATCCCCACCGATCGCCGGGCCCCCAGCGCGATGTGGGCTTCCACCGCCTCGGCCGGGTTCATATGGACGGGCGCCATGAACCATCTCGGCTCATAGGCACCGATGGGAAGCAGAGCGACATCCGGTGCGCCCAGGCGGTCCCGAATATCGCCCCAGTGCGATCCGGCCCCGGAATCGCCGGCAAACAGCACCGTGCCGGCGCCCACGCTGACCATGAATCCGCCCCATAAGGTGCGGTTGCGGTCGAACGGGGTGCGCGCCGAAAAATGCCGCGCCGGCGTGGCGGTAATACGCAGCGCCCCCGCCGTTGTATTTTGCCACCAGTCCAGTTCGGTCGCCGCGATGCCCAGTTTGGCCAGGATGCGGGCGTTGCCCAACAGGGTGACGAAGCGGGGCGCGAAGCGGGCCTGAAGAGCGCGTAAGGTGGGAAAATCCATGTGGTCGTAGTGGTTGTGCGACAGCAGCACCACATCCGGGCGCGGCACATCCGCCAGTGCGATGCCGGGCGCCCGCGCCCGCTTCGGGCCCGCCCACGAAACCGGCGAGCATCGCTCGCTGAACACCGGGTCGGTCAGCACCACCGCGCCGGGCAGGCGCAGCAGAAAGCTGGCATGACCGATGAACGTCACCGCCACGCGATCCGGTCCCACGCTGCCGGGCGGCGGGGCAAACACCGGATTCTGCACGCGATCCGGCCAAACCGCCCGATTTTCCGCGCGCAGCCGCCAGCGCAGCACCTGCATCAACCCACGGGCGGGCCGAACCGGTCCAGGATTGAAAAAAAGCCGCCCATCGCAGTGGTCGGACAGCGGGAAAGTCTGGTTCATCGCTTGCCTTAATGACGTTGTTCGCGCGCTTGCGCCAGACCGCAACCGGCCCCCGCAACCGGCCCCGGCCCCGGCGCGGCGACCGGCCGTTCAGCGGGAAGCGGTAATCGCCCCTTCCCGCTTCAACGCCCGCACTGTCGCCCGGAACGCCTCGACGGTGATCGCCAGTTCGGTCTCGCCATGGGTCGCCGAAATCCACGCCGCGAGGCTTGGGGTCATGTCCACCCCATTCACCAGCAGCCCCGTCCGGACCGGGCCGTTAAGGGCCTCCCCACGCGGTTTGGCGATCATCGCCGGAATGAACGCGGCGGAATCGAACTGTCCGGGCACGATGTCGTCCCCGGTTGGGTTGGTGTAGATATGCAGGCATGAATACGTGCCGTGGACGGCCCACTTCACCCGTTCTTCCCGCAGCACCGCGTTCATGCCGGCCCGCAGCGCATCCCCAAAGGCGTTTGCACGGGCGCAGACATCGGTGCTCGCCACAATCTCCAGCGTGGCGATTCCGGCCGCCGCCGATATCGGGTTGGCGTTGAACGTGCCTTGATGCGCGACCTTTTCCCGCCCGGTTTCCCGCGTGGCCTTGAAATCGAGCCATTCCATGATATCCGCCCGCCCGGCCACGGCGCCCCCTGGCAATCCGCCGGCCATGATCTTCGCCAGCGTCGTCAGGTCCGGCAGGATTCCCAGTGCCGCCTGCGCGCCGCCGGGCGAAACGCGGAAACCCGTCACCACCTCGTCATAAATCAGCACGGTGCCGGCCTGCCGCGTCAGATCGCGCAGCAACGCCAGGAACGACGGCAGGATAGGCATTTTACCGTACGTCGCGCCGGTCGGTTCCAGGATCGCCGCCGCGATATCCTTGTGGTCGTTGAACAGCCGGGTTAACCCGGCGACATCGTTGGGATCGCACAGCAAAACATTGTCCGCCACGCCGTCCACGACGCCGGAGGTCGCCGTTCCATCGAAATGACTGGCGTATCCGCTGGTCATGTGGTCGTGCCAGCCATGGAAATGCCCGCGAAACCGCAGCAACTTCGGGCGGCCGGTATAGGCGCGGGCGAGGCGCAGCGCCATCAGCGTCGCCTCGGTCCCGGACGCGGTGAACCGCACCCGTTCGGCCGATGGCACCATTTGCACGATCAGTTCCGCCCAGCGCACCTCCGCCTCATGACAGGCGCCGAAATGGGTGCCGCGTTCCAGCGCCGCATGCACCGCCGCCATTACGGCAGGGTGATTGTGCCCCAGGATCAGCGACCCATGGCCGCCGAAGTAATCCACGTATTTATTGCCATCGACATCCCATTTCGCCGGCCCCAGCGCGCGTTGCACATACGGCGGATACGGATCGAAATGCCGGCTGTCATGCGCCAGCCCGCTCGGCATGACCGCGCGGGCCTTGTCCGCCAGCGCGGCGGACCCCGGAGTCATCGCCCGGTAGGCATCGGTCAACGTGACATTCGGCAACGTAGCGGCGGACATGGTTTTCCTTTCAGACCAGAACCCCAGTATAGCGCCGGGCGACCTGGCGCGCACAGTCCCGCAAGCGGTGTTTTCGTCGATGACCCGGTCGCCGCCGGGTAACTGAACTCGTAGTGGCCGATTTGGGCGGTATCTGGAACCGCCCGCGAACGATACGCGCGGTTTATCGCTGACTATTGCGACATAGCATTATCCAAACGCCCCGCATCCGGTTAGCTATACCCGGTACGACCGAAAGCGACCCGAACGAGTGTCAACCCGCTACCGATAAGGAACCGTCATGTTCGACTGGTATAAAGACCTGAACCGCGATGGACGGCGGACCTTCTGGGCGTGTTTCGGCGGCTTCGCGCTGGATGCCATGGACGTCCAGATTTACTCGTTCGTCGTGCCGGTGCTGATCGGACTTTGGGGCATGACCAATACCCAGGCGGGACTGCTGGCCACTGTCACGCTGATCCTGTCCGCTTTCGGCGGCTGGATCGCGGGCCTGTTGGCGGACCGGATCGGCCGCGTCCGGACCCTGCAGATCACGGTCGCCTGGTTCGCCGTTTTCACCTTCCTGTCCGGCTTCACCGACAGTTTCGGCCAACTGCTGGTCACCCGCGGATTGCAGGGCCTGGGCTTCGGCGGCGAGTGGGCGGCCGGATCGGTGCTGATGGGCGAGGTCATCGCCGCCCGCCACCGTGGCAAGGCCGTCGGCGTGGTTCAGAGTTCCTGGTCGGTCGGATGGGGCGTCGCCGCTCTGGCCGCCACCGCATCGTCGCTTCTGCTGCCGAAGGAATACGCCTGGCGGGTGCTGTTCTTCATCGGTCTGCTGCCCGCCTTCAGCATATTCGTCATCCGCCGCCTGGTGCCGGAACCCGCCGTCTATACCAGGGCGACGGTACGCCCACCCCTGTTGGCGATCTTTTCGCGGCCCTTCCTCAGCATCACGGTGCGCGGGTGCCTGCTCGCCTTGGGCGCGCAGGGCGGTTATTACGCGATCACCACGTGGCTGCCGACATTCCTGCGTACCGAACGGCACTTGTCGGTCCTGAGCACGGGTAGTTACCTCGGGGTGATCATCGCCGGTTCGTTCTGCGGCTACATTGTCAGCGCCTACCTCAACGACAGCCTTGGCCGGCGCAAAACCTTCCTGACGTTCGCGATCGGTTCGATGGCCATCGTGCTCCTTTATACCCAACTGCCGATCTCCGACCGCCTGATGCTGGTGCTCGGATTTCCGTTGGGCTTCTTTGCTTCCGGTATCTTCAGCGGCATGGGCGCGCTGTTCACCGAACTGTTCCCCACCGAACTGCGCGGGTCCGGCCAGGGCTTCTGCTATAATTTCGGTCGCGGTTTCGCCGCCCTGTTTCCCACGCTGGTCGGCGCGGCCTCCGTCCGTCTGGGCCTTGGCGTCGCCGTGGGCGTCTTTGCCGGCGGGGCGTATGCACTTGTCGTCGCCGCCGCCCTGATGCTGCCGGAAACGCGCGGCCGGGAACTGCAAAGCCTGTCCGGAGCCCGGCGGGAGACGATCGGATCGTGACACCGATCTTCCACCGAGCCAGGCCGGCGACCCGCCAGCCCGCCGACCCCACACACCGGAGAGGTTTCCAATGACCGCATGGCAATTCTGGATCGACCGCGGCGGCACCTTCACCGATATCGTCGCGCGCGATCCCGCCGGCCGGTTGTCCACCCACAAGCTGTTGTCGGAGAATCCGGAACGTTACGATGACGCTGCTATCAACGGAATCAAAACGATTCTGGGGCTGGCGGCGGCGGAGCCGATTCCGCCCGGCCTGATCGAAGCCGTCAAAATGGGCACCACGGTCGCGACCAACGCATTGCTGGAACGCAAGGGCGACCGCGTTGTATTAATTGTAAACACCGGATTCGCCGATGCATTGCGGATCGGCAACCAGGCAAGGCCCCGGCTGTTCGATCTGGCCATCACCCTGCCCACGATGCTGTATGAGCGGGTCGCGGAAGTCCGCGGCCGGACCGGCGTGGACGGGCACGAAATCGAACCGCTGGATGAAGAGGCCGCTCGGGACATCCTGGCGAAGGCCAAGGCGGACGGGATCGACGCGTGCGCCATCTTACTGATGCACGCATGGAAATATCCGCAGCAGGAACAGCGACTGGCGGAATTGGCGCGTCAGGCCGGATTCAGCCAGGTATCGGCCAGCCACGCCGTCAGCCCGCTGCTGCGGCTGGTGCCGCGCGGCGATACAACGGTGGTGGATGCGTATCTGTCGCCGATCCTGCGACGATACGTCGATCGGGTGGCGGCGGAACTGGCTGGCACGCGGTTGTATTTCATGCAGTCCAACGGCGGGTTGACCGAAGCGCACGGCTTCCAGGGCAAGGACGCCATTCTGTCCGGGCCGGCGGGCGGCATCGTCGGGGCCGCGCGCACCGCCGGGATGGCGGGGCTGGACCGGATTATCGGCTTCGACATGGGCGGAACCTCGACCGACGTGGCGCTGTATGCCGGCGCATTCGAGCGGGCCTATGAGACCGAGGTCGCCGGCGTGCGGATGCGCGCGCCGATGATGGCGATCAATACGGTGGCGGCGGGGGGCGGATCGGTGCTGCACTTCGACGGCGCGCGGATGCGCGTCGGCCCCGACTCGGCGGGGGCCAATCCGGGCCCGGCCTGCTATCGCCGCGGCGGGCCGTTGACGGTAACCGATGCCAATGTGTGCGTGGGCAAGATCCAACCGGCGCATTTTCCGCCCATTTTCGGCCCCGGCGGAAACCAGCCGCTGGACGCGGATGTCGTGACCCGGCGGTTCGCCGCACTGGCGGCGGAGATTGGCGGAGGCCGCACACCGCAACAGGTCGCGGAAGGCTTCCTGCAAATCGCGGTCGCCAATATGGCCAACGCGATCAAGCAGGTCTCGTTACAAAAGGGCCACGATGTGGCGCGGTTCGCGCTGCAATGCTTCGGCGGCGCCGGCGGCCAGCATGCGTGTCTTGTCGCCGACGCGCTGGGTATGGAGACGGTGTTTGTTCATCCTTACGCGGGCGTATTGTCGGCCTATGGCATGGGTCTGGCCGACCAGACCGCGATGAAGGAACAGGCAGTGGAAACCCCGCTCGGTGCCGATACGCTGCCGGCGTTGAAAGCACTGGCGGCAAAACTGGCGGCACTGGCCGTGGCCGATCTGGCCAGACAGGGGGCGAACCCGGACGATGTTACCACGGCGGCATCGCTGCACGTGCGCTATGCCGGCACCGAGGCCGCGCTGATCGTTCCGATGGGCGATCTGGACGCGGTTTTGGCGGATTTTACCGCTGCCCACACAGCACGGTTCGGGTTCGCGACACCCGAACGACCGGCGATGGTGGAAGCGGTCGCGGCCGAGGCCACGCTGGCCGGCGTCGCGCCGGCCGAGGCGACGTTACCCGCGCGGACCAACGGCGAGCCAGAAATCATCGACCGGGTCCGGATATTCACCGGCGGTGCCGCGGCCGAGGCGCCGGTCTTCGATCGCGAATCCTTGCGCGCGGGCGACCGGATCGCCGGCCCCGCGCTGGTGCGGGAAGCCAATGCCACCACCGTTATCGAACCGGGCTGGACGGCCGGGGTGACCGAGCTGAATCACATGATCCTGCGGCGGACGGCTCCGCTGGCCAGCCGAACCGAGGCCGGCGGCGCGCGCCCCGATCCGGTGCTGCTGGAACTGTTCAACAACCTGTTCATGAACGTGGCGGAACAGACCGGCGCGGTGCTGCAAAACACCTCCATGAGCGTCAACATCAAGGAAAGGCTGGATTTTTCCTGCGCCATCTTCGATGCATCCGGCGCGCTTGTGGCCAACGCGCCGCATGTGCCGGTGCATCTGGGGGCGATGGGCGAAAGCGTGCGAACCGTGCTGGCCCGCCGCCGCCATACGCTGAAACCCGGCGATGTCGTTGCGCTGAACAATCCATTCAACGGCGGCACGCATCTGCCCGATATCACGGTCATTACGCCCGTGTTCGATGCGGCCGGACGCGACATCCTGTTCTTTACCGGCAGCCGCGGCCACCATGCCGATATCGGTGGAATCACGCCGGGATCGACGCCGCCGGACTCGCGGACGCTGGAAGAAGAAGGCGTCGTCATCGACGATTTCCTGCTGGTCGATGGCGGGCATTTCCGGGAGGCCGAATTCCGCGCCTTGCTGGCCGGTGCGCGCTATCCGGCGCGCAGCCCCGACGTGAACGTGGCCGACATCAAGGCACAGGTTGCCGCGAACGAAAAAGGCGTGCGCGAACTGCAACGCGTGGTGGCGCGATCCGGCTGGCCCCTGGTCAGCGCCTATATGCGCCATGTGATGGACAATGCCGAGGAATCGGTGCGAAAAGCGATCGCCCGGCTTGGCTCAGGACGTTTTGTTTACCGAATGGATAACGGACGCGATCTATGCGTGGCGGTTCGCACCGACCGGGTCAATCGTTGTGCTGTCATCGATTTTACCGGTACTGGCGCGCAGGATCGGGGGAATTTCAATTCGCCGCCGGCGGTGACTCGCGCGGTTGTATTGTATGTGTTCCGGTGTCTGGTCGGGGACGATATTCCGCTGAACGACGGGTGCCTGAAACCGCTGACGCTGATTATTCCGCCTGGAACGTTTCTGTCGCCGAACCCCGGTGCGGCGGTGGTGGCCGGCAATACCGAAGTGTCCCAGGCAACATGCAATGCACTGTTCGGTGCGCTGGGGGTTATGGCGGGTTCGCAGGGCACGATGAACAACTTCCTGTTCGGCGACGCGACGCGGCAATATTACGAGACGATTTGCGGCGGAACCGGGGCCGGGCCGGGGTTCGACGGTACGTCAGCCATTCAGACGCACATGACCAACACCCGCATGACGGACCCGGAAATCCTGGAATTGCGCTATCCGGTGCGGCAGGAACTGTTCGCGATCCGGCGGGGGTCCGGTGGGGCCGGCGAATGGTTCGGCGGCGATGGGGCGGTGCGGCGGATCCGGTTTCTGGAGCCGATGACGGCGGTGATCGTTTCGTCGCGGCGATCGGCCGGCCCATTCGGCCTGGCGGGCGGGGCGGATGGCGCGGTCGGCCGCCAATGGGTGGACCGAACCGATGGATCCCGCGAGGTACTGACGGGAACGGATCGCGCGGAGTTGATGCCGGGCGATGTGTTCGCAATCGAAACGCCAGGCGGCGGCGGGTATGGGAAAAGCCAGAGATAGTCTGGATTCTATGGAATTTTCCCCCACGCCGGAGCGCGGCGCCTGTCCTTGGTCGGCGTTTGCCGGGACAGGGCCGGCGTCGTCGCTGAGCAAAGGGTATTTCCCGGCACCGACCGATCCGGATCGCGGCACCGAACCGGGCCAAGGTCGCCGCCAACCCAGCGTGGCTATTTCTGGCGATAAGCCTTGTGACACGCCCCGCACTGCTGACCCACCAGTTTCGTATCGGCCGCTACCGCATCCGCATCGCCCGCCTTCGCGGCAGCGGCCAGCTTCGTCGCGGCCTCCCCCAGCGCCACCGCGATCTTCTTGAAACCGTCCGGATCGGACCAGATTTCCGGTTTTGCCTTGGTGTCGCCACCGGTCTCGCTGCCCTTGGGAAACAGCACCGGGATCAACGCGGCCCACTCGGCGATGGCGCTCGCCGCGTCTTCCACATGCGTCACGTCGCCCTTGGCGGCGACCACCGAACGAATAAAGGCGAAATCGCCACCTTGCAGGGCCATGCCGGCCTGGCGAACCGCGATCGGGTCGAGGTCGGCTGCCCTGGCGCCGCCAAGCCCGGCCAGCACGATCGCGGCCGCCAAAGCACAATTTTTGATCATCCTGTTCGGGCCTTCTGGTGAGGTTGCCACGAAATGCATTGCTGGTCCGGGATCGTACTCATGATTCGCTAGCAGATTCGCGACCGGCCGGACAGACTGCGGCGGCGTAACCAGAAGGATAATCATGCCGGCCATACACTCTCTTGCCGTATTCTGCGGCTCGCGCGTTGGAAACAATCCCGCCTATGCCGAAGCCGGCCGCCTGTTGGGGCAGGGGCTTGGACAAGCTGGCATCCGCCTGGTGTTCGGCGGCGGCCGGATCGGTATCATGGGCGTTGTCGCCGATGCCGTTCTGGCCGCGGGCGGACAGGTTCTGGGCGTTATTCCGGAGTTTCTCGCGAAGTGGGAAGTCGCTCATGAAGGCGTGACACAACTCGTCGTCACGGAGACCATGCATACCAGAAAACGCCGTCTGTATGAGGAATCCGACGCCTTTCTGATCATGCCCGGCGGGCTGGGCACCTTCGATGAGGCGTTCGAGATCATCACCTGGCGTCAGTTGCGCCTGCACGACAAACCCATTTTGTTGTGCAACGTGTCGGGCTGGGCGGAACCCCTGATCGCCACCATCGATCATGCCATCGAACACGGATTTGCCGATCCTGCGTGCCGGACCTTGTTCGAGGCGATCGACACCGTCCCCGCCGTGCTGGAACGGCTGAAGACGCTGCCTGCCGGACAGGAGGGCCACGCCGAACGGTTGTAATACCAACCGGAGGGAAGGATGACCTTCCATCCTTTCCGCCGGTTGGTATCGCGCGCCGGGTTGGAGGGCGGCGGCGCGCCAAAAAAAGACCGATACCAAGCCGCGCCCGCCCATTCTTCATGGGCCGGTCTTTAAGCGGCTTGGTCCACGAGGCGGAGCAGGGTCGGGGGACACCGCGTGCCGGTCGCCCGCACCGTCCGGGTGGCCCGGTGCTATGTTCCGATGCCGCCGATCGCCAGATACTTGATCTCAAGGTAATCCTCGATCCCGTATTTGGATCCCTCGCGGCCCAGGCCGGACGATTTCATGCCGCCGAACGGTGCTTCGGCAGTCGAGATAATGCCTTCGTTGATGCCGACAATGCCGTATTCCAAAGCTTCGCCGACGCGGAAGATCCGGCCGATATCGCGGGCGTAGAAATAGGACGCAAGGCCGAATTCGGTATCGTTGGCCATCTGGATCGCTTCTTCCTCGGTGCTGAATCGGAATAATGGCGCAACCGGGCCGAACGTTTCCTCGCGAAATATCAGGGCTTCGGTCGGCACATTCGCCAGCACCGTCGGTTCGTAGAAATTCCCGCCCAGCCGGTGTCGCTTGCCGCCTGTCACGACGGTCGCGCCCAGCGACAGAGCGTTGGCGACATGTTCTTCCACCTTCCGCAACGCATCGGCGTTGATCAGCGGGCCTTGCGACACGCCCGGCTCCATCCCGTTGCCGGCCTTCAACGCTTCCACCGCGACTTTCAGCTTGGCGGCGAATGCGTCGTACACCCCGTCTTGCACCAAAATGCGGTTGGCACACACGCACGTCTGGCCGGTATTGCGGAACTTGCTACCCATCGCGCCAATCACGGCGGCGTCCAGATCGGCGTCGTCGAACACAATGAACGGTGCGTTGCCGCCCAGTTCCATGCTGGTTTTTTTGATCGTCGGCGCGCATTGCGCCAGCAGCTTCGCCCCGACCTCGGTGGACCCGGTGAAGGACAGTTTTCGCACCATCGGGTTGGATGTCAGTTCCGCACCCATCGCGGCCGATCCACCGGTCAGCACGTTGCACACGCCCGGCGGCATGCCGGCGCGTTCGGCCAGCACCGCCAGCGCGAGGGCGGAGAACGGTGTCTGCGACGCCGGGCGGATCACGCCGGTACAGCCGGCGGCCCAGCCGGGACCGGCCTTGCGGGTGATCATCGCGCTGGGAAAATTCCACGGCGTGATGGCGGCGAACACGCCGATCGGCTCCTTCAGCACCAGGATGCGGCGGCCCTTGGCATTCTGCGGGATGGTGTCGCCATAGATACGGCGGGCTTCTCCGGCGAACCATTCGATGAAGCTGGCGGCATAGACGATCTCACCCCGGCTTTCGGCCAGCGGCTTGCCTTGTTCGGCGGTCATGATCACCGCCAGATCGTCCGCATTGGCCAGCATCAGATTCGACAATTCAAGCAATATCGCGCCGCGTTCCTTGGCCAGCAGCGCCCGCCAGGCCGGATAGGCGGCGTTGGCGGCCTCGATCGCCCGGCGGGTTTCGGCCGCACCCATATTGGGCACCGAACCGATCGTTTCGCCGGTGGCGGGGTTCTTCACGGCGATGCTCTGGCCGCCATCGGACTGTATCCACTTGCCGTTCAGGTAATTCGCCTGACGGAACAGCGTGGGATCCTTCAGCGGCAGCGGTGCGATCTGGTTCAACATGGACGATTTCTCCTGATCCTACAGTACCGTTATCATAGTGCGTGGCCGAACCGCTGTCAGCGGGCACGATCCGGAACGCGCTTTTCATCGCGGCGGCGTTGGGTTGTGATCACGGTATGACCAGTTTTGTCGCCCACCCGCCCCTACGCCACGCCTTGGGATCGCTGCACGGATGCGGTTTGGCTGCCGCCTGACGCTTGCCTGATCGGACGGCGCATGCTTGGAATTCATCCGCGACGCGATCGCGGCTGCGTTGCGTCCGGGGGGAAACCATGAAGATCGCGCACGCCGAAACCTTTCAGGCCGACGCCGGCTGGCGGATGTTTTCGTTCCTGAAAATCGTCACCGCCGACGGTATCGAAGGCTGGTCGGAATTCAACGAAAGCTTCGGCAGTACCGGCCTGTCCGATGTCATAAAGGGCATGGCGCCCGTTTTGATCGGCCGCGATCCCCGGCGGTTCGAGCAGGTAACCCAACATCTGCACGTGCTGACCCGGCAGTCGCGGGGCGGACTTAATCAGCAGGCGATCGCCGCGATCGAAAACGCGCTGCTCGATATCGCGGGCAAGGCTTATGGCATTCCCGTCGCCGCATTGTTCGGCGGGCCGATCCGGGAGCGCATTCCGGTCTATTGGTCGCATTTCGGCACCTATCGTGTGCGTAACGCCGCCCTGATGGGCGTGCCGGAGCTACGAACCCTGGACGATCTCGCCCGGCATGCGCAAGAGGTACGGGATCGCGGATTCCGGGCGCTGAAAACCAACATCCTGCCGATGGCCGATGGGCGGCTTTCGTCGTATGTGCCGGGATTTGGCCGCACCCCCGGATGGCCCGAGCTGAACTGGGACAACCGGTTGATCCGGGGCGTGACCGAACAGCTTCGCGCGATCCGGGACGCCGTTGGGCCGGCCATGGGCATTCACCTCGACGTGAACTTCAACTTTAAGACCGAGGGATTCAAGCGCATCGCCGCTGCCGTCGCGGACGCCAACCTGACCTGGCTGGAAATCGACACGCACGACGCGCCGGCATTGGCCGAGGTCAAGCGCGGCGCCCCCTGCCCCATCGCGTCGTGCGAAACGTTGCACGGACGGCGCGAGTTCAAGCCGTTTCTGGATTGTTACGCCACCGACGTGGCGATCGTCGATGTTATCTGGAACGGTTTGCTGGAATCGGCGAAAATCGCCTCCATGGCGGATGTGTATGAGATCAATGTCGCGC
The DNA here is from genome assembly GCA_021805565.1 of Pseudomonadota bacterium. Classification (GTDB taxonomy): domain Bacteria; phylum Pseudomonadota; class Alphaproteobacteria; order Acetobacterales; family Acetobacteraceae; genus Rhodopila. The sequence continues at coordinate 23,316 of JAJZFA010000054.1, forward strand.
CGCATAATTTCTATGGCCACTTATGCAGCGCCATCAGCGCGACCTTCAGCGCGATCGTGCCGAATTTCCGGGTGATGGAGATCGATATCGACAGCGCCCCGTGGCGGGACGATTTTTACACGGCTGTGCCCACGATCGAGAACGGCGAATTCGTTCTGTCCACCGCTCCTGGCTGGGGCATCGACGTAAATGAAAAAGCGGTCCGGGCGCGCCCGCCTAAGTAATGGGCCGAAGTAACGGTTCGGATGGCCGCGTAGATCGGATGTTTGGATAAGGAACAGGCAATTGACACAATTCAAGATCGCGACGCCCGCCGGGGCCAGCTTCACCGTCGCCGGCGGCGGTTACGGTTACGAGATGGAACCGCTGGCGGGACTGGACGCCGAGATCGCCGAAGGCCCGGCCGATGAGGACGGCTTCATCGCGTTCGCTCAAGACGCCGACGCGGTCTATGCCAAGGGCATGCGGTTTACGAAAAAGGTGGTCGATGGCCTGCCGGGACGATGCCGGGCGATCGTGCTGGGAAGCGTGGGGGTGGACAGCGTCGATATCGCGGCCGCCACCGCCCGCGGCATGCCGGTGACGAACTGCCCCGACACGTTCATCGAGGAAGTCGCGGACCATGCGATGATGCTGCTGCTGTCGGCCCATCGCCGCACGATCGAGCAAGACCGGATGGTGCGCGAAAACCGCTGGCGCGAAGGCCGTCCGGCGCTGTTGGGCATCCCGCGTTTAATGGGGCTGACGCTGGGTTTGATCGCGTTCGGCCATGTCGCTCGGGCGGTGGCCAAGCGGGCGAAACCGTTCGGACTGCGGGTCATCGCCTACGATCCGTTCATCGAGGAACTGGTCATGGTGGAACACGGCGTATTGCCGGTGACGCTGGAGGACGTGCTGTCGCAATCCGATTTCGTTTCGATGCACGCGCCCGCGACGCCGGAGGCGGAAAGCATGCTGACGGAAAAACATTTCCGGCAGATGAAGAAGACGGCGATTTTCATCAATACCGGCCGCGGCCCCACGGTCCGGGAATCGGGGTTGATCCAGGCGTTGTCGGAAGGCTGGATCGCCCATGCCGGCCTGGATGTGCTGGAAATCGAGCCGCCGGGTAACAACAATCCGCTTTTGGGCATGCCGAACGTTACTTTGTCGGCGCATACCGCGTCGGCCTCCTCCCGTTTCGATCCCGCCCGCAAGCGGCATGTCGGGCGCGAACTGGGGCTGATCCTGAGCGGGAAATGGCCGATGAGCTGTGTGAACCCGTCGGTGCTGGCGAAGTCCGACCTGCGCCGCTGGCAGCCTGTATCCATGGAGCGCGGGCCGAACAGTTAAGGCGGGCGCGCGTCTGGTTCGCCGAACGCGGACAGGGGAATGGCGGATCGGGCGGTTTGCCGGCAAAGCCTGGATCGCGGTGGGCAAGCCGGCGCGCTTCAGGCCATCTATATAGATCGTGATATCGGGCAGAAGGACCGCGTTATCCGGAACCGCGTGCGGGTTTCATCGGAAGATCGGCGCGCGACCGATAGGCCGGGGTCCGGATCGCGGTGGGCACGCTGTCGCGGGGCGCCTCTCCCAGCACTAAAGGCGGCATCGGTAATAAGTGCGCCGGCACGCCGATAAAGCTGCCCGCACAAACAAAGGTTAGGGCATGTCCGACGCTGTAACCCGAAGCGATAATGGCCGGACAAGTCTTAAAGGCCGATTTCGAAGTCGTCGGACAGAGCGCCGCGCCGCTTTGCAAGCCAAGCCCCGAAATCGTCGTGCGCGGCAAGAAGTATCAGACCGGCAGCGACCGAGCCGTCCAAAACTTCCGCATTCGTTAACGACTGCTGTGCGCGACGAAGACGAAAGCCTTCTATCGTATCGGTGGTTGGCATGTGCAGGATATATTGGGGAATTTCGGTGTACGCGATATCGTGCGCGTGTTCCGGAACCGATCGCAAATACCATCAGGCAACCCGCCGACACTGAACAGAAAGTCATGCACCGCAATTTATGGAATTCAGGTCGCGGCCATGCTCGATTTCACGCCGACTTGCGTGGCCGGCCGCCGCGCTTGCCATTTTCCCGAGACGCCGCGGCCTTCAACGCGGTCAGCTTCCGGCCACCGGCCGAACCTAACCGAGCGGCCATCCAACGCCTGGACCCCAATAGGCCTTCCAGTAACGCGGGCACGTAAAGATCGGCGTCGATCGTAGGAAAATGGATACCCAACCCCAATGCCTCGACCTCTATCGTTTTTAGGTCGGCGACCGAGGCATGCGCCAAACCCTCAACGTCATGCGGCACCAATCCTATCTCGACCCCGGTTGTCAGCCGGATGATAACGCGATTGCGCCCTGCATCGTAATGAGCACTCTCGGCGCGAGGTCCCCGCATACGGGCATTCCCCCGAACCTTGGCCGCTTCGAATTGTTCCGCTGTCAACTCAGCCATGCAAGCGCCTCCACGCGTTCATCAGCATCTCCGCATGTTCCCCGGCCAAACGGAGAGCCCGGCGGGCCTCGCGTTCGTCGCAACCGATCGCTTCGCGCACCGCCAAACCAATTAGATTAATCGTCACAACCCACCCAGACCCAACAACATGGACATGAGCCGGCGGGTAATCGTTCGGATAAATCACAACCCGCAACCCATTGGAACGCAACACCGTTGGCACAGCATAAGCCTATCATAACCCAACCGGTTAGGAAAGCCGCTCGATCCATTTCCGGGCAAAGCATTCCACCCAGCCACCTGATCCTCATACCCGCCCCGCCAAACCCGGCGCCGCAACCCTTGCCGAACCCCCGGCAACGCACCAAATCCAGCAGCAACAGACAAGGACTTCCCTCGCAATGATCCAGATCCGCCCCTTCGCCTCCCTCGGCGCTTTCCGTAATGAGTGGCTAAACGCCCACCACCATTTCAGCTTTGGCGGCTACCACGATGCCGGCCGCATGGGCCTGGGTCGCCTGCGCGTCTGGAACGACGACGAAATCGCGCCCGGCACCGGCTTCGATCCGCACCCGCACCGCGACATGGAAATCGTGACCTATATCCGAGAAGGCGCGATCACCCACCGCGACAACCTCGGCAACGAAGGCCGCACCGAAGCCGGCGACGTGCAGGTAATGCACGCCGGCACCGGCATCACGCACGCCGAATACAACAAGGAAAAAATCCCAACGCGCCTGTTCCAGATATGGATCATGCCGGACAAGCGCGGCGTCGCACCCGGCTGGGGCACCAAGACGTTTCCGCGCGACGGCAAGGGCCTGTCGGTCCTGGCCAGCGGCCGTCCGGCGGACGCGGGGTCGGACGCATTGCCGCTGAACGCCGATGCCGCCGTTCTGGCCGGCACGCTGGCGGCGGGCCAGACCACGGAACTGACCCTGGCGCCGGGCCGATCCGCCTATCTGGTGGCAGTCAACGGAACGGTCACGGTGAACGGGATAGCCGCCAATGCCCGCGATGGCGTGGCGATCTCCGATGAGCGTTCGGTGACCATCGCCGCGGACAAGGCGACCGAAATCGTGGTGGTGGAGGTCGCTGCCTGACCGATCGGGCGGCCGGTTCCCTTTCCGCGCCGACCGTATAAACTCCCGCCAAAGCTGACGGGAGCATGACGGCGATGGATACGACCGGCGACGACAGTTTCATCCGGGACGAAGCCGCCCTGGCGACGATCTACGGCGAATCCCCGCCGGGCGCGATCCTCAAGGAAGTCGCGTATATCCATCCGCATTATCGCGCGATGATCGAGGCGTCGCCGTTCATGGTGCTGGCCACGAGCGGGCCGGAAGGGCTGGATTGCTCGCCGCGCGGCGATCCGGCCGGTTTCGTTCAGGTGCCGGACGACAGAACCGTGCTGATCCCGGACCGGCGCGGTAACAACCGCATCGACAGCCTGCGCAATATCGTCCGCGACGGCCGGGTGGCGCTGCTGTTCCTGATCCCCGGCGTTGGCGAGACGTTACGGATCAACGGCGTGGCGTCGATCTCGGTCGCGCCGGATTTAATCGGACGGTTTCCGTATCGCGGAACGCTGCCCCGGTCGGTCATCGTGGTGCGGGCGCAAACCGTTTATTTCCAATGCGCCAAAGCGATCATGCGCTCCGAACTTTGGAACCCGGACAAACACATCGCCCGCTCGGCGCTTCCCAGCACCGGCACGATCCTGGCCGATGTCACCGCCGGACAGTTCGACGGCGCGCAATACGACCGGGACTCGCCGGAACGCCTGCGGGCGACGATTTATTGAAACCGGCCCGCGGGCCACCCTCGCCAACCACGGAAGAACACCCATCATGAAGCATCGCCTGCTGCTGGCCTGCCTGACGACACCGGGCGTGGTCGCCCGTGTGCGAGGCGATTTCGACGCGATGGTCCACGAAGGACCCAGCGATATGACCGTGCCGGAAATGCTCGCCGCCGCCACGGCCCACCGCGCGGACGCCATTCTCTTCACCAATACGCTGCCGCTGGACGCCGCCGCCGTCGCCGGGCTGCCCGCAAACGTGCGGGCCGGAGCCACGATCAGCGTGGGATACGATCACATCGACGTCGCCGCCGCCAAGGCGCGCGGCCTGATGGTGACGAACACGCCCGGCGTGCTGGACGAATGCACGGCCGATCATGCCATGATGCTGATGCTGGCCGCCGCGCGACGGGGCGCCGAATACGATCGTATCATGCGCCAGGGCTGGCGCCGCCGCATCGGACAGGGCGAGCTTCTGGGTGTCCGCGTTACCGGCAAGCGCGTTGGAATCCTGGGAATGGGGCGCATCGGCCAGGCCTTCGCCCGGCGGGCCAGGGGATTCGATATGACGGTGCTCTATCACAGCCGCACCCGCCTGCCGCCCGGTCTGGAACAGGGTGCCACCTATTACGCCGGTCTGCATGACATGCTGCCGCATTGCGACTTCCTGTCGATCCACGCCCCTGGCGGAGCGGCCACCGACAAAATCGTCGATGCGCGCGCGCTGGCGCTGCTGCCGGATGGCGCCGTGTTGGTCAACGTCGCGCGCGGGTCGCTGGTGGACGAAGACGCCCTGTTCGCCGCTCTGCGCTCGGGCAAACTGTTTGCCGCCGGGCTGGATGTGTTCCGGACGGAACCCGATTACGACATGCGCTTCGCCGCGCTGGACAATGTCGTGCTGTCGCCGCACATGGGCAGTGCGTCGATGGAAACACGCGATGCAATGGGCTTTCGGGCGCTGGACAACCTGACAGAGGTTTTATCGGGCGGTCCGGCCATCGATCCGTTGTGGACGCACTGACATGCCGCCCCAAGCGGCGTCGGGCGCCGGCGATCCGGTTCGTTCGCCGGACAACAAGGCGTTGCGGATCGCTGTTGGCGGCTTTCTGCACGAAAGCCATTCGTTCGCGCCCCGGCCGACAACCTATGCCGATTTTCTGCAACCCGGCGGATTGCCGCCATTTTGCGCCGGTTCCGGTCTGATCGATGCCATGCGGCCCTGTTCGGTGCCGCTGGCCGGGGCGATCACAGTGGCCGAAGCGGCGGGGGTGGACCTGGTGCCGCTGGCGTGGGGTTTCGCCAATCCGGCCGGGCCGGTGCAGGATGAGGCGTTCGAGCGGATCGCCGCCCGCATTTGCGCACCGCTATCTGTCGCGCTGGACGAGGGACCGCTTGACGGGGTGTATCTCGATCTGCATGGCGCGGCGATGGCCGACGCTTTTCCGGATGCCGAGGGCGAACTGTTGCGCCGGGTCCGGGCGATCGTGGGGGACGACCTGCCGCTGACCATCAGCCTCGATCCGCATGCCAATCTCACTGCCGCGATGGTGCGGTTGGCCGATGCAGCCGTGCCGTTTCGGACCTATCCGCATGTGGATATGAAAGAGGCCGGCGCGCGGGCGATGCGCCTTCTGTTGGCACGCATCGATCGCGGCCGGCCCTGGGCGCGGGCGTTTCGCGCACTCGATTTCTGGATACCGCTGGGCAGCCAGTGCACGCTGATGGCGCCGATGCAGACGGCGATGACGGAACGGGCGGCCTTGGCGGATCGCTCCGGCGTGGCGGAACTGGCGTTCTGCTTCGGGTTTCCGTACGCCGACTTCGCCGGATGCGGGGTGGCGATGGCGGCGTTCGCCGACACGCAGGCACAGGCGGACAATGCCGCGGATGGGCTCGCGGCGTGCGTGAATGGGCTGGAACCGGCGTTCGTGCCGGACACACTGCCGGCGGCCGACGCGGTGGCCGAAGCGATGCGGCTGTCGGTCGGGGCCGGCCGGCCGGTGGTGCTGGCGGACACGCAGGACAATCCTGGTGGCGGCGGGCACGGCGACACGACGGAATTACTGGCGGAACTGGTCCGGCAAGGCGCGAAGGGCGCGGTCGTTTGCCTGATCAACGATGCCGATAGTGTCGCCGCCTGTGTAAAGGCCGGAGTTGGTGCGACGGTTACGCTGTCCTTGGGTGGCAAGTCGGACGGCATGCCGTTTGCCTGTCAAGCCAGGGTAGAGCGGCTGACGGACGGGGTGTTCACGCTGACCGGGCCCATGGGGGCCGGCAATCCCGGCAATCTGGGGAATACCGCGCTGGTGGATATCGGCGGCGTGCGGACGATGATCGTATCGCGGAAAATGCAGGCGCTGGATCAGGCAATCCTGCGTCATGTGGGGATCGAGCCATCCGCCTGCTCGATTATCGCTTTGAAATCGTCGGTGCATTTCCGGGCGGATTTCGGGCCGCTCGCCGAACGGGTGATCGTGGCGATCGCACCAGGTCCGGTTGTGGCGGACCCGGCTGTGCTGAATTTCCAGCATGTGCGGGCGGAGATCCGGCGCCGGCCCCGGACCCAGGTTCGACGGGACGCGCAATGACCATTTCTCCACTCATTCCCCGAACCGCATTGGTGACCGGCGGGGCGCAGCGGCTGGGGCGGGCAATCGCGCTGGAACTCGCTCGGCAGGGCTTCGATATCGCGATCCATTGCGGCGTCAGCCTGACCGCGGCGGCGGAAACCCGAGCGTCGATCGAAGCCCTGGGGCGGCGGGCGGTGGTGCTGCCGGCCGATCTGGCGGACGAAGCGGCGGTGGGCCGGTTGTTGCCGTCCGCGGCCACCCAATTGGGTCCGGTCGGCGTGCTGGTGAACAACGCCAGCCGGTTCGAGCGGGATGAGTGGGACGATGCCACCCGCGAAACCTGGGACGCCCATATGCAAGCCAACCTGCGGGCGCCGTTCGTGCTGACCCAAGCATTCGGGCGGGACCTGCCGACGGGGGCCGAGGGCGTGGTGATCAATATGCTCGATCAACGGGTGTGGTCGCTGACGCCGCATTTTGTTTCCTACACGCTGTCCAAGGCAGGACTATGGGCACTGACGCAAACGATGGCGCTGGCCCTGGCGCCGCGGATCCGTGTCAACGCGGTCGGGCCGGGTCCGGCGTTGCCCAGTCCCCGCCAGTCCGATGCCCAGTTCGGCCGGCAGACCGCGTCGGTTCCGCTGGGACACGGCACCGGCCCCGATGAGGTTGCCAGGGCCGTCACGGCGATTTTGAGTTTGCCCGCGATGACGGGACAGATGATCGCGCTGGATGGCGGACAGCATTTGCAGTGGGCGCCCCAGGGACCGGACGGAGCGCCCGAAGAATGATGGCCGTGCGAGTGTTGGCGGCCGCCGGTCGCCGCCATGGGACCGGCCCATGAACAGCCTGACGCTGAGCCTGCTGGTGGCGGGCTGTATTTTCCTCGGCGGCGTGGGCGGATTGTTCCTGCACCTGATCCTGCCGAAGGATCATATGACACGGGAAACCCAGGACGTCATCCGGCTGGGTATAGGCATGCTGTCGGTGCTGGCGTCGCTGGTGCTGGGTCTGCTGATCGCAACGGCCAAAACGTCCCATGACTCGGCCGATCTGGCGATCCGGCAATATGCGGCCAATCTGGCGCTGCTGAACGAAACGCTGCGCGATTACGGCGGCGCCGCATCGGTGCCGCGCGACCGCCTGCGCGATTATACGCGGGCGTTTCTGCAGGAGGGGTGGCCGGATAACGGCGCGCACGCGGTTCTGGCGGACGACCCGGCATCCCGCGTGCTGCTGGAACATGTGCGGGAGGCGATACGCGCGCTGAAACCGGTGGACAAGGGCCAGGAGTCGCTGCGGGATGGGGCGGAGCGCGTCAACCTGGACTTGCTGCGGCAGCGGTGGCTGCTGATCGAACAGCAGGGACCGAACGTGCAACTGGTGGTGCTGGCGGTGCTGGTGTCGTGGGTGACGGCGATTTTCGCGAGCTTCGGCCTGAACGCGCCGCGCAATGGGACGGTGGTGGCGGCGTTTCTGATCTGCGCGCTGGCGATCGGGGCGTCGATTTTCCTGATTTTGGAGATGGACCGGCCGCTGGACGGCATCATGCGGATCTCCAGTTGGCCCGTGCGGAATGTGCTGGCGGGAATGGACTGGTAGGCGTGCTATCCCGCCCCCGCGATAGCCGGTAACAGGCCGGTCACCTCGGCCGGGCTCTCCGCCAACAGGTCCGCGCCCGCTTGCCGTAGTTCAGCCGGTCCGCCATAGCCCCACAGCACGCCGATCGATCGTAGAGCGTTCGCCTTTGCCGCATGAATATCGTGCAGCCGGTCGCCAACCATGATCGCGGTGGCTGGATCGTATCGTTCCACCCGCAGTATTTCCGCCAGAAGATCTGTCTTGTCGTCCAATCCGCCGGCTGGCAGTGCGCCATATACTTTCGGCAGGTACTGCCGGAAATCGAGGAAATCCACCACCCGTTCCGCGAAATCCCGGCGCTTGGAGGTGGCGACGCACAGGCTGTGTCCGGCCTGTCGCAGTGTATCCAGCATCGTCCCGATGCCGGGGAACGCGGAACACTCATACAGTCCCGTCGTGGTATAACGTGCCCTGTAGGTGGTTAGGCCGAGATCGACACGATCGTCGCCGTATTTCGCCAGCATCGTGCCAACCGATACGGCCATCGGCGGCCCGACCGCCCAGGTCATGTCGCCGATAATCGCTGGATCGTGCCCCAGTTCGGTCAGCATGTGGCGAAAGCAAGCCAAAATTCCCGGCCGGGAATCCGCCAGGGTTCCATCCAGGTCCAGCAGAACGTTCAAGCGACCTTGCCGAACAGCCCGCCCTGGGCGGCCAGGAAGGCCAGATGGGTATCCGCGTCGCCATACATCTGGTCGATCATCGTCACGCGCTTGAAATAGTGGCCAACCGCGTATTCGTCGGTCATGCCGATGCCGCCGTGAAGTTGAATCGCTTCCTGGCCGACATGTTTCGCGGAACGACCGATCTGGACTTTCGCGGCGGAAATCGCCTTGCGGCGTTCGGTTGGGTTTTCCTCGCCCGCCATCACGGCGGCGAACATCGCCATGCTGCGGGCCTGTTCCACCGCGACCAGCATATCCACCGACCGGTGCTGCAACACCTGAAACGAGCCGATCGCCCGGCCAAACTGTTTGCGGGTTTTGAGGTATTCCAAAGTCAGGTCCTGCATCGACTGCATCGCGCCCACCGCTTCGGCGCACAGCGCGGCGATGGCTTCGTCGATGACGTGCTCGATTGCCGGCAAGGCGTTATCGCTGAGCAGATCGGCGGCACCCACGCGCACCTTGGTCAGAGTCAGTTCCGCTGCCCGCTGGCCGTCTTGTGTTGGATATCCGCGCCGAACGACGCCGGGCGTTGCCGGGTCGATCAGGAACAGCCCGATTCCGTCGCGCGCCCGCCGCTGCCCGGCAATGCGGGCGGTGACAAAAATCCGGTTCGCGGTATCGCCGTGGATGACGACGCTTTTAGCGCCGTCCAGCACATACCCGCCGCCGTCCTTGACCGCCGTCGTGGTGACATCCTCAAGATTATACCGGGATTGCCGTTCGACATGGGCGAAGGCCAGTTTCATCTTGCCGGCTGCCACCTTGGGCGCCATCTCCCCCAGCATGGAGGCTGGCGCGGTTCGGCGCAGCAAGCCCCCACCGAGGATGACGGTGGCGAAATATGGTTCCAGCACCAGTCCGCGGCCGAACGCGTCCATGACGATGGCGGTTTCAACGCCGCCGCCGCCGAAGCCGCCGAGTGTTTCGTCGAACGGCAGACCGAGCAGGCCCAGTTCGGTGATCTGATTCCACATCGCGGTGCTGTAACCGGCGGGTTCGCGCATGTATTTCTTGCGTTGCTCGAACTGATACTGGTCTGCCACCAGACGGTCCACGCTGTCTTTCAGCAGGCGCTGGTCTTCGGAAAGATCGAAATCCATGGTTTCCTCGTTATTATGACGCCGCGACAATCCTGGATACTAAAGGCCCAGGATTGCCTTGGCGATGATGTTGCGCTGGATTTCGTTCGATCCGCCGTAGATCGAGACCTTCCGGTAATTGAAATACATCGGCGCCGCCTCGGTGGCGTATTCGGGGCCGATGACGGGCTCGTTCTTGCCCTCGAAGTCGCGTTGATAGGGCATTACGTAGGGGCCGACGACTTCCATCAGCAGATCGGTCAGTTGCTGCTGGATCACCGATCCTTTTAGCTTCAGGATCGACGACGCCGGGTTCTGGCCACCTTTCGCCAACTTTCGCTCGTCTGAAACCACACGAAGCTGGGTCATTTCCAGCGCCTTCAGTTCCACTTCCACCGCCGCCAGCTTTTCCTGGAAACGCGGGCTTTCGATCAACGGCCGCTCGCCGGAAAATTCCAGCGCGGCGAGCTCTTTGATGCGGCCGATTTTCGCCTTGGACGCGCCGACCCTGGCGATCCCGGTGCGTTCATTGCCCAGCAGGAATTTGGCATAATCCCAGCCCTTGTTTTCCTGGCCGACGAGGTTGTCCAGCGGCACCTCGACATTGTCGAAGAACACCTCGTTCACCTCGCGTCCGCCGTCGATGGTAACAATCGGGCGGACGGTAATGCCGGGGGTCTTCATGTCGATCAGCAGGAACGAAATGCCTTCCTGCGCCTTGGCTGTCGGGTCGGTGCGGACGAGGCAGAAAATCCAGTCGGCATACTGCGCCAGCGTGGTCCATGTTTTCTGGCCGTTGACGACGTATTTGCCGTCCTTTTTTTCCGCCTTGGTGCGCAGGGACGCGAGATCGGAGCCCGATCCGGGTTCGGAGAATCCCTGGCACCAGAAAATATCGGCGTTCGCGGTGGCGGGCAGGAAGCGTTCCTTGATCGCCTGACTGCCGAACTGCGCGATAACGGGACCGACCATGGACACGTTGAAGGCGATGGGCGACGGGCAGTTCGCCTGCTGCATCTCATCCTGATACAAATAGACCTGGATCGGGGTCCAATCCTGACCGCCCCATTCCACCGGCCAGTTCACCGTGCACCACCCGCGCGCGTTGAGGATGCGCTGGGCCTCGATCATATCGTCGCGCGTCAGGCCTTCGCCCTCGGCGACCTTCGCTCGAATGGACGCGGGGATTGCGGTGCGGAAGAAATGCCTCGCTTCGTCGCGGAAAGCGATTTCCTCGGGCGTAAAATTCAAATTCATCGGCGTCTCCCTCTTTCGGTTTCGTTATAGCGGCGGCCGGTTGGCGTCAAACGGGTTTTTGCTCCGCCGTCAGGCGGTGGCGGGACGTTTTACGCGATCGGCGAACAGCTTGCGGAATTTGACCACCTTTGGGGCCACCACCACCTGACAATAGCCGCTCCATGGATTGCGCGCGAAATAGTCGTGGTGTTCGGCTTCGGCTTGGTAGAACACGGTCAGCGGTTCGACCTGCGTTACCAGTTTGCCCGGCCAGATTTTCGCATCGGTAATTTCCTGTATCGTGGTCTTCGCGATTTCGGCCTGAGCGTTCGAATGCGTCAGGATGATCGATCGGTACTGGGAGCCGACATCGTTGCCCTGGCGGTCTTTCGTGGTGGGGTCGTGGATGGAAAAAAACACCCGCAGCAGATCGGCATAGGCGAGTTCGGCTGGGTCGAATTTAACCTGCACGACCTCGGCATGTCCGGTGCCGCCGGAGCAGACCGCCTGGTAACCGGGGTTGACGACATGGCCGGCGGCATAGCCGGACATAACCCAGCTAACGCCCCGTAAATCCTTGAAAACCGCTTCCAGGCACCAGAAGCAGCCGCCGCCCAAGGTGGCGGTTTCCTGTATGGCAGTCATACGAGTGGCTCCCTTTCCGTTCGGTGACTCTATATATGAGGTCTGGCCGGGCGTCACACGGAGGATGGCGAGAGGGGCCGGGGCATTTTTCCCGGACCGGCTGGCATAGGCCGGCCGGCCGGCGTATGAAACGGTTCCGTCCAGATAAGGATCGCCGCCGTTGCCAGCACTCACCGGACTTCGCGGCATCGCCGCGCTTTGGGTGATGTTCTTTCATTTGCCGGCGACATTGACATGGCCAATCGTCCGCAACGGATATCTGGGTGTCGATGTCTTTTTTGTCTTGAGCGGTTTTATCATATCGTCGGCATATTTCACCTTGCTGGATGGCTTTAGTGTCCGCGAATATTTGCGATTTCTTCAGGTTAGGCTGGCACGGATATATCCGCTGCACGCCGCCTCGTTATCCCTGGCGATCGCCGTCGCCGCGACACTGCCTGGCTTTGGACACCTCTGGGCCGATCCCGCGCAAAGGTTTTCGGCGGAGGCAGCGATCAGATGTGCGGCCCTTATTCAAAGCTGGGGTTACCGCCAGCCGCTCGCGTGCAACGCGCCCTCCTGGTCACTCAGTGCCGAATGGGCGGCCTACCTCCTGTTTCCCTTGATTCTCGCATGCGTGCGCCGTGTCCGCTCCGTTTTCATCGCACTAAGCCTGGCGGCGGCGTTGCTCGCTACTCTCATCGCCCTGTTGATCTATCAGGGATCGCCAACCCTCGACGTGGCCGGTTTGCCGGGAATGCTTCGTGTCGGGTTTGAATTTCCCTGCGGTTGCCTGCTCTATCGGGCGTTCGCGATGGGCTATCGTCCCAAGCCAATGGCCGCTTCCATCCTGGCGATCGCACTGATTGGCTCGCCGGAACTGAGCGATCACTGCAACTGGCTAACGTTATACGGGTTTGCCATTATTGTTCTTTTGGGGGCAACGGGGCGAGGCATGTTAGCGCGCCTTATGGCTTCGCGCTTGATTGTGTTTCTTGGCGAAATTTCGTTTTCGCTCTATATGTTTCACTGGATTATCATCAAGTTATCGGTCTGGTTTTGTGTCCGGTATCATATCGGCAATGCCCCGGCTGTTCTGGCGATATCTGCCCTGGATGCAGGTATCAGCCTCGCGGTCGCGGTCGTGTCGTATCGATATTTTGAAACGCCGGCCCGAAAATGGGGACGCCGAATCGCTCTCCGCCCCTTGCAGCCGGCCGAACCACGCGGCGCTGTCGGATAAGGGCGCGGCACACACCGGTTGCAGGGCCAGGGCGATCGGCGAATACGGTGCGGATCGTTACCCGATCGCCTACTTCCGCGGTCTTAATCCGGCATCCATCATCGGCGGCTGCCCCGTTGCGTGACGGCAGACAACCCGGCGCCCGACGTTCGGCCGAACGATACCCCTGGCATAGCCGGGAGTTCGCCCCACATACTGGGCGAACCCCAAGGGATTGCCCGTGACCCAGGCCTGGCTGAACCGGATCGGCACCGCGGTCCCGCCGCACGATGTACACGCCGCCTTCGTGGAATTTGGCGGCGACACCATCGCCGACCCGCACCAGCGCGCTCTGTTCGAGCGGATGGCGACACTATCGGGCATTCAGCACCGCTATGCCGTGCTCGAAGCGGGGCCCCGGCCGCGCGATACGGTCCTCGACATCGGCGGCTTCTACCGGCGCGGTGCGTTCCCTTCCACCGCCGCGCGCATGGCGCTGTATGGACCGCATGCCCTGGCTTTGGCCATGCGCGCAATCGGCACGCTGGATGCCGATCCAGGCACCATCACCCACCTCATCGTGGCCAGTTGCACCGGTTTCAGCGCCCCCGGCCTCGATTTCCAGATCATGCGCGCGGCCGGATTGCCGGACAGCACCCAACGGACCATCGTCGGCTTCATGGGCTGCTTTGCCGCGGTCAACGCGCTGAAACTCGCCGATCAGATCGTCCGGGCAGACCCTGATTCGCGTGTGATCGTGGTCAATCTGGAACTGTGCAGCCTGCATTTGCAGGAGGATTTCCAGGACGTGCCGAAGATGCTGAGTTTCCTGCTGTTTGCCGATGGGGCCTCCGCCGCCCTGGTCACGGCGGACCCAACCGGCATCGCCCTCGGCCGTTTCCGAGCGGCGGTCATCCCGCGCAGCCAGGATTTGATCACCTGGCATATCGGCGACATCGGGTTCGACATGCACTTGTCCGGTCAGGTGCCCGGCCGCATCCGCCGCTGGCTACCCGAACACGGTGCGGAACTGCTGCCGCCCGAACCGCCCGCGCTGTGGGCCGTGCATGCGGGCGGCCGTTCGATCCTCGATTCGGTTCAGCAAGGCCTGGGACTTGCTCCGGATGCGCTGCGGTATTCGCGCGATATCCTGCGCGACTTCGGCAACATGTCGTCGGTCACCCTGATGTTCGTGCTGGACCGGATTCTTAATGACCCCGACGCGCGCGGCCCTGGGATGGGGATGGCGTTCGGACCGGGGCTAACGGTCGAAACCTTCGCCTTCGCGCGCCCATGACGCTGTCGGTTCGCAGCGACCAGGCGGAGCGGATGGACACCGACTGCGCCGATTTCGCCGATTACAGCCGCTGTTTGCGCGATTTGTCGCGGGTGAACGTCGTCACCTTGACGCATCGGCCGATGCTGTCGTGGCTGGCGAAGCGCGCCAAGGGAGAATTTTCTGTCCTGGACATCGCATGCGGGCATGGCGATGCGCTGCGGGCAATCCGCCGCCGGTTTCCGGACGCCCGCCTGACCGGAATCGACCTGAATCCCTGGGCCATACGGGCGGCGCGCGAGGCGACGGATGCGGCCGCCGGGATCGACTTCATCAACGACGATGCGTTTGCTTATGTCCCCACTCGAAAATTCGATTTCGTCATAACCTCGCAATTCACTCATCACCTGACCAACGACCAGGTCGCGGTGTTCCTGCGATGGCTACAGGACAATGCGGGGCAAGGCTGGTTCGTCGGCGATCTGCAACGCAACGCGATTCCGTATTACGGCTTTCCGGTCCTGGCCCGCCTGATGTTCTGGCACCGCTTCGTGCGCGAAGACGGGCGGATTTCCATCGCCCGGTCGTTCATCCGGCCGGAGTGGGAGGTATTGCTGCGCCAGGCCGGCATCGACGCGCGGCAGGCGTCGATCGGCTGGTTCTTTCCGTTCCGCCTGTGCGTCGCGACCCGCTGATCCTGGGCGGCGGGCCGGCCGGCGCCGCCGCCGCGATCACGCTTGGCCGGGCGGGGTACCGGCCGGTGGTGGTGGAGCGTTTGGCGGGGCCGGCCGACAAGGTTTGCGGCGACTTCCTCGGCATCGACACGGTTCAGCGCATCCGGGCGCTGGGTGTCGATCCGGTTGCGCTCGGCGCCGAACCGATCGGCCGCGTCAGGCTGGTGCATGGCGAACGCACAGCGGAAGCCACCCTGCCCTTTCCGGCGTTTGGTCTGTCGCGTCGCACGCTGGACGATGCGCTGCTAAACCGAGCGGGACAGGCCGGAGCAATCGTGCGGGCCGGCGAAACCGTTCGGCGCCTGACCGGCGCCCCGAACGCCTGGCACGTTCAAACCGGCGGGCCGGTCGAACTCATCGCCGAGACCGTCTTCTTGGCCACCGGCAAGCATGATCTGCGCGATCGTCCGCGACCGCATTCCGCCCACGATGCCGTCGGCATGAAAATGTATTATGCCGCCGCACCGGGACAGGCGGCCAGGCTGGACGACGCGATCGAACTGACGCTGTTTCCCGGCGGTTATGCCGGCCTGCAACGAATCGAGAACGGCCGGATCGCGCTGTGCGTCGCCGTTCAGCAGCGGGCGTTCCAGGGTCATGGCGGCAGTTGGGAGACACTGCTCGCCGCGATCGGGCGCGACGGCGGACGATTTTCGGCCATCATGGCCGGCCTGAGGCCGTTGTTGGCGCGTCCGCTGGCCGTGGCCGGCGTTCCGTATGGCTATCTGGCCAAACCGGTTTCGCCGGCTGGCCTGTTCCGGCTTGGCGATCAGGCCGCGGTGATCCCGTCGCTAACCGGCGACGGCATGGCCATCGCGCTGCACAGCGGCATGCTGGCGGCGGATACATGGCTGGCCGGCGGGGGTTCGGAGGCGTATCGCCGGTCGCTGACACAGACGCTGGGATCGCGTATGCGCCTCGCCGGGATGCTGCATCGCGTGTGCATGAACGGCGCGGCGCAGTCCACCGCAACCCGCGCGGCCGCGTGGTTTCCGGCCCTGCTGCGCCAGGCCGCGTGCCATACGCGCTTGCCGCCGTATGCGGCAGCGGGCGCGAACCGGGTTGGCGCGCCCTAGGCCATGCTCAACACTTTTCGCTCGGATTGTGGCGCCGAGCATGGCCTAAGCCTTTATTTGAGCGGGCAGCTTTATCGGCGTGCTGACGCACTGATGGCCGATGCTGTCCTTAAAAGTCAGGTTGCATCCCGTCGGCGCCTGCCCCAGAAAGCCGCATGCGCCCCGGCACTATGTTCACCCGGCTCGATATCTACATATTTCGTCAGGTCTTGTTGGCTCTGGTCGTGGCCACGGGTGGGCTGACGGCGCTTATCTGGCTGACGCAATCGTTGCGGTTTGTGGAGCTTGTGGTGAACCGCGGCCTGTCGCTGCTGGTGTTTCTGCAACTGACCGGGCTGCTGATTCCCAGTTTCGTCGCGGTGATCCTGCCGATCACCACTTACGTGGTCATCCAGTTCGTTTATCAGCGCATGGCCACCGACCGGGAGCTGACGGTGATGCGTGCGGCCGGCCTGTCGCCCTGGGCGCTGGCCCGCCCCGCCCTGGCGGCGGCGTTGCTGGCAACACTGCTTGGCTATGTTTTCAGCGTCTGGGCCGTTCCCGCCACATTGGGCGAGTTCAAGCGGTTTCAGTGGGAAATCCGCAACCGTCTGGCCGCCTTTCTGCTTCAGGACGGGGTATTCACGCCGATGTCCGACAAGCTGACCGTCTATATCCGGTCCCGCGACCAGGACGGGACGTTACATGGTATCCTGGTCGATGACGCCCGCGATCCAACCGCCCACGCCACGATCCTTGCAGAGCGCGGCCGCCTGATCGACGGCCCGGCCGGACCGCGGGTGCTGCTGCTGGACGGCAGCCGGCAAGAGATCGACCATCAAAGCGGCCGTCTGGATGTGCTGACGTTCAAACAGAACGAGATCGATCTGGCCGAAGCCACCAAGGACGAAACCGCGCAACCGGCCGATATGTCGGAGGTTCCGTTGGCGGACCTGATGGACCCTCATCCGATTTTCGAGCGGGACCGGCCGAAATGGATCGCCGAAGGACACAAACGGTTGTCGGCGCCGTTGACAACGCTGTCTTATGCGATGGTCGGGCTGTTTTCCTCGCTGGGGGGCATGTTCAGGCGCCATGGCGGCGTGGTCCGGCCGCTCGTCACGGTTGGCGCCATGGTCGTTCTGCTGGCGATGGGCCTGACATTCGCGACGTTGGGCGCGCGGGACAACCATTTGGTGTTTTTGATGTGGGTCCATGCGATCGCGCCGGGCGTTGTCTGTGCCTGGCTGCTGTTCGCGCCGCCGGTCGAGTTGCTGCAGCCCCGGCCGGCCGGGGCGTGACGGTATGACGGCCACCCTGACGCTGTCGGTTTATATTGTTCGCCAGTTCTCGCTCGCGGTCTGCGGGATGCTGCTGGCGCTGTCCGGCCTGGTGGCGATGTTCGACTTTATCGAGTTGCTGCGCCGGTCCGCGAGCCACCCGGATGTCAGCTTCGGCCTGGTGGCCCAGATCGCGGCGCTGCGCCTGCCGTTTGTGGCCATGCAGATCCTGCCGTTCGCGGTCTTGCTGGGTGGGATTCTGTGCTTCTGGCGCCTGACGCGATCGTCCGAACTGATCGTCGCCCGCGCCGCCGGCATTTCGGCGTGGGAGTTTCTGACGGCGCCAACCCTATGTGCGATGCTGTTCGGTATCATCGCCACGGCCCTGATCAGCCCGGTTTCATCGGTGATGCTGGCGCGCGCCGAGTCGCTGGACAATACCTTTCTTCGCTCCGGCGGCGGACCGCTGGCCCTGAACGGCGGGCAATTGTGGCTGCGCCAGTCGGACCACCAGATATCGCCGCAGGGCGTCGCCATCATCCACGCCCAGTCGGTCGAGGTTCATCGCAAGCAGTTGATCGCCCACCGGGTCAGCGTATTTCGCCTGGACGGCGAAGACCGGCTGCTGACGCGGATCGAAGCGATCCGGGCGACCCTGGGCAGCGGGCGCTGGCTGCTGGAAAACGCGAGCGCGATCCGGCCGGACCAGTTGCCGCAACCGCCGGCGGTCATAAGCCTGCCGACAGACCTGACGGTCAACCGGGTCCAGGAAAGTTTTGCCTCGCCGGACACATTGTCGGTATGGGCGTTGCCGGGGTTTATCGCATTGCTCGACCGGTCGGGGTTTTCCTCTATCCGCCACCGGCTGCATTTCCAGGCGTTGCTGGCCCTGCCGCTGCTGGCGGCCACGATGACGCTGGTATCGGCCGGCTTCTCCATGCGCCCGGCTCGGCGCGGCGGTGTGGCGAAGATGATCGGCAGCGGCGTGGCGGCTGGATTCGCACTGTTCGTGGTGTCAAAGGTCGCCGAGGAAATCGGCCAGTCCGGGGCCTTGCCCGTCGTTCTGGCGGCGTGGGCCCCGGCGGCGGCCGGCCTTATGTTCTCCATCGCGCTGCTGCTACATACGGAAGACGGCTGAGGGTGGATCGCGTGCGGATTTCCAGACGGCACAGCTTCCGGACGATCGCCCTGGGCGCGGCGATCTTATTCGCCGGCACAACCCTGGCCGATATCGCCCGGGCGCAGGTTTCCAACACCGTGACGCCGGTTCAAACCGGCCCGGCCGCGGGGAACAAAGACCCTGTCACGTTCTCGGCCGACGCCGTCGAATACGATAAGGACAACGCGCTGGTCACCGCCACCGGGCACGTCGAGGCCTGGCAGAACGGGCACGTGATGCGCGCCGACAAGGTGGTGTTCGATCGTAACACCGGCGTTGCGGCGGGGACCGGCAACGTCGTGCTGCTGGAACCGGACGGCGAGGTGATGTTCGCCGACTACGCCGAGATGCAGAACCATATGAACGATGGCATCCTGAAGGATGTGCGCGCGTTGCTGCGGCAGAACGGCAAACTGGCGGCAAACGGCGTTCGCCGCACCGGCGGGCAGATCAACGAAATGAGCCAGGTCGTGTACACGACCTGCAATCAATGCAAGACCGATCCAAGCCGAGCGCCGCTGTGGCAGATCCGGGCCGAGTCGGCATTGCAGGATTTGGAGCACAAGAAGGTCGAGTTCAGCAATGCAACGCTGGATATGTTCGGGGTTCCGGTGGCGTTCTTTCCCTATTTCTGGACCGCCGATCCGTCCGTGAAGCGGGAATCGGGACTTCTGCCACCGATCGTGGGCAGCGCGACCGGCGTGGGATTTTTTTACGGCCAGCCGTATTACCAGGTCATCGACGACCAGTCGGACGCGACCATCCTGCCGCTGATCAGCACGCAGGCCGGGCCGCAACTGGATATCGAATACCGCCGCCGGTTCAATGACGGTTCGGTGCTGTTAAACGTATCCGCCGGAGATCTTTATGGTTCGACCCAGGGTTCGATCGGCACCCGGGGACAGTTTGCCATCGACGACACATGGCGCTGGGGTTTCGATCTCAACCGGGCGTCGTCGGTGGCGTATGTGTACGATTTCCATGTCACCCAGGGGTTGACCGGCGACCAGAACGTATTACCGAGCCAGCTTTACTTGGAGGGATTTGGCGAGGGATCGTATAGTCGTTTGGAATCGAAGTTTTATCAGGGACTGAACGGCGTTATCGACACGGCGACACTGCCGACGGTACTGCCGCGATATGAATATAGTTACTTCGGTACGCCGGATTCGCTGGGTGGGCGGCTGTCGCTGACGACCGGGGCATTCAATGTCATCCGCACCATCGGCACGGACACGCAGCGCGCGTCCATGACAGTGGATTGGGTCAGGCCATTCACCGGGTTGGTGGGCGATCTCTGGAATATTACGCTCCACGGCGATGCGGCGGCTTACAATGCAACGGGTTTCCAGGGGCTGCCCAACTACGGTCCTTACAACATGATCGATACCGCTCGGGCGCTGCCTCAGATAGCGATCAACTTCCGCTGGCCGTTTTCCCGCGACGGCGGCGCCTGGGGCACGCAGGTGATCGAGCCGATCGTGCAATTGGTCGCCGCGCCGCAGACCGGGACCAGTCAGTTGCGGACGATCCCGAACGAAGACAGCCTGGATTTCGAGTTCACCGACGCCAACCTGTTCGGCTTTAACCGGTTTACCGGTATCGATCGGCTCGACGGCGGGGAGCGGGCGAATGTCGGGCTTCATGGTGCCTGGTATCTTGGTGGTACGACGTTCGACGGGCTCGTCGGACAGGCGTATCGGACCAATAAGGACACTTTGTTCCCGCAGTCGTCCGGATTGTACAATCAGGTGTCCGATATCGTCGCGCGCGCCACGTTCGCACCGACCAAATGGCTGGATCTGACATATCGTACGCGGCTGGATCCAACCACGCTGGCCACGCATTTTTCCGACGCGGTCATTTCCGCCGGCCCGGAATGGTTACGCGTTTCGGGCGGGTATATTTATACGAATTTCAATCCGTACACCTATTATGACCAGGCTCTCCCGCCGCCGTATGGCAATGCTTATTATTTTCCGCGGAACGAAGCGACGATTGGGGTTTCGACCAAATCGGGGTATTATAAGTTCAGTGCGAACGTACAACGCGATCTGGCAACGAACCAAATGGTGATGGCCAGCGGCGATGCGAGTTATGAAGACGAATGCTCTATCTTCGATTTGCGGTATTATCGTATCTACACCAACTTCAATGGGTTTGGAGGCACCACTGCCATCATGTTCCTGTTCACACTCAAGACGATCGGCCAGTTCGGCTATCGCGCGCTATAAATCCGGGAGTGACTGACATGCCAATTCCGCGTCTTGGGCCGTCCGGTGTTGCCGCTGCCGGCGCATTTGCCGTGCTGTTGGCCCTGCCGGGGTGGGGGTACGCCACCGAAACACCGGCAAAACCCGCGCCCATAACCGCTACCGCAACTCCGGCGGAAAAAAAACCGGCAACGAGTGGCAGTCACATCGCGGCGGTCGTCAATGGGGATGTGATCAGCGAAGCGGATATCGACAATCGTGCTCGGCTGTTCGCCATTTCCAGCGGCCTGCCGATGGCCCCCGATGTCATCGACCGGCTGAGGCCGCAAATCCTGCGGCAACTCATCGATGAGCGCCTGCGCGTTCAGGAATCGCAACGGCGCAAGATCGTTATCCAGGAGACCCAGATCGCGGCCGCCATCAAGGACATCGAATCCCGCAACGGCATGCAGCCGGGCGCTTTGCGGGCAAAACTGTCTTCCGACGGCGTGAGTATCCGCACATTGGTGGACCAGATTCGCGCCCAGCTTGCCTGGACTCAGATGCTGCGGGATGTTGTTACCGACAAAATCCGCGTCACCGAGGCCGACGTGAAGGAACAGGAAAAACTGGCCGAGCAGCAAATCGGCCAGACGGAATACCGCCTGGGGGAAATTTTTATCCCGGTCGATAACCCCGACAACACAGCCGACGCGAAACGGTTCGCCGACACGGTGATCGCCGAACTGCGGGCCGGTGCGTCGTTTGGCCTTGTCGCCGCGCAGTTCAGCCAGACGCAGTCGGCCCTGGAGGGCGGCGAACTCGGGTGGGAACTGCCGAACCAGCTTGACTCGGCGGTGGCCCGTATCGTCACCGAGATGCCAGTCGGCGCGATCAGCAACGCGGTGCGGGTACCGGGCGGATTTTCGGTGGTGTCGTTGCAGGGCAAGCGGGAGATCGGCCACCAAATGGTCACCATCGCCAGGCTGCGGCAGGCCTTCGTTGCCTTTACCGCGCCGCTGACCGACGCGCAGAACCCGACCGCCCAGCAGCGCGAGGCACTGGCCAAGGCCAAGGACATTCAGGCCACGGTCAAAAGCTGCGACCAGATGGAAGCGATCGCGAAAACGATCAACGGTCCGAACCGGCAGATCGACCCCGGCGAGGTGCAGGTGGAAGGCGTCAATCCGCCCGCCTTCCGGCAATTGCTGGCAACCATCCCGCTTGGTCAGGCGACCGAACCGCTGATCTCCCACGACGGGATCGCCGTTATCTCGGTCTGCTCGCGGGACCAAAAAAACCTGGGTGAAATCAACGCCAAGGATATCCAGCGCCGTCTCGTCAATGAGCGGATCGAGATGCTGTCCCGCCAGACGATGCGCGACCTGCACCGCAAGGCCAGCATCGATATGCACGACCGTGGGGTCTGAACGGGCCCCTGTCGTTGGCTGACCTGCCCCCGCTTCGCGACGTTATCGCCCGTCACGGTCTGACCGCCCGGCACGGTCTGGGACAGCACTTCCTGCTGGACGGCAATGTGACGGATCGCATCGTGCGGGAAGCAGGCGATCTGACCGGCCGACATATTGTCGAGGTCGGTCCGGGACCGGGCGGCCTGACGCGATCGCTGCTGGCGTCCGCCGCCGCCGGTATTACCGCTGTCGAACTGGATCGCCGCGCCATCGGCGCGATAACGGAATTGGCGGACATGGCCGGCGGACGGTTGCGGGTGATCGAGGGCGACGCATTGTCCGTCGATGCCGCTTCGCTTGTGCCGGCGCCCCGGCAACTGATCGCGAATCTGCCGTATAACATCGCGTCGCCGCTGCTGGTCGGCTGGCTGCGCCATGCCGCGTCGTTCGAGCGGCTGATCCTGATGTTCCAGCAGGAGGTGGCGGAGCGGATTTGCGCGGAACCGGATACGACCGCTTACGGCCGGCTGTCCGTTCTGACCCAATGGACGTGCGACGTTCGAATCGTCATGCGGCTGCCGCCCGCCGCGTTCACGCCGCCGCCCAAGGTATCGTCGGCGGTGGTCAGCCTGACGCCGCACCGAATCCAGCCGGAGCCGGCGGTGTTCCGCCGGATGGAGGCACTGACCGCCGCCGCCTTCGGCCAGCGCCGGAAAATGCTGCGCGGATCGCTGCGCGGACTGGGTGGCGAGGCCCTTCTCGCCCGCGCCGGAATCGCCGCCGAACGGCGCGCCGAAACACTGTCGGTGGCGGAGTTTGCCCGGCTGTTGAGCGTCACAGCATCATCCGGCGACGATACCCCAGGGTGAATCCAACGGCACGCACTGGCTTTTCGATGGGCGGCTATCGGCACGCTGACGTTCTTATACCAACCCGCTTAAAGGCGGACCCATGAAGAATGGGTCCGCGCGGCTCGGTATCGGTCTTTTTTGGCGCGCCGCCGCCCTCCAACCCGGCGCGCGATACCAACCGGCGGAAAGGATGGAAAGGTCATCCTTTCCGCCGGTTGGTATTACTGCCAATCCTACGCGGTCAACTGGCGCTTGATCTCCATCCACTGGTCAAGGATCGGCAGAATCGCGTCCGCCGGCTCCGACGGCAGGCTGGGATAGACCATATCGACATCCAGCGCCTGATATCGCGCGATCAGCGCCGCATCCGGCGGCTGGGCACCCACGACGATTTGCAGGGCCGCGGGGTCCCTGCCCGCTTCGGCGGCCATCTGACGGAACTGGGGAATCACCTCGGTCAGCGGCGCTTTATCGCCGGCGGTCACCTGCGGCATCCACCCGTCGCCATACCGGATGGCCCGCCGGGCGCTATAGGGGAAAGCACCGCCGATCAGGATGGGCGGATGTGGCGCCCGGGCCGGTTTCGGCCATGCCGCCATCGGGCCGAAATCGACAAAGTCGCCATGGTACTCCGCCGCATCTTGCGTCCAGATCGCCTTCATCGCCTCGATTCGTTCCCGCACCAGTTTGTGACGCTGAGGAAAATCGGTGCCGTGGTTTTCCATCTCATCGCGGTTCCAGCCGTTGCCGATGCCAAACAGGAAACGGCCCGCGGAGACGACATCGATGGAAGCGACCAACTTGGCGGTCTGGATCGGATCGCGCTGGGCAACCAGACAAACCCCCGTGCCCAGCGTCAGCGTCGTGGTGGCGGCGGCCGCCGCGGTCAGTGTCACGAACGGGTCCATCACGTCGAAATATCGTTTCGGCAGGTCCGGACCCAGCGGGAACGGCGTCTTGCGCGATAGCGGGATATGCGAATGTTCGGGGGCGAACAGGCAGTCGAAGCCGCGTTCTTCCATGGCCCGCGCCAGCGCGGCGGGGCCGATGGAATATTCGGTGAAGAACATCGACGCGCCGAATTTCATGTCACGCCCCCGAACGGTACGCCTTACCCGTGACTGGACGCGACCCGGACGAGCAATTTGCCGAAATTCCGCCCGCTCAGAATGCCGATCAGCGCCTCGGGGGCATTTTCCAGTCCGTCGATCACGTCTTCGCGGTAAGCAAGCGTGCCGGCGGCGATCCAGGGTTCGGCCATCGCGCGCCATTCGGACATCCGTTCCGGCCGGTCGGACACGATGAAGCCCTGGATCAGGATACGTTTGCCGACGACCGAGATCAGGTTTGGTCCCGGCCGGACGGTTTGGTCGTTATAGTGTGCGACCATGCCGCACATGGCGACGCGGGCGAAGGCGTTGAGTTGTTCGAATACGGCGAGTTGCACATCGCCGCCGACATTTTCGAAGTAGCCGTCGATGCCGTTCGGGCAGGCATTGCGCAGTTCCTGACGCAGATCCATCGAGCGGTGATCGACGCAGGCGTCGAAGCCCAGCGAATCTTGTACATACAGACACTTATCGGGACCGCCGGCGATGCCGACGACGCGGGCGCCGGCCCGTTTGGCGATTTGTCCCGCCACCGAACCGACCGCGCCGGATGCGGCCGAGACGACGAAGGTCTCGCCCGCCTTGGGCTTGCAGATTTCCGTCACGCCGGCATACGCCGTGGCACCGGGCATGCCCAGCACCCCGAGATAGGCCGACAGCGAGGCCGCGCCCTTCGGAAGCTTGAACAGTTGCGCGCCGGGACTGACCGAATGCGTCTGCCAGCCGCGCGCGCCGGCCACGATGTCGCCGGGCGCAAACGCCGGGTCGGACGACTTGACAACTTCCCCGACGGTTTCGCCGGTCATGACCTCGCCGATCTGGATCGGCGCGGCGTAGGATTTTTCCTCGCGCAGGCGGCCGCGCATATAGGGGTCGATCGACAGCCATAGGGTGCGGGTGACGACCTCGCCAGGGCCTGAAGTGGGAACGGCATCCTCCACGATGCCAAAATCGGTGGCCACGGGCTCGCCCTTGGGGCGGCGCTTGAGGACGACGGAACGGCGGATACTCGAATCGGTCATGCTACAGACTCCGCTTTCAAAACAAGGCGGCCGGTGACCTTTCCGTCACGCAGCCGCATCAGGGCTTCCTGGGCGTGGCTTTGCGGAACGGCGGTGACCGGCAGGGCGAGCAATTCGCCGTCCTGTGCCAGCTTGACCAGTTCCCGCAATTCCTTGGGGTTGCCGACGTAGCTGCCTTGCACGGTCAGCACGCGGATCGCCATAATCGGCAGCGGCAATGTCAGTTCGCCGCCGAACAGGCCCACCTGGATCAGCTTGCCGCCCTTGGCCAGGGCGCCGAACGCGAACCGGGCTGTGGCGGTGCCGTTCACCAGATCGATCACGGCTGGAACGGGCCCGCCGGCCGCCTCGATAATGCGCTTGGTCACGGCGGGGCCTTCGCCGCTGCCGTCCACCGCTTTGTGGGCGCCGGCCTTCAACGCGGCCTCGCGCTTTTCGGCGCTGATATCCACGCTGATAATGTTCCGGTGCTTCAATGCCTTCAGCACGGCGACGGCGTTCAGGCCCAGGCCGCCCGCGCCCACCAGCACGATCGGCTGGTCCGGCGCCAGCGGCATGACCTTCTTGATCGCCGAATAGACGGTGATGCCGGAACACGCATAGGTCGCGGCAACCGCCGGGTCGAGCGTGCCGGGGTCGATCAGGTGACGCGGATGCGGGGCAACGACGTGGGTTCCGTAGCCGCCGTTCTGGTAAACGCCCAGGCTGCGGTTGGCGACCGAGCACATGTTGTCTTCCTCGGCGAGGCAGGTTTCGCATTTGCCGCAGCCAAGCCAGGGGAATACAATGCGCAAATCGCCTACTTTAACGCCCTTGGCGTCGGGGCCGAGTTTGGCGACCCGTCCGACGATTTCGTGGCCCATGGCGAGCGGAAGGACCACGCCGCGATCGGTCAGCGACATTTTCTTCCCGCCGCCGACGTCGTAATAGCCTTCCCAGATATGCAGGTCGGAGTGGCACACGCCGCAATGGGTGACTTCGAGAAGAACCTCGGTGCCCGTTGGTTCGGGTGTTGGAAGTTCGATATCCTTCAGCGGTTGTCCGTTTTCGACCACAGCCCACGCGCGCATGTTTGCCTCCTGCTTTCCGACGTTGGGCGCATGGATAGCGTCTGGCGCGGATTACGCAAGGCCGGCGGTCCCCTGGACGTTTGCCTCTGTCGCCTCCGCCATCGTGCGGTGTTGGTAGCCCGTCGGCGTAAAGTGCCTATCGCGCACTTCTTTCAGTGCAGCTCCGCCAGACCCATGGCATGGCCGAAGCGGCGCGACGGTTCTTGAGCGTCGCCGTATTTGCGGTGCATGGCAGTGTGATAGGCGGCGGCCAGCAGCAGCGTGTCGCGGTCCGGCTGGCTGTTGGTGCCGAAATCCATCAGCATGCACTGGGCAATTTCCTGATTATGCGGGTCGTTGCCCAGCTTGCACGCCGACAGCGCGATTTGCCGCACCAGCCGGTCGCGATCGGGCACGCTGTCGCAATACGCCTGGGTCCAGCCGATCGCCTCATCGCCATTCAACGCCAGGATCGCGATATCGATGCGCGCCAGCAACTGACCGACATCGAGGCCACCGGCGCCCGCGGGCGCTTTCGGCGATACCGGATGCTCTTCGCCGATGCCCCTCTGGTTATAGGCCACCCGGTTGGCGAACATCGCGGCGACGTAAAGCAGGCGTAAACGGCGCGGGTGATCGAACGTGTCGTAAAACCAGGCGAGTGTATTATGATATTCATAGCAATGGTGCGGCATGTTGAAGGCGTTCGGATCGCGGGTTTCCAGGACGGTTTGCGCGACGGCGATCTGTAGTACGTCCAGAATGCGGCGCGGATTTTTGCCGGCCTTCAACAGTTTTGTCACCGCCTCCAACGTTTCGACCTCTCCCTGGCGTAGCACGGCCTGCGTCAGGTCCGCTGCTTCCTGCCGGTCCACCGGCCGGTCGTTGCGCAACATCGCCAGTTCGGCCTCGCTGACACCGCCGTACGGAATGGCCCGCAGCGTTTCGCCCTCGATGGTCATTTTGACGTAGTTGCAGGCCACTTCGTAGGTCGAATACCAGCGTGGGCCGACGGCAATATCCAGCGCCCCCGCGTAGATGACCTGCCTGGCGTTGTTCCACCCCAGCGCATTGCCGAGTTCGACGGTCGAGCGCGCGCGATAGGCCTTGTGACCGGTCGTGTACGACCGGTTGTGAAGCACCCGGTCCTGCACGTCGATCAGCCCCGCGAAGCACATTTCGGCAAGAACATCGCGACGTTCGGCCGGGTTGTGCATCAGCCCGAGGAAGACGCGGTAGGCATCCACAACCTGTCCGCGGTGCACCAGGGTCATCCAGGTGTTCAGCCGCTCCTTCAGCGGGCCATCTTGCATGACCGGCTCCTGATCCGGCCAGAAAACGGCCGGGGCTGGCGGAGACGCTTCCACCTGCACGTCGCCGCGATGGCGGGTGTAGTGGCCGGGCGCCTTGTCGATCTTCTGGTTCCAGATATCCAACCCGGTGGGAATGTACCAAATGGTTTGCGCCATTGGCAGCATCGCCAGATGGGACGGCAGCATCCGGGTCAGGTTGATAGTCGCCCTGGCACTGAGCAGGCAGTGGTCGTTGTTGACGAAATTCGGATAACCGTCGTCCATCCGTTCGTGATACGGAACGTGCGTATAGGGCGCGTGGATACGCACACCCTCCGCCACGATTTCCGTCAGCGGGCGGCCCGCGCGGATCAGGTCGTAATACACATCGCTGGCGCCCTTCTGGTCGCGCATCAGGCACCGGTCTTCCAGCTTATCGTACAGCCCGCGTACCGTGCCACTGTGTTGTCCGGCCGCGATGTCGGTATCCATCTTATGGTTTCCTCCGGCTATCCGTCGATGCCGGCGATCCTACGCTTCGCTTGGCGGCGGCGACAACCATGGCGCCGGTTCCGCGGGGCGGGCCACCGAAATAATCGGCAACGAACGAGCCGCCGGCGCGGTGACGGCACAGGGGATCGTTTCATTTCTAACACCGCACCGGTTGGCCAAATATTGTTTGCGGTGCGTAGAATTTCCCAGTGCCGGCCGAAGTCGCCCGGATGCTGGACGCACAGGCCGTTTGGTTAGACGCCGACCGCGCCTGGGCGACGAGCCAGCCAAACTGCCCTGACAGACTGCCGGCGGCGATGGATTGCCGCTGAAAAGTGTCAGACCAACACCTGCCGCATGATCGCCAGGGTTTCGGCGATGTGCGCCGCGCTCACGTCCAGATGCGTGCAGGCGCGCCCGCGGAATGGTCCAGATACCGAAACAGTTACGCCGAACGGCCGCAACCGGGCAGCGAATGCGGCCGCCGTAAGCCCCGAACCTTCGGTGCCGAAAAACACCAAATTCGTTTCCGGCGGTTCAACCGTTATTCCCGGTATCCGGCTCATGCCCTCGGCCAGGGCGGCGGCATTGGCGTGATCCTGGGCGAGACGGCCGATATTGTGGTCCAGTGCGTAGAGACAGGCGGCGGCGTTCATGCCGCCCTGGCGCATCGATCCGCCCAGCCGTTGCTTCCAGCGCCATGCCTCGCCGATAAATTCCGTGGAACCCGCCAGTACCGCGCCCAGCGGTGCGCCCAGGCCCTTGGTAAAATCCAGCCAGACCGTGTCGCAATCGGCAACGACATCCCGCGCGTCCACGCCAAGCGCCACCGCCGCGTTCATCAAGCGGGCGCCATCCACGTGAACCTGCATCCCGTGTTCATGCGCCACATCGGCCACGGCTTTCAGCTCCGCAACCTGCCAGCACGCACCGCCGCCCTTGTTGGCGGTCTGCTCGACCTCCACCAGTCGCTGCGGCGGCGCGTAGCGAGAGATCGGGCGGATCGCGTCGCGCAACGTGTCCGCGCTGAAAATGCCGCGCGCGCCCGGCAGTCCGCGGATCGTAACACCGCCGATCGCGCCCGGACCCCCGGCCTCGCTAGACTGAATATGGGCATCCTGGTGCGCGAGAATTTCGTCGCCCCGGCGGCAATGGGTCGCCAACGCCACCTGATTGCACATCGTGCCCGACGGCAGGAACATCGCCGCCGATTTGCCCAACAACGCCGCCGTCCGGTCGCACAGCGCCCACACCGTGGGGTCGGAACCGTTCTGTTCGTCGCCCATATCGGCGTCCATCATCGCCTGCTTCATCGCGAGCGACGGCCGCGTTTGTGTATCGGAATACAGGTCGATGTGGACAGGAATGGAAAAATCGGCCCGTTTCGGTTCGTGGCTCATCGTGGTGCGCTCCGCCGGCTATGGCGATGGTCGTACCAGAAGGGCCATTGCCTGCAAAGCCGACGCGTCGGATGGTGACGGCCCACGGAAGGGTGCCTGATGAGATTTTCCAATTTTCTGTTTCCGGACGCGATGTCGGCCGCCGACGACGGGCGCGTAATCGACGAAACCCTGCGGGAAGCGCGGTTGACCGATGCACTGGGTTTCGACACGATCTGGCTTGCGGAGCATCATTTCGACGGCATTGTCGCCTATGTCGATCCCGTGGCCTTCGCCGCCGCCCTCGCGGTCGTTACGTCGCGCGCGCGGATCGGCTTCGCGGTGGCGCAGATGGCGCTGCACCACCCGGTTCGGTTCGCCGAACAAATGGCGCTGATCGACCACCTCAGCAAAGGCCGGCTGATCGTCGGTCTGGGGCGCGGCACGGCGTATAATATCTACGACTACCAAGGCTACGGCATCGATCACACCGAAGCACAGGCGCGCTTCGAGGAAGCCGAGGCCATCATGATGCAGGCGTGGACCGGCCAGCCGGTGACCCATCGCGGCCGGTTCTTCGACCTGACACTGCCTGAACTGCGGCCTTCGGTGTTCACCCGGCCGCATCCCTATACGATCCGGGCGGCGGCGACCGAACACGGGATGCTTGAGATCGCCCGACGCGGCCAGCCGTTCATGATGAACGTGCAAAGCAACGCCGTGACCGCCTATCGCATGGACCTTTACCGGCGGACCCTGCGGGAAACCGGACTGGACGATGCCGCCGTCGCCGCAAAAACCGACGAATGCTGGGTCTGGCGCAACGTGTTCGTCGCCGAAACCGACGCGGAAGCTGAACGAATCGCCGTGCCCGCCTTCATCGCGATGCACGAGCACCGGGTGGCGATGCGTAACCGCATCCATGCCGAACACGGTGCGTCGATCCTGCCGATGCCGCCGCCGGGATCTGAACCGCCGCCGCACGCAGCGGTGGAGCATGCGCTGATCCACGGTTCCCCCGCCACCGTGGCGGCAAAACTGGCGCCGCTGAAAGCAACCGGCGTGGGCGGGCTGATCATGCAGTTCCGCCTTGGACCCATGAGCCATGAGCAAGCCGCGAACAGCCTGACGCTGTTCCATGATAAAGTGATGCCCGCGCTATGACCGAGGATGATGGAACCGATTACTGGCGGCGCAACCTGTGGGTTTGCGTGTTCGGATCGTTCACCACGATCGTTGCGATGACGCTGTTGCTGCCGTTTCTGCCGCTCTACGTTCAGCAGTTGGGCGTATCCGACCGGACGGCGATCGTGGAATGGTCGGGAATGGCCTACGGCGCCACCTTCCTCTCCGCCGCCCTGTTCGCCCCGCTATGGGGACGGCTCGGTGATCGTTACGGCCGAAAATTGATGCTGATCCGGTCCAGCCTGGGCATGGCGGTGGCAATGTCGCTGATAGGGCTTTCGCAAAATGTCTATCAGCTTGTCGCGCTGCGGTTGCTCGCGGGCCTGCTGGGCGGGTATTCGTCGGGGTCCATGATTTTGGTGGCGACACAAACGCCACGGTCTCAAACCGCCTGGGCACTGGGCACGATGTCGTCCGGCGTGATGGCCGGCAACCTCGCTGGCCCGCTGATCGGGGGCGCCCTGCCACAATGGATCGGCATCCGCATGACATTCGCCGCCGCCGGGGCGATCATATTCGTTGCGTTTCTGGCGACGGCCGTGCTGATCCGGGAAGCCCCCCGGCCAAGGCGGGCCGCCAACGTCAGGCACACCGCCGGATTTGCCTCGGTCGATAACAAGGGGCCGGTCATCGCGATGCTGTTCACCGGGATGCTGCTGATGTTCGCGAACATGTCGATCGAGCCGATCATCACGGTCTATGTCGCGCAAATCGTCCCCAACTCCGCGCATGTCACGATCGTCGCGGGGCTGGTCATGTCGGCCGCGGCACTGGGCAGCATTCTATCGGCCTCCCGGCTGGGCAGACTAGCGGATCGCGTTGGCCACTGGACCGTGATTGTCGGCTGCCTGCTGGTCTGCGCCGCGTTGCTCATCCCGCAGGCGTTCGTCACCGCCGGATGGCAACTGGTGGTGCTGCGCTTCCTGATGGGGCTCGCGCTGGGCGGGCTGCTGCCCTGCGTCGCGACGGTGATCCGGCATAACGTCCCTGAACGCAGCGCCGGCAGCATCCTGGGCTATTCGACCTCGGCACAGTATGTGGGACAAGTGGCCGGACCGCTGGCGGGCGGTTTCGCTGGCGGCCATCTGGGTATGCGTTCGGTGTTTCTGGGCACATCCGTGCTTATGGCGGCCGGCGCGCTGTACGGGTGGATTTCCAAGCCGCGGCGCCCGTAAAACTCGCCGGACGTAGCGACTCGGTGAAGGCGACCATAATAAGCAGGGTCGGATTTGTCGCGATTGCCCCGAAAATGCGATCTTGGCGCGATAGCGATGGGCGTGAATCCAGCCCCGATGCGCATTGGTGCGGGCGCATTCGACGCCTCGGACGCTGGCGGAACGGGCGCCGACCATTCCGCTGGCAGCGGCCGGCCAGGGGTTCTGCCCCTGAACTGCCGACCCATTTCAGGGACCAGCAAGACCACTGGCGCCGCCGATGGCGGGATGCGGCAGCCTCGGCCGGGGTAGCGGCCCGCCTGAACGATGCGCCTGACCGCGGCGCACCGGAAGGTTTGCGCCAGAAGCGATCCGCCGGACCATGGTGCTCGCCGGCTACGACCCTGGGACGCCCGGCATCGTCGAAAGCAGGTCGCGCGGCTCTGTCGGGCGTCGTCCAAAAAAAGGGCCGGCCTCAAGCCGCATCGCAACCGTGACAGGCTGACGCCCAAGCCCGATCCCAGTTTCAATACGAAGTGCGTCGGTATCCGCTGTCAGGCCGATAGCGCCCGCGGCACCTGGGTCGGCGCGATCGGGGCGTCACGTGCGGACGCGACGCAGCAAACGCTTGACCGCGCCGGCATTGTTGAGCATTTTCCCGCCCCTCATAGGGCACCTTGATGCAGGTGTGCCGTTTTAAGGATCAGGCTGATGGCCAAGTCGAACACCGTTCAGATCAAGCTGGTATCCACGGCGGATACCGGATTTTTCTATGTGACGAAAAAGAATGCCCGGGCACAGACCACGAAGCTGGAGCTGAACAAATACGACCCGGTTGTTCGCAAGCATGTTCCGTTCAAGGAAGCCAAAATTAAATAGCCCCGGCCTCCTGGGCAATTTCCACCCGGTTGCGGCCGTTCCGCTTTGCTTGGTACAACGCCGCGTCGGCCGCCTGAAGGACAGAGTCGGGTGACTCTTCACCGGCTGCGGTGGACGCCACGCCGACACTGACAGTCAGTGGCGTGCAAACCCCCGGTTCGGCCTGAAACTCGATGGCCTGCACCGCCAGGCGGAGCCGTTCCGCCGCCGCCGCTGCTTCCTGCGGGCCGGTTCCTGGCATGACCACGACAAATTCCTCCCCGCCGTAGCGGGCAACCGAGTCGAAGACCCGTGTATTGACCCGCAGCGAATCCGCGATCAGCCGCAGCGCCCGGTCGCCGGACGCGTGGCCGTAGCGATCGTTGACGGACTTGAAGTGATCGACATCCATCATCAGGACGGTCAGTTGGCGTCCCTGGCCGGTAATCATCAGACTGGCGAGATGGCGCCGCAGGTAGCGCTGATTATACAACCCGGTCAGCGGGTCGGTTAGCGCCATTTCCAGCGCGGTTCCCAGATCGGATCGCAGCCGGTCCTGGTAAAACTTCCGGCGCACCTGATTGCGTGCCCGCGCGCGCAGTTCATTCGCATCGATCGGCTGCACCAGCCAGTCGTTCGCACCGAGTTCGAATCCGCGCAGGACGCGGTCTCGTTCGCCTGCTTCGGCCACCAACAGCAGGGGCGTTTCATGGGTTGTGTCGGACGCGCGCAGGATTGAAATCAGCTTCAACGGATCTTCGCCGGCCAGCGAAAGATTGATGACAACGATATCGAAATCGACTTCGGCCGCCAGCCCGATCGCCTCGGCACCGTCGCTTGCGGTCGCGGACACCACGCCGTCACCGGCCAGGGCATCCTGGATGGCACGCGCGCTTTGATCCCAGTCATCGACCACCAGGGCACGCGCACCGGCGATGGACGGAACCAGCACGCGGTCGGTGCCGAGACCGAGGGCGCGTGCGGTGTCGCCACGGGCGCGCCATTCGTCGAGAAGGCGCTTCAGCCGCACGAGACTGCGAACCCGCGTCATCAGCGTGTCGTAATCGACCGGTTTGGTCAGAAAGTCATCCGCGCCGGCTTCCAGGCCACGCAACCGCTCCCCCGGTTCACCGAGCGCGGTCACCATGACGACCGGAATGTGGAGCGTCAGGGCGTCTTCCTTGAGTTGGCGACAGCATTCATACCCGTCCATACCGGGCATCATCACGTCGAGCAGGATCAGATCTGGTTGCCAGTCGCGGGCGTCCGACAGCGCTTCAAACCCGTCGCGAGCGGATCGGACCTGATAATATTCCGCGGCCAGCTTTGCTTCGAGCAAGCGCGTATTCGCAGGCATGTCGTCGACGATCAGAATACGCGCGGTCATAACGTGCCTGAATTTGCCTCTGTGGTCGTTCGCCTCGGATCCGCCGTCAAGTGCGTCCTTATAGTCGGTCGGGACGATTTATCAAAGAGATACACGCTGGCGCGTATCTCTATCCGTGGCGCGCTGGGGTCAATTTTTAACCTTTGATTTAATTGCTCGTCGTCGCCTGGATATTTATCGGTTAGCCGGCGGCCGAGTCGCGGACTTCGCACCACCCCACAGCACCATGCGCTACCGATCCTGAAATTGTGTCTTGCCGAACATGATTTCGCGTTCCGCGTCGGTCATTTGCCCGCGCCGCTGCTTTTCCGACAGAACCTCGATCCCGCGCCGCACGGCGGGGCGGGCGGCGACGGCATCGTGCCAGCGTTTCAATGAGGGGTACTCGGTCAGATCGATGTGCCGCCGGTCCGGGTTGCGTATCCAGGGAAAGTTGATGATATCGGCCATGGTGTAGTCTGGACCCGCGAGATATTCGGACTGCGCCAGCCGCTTTTCCAGCACGCGATGCAGGCGCCTGACTTCGTTGGTGTACCGTTCGATGGCGTAGGGGATTTTTTGCACCGCGTAATTGGCGAAATGATTGTACTGGCCGAACATCGGTCCGGTGCCGCCCATCTGGAACATCATCCATTGCAGGCAGGCGTAACGACCGGCGGGATCGGCCGGGATCAGACTGCCGCCGGTCTTCTCCGACAGATAGATCATGATCGCCGCGGACTCGAACAGCGCGATCGCCTTGCCGTCCGGTCCGTCCGGATCGACGATCGCGGGAATTCGGTGATTGGGTGTGATCGCCATGAATTCCGGCTTGAACTGATCGCCCTTGCCGATATCGATCGGGATCACCTTGTAGGGAAGCGCTAGTTCCTCCAGGGCGATATGGATTTTATGGCCGTTCGGCGTCGGCCACGTCCAGACCTCGATCATCCCTGTCTCCCATAATTGGCGTATTACCGCCAATCATCGGCTTTCGGGGGGTGAACGTCAAAGGACGCGGGCGGATCAGCCCTGGCGTTCGACGATCAACTGCTTGATGGCACCGATCGCCTTGGCCGGATTGAGACCCTTGGGGCAGGTATCGGTGCAGTTCATGATGGTGTGGCAGCGATACAGCTTGAACGGATCTTCCAGTTCGTCCAGCCGCTGACCGGTTTCCTCATCGCGCGAGTCGGCGATCCAGCGATAGGCGGCCAACAAAACCGCAGGGCCAAGATAGCGATCGCCGTTCCACCAATAGCTTGGGCAAGAGGTCGAGCAGCAGAAACACAGGATGCATTCCCACATCCCGTCGAGCTTGGCGCGCTCAGTCTTGCTTTGCAGGCGCTCCCCGTCCGGCGGGGCGGGGGTGTCGGCCTGCATCCAGGGCTTGATGGACCGGTATTGCGCATAGGCCTGCGACAGGTCGGGGATCAGGTCCTTGACCACCGGCATATGCGGCAGCGGGCTGATCTTGACCGCGCCTTTCACCGCGTCGATCGGCTTGAGGCAGGCCAGGGTATTACCGCCATCGATGTTCATGGCGCAGGAGCCGCATATGCCCTCACGGCACGAACGGCGGAAGGTCAGGGTGGGGTCGATCTCGTTCTTGATTTTTATCAGGGCGTCCAAGACCATGGGGCCGCAACTGTCGAGATCGATCTCATACGTGTCGGTGCGGGGGTTTTTCCCGTCATCGGGGCTCCAGCGATAGATCTTGAATTCGCGGACGCGCTTGGTGCCGGGCGGCGCCTTGAAGGTCTGGCCCTGGCCGATGCGGCTGTTGAGCGGAAGATTGAAAGCAACCATGGTTTAGCCCGCTTTCGACTTGCGTTTATTGGTAAAACCTATTGCCGGCTTGAGGTCACTCGTCTCCTCGATCCGCAGCATTCTAATGTCCTTCACGCTCGGGGCAAACCAAAGAAACCGTCGTTCGAGTTCCTGAACAGCCAACACGCACTCAACTGGGCTAATGTCACCTACACTGAAATAGACAGTTTGCTGTATTTTTTCAAATCCGTACTCATCTTCAAGGACTTTTCGGATATCAGAATACGCATTTCGCCAAGAATCATTATGATAGGAACTCTCGAGGCTAGATGTCTCGAGGTCAAAGGCAATTGCGTATTTTGACACTTCGCTTCTCCGTCAATAAACCCGCTTTTTCGGCGGGAACACCGATACTTCGTTCGTCATTGTTTGCATCTTCACCGGCCGGTAATCCAGCTTTACGTCGCCCTTGTCGTCGCACCATGCAAGGGTGTGCTTCATCCAATTCTGGTCGTCGCGATCCGGATAATCGTCGTGTGCGTGGGCCCCGCGGCTTTCGTGCCGAGCCTCGGCGCCGGCCATGGTGGTCATGGCGTTGCCCATCAGGTTTTGCAGTTCCAGCGCTTCCACCAGGTCGCTATTCCAGACCAGACTGCGATCGGACACCGACATATCGGTCAGGCCGCTCCAGACCTTCTTCATCTTGTTCACGCCCTCGGTCAGGCTTGTGGCGGTGCGGAACACCGCCGCGTGTGCCTGCATGGTGCGCTGCATGTCCAGCCGCAATTCGGCGACCTTGGTGCCGCCTTTCGCGTGCCGGGCGCGATCGAACCGGTCCAGCGAGGCCTCGCCGGCTTTTGGCGGCAGTGTCGCCTGCCCGGCCCCCGGCTTCACCGTCTCGGCCGCGCGATGTGCCGCCGCCCGACCGAACACCACCAGATCCAGCAATGAATTCGTGCCCAGGCGATTGGCGCCGTGCACCGACACGCAGGCGGCTTCGCCGACCGCCATCAGTCCGGGCACGACCGCGTCCGGATTATCGCGCGTCGGGCGCAAGACTTCCGTATGCACATTCGTCGGGATACCGCCCATATTGTAATGCACCGTCGGCAGCACCGGGATCGGGTCTTTCGTCACATCGACGCCGGCGAACACTTTCGCGGTTTCCGAAATACCCGGCAGGCGTTCGTGCAACAGGTCGGCGCCCAGATGCTCCAGGTGGAGCATGATGTGATCCTTGTTGGGTCCGCAGCCGCGTCCGTCGTTGATCTCCATGGTCATCGAGCGCGACACAACGTCGCGGCTGGCGAGGTCCTTGGCCGACGGCGCGTACCGCTCCATGAAGCGTTCGCCCTCCGAATTGGTCAGGTAGCCGCCTTCGCCGCGGGCGCCTTCGGTGATCAGGCATCCGGCGGGAAAGATGCCGGTGGGGTGGAACTGGACGAATTCCATATCCTGGGCGGGCAATCCGGCGCGCAGCACCATGCCGGCGCCGTCGCCGGTGCAGGTGTGGGCGGACGTGCAGGACAGGAACGCCCGTCCGTAACCGCCCGTTGCCAACACCACTTTCTGCGCGCGAAACCGGTGGATGGTGCCGTCTTCCAGGTTCCAGGCCATCACGCCGCGGCAGGCGCCTTCGTCGTCCATGATCAGGTCGAGCGCGAAATACTCGATGAAGAACTCGACGTCGTGCTTCAGGCTTTGCTGATACAGCGTGTGCAGGATGGCGTGGCCGGTGCGGTCGGCGGCGGCGCAGGCGCGCATCGCCGGTTCCTTACCGTATTCCTTCATGTGGCCGCCGAACGGACGCTGGTAGATACGCCCGTCTTCGGTGCGGCTGAACGGCACGCCGTAATGTTCCAGCTCATAAACGGCGGGAATCGCCTCCCGGCACATGTATTCGATGGCGTCCTGATCGCCGAGCCAGTCGGACCCCTTGACGGTGTCGTACATGTGCCAGCGCCAGTCGTCCTCGCCCATGTTCCCAAGCGCGGCGCCGATGCCGCCCTGGGCCGCGACGGTGTGGCTGCGGGTGGGGAAAACCTTGGTGATGCAAGCGGTTTTCAGGCCGGACGCGCCCATGCCGAAAGTGGCGCGCAGACCGGACCCGCCAGCGCCGACGACCACGACGTCATAGGTATGGTCCACCACGTTGTAGGCCCGCAGGGAGGGCATCGTGATCGCATTCATCGCTTATTCCTCTGGGATCAAAGCCCGATTTTCAGCACGCAGACGATACAGATCAGGGCCAGCAGCACCGACAGCGCCTTGACCGCCAGAACGGCGCCCATCTTGGTGCGTTCGTCATGGACATAGTCCTCGATCACCACTTGCACACCCAGTTGCAGGTGATGAAATGTCGCTACGATCAGGACAAGCATCAGGGCCAGGGTGAACGGCGACGACAGCCAGTCGATGACGATCTGGTGCGATGCACCGGACAGGTGGATCACGGAAAAGATGAACCACAGCGTCAGCGGCACCAGGGCCATCGCCGTCAGCCGCTGTCCCCACCAATGGTGGGATCCCGCGCGGGCGGAGCCCAGGCCGCGCGCGCGGCCGAGCGGGGAACGCAGAATGTCGGTATGCGGTGTTCCGGTCATGTCAGATCCTCACCAAACCGCCAGACCGATGACCCAGATCAGCACCGAACCGATGGCGGTCGCGATCAGCACGGCCCAGCCGCTGGTGTTGTAGGCCGGCGCGTCGAACCCGATTCCGGCATCCCACACCAGATGCCGGATGCCGCTGAAAAAATGGAAAATCAGCGCGACCGACCAGCCGAACAACAGGAGCAAACCAATCGGGGAGCCGAGGAACCATTGCGCCTGGTCGAACACCGGATCGGAACTGGCGGCGGCGATCAGCCACCATGTCAGCATCAGCGTGCCAATGGCCAGGGCCACGCCGGTCACACGATGCAGGATCGACATCGCCATGCTGACCGGCCAGCGATAGACCTGCAGGTGTGGCGACAGGGGGCGGCGCACCGGTTTGCCCTCGGAATTGCGGCCCACCATCAACGCTTCGCGCACGTCTTTCACGCATCGCTCCAGTTCTGCCGGGGCCATTGTTAAATCCGGCGGCGGCCCCGCGCCGTGCGGGGGTGATTAGTCCCGCCCGGCGAACGGGTCAACGCGGGGGAAGGATACGGCCCGGCAACTGGCGTGCAAGGGTGACCGCCCTTTCCTGCATGGCGGGGCCGGGCGCGACGCCATGCAGGGTAAAGACGCGCAGGTCGTGCAGCCCGATCGTATTCGCCACGGTGTGCGGATAGGGCGTCAGGAAGCCGGGCAGTGCCGGCGCACCGGTTGGCGACGGGCCGCCGCATCATCCGCCGGGCGTCACGACGATGAACACCGCCTGGCCGGCCAGCAGGCCGGTTTTGCCGGCTCGGGTGCCGGCGAAGGTCAGGCCAATGCGGATCGCCCGATCGGAATTTGACCAATGCGTTGGTTTGAGGCTCGCCGAATAGATAGGTTTGGTGGCATAGCGTGAACGGCCACAAAGAGACAAAACGACTGGACCATGACGCTCGCGATCACCATCGACCCAGCCGCCAGGGACCCGCTGTTCCTGCAAATCGCGTCGCGCGTGCGGTTCGCGATCGCGACGGGTCAGTTGCCCTCCGGGACACGATTGCCATCGTCGCGCGCCCTGGCCGCACAACTCGCCATCGCGCGCGGCACCGTCGATGCCGCCTATGCCCTGCTGGCAGGCGAGGGCGCGATAGAAACACGCCGCGCCGCCGGCACCGTCGTATGCGGGCAGGCGGGACAGCGGATCGATGTGCCGGACCAGGCGCCATTTCCGTTTCCGGCCGCCGTCGCGACCGGACCGGCCGGCGTGCGGCCCTTTCAAATCGGGTTGCCGGCCCTGGATGCGTTCCCGCGCTCGGTATGGTCGGGGTTGACCGCCCGCGCGGCCCGCGCCGCGCGATCCATCGATCTGGCGGCCGCCGATCCGGCCGGGACACTGGATCTGCGGCAGGCCGTCGCCGCCTACCTGGGCGTCGCGCGCGGCATCCGGTGTACGCCGGAACAACTGCTGATCACCGGCGGATATCAGGGTGCGCTGGCGTTGATCCGCGGTGTTCTGGTCCGGCCCGGCGATCCGGTCTGGATGGAAGACCCAGGTTACCATATGGCCCGCATGGCACTGGAAGCCGCCGGCGCCCGGGTTGTCCCGGTGCGTGTCGATGCCGAGGGCCTGCGTGTCGCGGCCGGCATCGCCGCGGCCCCCAAGGCAAAGCTGGCGATCGTGACCCCGACCCATCAATGCCCGACCGGCGTCGCGCTGTCCCTGCCGCGCCGGCTGGAGCTTCTGGCCTGGGCGGCGGATGCCGGTTCATGGATCGTGGAAGACGATTACGACAGCGAATTTCGCTACACCGGGCGTCCGCTGCCGTCGTTGAAAAGCCTGGATCGCGGGCAGCGCGTATTGTACGCGGGCAGTCTCAGCAAGGTTCTGTTTCCGGCGTTGCGGCTTGGTTACCTGCTGGTTCCGCCGGAATTGCTGGGGGCATTTTCGCGGGCATCCAGGCTGCTGACGTCCGGCCAGCCGGCGCTGGAACAGGCCGTGTTGACGGCATTCATGCGAAACGGACATTTCGCCCGCCATATCAGGCGGATGCGGACTTTGTATGCGGAACGGCGGCGCGCCCTGGCGGCGGCGCTGGAAACCGCGTTCGGGGACCGGATATCGATGGAAATGACGGCGGGCGGGATGCACCTGCTTGCCCGGTTTCCGGGGGCGGGGGATGACAGCGTGCTGGCGAAACGCGCCGCTCAGGCTGGGTTGGCCCCCACGGCGCTATCGTCGCTGACCATCGCCCATGATGCCGGCCAGGGCTTGCTGCTTGGGTTCGCCAACATACCGCGAGAGGAGGCCAACACCCTCGCTGCCCGATTGGCGGCCGCGATCGGCTGACCGGCCTTATGTTTTGCACGGCAACTTTGCTGGCGTGCTGACGCACGTGTTTGCCAGCGTTGCCTAAACCAGTTTCGCCGCCCTTGCCGCTTTCAGCACGTCGTCCGCATGGCCGGTCACGCTGACCTTCCGCCACGCCTTCAGCACTGTTCCGTCGGCGCCGATCAGGAACGTGCTGCGCTCCATTCCCATGTATTTCTTGCCATACATCGATTTTTCGGCCCACACGCCGTATCGCTCCGCCACGGCATGATCCACGTCCGATGCCAGCGGAAACGTCAGCCCATATTTCGTGGCGAATTTTTCGATCGGCGCGATCTTGTCCGGCGATACACCGATCACGTCCAGGCCGATCTGTTCCAAATGCGGCATGGATTCCTGAAACGCGCAGGCTTCCTTGGTGCAGCCCGGCGTATCCGCCTTGGGGTAAAAATACAGCACGAACGGCCGGCCCTTGTAGTCATTCAGCGCAACCGTACGGCCGGCGGTGGCGGGCATGCGAAAATCTGGAGCGGGGTCGCCTTCCGAGAGACTCATTAGCCTGGTTTCCCTACATAGCGTTCGAACAGCGTCCGGACCCGGAGCGCGATTATATCCGACTTGTGCAACAATTCGGCGCTGTCAACCGTTGTTACGCCCGCTTTTGCCGCCGCGCGCAACAACGGCAGGGCGGATGCGAGCGGCAAGGCGTCTTGTTCCACCCGGCCGACGGTCATCCGCAGCATCCCTTGTATTGTCCGCCAAAGCCTTTCCGCATCGATCAGCACCTTCGCATCCGGCTTCGCGACAATGCCGGCAGCGGCCAGCCGCCGCAGCGCCACATGGGTGGTCTGGGCGCGGCGAAAGCCGGGGTCGCGCGCATGAACGACCTGAAGGGTTTGGGCGATAAATTCGATATCGATCAACCCGCCAGGGCGCAATTTCACATCCCAGGGTCCATGCGGGCGCAAATCGCGGGCCATTCGCGTGCGCATCGACGTGGCATTGAGCCGGACCCGGTCCGGTTCCTGATCGCGCCCGATCGCGGCCTCGATGGCCGCGTTCACCCGCCGCCGCATATCCGGTGGCCCCGCCACCACGCGCGCTCGGGTCAGTGCCATGCGTTCCCAAGTCCACGCATCCCATTCGTGATAGTGCCTGAATCCCGCCAGCGGAACGGCGATCGGTCCCTTGTTGCCCGACGGCCGCAGCCGCATGTCGAGCGCGTACATCTGCCCTTCCGGTCCCTGCGCGGTCAGCGCGGCGATGCAGGCCTGCACCGCCCGCACGAACCACTGGCTGGCGGGCAGGCCGCGCGCGCCGCGGCTTTCCGCGACATCGGCCGGATGGTCATAGACGAACATCAGATCGAGGTCGGACCCGGCCATCATTTCCCGCCCGCCCGCCTTGCCCATCGTCACGACCGCGAGCGCGCCCCCCGGCACGCGGCCGAATCGCGTGGCGAAATCGGTCAGCACATGCGGTACCAGCACCGACAGCGCCGCCTCGGCCAGCGCACTACGCTGCCGTCCGGACGCGTTGGCGTCCAGCCGACCTTCCAGCGTCGCGACGGACAGGAAGAAATCGCGTTCCTTGACGGCCCGCCGG
This sequence comes from Pseudomonadota bacterium, assembly GCA_021805565.1. Lineage (GTDB taxonomy): Bacteria > Pseudomonadota > Alphaproteobacteria > Acetobacterales > Acetobacteraceae > Rhodopila. The sequence goes on from JAJZFA010000054.1 coordinate 65,747, forward strand.
ACAGCCTCGACGATGTCCTCCAGTCTGTTCGCGCCGGCAATGCGGGCGCGCAGCAGCCGCTTGGCATCGACAGCGTCCTCGGTGGTCAGCAATCCTTCCAGCGCGTTGGGATACCGCACCAAATGTTCCGCCAGCATCGGCGCCGCGCCGAGGACCGCGGCGATGCGACCGAGCAGGATGGGGTTGCGTTGAAAGAGGGACATGGGTTGAACGCCGGCCGGCAAGGCGCCGACGAAGCGGTCGAAACGGTTGAACGCCTCATCCGGGTCCGGCTGGCGTCCCAGCGCCACCAGGATCGGCGGCACCATGGAGGTCATCAAATCCCGCGCCCGGCTGGAGCGCAGGGCGCGGACCCGTCCGGCAAGCCATTGCCGGACGGACATGACGATGCGCTTCGCGTCGCGATAGCCCAGCGCGTTCAAGGCCGCGACGGTGGCGGGCGGTTCTGGATCGTCGCCGCGAAAATCGAGGTCGGGGCCGGCCGCCATGGTGTCGGGCAAATCGGGAACATGTTCGAACACCGCCCGGTAATTGCTGCGCACGATGTCCGCGTGGCGCAGGAAATCGATCGCGAAGGCGGTTGCGTCCGGATAGTCCATAAACCGGGCAATACGCTCCAGCTCGGCCGGCGGTTCAGGCAGGGTATGCGTCTGGCGATCGTTCACCATCTGCAGGCGATGTTCGGTTCGGCGCAAAAAACGGTAGGAGTCCGCCAGTTCGCCGCACGCGATTTCGCCCAGATGGCCGGCCTCGGTCAGCCGGACCATCGCCGCGAGTGTCGGCCTGATCCGCAGCCCTGGATCCCGCCCGCCCCACACCATTTGCAGGGTTTGCACCAGAAACTCGATTTCCCGAATGCCGCCCTCGCCCAGTTTCACGTTATGGCCGGCGACGCGGGCCACGGGGTCTTCGCCGCCGCCCAGAGCGGTTTTCCTGGCCACGTCGATCCGCCGCTTCATCGCGTGGATATCGGCGACGGCGGCGAAATCCAGTCCGCGCCGCCACACGAAAGGGCGGATTGCTTCCAGGAAGCGATGCCCCAGCGGCAGGTCGCCGGCAAGCGGGCGCGCCTTGATCATCGCGGCACGTTCCCAGTTTTGCCCCATGCTTTCGTAATATGTAAGCGCGGCAAGCAACGACACGGCCGGCGGAGTCGCCGCTGGATCGGGGCGCAGCCGCAAATCGGTGCGGAAGACATAGCCGTTGGCGTCGCGCGTCTCCATCAATGCGACCAGGTCGCGCGCCAATCGCGACGTGAACGATCCGATTCCCGCGGCCGCCCGGCCATCGGCGTAAACCGGCGCGGCGCCGTCGTACAAAAGAATGAGATCGATATCGGAGGAATAGTTCAATTCGGCCGCCCCGAGTTTGCCCATCGCCAGGGCAACGAAACCGCAGTTCAAATCGGGGCGGCCGATGTCCTGCAACCGGATTTCGCCGGCATCGTGCGCCGAACGCAGCAGATGGCGGATCGCCAGACCGACCGTCGCCACGGCCAGATCCGATAGGGCTCCGGTTACGGTTTCCAGTGGCCAGAGTCCCCCCACATCCGCTATCGCGGCAATCAGGGCGACGGCCCGTTTCGCCTCGCGCAGCGCGGCGGCGATTGCCGGCCGGCCGGCGGAGGCGGGCACACGATGAAGACGCGACATACACCGGGCCATGGCGGCATCGGGTCCGTTTGCGGCCAGATCGCCCACCACCCCCGGTTCCCGCAACGCCAGCGCGGAAAGGTACGGACTGTTGCCCCCTAGGCAGCGCAGCATCGACCAGACACAGGGCGACCTCAGCCATCCGGTCTCGGTCGCACCGAGTGCCCCGAACCGTTCGGTCAGCCTGTCCGCGGCGGCTTCGTCGTAGGGGTCGGGCCAATGACCGGGCAGGACAAAATGAACTGGTTTCATCGCTCGATCCGTCATCCGGCCATACGTTTGGCCGGGCGGGGCTTCCGCCATGCGTCGAACGCCATGCACTGGCTGCTGATCCTCGGCATGGGGGTCGTGGTGGTCGCAAGCTGCCTGCTGGCAGGGGCCGCGTGGCGCCTGTCGCGGGGTCCGATCGATCTTGGCGCGTGGTCCGATCGCGCGGGGGCGGCCTTCATCGGCGATTCATCGTCCGCACACGTCTCCTTTTCCAGCGTTTCGCTGGTGTGGGAAGGGTTCAGCAAGGGCGCCGATTACCCGCTGGATATCCGGCTGACCGACGTTGTGTTAACCGGCCCGGCCGACCGGCCGCTTGCTTCAGCGCCCGATATCCGCCTTACCGTGTCGCTGGCCGGCCTGATACGCGGCCGCATCGTGCCCCGCACGATCGGAGTGGACCACGCCAGCATCGCCGTAACAAGAGACGCCAGCGGCACGATCGGCTTTGGTCTGGACCCAGCCACTACAGACCCGTCGCCGCTTGGATCGTTGCGCGAGCAGTTGTCGCATACCGCCGCAAACGACCATGACCGCTCCAGCGGGCTGTTCGGCCAGCTTGTCCGGGTGCATATCCGCGACAGCGCAATAACGCTGCGCGACCAACCGAGCGGCCTGGTTGTCCGGGCGGCGGGAGTGGATTTCGATATGACCCGGACCGGAGCCGGCCGGGTTGACGGGGTTTTGCGGGCGTCGCTTTCGGTTGGCGACGAACAGACGGTCCTGACGGCAACGGCCGCCTGGACGGAAAAAACGGGTACCCGTATGGATGCCGCGATCGCGCCGTTCCAGCCGTCCGGCCTCGGGCAACTGCCGCCGGCCCTGGCGTTTTTGACCGGGATCGACCTGCCCGTATCGCTGAATACAACAATCCGGTTCGATCCGGGTTTCGATGTTGACCGGTTTCAGGCGGATATTCTGGTCGGTTCCGGGCATGTTCGGATTGCCCAGGGCCGTGTCCCCGTGCGCTCCGGCGTTATCCGCCTTACCGGCACACCGGCTCGGTTGACACTGACGCAAGCCCGTTTCGATGTGGCTCATACCCCGGACGGCGCCCCTGAAATCGTCGATATCGTCGGAACCGCGGTGCATGCGGCGAACCGGCTGACGGCTTTCATGACCATCGGCCTGGACCGGATCGATATCGCCGATCTTCCGCTGTTATGGCCACAAGGAGTTGCCGGCGGCGCCCGGCCGTGGGTTATGGAACATGTGACAGCGGGCATGGCGACGCACGGTAGCGCGTCGTTTGCATTCGACGCGGACGACACGTTGCAACGGGTGACAGTCACGCAGGCGACCGGCGATCTGGACGGAACCGGCGGACGGTTCACCTGGTTCGACGACGTTCCACCGATCGAACAAGCCGAGTTTCATCTGCATCTGGCCAATCCCGACACGCTGGATATCCGCGTCGCGTCCGGTCGCCAGCGTCTGCGCGACGCAGGGGTCGGCCTGTCGGTCAAGAACGGGCTGATCCATATCGCCGGCCTGTCGGCGCGCGATCAAACCGCGGCGATCCAGACCGAAATCGAAGGTCCGCTGATAAGTGTATTGGATTTGTTGACGGAACCCGCGCTGCATCTTTTGTCCGTCCACCCGATCGGCATCGCCATCGCCGGCGGCGATGCGGCCGCGAACCTGACTGTTCAGTTGCCGCTGGAGCATGACGTGCGGATCGACGACGTGCGGCTTCATGCCGATGCGCACCTGACACGAGTCCGGTTGCCCGGTATCGCGGCAGGCCAGACCGTCGATGACGGCACCCTCGACCTGGGTATCGATACGGACGGCATGACCCTGAAGGGACGCGGATCGGTTGCCGCGATACCAGTGACGGCCGATGGCAGGATGGACTTTTTGGCCGGGCCACCGGACCAGATCTTGCAGACGATCGCCGTTTCCGCACAGCCGGCGGCGGCGCAGCTTGCGGCGGCCGGACTGCCCATCGGCGATGTGCTGGATGGACCCATTCCGTTCACTGTCGTGCTGACCGAACGCCGTAACGGAGCCGGTTCCGTAGCCATTGATGGCGATCTGACAAACACCAGGCTGTCGGTTCATCCGCTGGCCTGGGTCAAGCCGCCTGGATCGGTCGCCAGCGCGTCGGCGCTGGTGTCGATGACCCACGACCGGATGACGAAGATCGACCGGATCGCGATACGGGGCGATGGATTGCTGCTGACAGGATCGGCGGATGCAGCCGGCGGCACGCCGCGCGCCATCGTGCTCGATACAATCGCCCTGGGCCGGACACGGGCTGTCGGGACGATCCGCTTCGTGCCGGATCAACCGCTGTCGGTGGTCCTTCAAGGCGACCAGATCGATTTGTCGGCAAAATTAACTGAGACGACCCCGGCGTCCGCCGCCGCGCCGGCCGCGACGCCGGACTGGTCGCTGGATGCCCGCTTCGGCCGGGTTATCCTGGCGAACGGCGAGAACGGCCGGGATGTGGCGGTAAACGCGGCGGGGGCGGGGGAATTCATCCGGCTTCTGACCGTCACCGGGACGATCGGCGCCAGTTCGGCATTTTCGGTAAAAATCGAACCGGTCGGCGGCAAACGCCGGCTGCTGGCCAGCGCGGAGGACGCGGGACGGTTCCTGCGCGGGATGGATGCGGTACGCGGGATGCAGGCTGGCAGGCTGTCGGCCAGCGGGGTTTTCGATACGCCGCTGGGCCTGCAGTCATTGACTGGAACGGTAACGATAGACGATACGGTGGTGAAGCGGTCCCCTGCCCTGCTGAAGCTGCTTCAGGCCATAACGCTGTATGGCCTTGTCGATGTTCTGCGCGGTCCCGGTATCGGCTTTTCCCATATCGTCGTGCCCTTCCGTTACGACGGCACCAGTCTTGGCCTCGACGGCGCACACGCCTCCAACGCCTCGCTTGGTTTGACGGCGAGTGGCCGCATCGGCCTGCCGTCGGGGCAGGCCGCCATGACCGGAACGATCGTGCCGGCCTATTTCTTCAATTCGATGCTTGGAAAATTGCCTCTGGTGGGTAAACTGTTTAGCCCGGAAAACGGCGGCGGGGTCTTTGCCGCGCGTTTCAGCCTGAGCGGACGCATCGATGACCCTAGTATTTCGGTCAATCCGCTGAGTGTGCTGACACCTGGCTTCTTGCGAGACATCTTCACGATCTTCGACCGCACGCCGCCAAATACGACACCGGACAATGGGAAGTGATGTTCAGGGCCGGTCGCCGCGGTATGCTCACGGATTTTGTGTGAGCGAGCAGCCTGACCGCCGTCCCGGCGGATGAATTGCCGAGGCTGTCTTTAACGAAATCGGAACGAATTATCGCAGCCCGGCATTGATCTTCGCCAGCGCGGACGCACCAGGAACCAGCGATTCGTCGCGCAACGCATTCAGCGGCGTATCGGAGGTCTTAAGATGCCCGTGCAGATCGCGCGGATTCGGATCGACATACAGCAAACCGGTCACGATTTCCCCGGCGGCGTGACGTTCCTGCATATACGTCAGTGCAGACACCCGGTCATGCATGTCGTAATCGGTGTGCAATTTCCGCAGGCGCAGCGTGGACCCGTCGTGCTGCGTGACCGTTTCGACCGATCCGGGCGGGTAATCCACGACGATCTCTTCACGTCCGGCGATCACGTCCAGGAAATTCACCGCCGCGTTATGTTCGCGGACATAGTCGAAGCTTTTGGTCGAACCTTCGTGATTGTTGAACGCCACGCAGGGCGACAGACAATCGATGAACGCCGACCCTTCGTGTTGCAGGGCGGCCTCGATCAGCGGCACCAACTGCGCCTTGTCGCCGGAAAAACTGCGCGCCACGAACGTCGCGCCCAGTTGCAGTGCCAGCCCGACCAGATCGATCGCCTCGTCGCTGTTGACAACACCGCGCTTCGATTTCGCCCCCTTGTCGGAGGTAGCGGAAAACTGCCCCTTTGTAAGACCGTACACGCCGTTGTTCTCGACGATATAGACCATGTTCACGCCACGCCGCATCGCATGCGCGAACTGTCCGAGACCGATCGACGCACTGTCGCCATCGCCCGATACGCCAAGGTAGATCAGGTCGCGGTTGGCCAGATTAGCCCCGGTCAGCACCGACGGCATGCGCCCGTGCACCGAATTGAAGCCGTGCGATGCACCCAGGAAATAGGTCGGAGTCTTCGACGAACACCCGATGCCGGACAGCTTGGCGATGCGGTGCGGCGGCAATTCGAGCTCGAAACACGCCCGCACGATCGCGGCGCTGATCGAGTCGTGGCCGCAGCCGGCGCATAATGTGGAAATCGCCCCCTCGTAGTCCCGGCGGGTGAATCCCAGACTGTTCTTGTGCAGTTCGGGATGATGCAGCTTCGGCTTCGCGAGGAACGTCATGACACTGCCTTTTCGATACGGCTAGCAATCGCACCGGCGATGAAACGGGCACTGATCGGCGTGCCGTCGTAATGCACGACCTTGCCCAGCCGCCTGGGGTCTATTTCCAGTTCGTTGATCAGCAACGACCGCAACTGGCCGTCGCGATTCTGCTCCACGACGAACACTCGATCGTGCGCCTCGATGAAGGCCGCCACCTCCTCGCCGAACGGAAAGCCGCGCACCCGCAGTAAGTCCAGGTGGATGCCTTGTGCCGCCAGCAGCAAATCGGCCTCGGTAATCGCCGGACTGGTGGAGCCGTAGTAAATCGCCCCCAGGCGGGTCGGTGCCTCCGCCTTGCGTTCGATCGCGGGGGGCACCAAAGACCGGGCGGTGTTATGCTTTTTCAGCAGGCGTTCCATGTTTTCCTGGTAGTCCGCACCTTCTTCGGAATACCGGGCCATACGGTCCTTTGACGTGCCGCGGGTGAAGAACGCGCCTTTCGTCGGATGCGTGCCGGGCAACGTACGGTAAGCAATCCCGTCGTCATCGACATCGAGGTAGCGACCGAATAATTTTCCGGCTTCGAGATCTTCCGCCGTCATCACCTTGCCGCGATCCAGCGTGCGGCTGTCATCCCAGTCGAACGGCTTCGTCAGCCGGTCGTTCATGCCGATTTCCAGATCGAGCATCACGAAAATCGGCGTTTGCAGCCGGTCCGCCAGATCGAACGCCAGGGCGCCGAACTGGAAGCACTCGTATGGGTCTTCGGGGATCAACAGCACGTGTTTGGTGTCGCCATGCGACGCGTAGGCACAGGCCGTAATATCGGTCTGCTGCGTGCGGGTTGGCATGCCGGTCGATGGTCCGGCCCGCTGCACGTCGAAAATCACCGCCGGGATTTCGGCGAAATACGCCAGCCCGACGAATTCCTGCATCAGCGAAATGCCTGGACCCGATGTCGCGGTGAACGCCCGCGCGCCGTTCCAGGCGGCACCGATCACCATGCCGATGGAGGCCAATTCGTCTTCCGCCTGCACGATCGCGAAATTATTCTTGCCGGTCGCTTTATCCACCCGCATGCGGCCGCAATAGCGGATGAAGGCCTCGGCCAGCGAGGACGACGGCGTAATTGGGTACCATGCGCAGACGGTCGCGCCGCCATACACCGCGCCGAGAGCAGCGGCGCTGTTGCCGTCGATGAAAATACGGTCGCCGACCGTGTTGGCATGCTTCAATGTCAGGCCGATCGGGCAGTCCAGGTTCTGTTTTACCCAGTCGCGGCCCATATGCAGCGCCTGCACGTTCGCCGCGATCAGTTTGTCGCGCCCCTTGAACTGTTCGGCCAGCAATGTTTCGATGACCGCGGGGTCCATCTCGATCAGGGCCGACAGCGCACCCAGGCCGACGATGTTTTTGAACAACTGGCGCTGCCGCGAATCGTCATAGGCCTTGTTGGCGATCGCGGTCAGCGGCACGCCAATCACAACAATGTCGGAACGAAATTTCTCCTCCGACATCGGCTTGGTATTGTCGTAGAACAGGTAGCCACCGGGTTCGATGGACTTTACGTCCTGATCCCAGGTTTGCGGGTTCATCGCCACCATCAGGTCCGGCCCGCCACCGCGTGCCGCAAGATGCCCGGCGTCCGAGATCCGTACCTCATACCAGGTTGGCAGTCCCTGGATGTTGGACGGAAAGATGTTGCGGGGCGTTGCCGCGATGCCCATCCGCAGGACCGCCTTGGCGAACAGCGCATTGGCGCTGGCCGACCCCGATCCGTTGACGTTGGCGAATTTGACGACGAAATCATTGACCCGCTGGAGGCGATCGCCGCCTTTGGTCACGCGGTCTATTTGTTGCAGCATGCGTTCTCCGCCTGGGCCACATCGATCAGGAAACGGGTCATATCCCACGCGCCGGTCGGGCAGCGTTCCGCGCACAGCCCGCAGTGCAGGCAGACATCCTCATCCTTCGCCATGATCCGGCCGGTCTTCAGATGCCCGGAAACATACAGCGCCTGGGTCAGGTTATGCGCCGGCGCGGTCAGCCGCGTCCGCAGTTCGGCTTCCTCGCCGTTGGCGGTAAAGGTGATGCTGTCCACCGGGCAAATATCGACGCAGGCATCGCATTCGATACAAAGCTTGTCGGTGAACACTGTCTGCACGTCGCAATTCAGGCAGCGTTCCGCCTCCGCGAAGGCGAGTTTGTCGTCGAAGCCCAGTTCCACCTCGGCCTTGATATCCTTCAACGCGGCGGCCTTGTCCCGGTGCGGCACCTTGAACCGGAGATCGAGCGAAACCCCGTTATCATAGCTCCACTCATGGATGCCCATTTTCTGGCTGACCAGCGTCACCATCGGCGGCGGCCGGTCATTCACGTCGGTTCCCTGGCAGAATTGATGGATCGAGATTGCCGCCTGATGCCCGTGCGCTACCGCCCAGATGATATTCTTCGGCCCGAACGCCGCATCGCCACCGAAGAAGACGCGCGGTTCGGTGGACTGGAACGTGGTTTCATCGACCACCGGCATGCCCGACTCGTTAAAAGTCAGGCCGATATCCCGCTCGATCCAGGGAAAGGCGTTTTCCTGACCGACGGCGACCAGAACATCGTCGCATTCGAAGAATTGTTCCGGTTCGCCCGTGGGCACCAGCCGGCGGCGGCCCTTTGCGTCGTATTCGGCCTTCACCGAGTCGAACGTCATCCCGTAAAGCTTGCCGTCGTGGTGCTTGAAGGCGGTGGGCACCAGATAATTCAGGATCGGGATGTCCTCGCCGATCGCATCTTCTTTTTCCCAGGGCGAGGCCTTCATTTCCTCGAACCCCGAACGGACGATGACTTTCACGTCCTCGCCGCCCAGGCGGCGGGACGACCGGCAGCAATCCATCGCCGTGTTACCGCCGCCCAGCACGATCACGCGCCGGCCGACTTTGGCGATATGGCCGAAGGACACCGACGACAGCCAGTCGATCCCGATATGAATGTTGGCGGCGGCTTCCCGCCGTCCCGGCAGGTCCAGATCGCGCCCGCGCGGTGCGCCGGACCCGACGAACACCGCGTCGTATCCTTCGTCCAGCAAACCCTTCAGGCTTTCGACACGTTGTCCGAGCCGCATTTCGGGGCCCATGGCGGCGATGTAGCCGACTTCTTCGTCGATCACTTCCTCGGGCAACCGGAATTTCGGAATCTGGCTTCGGATCATGCCTCCCGCTCGGCTGTCGCCGTCATAGACGACGAGATGGTAGCCCATTGGCGCGAGATCGCGAGCGACGGTCAACGCCGCCGGCCCTGCGCCGACCAGGGCAATTTTCTTGCCGTTGCGAGTCGCTGGAGCGGCCGGCATGCGGTCGCTGACGTCGCCTTTGTAGTCCGCCGCCACGCGCTTCAGGCGGCAAATCGCGACCGGTTCTTCCTCCACCCGCCCGCGACGGCATGCCGGTTCGCAGGGACGATCGCAGGTCCGGCCCAGAATGCCTGGGAAGACGTTCGATTTCCAGTTGATCATGAACGCATCGGCATACTGTCCGGCTGCGATCATTCGGATATATTCCGGGACCGGTGTGTGTGCCGGACAGGCCCACTGGCAATCGACCACTTTATGAAAGTAGTCGGGATCCGTCAGATCGGTGGGCTGCAACTCGGACTCCTGTGTTCCTCAAGCCGGCTGGGCCGCTTGCCATGGCCCTTAACCGTCGCCGCCGGGTCTTTGTCCCCGGACGACGATAGACGAGTCTCACAATAGGTCCAATCGGCTCTGGCGGCAATCCAATCCCAAACCGGCTTTTGGCGGGCGTTTGGACTGGGCGCGACTGGACTGGGCGCGAACGGGCAGCTTTATCGGCGCGCCGCCGCACTTATGGCCGATGCTGGTCCAGACTGTTGCCTGACCGGGCAGCTTTATCGGCGCGCCGCCGCACTTATGGCCGATGCTGGTCCAGACTGTTGCCTGACCGGGCAGCTTTATCGGCGCGCCGCCGCACTTATGGCCGATGCTGCCCTCGGCCCCGCCATGCGCCGGCGACCGCCGTCAGGATCGGGATCGCCAGCCGTGTCAAACTCATGCCACTACTCATCGCTTCTACCGCTTTCCGGCGCACTTCCAGCGCTTGCACTTCCACGCGGCTGGGGGCCGAACGGGTGGCCAGGCCCCCCAGGACGATCGCCACCAGCAGGTCCGCGCCGCCAAGTATTCCGGCCGTCGCGATAACCGTCTGCTCCAGTGCGGTTCGCAGCCAGTACCAGGCGGCCACATGGGCAAAAACCAGCGCACCCACGACGAAAGTCGCGGCGATTAAACCGAACACAACGCGGGTGACGATCCGCGTTGCATAGCCACGCAGGCGTACGCCCTCGGCCTCCATTGCGATCCTGCCCAGCCTGAACGGACGCATGGATCAGCGCATCGCCCGGCCGATAACCCAACCCGCGGCGGCGGCAATCGCGATCGCGATCAACGGCCGCTCTTTGACCTGGCCCGACACCGCCCTGGCCTGATCCCTCACAGCCCCGCTCGCGGTGTGCACAGCGGTTTCGGCCCGTCCGGCGAATTCGCTGACGGCCGGGGTCACCCTGTCCTTCATCAGGGCCTCGACCTGCTCGCGCAGCCGAACGATCTGGGCTTGCGCATCCTCGATTTTACCGTGGGTTTCGCGGGCGAACGTCATGGGTGGAGACTCCTTCGATTTCGTTAATGGATGCAACGCCATTTAAGCATTGCCGTTGCCCAGCCAAACCCCGGCCAACGCACGCTTGCGCGAGTGTGGCCGATATACCGCCAGCCCGTGCCCCGTGACCCAGCAGCAAACGCATGACCGCCCAATTTGGCCGGCACCTGTGCCACCGAACGCCACCGGGTGCGTTAGGGCGGTATCGGCGATGGGTGCATCGGCGGCCTGCTAATCGACGTGCTCAACCAAAAATTGAGCATATTCCATTAATATTATGAATTCATAGCTAACCCATACGCATTGCCAACCGGAGAACACCTGCCATGACCGACCACACGTACCGCGTTATCGAACTTGCCGGATCGTCGGAAATCAGCCACGCCGATGCGATCAGCAACGCGATCGCCAGGGCCGCGAAGACCATGCGCAATCTGCGCTGGTTCGAAGTGACCCAACAGCGCGGCGAAATCGAGGACGGCAAGGTCCGCCATTATCAGGTCACGTTGAAAGTCGGACTGACGCTGGACGATTGACCAAGCGGGTTTGACCCGTACAAGGCCGCGTGACCTGCGACCGGAAATAGCCTAAATCGCGCATTTCCGCTCCGGCCGGCGCGGTTGCAGGGACAGGGTGCGATGCCATCGTTGACGGGAAAGACCGCATTTATTACCGCCGCGGGCCAGGGAATCGGCCGAGCGACGGCATTGGCGTTCGCCAGCGCGGGCGCCAGGGTGATCGCGACCGATGTGGATGCCGCAAAGCTCGACGGGCTACAGACGGACAGCATCCGCACGGCGGTGCTCGATGTTCTGGATCCGGGGGCGATCGTGCGTGCCGCTCAGGATGCCGCGGCGGTGGATATTGTGTTCAATTGCGCCGGCGTGGTGCATCAGGGTGCGCTGCTGGACGCAACCGAGGCGGAGTGGGAGTTTGCCTTCGACCTGAATTGCAGGTCGATGTTTCGCACCATGCAGGCGTTTTTGCCCGGCATGCTGGCACGCGGCGGCGGGTCGATCCTGAATGTCGCGTCGGTTGCCTCCAGCCTGAAGGGCGTGCCGAACCGGTTCATCTACAGCGCGTCGAAAGCGGCGGTCATCGGCATGACGCGATCCGTGGCCGCCGACTACGTCGCACGGGGCATACGCGCCAATTGCCTTTGCCCCGGCACTGTCGAAACGCCCAGCCTGGACGAACGTATCGCCGCGAATGCCGCCGCCGCCGGGTCCATCGATGCCGCGCGTTCGGCCTTCGTGGCGCGCCAGCCGATGGGCCGCCTTGGCACGCCGGCGGAAATCGCCGCGCTCGCCGTTTATCTGGCCAGCGACGATGCGCTGTTCATTACCGGGCAGGCCATCGTTATAGATGGCGGCCTGACGCTGTAACCGGCACACATCGCGCCACCACGGGGAGAAAACTGTCATGAAGCTGTTGCGCTACGGTCCGGCCGGGGCCGAAAAGCCGGGCTTGTTCGCAAACGACGGCACGATCCGCGACCTGAGCAGCCTGGTGCGCGATATCGACGGGTTCGCGCTGTCGGATGCGTCGCTGGCCATGATCGCCAGCGCCGATCCGGCTAAACTGCCCAAGGTGGCGGGCAACCCGCGGATCGGTCCCTGCATCGTGCGGCCGATGAATTACATCTGCATCGGGCTGAATTATGCCGACCACGCCGCCGAAACCGGCAATCCGATCCCCAAGGAACCGATCGTGTTCCTCAAGGCACTCAGTGCCTTTAACGGCCCGAACGACGACGTGAAAATGCCGCGCGGTTCGAAGAAGCTGGACTGGGAGGTCGAACTGGGCGTGGTGATCGGCAAAACCGCCCGTTACGTGCCCGAAAACCAATCGATGGAGTACGTCGCCGGCTATTGCGTCTGCAACGACGTAAGCGAGCGGGAATTTCAGATCGAACGCGGGGGCACCTGGGACAAGGGCAAGGGCTGCGAGACGTTCGGGCCGACCGGCCCCTGGATGGTGACAAAAGACGAGGTCAGCGATCCGCAGGACCTGCCGCTGTGGACCGAGGTAAACGGCAAGCGGTTCCAGGACGGATCAACGCAGACGATGATTTTCGGGGTCCGGAAACTGGTCAGCTATGTCAGCCATTTCATCGCGCTGCATCCGGGCGACGTGATCGCCACCGGGACCCCGCCGGGCGTGGGCATGGGCATAAAGCCGGAACCGGTGTTCCTGAAGGTCGGCGACGTGATGCGGCTGGGGATCGAGGGGCTGGGAATTCAGACCCAGCGGATTGTCGCCGCGTAGCCGAACGCCGGACGAAGCCGCGATTGGGGCAGACACCGCCCTGCCCGCCATCGCCGGCTACAGCGGCATATCATGACGCTGTCTCCTGTCATCCGGCTTATTGCTGGCACGACGCTGGTCCGGCTGGCCTTCGCGGCCACCACCGGGCTGGGCGTGGACGAAAGTTACATGGTCACCGCCGGGCGCGTCTTAAGCCTCGGCTATTTCGACCATCCGCCCGCAAGCTGGTGGCTATCCCTGGGGGCAGCACGCCTGTTCGGGACCGAGGCGCCCTGGGCGGTACGACTGCCGTTCATCCTGCTGTTCGCGGTGTCGCAAATCCTGATATGGCACATAACCCGAACGGTCGCGGATCGGCGGGCGGCGTTCTGGGCGGTGGCTGCGCTGAATGTGTCGCCGGTCTTCGGGGTCACCACCGCGACCTGGGTTCTCCCCGACGGACCGCTCGACGCCGCCCTTCTCGGCGCCGCGTTGTGCCTGCTGCACGCACTGCCGGCCAGCGGCACGCGGGCCACGGGCTGGTGGGCGGCGGCGGGCCTGTGCGCCGGACTGGCGCTGTCGGCCAAATATTCCGCGGTGCTGACGATCGGCGGCGCGGTCCTTTATCTCGCGACCAGCCGCACGCACCGGCACTGGCTGGCCCGCCCTGCCCCCTATGTCGCGGCGGTTCTGGCTTTGGCGGTGTTCGCGCCCGAAGCGATCTGGAACGCGGCCCACGGCTGGGCATCGTTCGCGTTTCAAGGCAACCGGGCGGCGGGACTGCGCGTGCGGCCGTGGATGCCGGTTCTGACGCTGGGCGGGGAAGCGCTGTTCGTGCTGCCCTGGATCTGGGTACCCATGACGATCCTGCTTATCCGCGGACTTCGGCGCGATGCCGGCTGGCATGGACAGTTACTGAGTTATCTGGCGGTGCCGCCCATCGTGACATTCGCGCTGATCTCGGCCTGGTCCAGCCAGCGCATTCTCTATCACTGGGCCGCGCCCGGCTATTTGATGCTGTTCCCGCTGCTGGGCGATGCCATCGCCCACCGCATCGATCAGGTCTGGGTGCGACGGACGCTGGCGGGGTCGGCGGTGCTGGTGATGGCGTCCATGGCCGTTATCGCGAGCCAAATCCAGACCGGCTGGCTGAGCGGCACGCTGACATCGGTCATGCGCACGGATCCAACCGTGGACGGCCTGGACTGGACATCGCTGCGCGACGACCTGACCGGACGCGGCCTGTTGCCGGCCGGCACGCTGGCGGGTGCGATGAACTGGCGCGATGCCGGCAAGATCGGCTACGCGCTGGGACCGGCAACGACGACGCTGTGCCTCAGTGCCGATTCGCGGCAATTCGGCTTTGCCGACCCGCCCGCCGATTTCGCCGGACGGGATGTGCTGCTGATCGTCGCCGATCCAGCCGGACGCGGCATTTCCAGCGCGCGGCGATGGTTCCAAACGGTGGAAGTGCTGTCGCCGTCGTCTGAACGCCTGGACGGATCGGTGCTGCGAACCTTCGCGGTGCTGCGGGGCCATGGGCTTTTGCCCCGGCCCCGGCCGGACGATTGACCGCCACCGCGATGGTGCAGCGGGCTACCGCCGCCCGGCCGGCCCCGCAACAGGCCTGACGACCGCCGGGCGAACCGCCGGAAGGTCTTCCTCCAGCACCGTCAGCGTCAGCGAATACGACGTCTCGCCATCGTCCACATCCTTGTGCACGGTTCCGATGGTTTCGTCGTTCACCGCCACCTCGATCGACAGGCCCCGGCGTGCCGGCGGCACGATCTTAATTCGCTCGCTGCCGAACAGCTTGCGAAGATAGGTTTGAAGGCGTTCGATTTCCGACGGTGTCATGTGAATCTCATGCGAAAGAAGAACCGCCGTTTACCCCTGAGTGCCCTCCGCGGTCCAGCGTCGCCAGCTGAAAGTGCGGCTAATCCAGCATATGGCCGAAGCGCGCCGCCTTGGTGGCGAGATACTCGTCGTTCACCCCGTTAGCAGCAAACAAATGCGGTTCCCGGCCGGCCACGTCGATCCCGCACGCCGTCATTGCGTCCATCTTGTCGGGGTTGTTGGTCAGCAAACGCACCCGGTTGATGCCCATGATCCGTAAAATAGCAGCACCAATCATGAAATTACGCTCATCGGCGCCCCAGCCCAGCGCTCGGTTGGCGTCCATTGTGTCAAGCCCGCGATCTTGCAGGCCATAAGCGCGCAGCTTGTTGGCCAGACCGATTCCGCGTCCCTCCTGGGCCAGGTAAAGCAGGATACCCGATCCGTCGGCAGCCATGCGGGCGATGGCGCCGCGCAACTGCTCGCCGCAATCGCAGCGCATGCTGCCCAGCAGGTCGCCGGTGAAGCATTCCGAATGAAGCCGCACCAGCGGCGCATCGGCTGCCTCGGGCCGGCCGATCACGATCGCGAGATGCTCGAGTGCCGATCCGTCGCTGCGAAACGCCACCACCCGGCTGTCCGGCGCGTTAGTCAGCGGAACATCCGCCGACACGATCTGGCGCAGACCCGCCACTTCGGCCTCGGCATAATCCATGATATCGCCCGCGGCGACCTCGATCAGGCCGTGATCCGCGACGAACCCGGCTGTTTCGGGCGGCAGCGGCGCGGCGACAATCGCGGGAAGCAGGCGCCCGATCTTGGCGAGGCCTGTCGCCGCATCGGCCTGGGACGGCGCCGGGATCGCGCGCAGGCCGTCGCGCACCGCCGGCTGCATCGCCAAAGGATCTGCAAGAGATTGATATATCTCTATTGTACGGAAGTGTTTGGGAAGCGCCAAAGCGACCGATCCGGTCGTTGCCGGCATCGGCGCGCGCAGGATCGCGGCGGCCCGGGCGGGCGCCAGGATCAGCGTAAGCGCCTCGCCGGCGACGGCTTCCAACTCGGCCAGGGCATCGGCCCCAGCGGTCTCGGCGGCCAGGATCAGCAGCGGGTCGGCACCCCCGATCACCACCGGAACACCGCGCCGCAGGTCGGACGCCGCTCGGTGAATCTGCCTTAGGCGTTGCCTCGCGCCGTCGCCGCCGGTCAGCGGATTACCGGCCATAACGCGCCGCCGGAATAGCCATTTCACCGTGACGAACGAAACGGAACGTAAGGCGACGAAACATCGAATAACTAAATTTTGTCACTATTGACCTTCAAACCCTGCTTAACAATGGCTAAAGATAACGAAAGCGAACGATGACGGCCGGACCCGCGACAGAGCTTGCCGTGAAGACCCCGGTTGAACGGTGCCGGATTAACAGAGACGGACCCTACCGGCTGAGTGCCGGACGTGCAATCTTACGACGCGGGGATGAGCGCAAAGGCGGAATCCCGGATCAGCCCCTGCCGGACCCTGTCTTGCGCCGGCTGGCCTAGTCCCATCGAACCGGCTTTTGGCTTGTAGCGAAGGCCATCCCAGAGACAAGCAATAGGAGCTCGATTATGTCGGCGAAACGACCGGTCCTGATTGTGGAAGACGACGACGCCCTGCGGGAGACCCTGGTTGAACAACTCGCGGTTGACGGCGAGTTTGCCGCGGCGGAAGCCGCGTCGATCAAGGCGGCGGAGACGATGATTGCCGCCAAGGACGCACGCTTCGACGCGGTTATTCTGGATATCGGCCTTCCGGACGGCGACGGCCGCGATTTGTGCGCGAAGCTGCGCAAGCAGGGTCACCGCATCCCCATTATCATGCTGACCGAATTCGACAGCGAAACCGACGTGGTGAAGGGCCTCGATTTCGGCGCGAACGACTATATCGCCAAACCGTTCAAGCTCGCTGTCCTGCTCGCCCGACTGCGCGCGCAGGTGCGAATCTTCGAAAACAGCGAGGATGCGGTTTTCACCATCGGTCCCTACACGTTCCGGCCTGCCGCCAAGCTGTTACAGGACGCCGAAAAAAACCGCCGCATCCGGCTGACCGAGAAAGAAGCCGCTATATTGAAGTTTCTATACCGAGCCGGAACCCGTTCGGTCGCGAGGCAAGTACTGCTGAACGAGGTCTGGGGCTACAACGCGGCCGTCACCACCCACACGCTGGAAACGCACATCTATCGCCTGCGTCAGAAAATCGAACCCGATCCCGCCAATGCCCGTCTGCTGGTGACCGAGGGTGGCGGCTATCGGTTAGACCCCGAAGCACGTCCGGCGTGCGGTATTTCGCCCGCGTTCAGCGCCTGACAGCGACCGTACCGGGAAAAACCCTCTCACGAGGGTTTCTCCCGGCGCCAAACCCGAGTCCTAAAGCTTTTCCACCTGGGAATATTCCAGTTCTACCGGCGTGGACCGTCCGAAAATCGAGACGCTGACTTTCACGCGGCCCTTGTCCTCATCGACTTCCTCGACCGTGCCGTTAAAGCTGGTAAACGGCCCGTCGGCCACCCGCACCTGTTCGCCGATCTCATACAGCACGGCGGGACGGGGCCGGTCCACGCCGTCCTGGCTCTGCTTGAGAATCCGGTCGGCCTCGGCCTGACTGATCGGACTTGGCTTGGTCTTGCTGCCCAGAAAGCCCGTCACCTTCGGTGTGTTCTTCACCAGATGCCAGGCATCGTCCGTCAGATCCATCTTGACCAGAACGTAGCCGGGGAAAAATTTATGCTCGCTGGCGATTTTCCGGCCGCGCTTGACCTCGACCACATTCTCCGATGGCACCAGCACCGCCTCGAACTGATCGGCCAGGCCCTTTTGCGCGGCCTGTTCTGTGATCTGCTGGGCGATTTTTTTCTCGAACCCCGAATAAACGTGAACGACATACCAATTCTTCGCCATTGTCCGGTATCCTTTCAGATGCCCACATTGAATAACGCGCGCACCCCAAGGCCGATCACCTGATCGACGACGAAGAAGAAGATAGCGGCAATCGCCGCCATGGCGAACACCAGGCCCGTCGTCACCATTGTCTCCCTGCGGCTGGGCCAGGTTACCCTGCCCATTTCCGTTCTTACTTCACGTACGAATTTTGCCGGTTGGAACGCCACGTTCGTCAAATCCTTCGATGATCGCCGGACTAATCCCCATGCGGCAGCCCGCGAACTGGCAGGGGTGGAGGGTCTCGAACCCCCAGCCTCCGGTTTTGGAGACCGGCGCTCTAGCCAATTGAGCTACACCCCTACAGCGGGCCGGCGCTGTGTCCATGGGAACGGACGCGACGGAAGCCGTAAAAAGGATGCGCGGGCGGCGTTGTCAAGCGTTTATGGCCCGCACCCCCGCCGACGCGCCGAAACCCATCGTCCGTTCGCGTAGTGTTCTTGACAGTGGCGCAACGCCATGTGAAAACGCTTGCCGAACATACAGCGAACGGAGAGCGAAATGCCAGATGGGATGGAAGCGCCGATCGACCGTGACGCAATCGCCGCGCTGGATAACGCGGGCCTGCCCGACCCATGGCCGCTCCAACGCTTTCCGTCCGAACAGGCGGCTGGCCGGGGGGCCGTCAGCAATCCGGGGGTTCGCTTCGACTCGCGTTCCGATTCGCCGTTCGACGACGGATGGGACACGCTGAGCCACGATATCGGCGAATTGCCCCGGCTCGCCACAACGCTGACGCGCGACGCGACGCGGTCGGCGATCAGTTGGAACGCGTCGCCGGACATCGGTTTCGACCGGGCGATTAATCCCTACCGTGGCTGCGAGCACGGCTGCATTTATTGCTACGCCCGGCCCACGCACGCCTATCTGGGGTATTCGCCCGGCCTGGATTTTGAGACCAAGCTGGTCTTCAAACCCGATGTCGCGGCCCTGCTGGACAAGGAACTGCGCAAGCCGGGCTATGTTCCCCGCACGCTGGCCCTTGGGTCGAACACCGACCCATATCAGCCGGTCGAGCGCACATTGAAGCTGACCCGGTCGGTGCTGGAGGTGTTGGACCGATTCAACCATCCGGTCGGTATCGTAACAAAATCGTCGGGTGTGCTACGCGACCTGGATATCCTGTCATCGATGGCGAAGCGGAATCTGGTGCATGTCCATATGTCGGTCACGACGCTCGACCCGCGTCTTGCCCGCACGATGGAACCGCGCGCCGCCACGCCGGCCCGCCGCCTGCACGCCATCGCGGAACTAACACGAGCGGGCGTGCCGGCCGGGGTTTTGGCGGCACCGATGATTCCGGCGCTGAACGATGCCGAAATGGAAAAGATCCTCGAAGCGTCCGCCCGCGCCGGCGCAACCCATGCCGGTTACGTCCTGCTGCGGTTGCCGCTGGAATTGCGCGACATGTTTGAATCGTGGCTACACACCCATTTCCCGGATCGCGCGCGCCATGTGCTGAGCCTGATCAGGCAAACCCGGTCGGGTGAACTGAACGACTCGCGGTTCCATCATCGGTTTTCCGGTCAGGGTGTCTATGCCGACTTGCTGATGCGCCGCTTTACCCGGGCGGCACGGCAATTCGGTTTCAATGAGGTACGGACCCAACTGGATTGCGGCCGGTTCGCCGTCCCCGGCGCCACGACGGCCGCCGAATCGGATCAAATGTCGCTTTTCTAAATCCACGGGCCGGGAATTGACGCGGCCCACGTGGCAACCCTATCCTCCCGCATAATAAAAAAATGGGCCGGCGGCCCAGGTCCGGGGGCCAGGAAATTGCACGACGCGGCGCGCATATTGCAGTTGATCGTGAACGGGGCGGCATCCGGATGTATCTACGGTTTGATCGCCCTCGGATTCGTTTTGATCTACAAAGCGACCGAAATGGTGAACTTCGCCCAGGGCGATGTGATGATGCTGGGCGGATTCGCCGCATTCACCCTGATCGCCCATTTCCATCTGCCTTACTGGGTCGGCGGTATCCTGGCGATCGTCATCACCGCCGCGCTGGGTTATGCGCTCGACGCTTTGATCATACGGCGCGTGATAGGCCAGCCCCAGTTCGCAGTGGTGATGCTGACACTCGGCCTCGGCTTCATCTTCCGAGCGGGCGCGGGCATCGCGTGGGGTTATGATTCGGTCGGATTCGAAACGCCATTCACCAATAAGACCATCGATATCGGCGGACTGATCCTGGGTGAAGACAGCGTATCGATCATTGCCGGCACGGTCCTGCTGTGCGGCGTGCTGTATCTGTTTTTCAGCAGGACCCGCGTCGGTGTCGCGATGCAGGCCGCATCGCAGAACCAACTCGCGGCGTATTACATGGGCATTCCGGTTCGCACGATCTTTTCGCTGATCTGGGCGATCAGCGCTGGCGTCGCATGCCTGGCCGGCATTCTGCTGTCGCCCATCTCGATGATCGACGTCAACATGGGATCGCTCGGCATCAAGGCCTTCGCCGCCGCGGTGATCGGCGGCTTCGGCAGCATTCCCGGTTCGGTGATCGGCGGCGTGATCGTCGGCATCGTCGAGCAATTCGCCGGCTACAAATTGCCCGCCGGATTCCAGGAAGTATCGTCCAACATCGTGCTGCTGCTGATGCTGTTCGTGCGGCCGCAGGGATTGTTCGCGGAACGCATGGGAAAGCGGGTCTGACACATGCGCTATTTATTCCGGACCCAGTACCGCCAGGACATCGCACTGTGGCGCCATAACGGCGACCGCTTCTGGTACGGGCTGCTCGCGGTGCTGATCCTGATCGCACCCCAACTGCTCGGCGAATTTTACATAGGCGAGCTGGGCGGCGTGTTCATCTTCGCGATCGCCGGCGTCGGACTGATGCTGCTGGTCGGCTACACCGGGCTGATCAGCCTGGGCCATGCGGCATTTCTGGGCATCGGCGCCTACGTCAACGCGGTGCTGCTGTCCCACGGCGTGCCATTCCTGCTCACCCTGCCGGCCGCCGGCCTGTTTACCGCCGTATGCGGCGCCGCCATCGGCCGCCCGACGCTGCGCATGAGCGGACTGTATCTGGCGATCGCGACCCTGGCGTTCGGCAGTATCGTCGGCACCGTCTTTCAGAAATGGACAGCGGTCACTGGCGGGTTCGACGGGTTCGCGGTCCCGACGCCCTACGTTTTCGGCATCGCCGTGGAAAGCGCCACGGGACTCTATTACGTAGCTGGAGCGGTTCTTGCGTTTGTCCTGTGGCTGTCGGCGAACCTGCTGCGCGCACCGACCGGACGCGCGATGGTGGCGATTCGCGACAGCGAGGTGTCCGCCCAGAGCATGGGTATTTATCTTGCCCGCTATAAGACGCTGGCATTCGCCATCAGTGCCGGCATGACCGGGCTGGCCGGGGCGCTGTTCGCCCATTACGTCCGTTTTCTGGCACCCGATTCGTTCGACGTGCTGCTGTCGGTGCAATTGCTGACGATCGTCTTTGTCGGCGGTCTTGGATCGCTGCGCGGAGCGATACTCGGCGCGGTGTTCGTGCGTCTGCTGCCGCAGTTCATTGCCATCGTGCGCGACGATCTGCCATTCGGCATCGGACGCCTGCCAGGTTTGGAGCCCGCGTTGTTCGGGCTGGCGCTGGTTCTGGTCATCCTGTTTCAACCGGCCGGACTGAACGGCATGTGGCTGAAAACCAAGGCATGGTTTCAGGCGTTTCCATTCAAGCGACAGGCCAATTTCCGCCGCCAAAAATCCTATGCGAAGTCGGAGCGCCTGAAATGATCCTGTTCCAGGCAAACGATCTTTCGGTTCGTTTCGGTGGAATCCGAGCGGTGGATTCTGTGACGTTCGAGGTTCGCCAGGGCGAGGTGTTCGCGATTATCGGCCCGAACGGAGCTGGTAAGACCACGATCTTCAACCTCATCAGCCGTATCTACAACAGCACATCGGGAAAGCTTCTGCTCGGCGACACGGATTTTACCCAAACACCCGCCTGGCGGATCGCCGGACTGGGCATCGCGCGGACATTTCAAAATATCGAACTGTTCCCCAACGCGACCCTGCTGCAAAATCTGCTGATCGGCCGGCATTATCATGCCAGGACCAATTTTATTTCGGAAATGATGTTTCTGCCATCGGTTCGCAAAGCGGAACTGCGGCACCGCGAAAAAGTGGAAGACGTGATCGCATTCCTTGGCCTGGAACGCTACCGCGACTCGCTGATCGCCAATTTGCCGTACGGGGTCCGCAAGGTCGTGGAACTGGGCCGAGCCCTGAGTATCGAACCGAAGCTGCTGTTGCTGGATGAACCTTCATCCGGACTGAATGTCGAAGAAACCGAAGGCATGGGTTTCTGGATCGAAGACATCAAAAAAGATCTGGGGATCACGGTCATCATGGTGGAACACGATATGGCGCTGGTGAATCAGGTCTCCGACCGGGTGATGGCGCTGAACTATGGCAAGGTGCTGGCAATGGGCACCCCGCAACAGGTGCAGTCTCACCCGGAAGTCGTGAAAGCCTATCTGGGTGGGGAGGTTGAAGGCGCGGCATGACCGAACCGATACTGCGGGTCGATTCGATTGAAACCTTTTACGGCCCGATCCAGGCAATCCGCGGCGTATCGCTGGACGTGGACCGGGGTCAGATCGTCACCGTGCTGGGGGCCAATGGCGCCGGCAAAACCAGTGTGCTGCGCACCGTATCCGGCGTGCTGGATCCGGAACGCGGACGGGTGCTGTTCGAAGGACGCGATATCGCCAGGATGCCGCCCGACCAGGTGATGCGCCTGGGCATGTGCCACGTGCCGGAGGGGCGGGAGATTTTTCCATTCCTGACGGTGCGCGAGAACCTCAATATGGGCGCCTATACCCGGCGCGATCCGGCCGGGGTGACGCGCGACATCGAATTATGTTTCGAGTATTTCCCGCGGCTGAAAGAGCGGGAATCCCAGCGTGCGGGGCTGTTGTCCGGCGGGGAACAGCAGATGCTGGCGATCGGTCGGGCACTGATGGGTAATCCCAGGCTGCTGTTGCTGGATGAACCGTCGCTGGGGCTTTCGCCGTTGCTGGTGCAGCAGATTTTCGGGATCATCCGCCGGATCAACCGCGAGCAGAATGTATCGATCCTGCTGGTGGAACAGAATGCCCACCTGGCGTTGCAGACCGCCGACTTCGGCTATGTGCTGGAAGTTGGACGGGTGGTGGCGTCCGGCGATTGCGAAACCCTGCTGCGGCGCGCCGATATCCAGGAATTCTACCTCGGCCAGAAGGAAGCCGGCGCGCGGGGTACGCGACGCTGGAAAAAGAAACGACTGTGGAATTGACGATGGACCAGCCAATCGCCTCGATGCCCGCGCTGATCGCGCGAAACGCCCAATCGCATGGCAACCGGACGATCCTGCGGATCAAGCATCGCGGCATTTGGAAGACCGTCACCTGGGCGCAACTCGCCAGCCGGGTGGCACAGATCGGGGCCGCCCTGCTGGCGGCCGGGCTCGGCCACGGCGATGTCGCGGCGATCCTGGCGGAAACCAGCCCGGAAGCGGTTTATGCCGACCTTGCGATCCAGGGCTGCGGCGCGGCCAGCGTCGCCATCGATCCGGACGGCGATGCGGATCGGGTGTGCCATGTGCTGTCGTCCAGCGGCAGCCGCATGGCGTTCGTGGAGAACGAGGAACAACTCGACAAGGTGCTTGCCGTTCGCGATCGGTGCCCGGCCTTGTCGCGGATCGTCGTATTCGACATGAAGGGGCTGCGGGATTTTGCCGATGCCAGTTGCACCGGCTTTTCCGCCTTTATCGAAGCCGGCGAAGCGGTGGCCTGGACCGATTCGGTTCGGACGCTTGCGGCGGATACGCCGGCGGTGATTCAATTCCCGCGGGGCCAGGACTTTGGCCTGGCCCGCACCCTGACCCACGGCGATATCGTCCACATGACCGGCGTCGCGCGGGCACGATTGCCGCTGCGCGATACTGACAACCGTCTGGTTGTGCTGCGTTTGTCCGACATCACCGAACGGGTCTGGGGTCTGTACCTCGCGCTGGAAACACGTTGCGTCAGCAATTACCCGGAAGGCCCGGATACGGTGCTGGAAAATCTGCGGGAACTACAGCCCACGGTTCTGGGTGCCGACCCGGCAATCTGGAACCATCTACGGACGCTGGCCGCGACGCGCGCGAAAGGGGCAACCGCGGCCCAGCACCGGGCGTACTCCTGGGCCATGGCGGCCGGACGCATCGATGGAGCAAGCGCCCGCCTGGCCGATCTGCTGGTGCTGCGCGCCGTCAGGCGGGAGTTCGGATTAAGCCGCTTACGGATTGCCTATGTCGGCGGCGCCCCGGTCGATCCGCAGGCACTCGACTGGAGCAAAAGCCTTGGTATCGCCGTTCAGCGGGTCGATGAGATTGCACCCGGTTCGGCTGAACCGGACGAGCGCTATCGAACATTGATGCAGGACGCCTACGCCTGATCGTTGACATAACGAACCGGAGAAACAACCGATGATGAAATCCATTCTCGCCGCCGCCGCGCTGATGCTGGCGGTTCCCGCCGTGGCCGCCGAGTCCGAGGGCGGCGTGACCGATACGGAAATCGTGATCGGCAGCTACACCGACCTGTCGGGCGTAACGGCGATGTGGGGGGTCAACAACTCCAATTCCTGGCGCATGGTGTTCGATCAGGTCAACGCGGCCGGCGGAATCGCCGGCCGAAAGATCAAATATATCGTCGAGGACAACCAATATCAGGTGCCGCGATCGATCCAGGCGGCCAATAAACTGATGAACCGCGACCATGTGTTCATCATGGTGGCGAATGACGGGACGCCGATGAATAACGCGGTGATGCCGGAACAACTCGCCAAGGGTGTGGCAAATATCTTTCCGCTGACGTCCGCCCGTTCGATGTATGAACCGCTGAACCACCTGAAATTCGGCCTGGCGTCGTCGTACTACGATCAGGTGCGGGCCGGCGTGAAGTATTTTGTCGAAAAGCGGGGCAAAAAGCAGGTCTGCACCATGGCGCAGGATACCGATTTCGGCCGCGATATCACCGCCGGCATCAGGGATCAGTTGAAGGCGGAAAACATAACGCTGGCCGGCGAGACCCTGCACAATCCCACCGCCACCGACTTCAGCGCCGCGGTGGAGCGGCTGCATGACGCGGGCTGCGACTTCATTGTTCTGGGCACCATCGTTCGCGATTCCGTCCAGGCCATCTCGGCCGTGCGGAAGATCGGCTGGAACGTCGATATGATGGGTCAGGCCGCGAGCTATGACGATGCGGTCGCAACCGTGCCAGGCGGCGTCACGGCCGGGTTCTATTCCATGACACCGGTCTTGTTCGTTGCGCAGACCGCAACGTCGCCCGACGTCAAGGCGTTCGCCGATGCCTATCGCAAAAATTACGGCCGCGAGCCGAATTTTGCCGCCCAGATCGGTGTGACCGGGGCACAAATCGTCGTCCAGGCGCTCAGAAACGCCGGTCACGATCTAACGACTGACAGTTTCGTCGCGGGTCTGGAATCGATCAAGGATTATCGTGACATTTTTGGGTCGCCCGCGATGACGTTCAGCCCCACGAAGCACCAGGGATCGAACGAGTCGTTTCTGTGCGTCGTCAAGGACGGCCACTGGCAACCGGTCGATGCCGAACCGATGGGTTATTGACCTCGGTCGATACCGAATGCGGAAGCTGGCGTAAGATAGCGCAGCCGCAGATGGTTTTGGAAGGCAAGCGGGTCGAGTTTCCGGCCCGTTGCCTGCTCCATGATCGTGTTGAAACCCAGGCGGCTGCCGATGCCGTGAACATGGGTTCGCAGCCAGACCAGCAAAGGCGATACATCGCCGCGGCCGAACGCTTCGTCCATGGTTGGAATCGTTGCCCGCGCGGCCTGCATCAGTTGGGCGGCCGCCATCGCCCCCAGCGTGTAGCTGGGGAAATATCCGAATGCGCCGTCGTACCAGTGAATATCCTGCAAGCAGCCTTGTGCGTCGTCCGGCGGGGTAATACCGAGCAGGGCGTGCAGACCGTCGTTCCAGGCGCCGGGCAGATCGGCAACGGTCAGGTCGCCGGCGATCATGGCGCGTTCCAGACGGAAGCGCAGGATGACATGGGCCGGGTACGTTAGTTCGTCGGCATCGACGCGGATGGTACTGCGGCGCACCCGGCGCCACAGCCGCCCCAGGTTCTCGGCCCCGTACGGTGCCGGTTCGCCCCCGAACGTTGCATGCAGACGGCCGCCCAGCCATCCCAGAAACGCATCGGATCGCACCGCCTGCATCTCGACAATCAGCGACTGGCTTTCATGCATGGCCATCCCCGCGGCCTCGCCCACCGGTTGGCGGGCATAGGCCGGCGGCAGGCCCCGTTCATACAGCGCATGGCCGGTCTCGTGCACCACGGCGAGAATGGCGGACGTTACATCGTCTTCCGCATAACGGGTGGTGATCCGCACATCCGTTGGCGTTCCGCCGGAGAACGGATGCGCCGACCGGTCCAATCGTGCATGGTTGAAATCGAGGCCCAGCCGCTGGGCCAGATCGCGGCACAGCGTCTCTTGGGCGGCGATGGGAAACGGCCCGGCAGGCCGCACCGGGTCGCGGTGCCGGGCCTGAAGGCGTTCGGCCTCCGACAACGCGATGGCCAGAAAATCCTCATACGCGGCGAAGACCGGCGCCACATCCCCGGCGCCGATGCCATGCTGATAACCGTCCATCAGCGCGTCATACGGACTGATCCCCAGTGCTTCCGACAGCGCGGTGGCGGATAGACGGGTCAGGTGCAGCACTTCGGCCAAATGCGGCTTCACCAGAGCGAAATCCGCCTCGCCGCGCGCGACCCGCCAGATTTTTTCGCAGTTGGAATTTGCCTTCGCCCGCGCCTCGACCAAATCCGCCGGCAGTGCTTTTGCCCGTTTATAGGCGTGGCGCATCAGTCCGAGATTGGCGGATTCCCAGGCGCCGGAGGCTTCGGCGGCGGCAAGGTCCGCCTCGGTTTCTGGCGCGATCAGGTTCCGGTGCCCCAATAACGCCAGCACCGCGAGTTGATCGCCGCGGGCCTGTCCGCCACCCGGCGGCATGATGGCGGCGGCGTCCCATCCCAGCATGGACGCACATTCGCCAATCGTGGCGACAAGCCGGAAACGATCGACCAGACGGTCGTAGGCGAGATGGTTAGTCATGACCTCACGGTCTTCCGAACCCAGGTGCCGAAGATGACGAGCAGAACGACGGCCAGACCATACCACGTCACCACATAAGACAAGTGATTGTTGGGCGGGCGCGGCAGTTGCCGGGCCGGGTCCGGAAACAGGCCGGGTTCGGACGGTCCGACTGCCACCAGAATAAACGGTTCCAGGTTGGACAGCCCCAAAGCCCGGCCGATCGCCGCCGGATCGAGCGTATAGAATCGCCGGTCCGCCACGTCGTCGGCCGGGCTGAACCAGTGCGGCCCCTCGGCCGGCCGGACGTAGCCCGTCACGATCTGGCGGCCGGCCGGTTCATCCAGCGCGGCGACCCGCTTTTCCGGAACCCAACCCCGAAGCACCAGCATGTCGGGTGCCCCGTCGCGTTCAAGGGGAACGATCTGTCCATAGCCCATCGCGGCTCCGCCCGGCATATCGCGGACGTCATCGCCAAAACGGGCCTCCAGATCGAATCGAAAACGGCCGGCGACGGCGATTTTGGTGAATGGCGGGGGCACCGCTACCACAGGACCCGGCGGCAATGCGATCGGTGGCGAGGCCTCGGCGGTGGCGATGCGTGCCAGGATAGCCTCTTTCCAGTGCAGGCGGCGCACCTGCCACGTTCCCAGTGCGATCAGAACCGCCAGCATCGCGACGGTACTGATCGCCGGGACGATAAAGCGCCGATACCCCGATGTCACACGCCCATCTCATTGGCTCGGTGGCGGAACTGAGCGGCTACCAGCGCGGCTTTCATCGGGCGCATGAGCAGGATGGCAAGCGGTATGGTTATCGCCGGCCAAAGGACCGCATGCACCCATAACGGTGGCGAAAACCGGAATTCCACCCAGAAGGCCATTGCGACGACAAATGCGCCCAACACCATGATCAGGATCACCGCCCCCGCGTCCCCGGTGTCGGATTGCCCAAAACTCAGCCCGCACACAGGACACGCGGGCCGCAATGTCAGCAGACACGTAAATAACCGGCCCTTGCCGCATTGCGGGCAGCGGCACAGCAACGCCGCCCGAAGAATGGAGATTTGCGGTTCGGCCACCGGGGACAAGGTTACTCCGCCGCGATCTGGCCGGCGCCGTACCAGTAAATGCAGATGAACAGGAACAGCCACACCACATCGACGAAATGCCAGTACCAGGCTGCGGCCTCGAAGCCGAAATGACGCTGCGGCGTGAACTGGCCGGCGCGCGCCCGGAACCAGCAAACGGTCAGGAACAAGGTGCCCACAATGACATGGAATCCGTGAAATCCGGTTGCCAGGAAAAACACCGACGAATAAACGCCGCCGCCATTGAAGGCGAACGGGGCGTGGGAATATTCGATGGCCTGGCACGCCGTGAAACTAAGACCGAGCAGAATGGTGAGGCCAAGTCCGCGCACGAGACCCTTACGGTCCCCTTCCAGCAAACAGTGATGCGCCCAGGTCACCGTCGTGCCCGACAGCAGCAGGATCATCGTATTCAGCAGCGGCAGATGGAACGGATCGAACGTATGGACGTTGGACGGTGGCCACACGGTCTGGCCGTTTCCCTGCGTGTCCGGGAAAATCAGGAAATTGAAGTAGGACCAGAAAAAGCCGACGAAGAACATCACCTCGCTGGCGATGAACAGCGTCATGCCATAGCGAAGCCCGAGTTGCACGATGGCGCTGTGCGCACCGGGAATGCGGGATTCCCGCACGACGTCGCGCCACCAGAAGAACATGGTCGTCAGCACGGTCAGGGCACCCAGGACGAGAACGACATAATTCCCGAAATGCGCGGCCAGGACGATGCCGAATACCGTCAGGAACCCGCCCAGGGACCCAAGGATCGGCCACGGGCTTGGATCGGGAAGATGGTAAGGGTGCTTCAGGCCGGAACTTGTCAGAACCGGTCCACCGTGCGCGTCGCTGCTCATGCCATACCCATATCGTCACCGCCGGGGAAAACCGCCCGGCCCGGTTGCCGCATAATCGCGTAATCCGCACCTAGTTCAAGTGGCCGGTACCGACTTCCGTCCGGCACTCAATTCGCTTTTGCCTTTTCCGTGGCGTCCGCCGCCGACATGGGACCGACATGCGGCCCCGCCTTCGCCAGCGCGCCGGATTTCGCCGCGTCGTCCAGCGACTGGAAAAATGTGTAGGACAGAGTGATGACCTTCACGTCCGCCGTGTTCGGATCGGTGCGAATCGCTGGATCGACCCAGAAGCTGACCGGAAATTCCATTTTCTGCCCGGCCGATAATGTCTGTTTGTTGAAGCAGAAGCAGGCGGTCTTGTGAAAATATTTTCCAACCTTTTCCGGCGTCACATTGTACAGCGCCATACCGGTCACCGGCCGGTCCGCCAGGTTGGCGGCATGGTAGAACGCCACCTGTTCATCCCCCAGATTCAGTGTGACCTCGCGCTGGTCGGGGGCAAAGGACCATGGCAGTCCAGGGTTGGTGTCCGCGTTGAAGCGGACGCGAATCGGCTGTCCGCTCGATCCGGGTGCGGCCAAGGGTCCTATATTCGGTGTACCGCCGTAACCTGTGGCGGCGCAGAACATCCGGTATAACGGAATGGCGGCAAACGACATCCCCACCATGCCCGCGATAATCGTGACCATGACGGACCCGAGGATCGCGTTGCGCCGGCCGGCTGACATTTAGAAATGCGCCATTTTAACGATGGTGATCGCGTAAAACAGACCGCACAGCGCCAACAAGACGATCAGTATTGCCCAGCTACGCCCACGGCGTCGTCGTGCGGAATCGGCGCCGATCGGTTCGGCCGGCGGGAGGGGTGGGGGAGCCATCGGCTAACTTACCCAACGATCGACAGCCAGCGCACCAAACAACGCGAACAGATACCAGATCGAGTATTTAAAGGCAGCCTTGGCCGGTACATCGTTTGTCAGGCTGTTCCCCTGGGTGTCTTGCCGGTCGGCGATCACGCGGTACGCTCGCCACAAGAATGCCGCGCCCAATACGGTCGCCACCGATCCGTACAGCCACCCGCTGAAACCCAAAAAGTACGGCACAAGCGTCAACGGCACCAAAACAATCGTGTAGAGCAGTATTTGCCGGCGGGTTTCCCTGGCGCCGGCCACCACCGGCAACATCGGCACGTTGGCGCGCCGGTAATCGTCGTTCGCCCACAGTGCCAGCGACCAAAAATGCGGCGGCGTCCAGATGAACACAATACCGAACAAAATCAACGGAATAAGATCGACCGATCCGGTCACCGCCGCCCAGCCGATTACCGGCGGAAACGCGCCGGCCGCGCCGCCGATAACGATGTTCTGCGGTGTGCGGCGCTTAAGCCACATGGTATAAACGAACACGTAAAAACAGATCGACAGTGCCAGGATCAGCGCCGCCGGAATATTGACGGCCAGCCCCATGATCAGGACCGAACCGGCACCCAGCGTTATTCCGAACCCCAGTGCGGGGCCAGGCTGGATGCGCCCTGCCGGGATTGGACGGTTGCGGGTCCGCCGCATGATCGCGTCGATATCGCGGTCATACCACATATTGATCGCACCGCACGCGCCGGCCGCGACCGTGATGCACACGATTGCGGTAAAACCGAGTACGAGATTCAAATGCCCTGGCGCCACCAGCAACCCGATCAGGCCGGTGAAAACCACCAGCGTCAGCACGCGCGGTTTCAGCAGCGCAATCCAGTCGCGGTAATCCGCTTCCGTCGCCGACGAGGGCGATAGACCGCCCTTGTCAGCATCGATCGCCGATGGAGTCATGTTACTCGCTACCCTAGGTTATCCGGGGCATTTCCAGATAGGTGTGGTACGCCGGGGGTGACGTCTGGGTCCATTCCAGGGTGGTCGCGCCCTCCCCCCAGTAATTATCCGCTACATGCGCTTTCGATGTGAAGGTGCGGTAGCAGACATAGAAGAACACCAGAAGCGCGGCACCGCCCATATACGCACCCAAGGACGATACGTAGTTCCAGCCGGCGAACGCCGCCGGGTAGTCGGGATAGCGCCGCGGCATGCCGGACAGTCCAAGGAAATGCTGCGGGAAGAAGGTCAGGTTGACGCCGACGAAGGTCAGCCAAAAATGCACCTTGCCCCAGAACTCCGGATACTGATGCCCCGACATTTTGCCGATCCAGTAGTAGAAGCCGCAAAAGATCGAGAACACCGCACCGAGGGACAACACATAATGGAAGTGGGCGACCACGTAATAGGTGTTGTGCAAGACCTCATCGAGGCCGGCGTTAGCCAGCACAACACCGGTCACGCCACCGACGGTGAAAAGGAAGATCATGCCGATCGCCCACAACATCGGCGTATTGAGTTCGATCGAGCCGCCCCACATCGTCGCGATCCAGGAAAAGATCTTGATGCCGGTCGGCACGGCGATAACCAGCGTCGCGGCCATAAAGTAGGCGCGCGTATCGACATCGATGCCGGATATGAACATGTGGTGAGCCCACACGACGAACCCGACAACGCCGATAGCGATCATGGCATACACCATGCCGAGATAGCCGAAGATCGGTTTCCGGCTGAACGTCGATACCACGTGGCTAACGATCCCGAAGCCCGGCAGGATCATGATGTACACTTCCGGGTGGCCGAAGAACCAAAACAGGTGCTGAAACAACACCGGATCGCCGCCGCCGGCGGGGTCGAAGAAAGACGTGCCGAAATTACGGTCGCAAATTAGCATAGTGATCGCCCCGGCAAGCACGGGCACGGCCAACAACAACAGGAAAGCGGTGACCAGTTCCGACCACACAAACAGCGGCATCTTGTGCAGCGTCATGCCGGGCGCGCGCATGTTGAAAATCGTGACAATGAAATTCAGTGCACCCAATAGCGAACTCGCGCCGGCAAGATGCAACGCGAACAATGTGCAATCCATGCCCATGCCCGGTTCGTAAATCGCGTTGGACAGCGGCGGATACAGCGTCCAGCCGGACCCGGATTCACCCATCAGCAAGCCAATGCAGATCAGCACGAACGCCGGCGGCAGCAGCCAGAAGCTGATATTGTTCAACCGCGGAAACGCCATATCCGGCGCGCCGATCATCAGCGGGATGAACCAGTTACCGAAGCCTCCGATCAAGGCGGGCATGACCGAGAAGAAGATCATCAACAACCCGTGGCTGGTGATGATCGTGTTCCACTCCTGCCCTTCGGTCACGATGTGGTTGTTCGGAAACTGCAACTGCGCGCGCATGATTTCGGACAGCAGGCCACCGAGGGTTCCCCCGACCGCCGCGAAGATCAGGTAGAGGGTCCCGATATCCTTATGGTTGGTGCTGAAAAGCCAGCGCGCCACGAAACCGGGTTTATGATCGTGCGCGTGGTCGTCCCCATGGCCGTGGGAGTGCGTATCGGAAATCGCAGCCATCATATCTCTCCACTGATGTGCCGGCCGGCCGGCTGGCACCCGTTCGCGCTAATACAATCCTTAGGGCATGCCCGGCAATTATCGCCTGGAATTGGGGTGTCGCGCATACCCTAAGCCGAGTTTTGAGAGGGCAGCTTCGTCGTCATTCCGACGCATCTATCGCCGATCCCGTCTTTAGCCAAATTCATTTGGATGCGATCCTGGGAAGCACAGCCGCCGAAGCGGATTTTTTCGTCTCAGCGACCCATGCCTTGAAGTCGGCATCGGAAACCGCGCGCACGGCGATCGGCATACGGCTGTGGTCCTGGCCGCAGATCTGATTGCATTCGCCATAGAATGTGCCGATCTGGTCGGCCTCCATCCAGGTTTCGATGGTCCGGCCAGGGATCGCATAACGCTGCACACCGAATGCCGGGATAAAGAAACTGTGGATCACATCGGAACTGGTCGTCAGAATACGGATCTTCTTGTTGACCGGAATGACGAGTTGATTATCGACGGTCAGCAAGCGGGGCTGACCCGGTTTTAAATCCTCATCGTGAACATAACGGCTTTCGACGTCCAGATTGCCTTGATCGGGATAGCTGTATTCCCAGTACCATTGATGACCGGTGACTTTGATCGTCATGTCGGGGTTCGGCGTCCGGTCCTGATAATAGATCAGCCGGAAAGACGGGATCGCGATCACGACCAGGATCAGGACCGGAAGTACTGTCCAGGCTACCTCCAGAATCGCGTTATGGCTGGTTTGGGCCGGTACGGGGTTGCGCTTGGCATTATAGCGATACATCACCCAGGCCAGCAGAACGGCGACCAGCAGGGTGATAACAGTGATGATGAACAGCACCAGATCGTGCAGCGCGACGATTCGATTTTTGATCGGCCCGTAGGCCTGCTGCATGCCCATTTCCCAGGGCTTTGGGCCACCGACCACACCCTGCGCCCACACCGCTGGCGCCGCCGACAGATAAAACACAAACCCGGCCAGGACCGCCAGAAGCCACTTTACCATCCGCATCGATTGACTACCCCAACTCACTCGCAGGTCACGTATCGACGGCCTGAACGCAATACCGCCTGTCTGTCAGTGCGCCTACCGGACACGGCGGACAAGATCAAGATGCGCGGGACCGGCTGTTCAGGTTTTCCGTTTGTCCGGCCTGCGACACGCCAGCCCGGTCGCCCGGGTCAGCGGCCGGAACGCGCAGTCTGACCAATGTGAACAGTCCAAAACGCGATACGAACTCGGTTTCGATCCGGGACAGGTCGTCGGCGGAAAAAATCGCGTCCATGGCAAAGTCCGGATGCCAGCCCAGTGCGCGAGACGCGGGCGCCAAGGCCCGTTCCAGCCACCAGCGCGGCCCCTTCGCCGCGGCAAAATGATTGATCAGCAAAATATCCCCGCCCGGCCGCACCACCCGCCGGAGCTCGGTCAGCAGCCGCCTGGGGTTCGGCACCACGGATGCAACAAACATCGCGACGGCGATGTCGAAAGATGAATCCGCGAACGATGTCGCTTCAGCATCCATCTCGTGCAGTGCCTGTACATTCGTCAAACCATCCGCGCGGGTGCGCTCACGCGCCTTGCGCAGCATTTCTTTCGACAGATCGATACCGGTAACGCGCTTGTCGGCATGATAGTGCGGCAACGCGAGACCCGTGCCGACACCGACTTCCAGCACATCCTTTCCAGGCAGCCGGTTGACCAACGCGGTGGCACGCAGCCGTCCCCTGGACGAAATTCGGCCGAACGCAGTGTCGTAAATTCCCGCCCACCGCCGGTAAGCCTCGAGAATCGAAGCCTGGTCCAGCGCGGCGACAGGCACAAACCGGCCAGCGTCCGCGGACGCATTCGGTTTCCGGAGAGTTTGATTCATCCGCCCCCAGGCACCTCTGGCTACCGCCCAATCATGTGGACGTCTCGCGCGAAACATAATCGCACGGTTGTAATACAGGCCTTAAATGACGACGCCGGGTAGCGCAAGCCAACATCGGCGCGGATGCGCCAGACCCGGCGAATCACAATCAGTGCGTGGCGGAAGGCTCACGATTCGCAGCCGACGCCTGCGCACCAGGACCCGCCAGAGATCCACCGGGTTTCGATGCGCTCTCTTCCATCGATGCATCGTCGGGTTCCGCCATATTTTTCTTGAACGACTTGATACCTTTGGCAAAGTCACCCATCAGGCCGCTGATCTTGTTGCCGCCACCGAACAGAACAAGGATCACGGCCAGCACGACCAACCAATGCCAGATGCTGAAGCTTCCCATACGACCTCCTAAATCCCCGACCGGATGCGCGCGTTTTCCAGGACCCCGTTATTCGTCAACCTGCCCCAGGCCCAGGGAAAAATATACATTCCGATTCCCCGCCTGACATGGCGCGAGTCGTCAGGCGATGCAAGCACCGTTTACGGCATCGGTCGGCCCGCCCGATGATAAGGATGACCCAGTGCGATGGTCTGTGCGCGGTAAAGTTGTTCAATCAGCATCGCACGCACCAGGAAATGCGGCCAGGTCATCGTGCCCATCGACAGCACGAAATCCGCCCTGGCGATAACCGCATGATCCAAACCTTCCGCGCCGCCGATCAGGAAACACACCGGACGCGACAAGGCGGCCCAGCGGGCGAGCCGGTCGGCGAATGCCGCGCTGTCCAGCGCCTGACCACCCATATCCAGAGGTACGGCGAAGGCGTCCCGCGGCAGGGCGGCCAACAGGGCGATGCCCTCTTGACGCTTTACCACAGGCGCCGAACCGCGTGCCTCCGGCAACTCGGCGATCGTCAGGCGCGGGCGCAGCCGCAGGGCATACCGATCGATCAGTTCGGCCTCCGGGCCACCGCGCAACCGTCCGATCGCAAACAGATTCATCGTCCGGACCCCTTCCGGCTAACGGCCGACGCTGCACCGAGGACTTGCCCGGCCATTTTGGTTTCGGATAGCGACGTCAGGCCTGCCATTAAGCCCTTGTTTGCGCGGACAGCTCTATCGGCCTGCAACCGCACTTGTTATCGATACCGCCGTTAGCCGCCCCGTGGCGCCGCCGCCCGCCGCAGCCGGTCGTTGATCGCCAATCCCAGGCCGGCATCCGGAACCGGCATCGCCGCGATCCGCACCGCCCCCAAACGAGCAGCTTCCGAATCGAGCCAGCGCAACCCCTCGAACAGCCGCCCGGCCGCTTCGGCCGTATCGCCCGAGGCGCTGAGTTGAAAGACGCACCGAGCGCCGGCCAGCACGCCGCCGAAGGCTAATAGTGCCTCGTTGTCAGCCACCGCCGTTGCATGCAGTCTTACCGGCAAAGCCGGCGCATAATGCGATGCCAACATGCCCGGCGACCGCATGACAGACTCGTCGCCTGGCAACCGAACCGGTCCAAGACACGCTTCCAGATTCTCCCGCGAGACCCCGCCCGGCCGCAACAGAACCGGCTCCGCACCGCTCAGGTCCAACACGGTGGATTCAACCCCGACCCGGCACGCGCCGCTATCCAGAACGGCGGCGATCCGGCCATCCAGCCCATCCAGCACATGCCTGACGGATGTCGGGCTGACCTGCCCGGACCGGTTGGCGGACGGCGCCGCGACCGGCCGGGCGGCCGCGACCAGCAGGGCCGTCGCGGACGGATGGGCGGGCACCCGGACCGCCAGCGTGCCGAGTCCCGCGCCGGTCGCAAGCGTTACCGCACAATCGGTCCGGCGCGGCAGCACCAAGGTCAGCGGCCCCGGCCAGAATGCCTCCGCCACCCGTTCCGCGCGCGGATTCGACACCACATCGCGAAATACCCGATCCGCCGAGGGATAATGACAAATCAGCGGATTAAGCGCCGGCCGGCCCTTGGCGGCGAATATCGCGGCCACCGCATCGGCATTCGTCGCATCGCCGCCCAGTCCGTAAACCGTCTCCGTCCCGAAAGCGACCAGCGCGCCCTGCCGCAGCAGGGCCGCCGCCTGTGCCACGCCAGCCTTGTCCGCGCTTAAAATCTGGGTCATGCAGCAAATCAATAGCCATTCCGCATAACCATGGCAAAGGCCGCCCAGGCTGGATAAGCTGGGCAGCCGGCCCACCGGAGACGTCACATCCATGCTCGATATCGCGTTCGCCAAACCCGCCTTGCCGAAAACCGGCGCGCTGGTGCTGTTGATTCATGAGGGCGAGAAACCTTCGGGCCTGTGGGCGCAGCTCGACGACTCCACCGGCGGCGCCATCGCCCGCGCCTTCGCGGTTGCCGATTTCACCGGGGTAAAAGGCAAAACCTGTGCGATCCTGGCACCCGGCGCGGGCATCGGCCGTGTGCTGGCCATCGGGTTGGGCAAGCCGGCCGAAACAACCCGGACAATCCTGCAAGAAGCCGGCGGCACCATCGTCGCCGGGTTGCCGCGCGAGACCGCCGCCACCGTGACAGCCAGCGCCCTGACCGCCCAACAGGCCGCCGACGTCGCATTCGGCGCCGTGCTGCGCAGCTACCGCTTCGGCCGCTACCGCACCAGGGAAAAGCCGGAAGACCTGCCAAAACTGGCCAAGATAACGATTCAAACAGCGGAAATTCCTAAGGCCAAAGCAGCCTGGGAACCTCTGGACGCGACCGCGAAAGGGGTGTTCCTGACCCGTGACCTGGTCAGCGAGCCGCCAAACGTCCTGGATCCGCCGGAAATGGCGGAGCGGTGCCGCAAACTGTCGGAACTCGGGCTGAAAGTCGAAATCCTCGGCCCCCGGGAAATGTCCAAACTCGGCTTCGGTGCTCTGCTCGGTGTGTCCCAGGGCAGCGTGAAAGAGCCGCGCATGGTCGTCATGCACTGGAACGGCGCCAACGGTAACGGGCGGAAATCAAAAGAAAAACCGGTCGTGTTCGTCGGCAAGGGCGTCACCTTCGACACCGGCGGAATCAGCATCAAAGGCGCCGCCGGGATGGAGGACATGAAGTGGGACATGGCCGGCGCCGGCACGGTGATCGGTCTGATGGCCACGCTGGCGGGGCGCAAGGCGAAAGTCGATGCCATCGGCCTGGTCGGGCTGGTGGAAAATATGCCGTCTGGATCCGCCCAACGGCCCGGCGACGTGGTCACCAGCTATTCCGGCCAGACCATCGAAGTGATCAACACCGACGCCGAGGGGCGCCTGGTCCTGGCGGACGTGTTGTGGTACGCGCAGCAGAAATACGATCCCAAATTCATGGTCGATCTGGCGACCTTGACGGGCGCCATCATCGTCGGCCTTGGGCATGAATTCGCCGGACTGTTCAGCAACGACGATTCGTTGTCGCAAAAACTGACGGCGGCCGGTCAGGCCACCGGGGAACGGGTCTGGCGCATGCCGCTGGACGAAGCCTTCGACAAGCAAATCCGCTCCGACATCGCCGACATGAAAAATGTCGGCGGCCGGCCCGGCGGTTCGATCACCGCCGCGCAGTTCATTCAGCGCTTCGTCAACGGCAAGCCATGGGCGCATCTGGATATCGCCGGCATGGCCTGGAGCACGAAAGACGCCGCCATCGTCCCGAAAGGCGCCACCGCGTTCGGCGTGCGCCTGTTGGACCGGCTGGTCGCCGATCACTTCGAAGGCTGATATGGCCGCGGCCGGGTTTTATCACCTGACCCGGTCGCCGCTACAGCAGGCGTTGCCGCGGCTTCTCGCCCGCACGCTGGAATCCGGCCAGCGCGCGTTGATTCTGGGAACCAGTCAGCCGGCCCTGGACGCACTGAGCACCGCGTTGTGGGCCCAGCGCGTCTGGCTGCCGCACGGGTCGGCGGCGGACGGCGATCCGGACCTGCAACCGATATGGCTGACGACCGAGGCAGAACCGGTCAACGGTGCCCGCTATTTGTTTCTGGTCGATGGTGCCGAAACCGGTCGCCTGGGCGAATTCGACCGTGCCTTCGACCTGTTCGACGGCAACACCGCCACCGCCCTCGCCGCCGCTCGGTTACGATGGCGTGCGGCAAAAGAGGCCGGTCATACCCTGACCTATTGGCAGCAGACTGAAAGCGGCTGGCGGAAAAACGCTTAGGCCATGCCCAACAATTATCGCTTCGGATTGCGGTGTCGGGCATGCCCTAAGCTCATGTTTTGCAAGGCAACTTTGCTGGCGTGCTGACGCACTTATTTGCCAGCGTTGCCTTAGGCCGATGATCCGGCGGGCAGCGCGATCGACACGCCTACACGCAGTTTGCCGGCAGCAGGCTTAGCGCCTTTTGCTCGCGGGCTTGGTATTCAACCACCATTTCACCGGCTCCGGCGCGACAGCCGCCGGTTCGGCCTGGCGCCCGCGCCGCACCGCGACGTCTGCTTCAGCCGCGACGGGATGCCGGTAGGCCGGTTCGGCCGGCCGCCGCGACGCCGGTGTTTCCTCGGAGAAGGACCTTAGAAGCATTTCAGCCGCTTCCCCCGCGGCTTCCGCGTGACGCAACGCCTTCTCGGCGGACTTGCGGAGATGACGCTCCTCGGCAAGCTGGTCCTGGAAAGTTTGCGCGCGATGTTCGGCGGCCTGCGCCTGCTCCGACGCCTCCCGCAGTTGTTCGGCGAGCGTTCCGGCGCCGGCACGAAGCTGGGCCGTTGCCTCGCGTTCGCGGTTCAATGCGTCCAATGCCTCATTTTTAGCGAGTTCGGCGTGGCCGATCTTGGTTTGCAGATCGTGCGCAACCGCCTGTATGTCCGCCAATGACCGTTCGGCCTTATCGCGTGCGGCGGTTTCGGCGGCCAGGGCGGCTTCGGTTCGTTGCAGCCGGCTGCTGGTCGGGCCTTGCGGGGATGCAGCACCGCGATGAGCGGGGGCTTCATGCGCC
This sequence comes from Pseudomonadota bacterium, assembly GCA_021805565.1. Classification (GTDB taxonomy): domain Bacteria; phylum Pseudomonadota; class Alphaproteobacteria; order Acetobacterales; family Acetobacteraceae; genus Rhodopila. The sequence continues at coordinate 105,007 of JAJZFA010000054.1, forward strand.
TGATCGCGGCGCAGCACTGTCACCGGGATATCGCCGTCCTGGACGAATCGGCGCCGGTGCAAGCCGCCATTGAACCGGTCCCCCATGCGCAGCTGTTGATCCGCCCGGTCGGTGTCCGGGCGCTGGCGTTGCGATTCGCCAAGCAGGCCAAGTGCTTTTCGCATTTGCGATTCGGCTTGGTCCCCAGGGCCGGACTCCTCCGGTCTCGATCCGCTGGCCGTCCCGGAATTTGTCGCTCGGGAGAATGGATCGTGCGGCGTGTCGCTGGCCGCATGATCGAGTCGTGGTTTCAAAATCTCAGACAATTCCATCACCTGGACGATAGGGGGCAATCAAGGGATCGTTACACAAAGCCTGACGATCGACCGAAATCCGGTCCAGCCATACGGCGATTCGCCGTATGGCCCATCGATCGGGCTGTGTTCACCTGGATGTCGCGCCAGAAGCCATTGTGTAACCATTGGTTCAATTGAGCGGGACAACAACGATAAAAATACATTTATTCCGCGTTCATCGGCCCGGTATGCACCGAACACCTGCCTTATTTAGGCGTTGCTATCAACAATAGCAAGTGATGCATTGATTTAGGCCTTAGCCGGTTCGCGAGACAGGGGTAGCATCCTGATAGACCCGATGCGCCGCCGGTCAGGTGGCACGGAAACCGGCGAAGGATTGCATGGCGATGATCATGGATACGGCGAGCATTGTGGCGGTTATCGACGACGACGCCGATGTAGGCGACGTAATCGGCGGCCTGCTCGAAACAATGGGGTATCAGGTCGAGACCTACAGATCGGGAATGGATTTTCTGTCTGGCGCGCGATTGGCCACGCTGGCCTGCCTGGTGGTCGATCAAAACATGCCCAAGATGACAGGGCTGGAAATGATCGAAACCCTTTCGACACGGGGCGTCAGTATTCCCGCACTATTGATCACCGGAAATCAAGATGCGGAGATCGAACGCAAGGCCAACAGTCTCGGCGTTATGACCGTCTTGGAAAAGCCCATGTCGCATCATGAACTCTTGCGATTTGTTTCACTTTCTGCCGGCTGACCGCAGGGCGGACCCCAAATTTTTCGCTGCCTCGGCTCTTTCGTAGCCGGGGCCGACAGCCCCCGGCCGGCCTGTCAGGACGCCGCTTCCAGTTCTTCCTCGGCCATTAGCCATGCCGCCTCGACCACCGCGGCTTCCTTGGCAATGGCACCCAGCCGCGCATTGGCATCCGTTATATCGGCCGTCCGGCCCGGCGCATACAGGGCTGGGTCAGCCAGTTTGGCCTCGATCCGCACCCGTTCGGCGGCCAGAACCGCGAGGCGCTTTTCCGCGTCCTGGGCCTTCTTGCGAATCGGGGCCAGGGCCAAACGCGCCTCCGCGCGCTCCCGCCGGTCGTCCTTGCGGGTGACGGCACCGGCCTTGACCGCGGGCCGGGCGCGTTCGGTCAACAACGCGCGATAGTCGTCCAGATCGCCATCGAACGGCTTGACGGTGCCGTCGCCAACCAGCCACAGCCGGTCGGCCACCAGTTCGACCAAATTCGGGTCGTGGGTGATCAGCAGCACCGCGCCCTGAAAGTCCGCCAGCGCCTTGACCAGGGCATCGCGGGCGTCGATGTCCAGATGATTGGTCGGCTCATCCAGGATCAGCAGTTGCGGCGCGTCCCGCGTTGCCAGCGCCAGCAGCAAGCGAGCCTTTTCCCCACCCGAAAGGTTGGCGACCGGCGTTTCCGCGCGATCCGCATCCAGCCCGAACCGGGCGAGTTGCCCCCGCAATTTTGCGGGCACCGCGTTCGGCAGGACACGCGCCATGTGGTCGATCGGGTTTTCGCCGGCCACCAGTTCATCGGTCTGGTGCTGCGCGAAATACCCCACTTTCAGCCTGGGACCGCGGCGGACTTCGCCCGACAAGGGCGCCAGCCGCCCGGCCAGCAGCTTGGCCAGCGTCGATTTGCCGTTGCCGTTGGCGCCCAGCAGCGCGATCCGGTCGTCCATATCGACCGCCAGCGACACGTTGCGCAGAACGGTGGCGGTGCCGTAGCCGATATCCGCACGGTCGAGCACCAGGATCGGCGGCGCCATCCGCGCGGGTTCGGGGAAGTCGAAGCGCGTCGGCGCGTCTTCGATCACCGATTCGATTCGCGGCAGACGCTCCAGCGCCTTGATCCGCGCCTGGGCCTGACGGGCTTTCGACGCTTTATAGCGAAACCGGTCGATGAAAGACTGAATATGCGCCCGCTCCACCGCCACCCGTTCCGCCGCGCGAGTCTGTTGCATCGCCCGTTCGGTGCGGATACGGACAAATTCGTCGAACCCGCCGGGGGTGAGCGAAATCTTGCCTTTGTCGAGATGGGCGATCGCCTCGACCGCGCGGTCCAGCAAGCCGCGATCGTGCGACACCACCAGGGCCGCGCCGGGAAACCGCGCCAGCCAGGTTTCCAGCCACATCGTCGCTTCAAGGTCGAGGTGATTGGTCGGCTCGTCCAGCAGCAACAGATCGGGATTAGCGAACAAAGCGGTTGCCAACGCGACGCGCATCCGCCAGCCGCCGGAAAATTCGGCGACCGGCCGGCTCTGCGCCGCCTCATCGAACCCCAGGCCCGCCAGGATGGTCGCCGCCCGGGCCGGGGCCGAATCGGCACCGATGGTCACCAGCCGGTCATGCACCTCGGCCAGGCGAAGCGGTCCGGCGGCCTGCGCTTCGGCCAGCAGGGCCAGCCGTTCCGGATCGCCTTGCAACACCGTGTCCAACAACGACGCCGGACCCTCCGGCGCTTCCTGACGCACCGTGGCCATGCGTGCGCGCGATGAAAGCCGGATGTCGCCGCCGTCGATGGCGATTTCGCCGGCGATGGCCCGCAGCAGGGTGGATTTACCGGCGCCGTTGCGGCCGACCAGCCCGATTCGCCGGCCGGGATCGATCGTCAGGCTTGCCTCGTTCAGCAGGGTGCGGCCGCCCATGCGGATGACGGCGCCGGAAATAACCAACAGGGACATAGGCGGGGTTTAGCGCCGGGCGAGGCCGTTAGGAAGCACCGGTTGCTCTGCCCGGCCGAGCGGGCAGGATGTGCGGTCTGGTTCGGGACTCACCGCGGCCCCGTCGCCCCGCGGAACCGGGCGCCCACCCGCGATGAACCCTGGCCGGCCGTCGCGGCCTTACATAATTATCCGATAAGAATAAAATTATCGCTATTTCCGCAGCCTATCCAAGGAAACGTTTGGCTCGATGATACAGCATATAGGCCCATTTTTGCTCCGAGAAGTGCCGCGGCAACGCAGCTTGCTCTAGTTGCCAACGCGACTTGACCTCAGCAGGCAAATTAGCCGCGAGCAGCATTGTCCCGTCTCGCTCGAACGTCATATAGCCCTGATCAAAAAGATGATCGATGTGCGGCGAGAGCATCAGTCCATTATTTCCGTCTAGCCGTTCAGAGTCGTTTGAATCCTTCCATGGCTTGATGTGGCTCGCGCGAAGATGCTTGGGCGCCGCGATCCCTGTCACGCGACAGCTTTGCTCCTCGCGGAGCACCTCGATTCGAAATTTACCTTGCCCGCATCGCGCGGCTATCAATTGTTCCTTTTCTGTCGGGGATAGGTCAGACCGCGCGATCAGTGCCTGTATGTCCTGATCCAGGATATTCGTGCCGGTATCGTATTTAATTAGAGGTTCGAACCGTGGCTCCGAACACAAGGTAGCCAGCGAAATTCCAAATGTCTCCCAACACAGTTTCTCCAGGTTGGGTAATTCGTCCCTTATTTCATTGTAAGATGATTGGTACGCATGCTCACGTCCATTTTTGTGAATCTTGCACGCTTCAGCCTCGATCATCGAATCCAACCTGATGAACGGCTCCGCATCCAGAGAACATGCGTTAGCAAATCTTATTGGATACTCCGGCTTTCCTTTCCTGTTCGTTTTCGGATCTCCGTCCCACATTTGACCAAACCCGATGATTCCTTTGCTTCCCGTTTTGCCAACGCGCAGAAGAACAACCTGTTCTCCGGGCTTCGATCCTTTTATTAACTGCCACTCGGTTAGAATAAAGCCACCCCCTTGCTGACGGGCGTTCTGAAGATCGTTTTCCCACCGCTTCGCATCCATTCCCGCAGCGGGATTACCGATAGGCATATACGTTCTGACCATACGCGAACGTTGCTCCTTATCCAGCTTTCACTCAATTTTTCCCACAACGGAGGGGAGTCCGGTCTCACTACTCAGCCAACAACACCCGCAACTCATCCAGTGCGGCCGGATCCTCGATCGTCGGGGGCACCGGCGCATCCTCGCCATCGGCGATCTTGCGGATACTGCCGCGTAGGATTTTGCCTGACCGGGTCTTGGGCAGCCGCGCGACAACCCTGGCGTCCCTGAACGCCGCCACCGGGCCAATACGGTCCCGCACCAGCGCGACCAGTTCGGCCGCGATGTCCGCTTCCGGCCGGTTCACCCCGGCTTTCAGCACCACGAACCCCATCGGAGTCTGGCCCTTCAGGTCGTCGCGGGCGCCGATAACGGCGCATTCGGCGACATCGGGATGCGACGCCAGCACTTCCTCCATCGATCCGGTGGACAAACGATGGCCGGCGACATTAATGATGTCGTCGGTGCGCCCCATGACCCAGACATCGCCATCGGCATCCACCAGTCCGGCATCGCCCGTGCGGTACCAGCCGGGAAAATCGGCAAGGTAAGACCGCCGGTAATTGGCGTCGTCCTGCCACAGCGTCGGCCCGCATCCGGGCGGCAACGGCAGGCGCAGCGACAGATTGCCCGTTGTGCCAGCCGGCAGGACCTGCCCCGAATCGTCCAGCGCGTGCAGATCGTATCCGGGGCACGGGCGTCCGCCCGATCCGGGTTTGAACGGAAACAACCCGAACTGGCGGAATCCGGCGGTGATCGGCCAGCCCGTCTCGGTCTGCCACCAGTGATCCACCACCGGCTTGCCCAGCAATTCATGCGCCCAGATGCCGGTGGGCGGGTCGCAGCGTTCGCCGGCCAGATACAGCGCGTCCAGCGACGAAAGGTCGTGCGCCTTGGTCAGCTTACCTTCGGGGTCCTGTTGCTTGATGGCGCGCATCGCGGTCGGGGCGGTGAACAGCACCTTCACCTTGTGCTGTGAGATCACCCGCCAGAACGCGCCCGCATCGGGGGTACCGACCGGTTTGCCCTCATACATCACCGACGTACAGCCGCGCAGCAGGGGCGCATACACGATGTAACTATGACCGACGACCCAGCCCACATCCGACGCGGTCCACCAGACATCGCCGGCATCCAGGCCGTAGATCATCTTCATGGAGTTCCAAAGCACCACCGCGTGGCCGCCATTGTCGCGCACCACGCCCTTGGGTTTGCCAGTGGTGCCGGACGTGTAGAGCACATACAGCGGATCGGTCGCCAACACCGATACGCAGCCATGCGGTGCGGCGGCATCCACCGCGGCGACGAAGTCATGGTCGCGACCCGGCGTCATCGGCGCTTCCGCCTGCGGCCGTTGCAGAATCAGGCACGCATCGGGCTTGTGCGGCGACATCGCGATGGCGGCGTCCAGCAGCGGTTTGTATCGGATGACCCGGTTCGGCTCCAGGCCGCACGACGCCGAAATAATCACCTTGGGCCGAGCATCGGCGATCCGCACCGACAGTTCCGCCGCCGCGAAGCCACCGAACACGACGGAATGCACCGCGCCAAGGCGGGCGGTGGCAAGCATGGCGATGGCGGCTTCGGGCACCATGGGCATGTAAATGACGACGCGGTCGCCTTTCGCCACGCCCAGGGCAGCCAGGGCGCCGGCCAGTTTTTCAGTACGGGCCAGCAGATCGCGATAGGTGAAGGCGGTGACGGTGCCGGTCATCGGGCTGTCATGGATCAGCGCCGCCTGCTCGCCCCGGCCGGCCTGGACGTGGCGATCGAGGCAATTATAGCAGGTATTCAGTGCGCCGCCCGCGAACCACTGGCCGAACGCGCCCATTGTGGGGTCGAAAATCCGCTCCCACGGCGTGGTCCAGCTAATGCCCGCGGCCTCGGCGGCCCAGTACGCAGCAGGGTCGCGCTTCCAGGCGCCATAGGCGTCCGCGTAGGCCGGGGCGGTGGTCATGGCTACGTTTCTCCCTGTCTGATCGATGCGGTTGTCAGGCCGGATCGTTCGCCGGTCAAGCCGGGCTTGCACGGGCGCGCGGCTGGTGCTTTGTGCGGTTTTGAAACGGAGGATCACATGATGGACATCAACGGTCTGGCGGCGCTGGTTACCGGCGGCGGTTCGGGGCTGGGCGCCGCGACGGCGGCCCATCTGGCGGCGCTGGGCTGCCGCGTGGCGGTGGCCGACATCAACCGCTCGGCGGCCGAGGCGCAGGCGACCAAAATCGGCGGCATCGGATTGGAATGCGATGTCGCGGACGCCGCGTCCGGGGAAGCCGCATTTGCCGCCGCGCGCGCCGCGAACGGGCCGGTGCGGATTCTGGTGAATTGCGCCGGGATCGGCGTGGCGGGACGGATCGCCGGGCGCGACGGCCCGTTGCGCCTTGACGCATTCGAGCGGGTGATCCGGGTCAACCTGATCGGCACGTTCAACATGCTGCGACTCGCGGCGGCGGAGATGACCGCGGCCGAACCGCTGGACGAGGACGAACGCGGGGTGATCGTGAACACCGCCTCGATCGCGGCGTATGACGGACAGATCGGCCAGCCGGCCTACGCCGCGTCCAAAGGCGGCGTGGTCAGCCTGACGCTGCCCGCCGCACGGGAACTGGCCAGGGCCGGTATCCGGGTGATGACGATCGCGCCGGGGCTGTTCCATACGCCGATGGTCGATGGACTGCCGCCAGACATCCAGGCCAGCCTGGGCGCCGGCATCCCCTTCCCGCCCCGCCTGGGCCACCCGTCCGAATATGCCGCGCTGGTGGAACATATCGTGCGCAATCGGTTCCTGAACGGCGAGGTCATCCGCCTGGACGGGGCCCTGCGCATGCCGCCGCGATAATCCGCGACATCGCGATGGCCGCCCGAGCGGGGACATGCCGGCGATGGACCCGAAGGTCCGAAGCGGCTATCAGGTGCGGCCTTTCCCGCCCGAAGGCCATTGTCCCGCATGTTGATCCGCCTGCTCGTCCGTCTGGCTGAATTCAGCCGCCGCCATGCGTTGCCCGTCGTGGCGGGCGGTGTGCTGCTGGCGGTGTTCGCCGCCTGGGTTGCGTCCAACCATCTGGGGGTCAGCACCGACACCGACCTGTTGTTCAAGACGTCCCTGCCCTGGCGCCAGCGCGCCGTCGCCATGGACCGCGATTTTCCACAGTTTCAGAATCTTCTCGTCGCCGTCGTGGACGCGCGCATCCCGGAGGAAGCCGCCGCCACCGCCGCGGAACTGGCGTCCAGGCTGTCGGCCGATCCGGCCCGGTTTCAGTCCGTCCGGCGCCCCGACTCCAACCCGTTCTTCGATAAGGAAGGCCTGCTGTTTCTGCAGCCTCGGCAACTGTCGGACCTGATGGACCGGACGATCGATGCCCAGCCGTTCCTGGGCCAGCTTGTCGCCGACCCGTCCGCGCGCGGCCTGTTCGCGGCGCTATCCCTTCTCGGCATGGGCGTCACCCATGGCGATGCCGACCTGACACCGTTTCTGGCGCCCATCGGCGGCTTTCACCGAGCCCTGGCGGACGCCCTGGCCGGCCATCCGCAACCATTGTCGTGGCAAAGCCTGCTGGGCGGCGGCGTCGGCGATCTGGCCGGACCGTACCGCTTCGTCCTTGCCCAGCCGCACCAGGATTTCGGCGCGCTGGAACCGGGCGGCGCGGCCACGGCGGCGATGCGGGCCATCATCGCGGATCTGCCGTACGTGCGATCCGGAGATGCGCATGTCCGGATCACCGGATCCGTCGCGTTGGCCGATGAGGAGTTCGCGACCGTGGCCCAGGGCGCGGTCAAGGGCCTGATCGGTAGCCTGATCCTGATTACGCTGTGGCTGTTCCTGGCCGTCCGCACCTGGCGCCTGATCGTGCCGGTGCTGATGACACTGGTGCTGGGGCTGATGCTGACCGTGCTGTTCGCCACCCTGGCGATCGGCACGCTGAACCTGGTTTCCGTCGGGTTCGGCGTGTTGTTTGTCGGCATCGCGGTGGATTTCGCCATCCAGTTTTCGGTACGCTACCGGGAATTCCGCTTCGAAACCGGCGATCCCGTGGCCGCGATGACGCAAACCGCCCGCCGGGTGGGGTTACAGATCATGATCGCCGCACTCGCCACCGCCGCCGGCTTTCTGGCGTTCGTGCCCACGGCCTTTTCCGGCGTGGCGGAACTCGGCCTGATCGCCGGGGCCGGCATGATCATGGCGTTTCTCTGCACACTGGGCTTCCTGCCGGCGGCGATCGTCCTGTTTCGCCCCGGCGGCGAGGCGGCCGAAGTCGGGTTCGCCTTCGCGGCCGCGATCGATCCGGCGATCGTGCGCCGCCGCCGGGCGATCCTGGCGGGATTCGCCGTCCTGGCCGTGGCCGCTGTCGCTGTCTCGCCCTGGCTGGTGTTCGATTCGGACCCGCTGGACACCAAGAACCCACATACCGAGGCGATGCGCACGCTGCGCGACCTGATCGATAATCCCCTGACAAACCCGTACACGATCGACGTGCTGGCCCCGGATGCCGCGGCCGCCGCGACACTGGCCACCCTGTTGGAGACTCTGCCAACAGTGTCCGGCGCGATAAGCATCGATAGCTTTGTCCCGAACGATCAACCGCAAAAACTGGCGGTCATCGCCGATGCCAACACCATCCTGGCGCCCACCCTGGCACCGCACGGCATCGCCGCACCGGTCACGCCGGCCCAGATCCGGATGGCAGCGAAGGTCGCCCTGGCGCAAATCGACCCAGCCCTGGCAAAATTGCCGAAAGATCATCCGCTGGCGTTGATCGCGGACGATTTACACCGAATGCAGGCGGCGCCCGACGATGTGCTGATGGCAGCCAATGCCGCGCTGACGCGCTTCCTGCCGGCGGAGTTGGCGCAACTGCGGTTGGCATTGCAGGCAGAGCCGGTCACATTAGCGTCAATCCCGCCGTCGATGGCCCGCGACTGGGTGCTGCCGGACGGACAGGCGCGCGTCCAGGTCAACCCCAAACCCGATGCGCAAACCCCGCGAGGATTGAAACGATTTGTGCGCCAGGTTTCCGCAGTCGCGCCCAACGCCGGCGGCTCGGCGGTGACGATCGCGGCGACGGCGGACACCATCACCGGCGCGTTCCGCGACGCGGCGATCTATGCCGTGCTCGCGATCGCACTTATCTTGTTTGGGCTGCTGCGGCGTTTGCTGGATACCGTCCTGGTGCTGGCGCCGCTGTTTTTGTCGGCACTTTTGACGTTGCTGATCGCTGTGCTGCTGCCCTTGCCGCTGAATTTCGCCAACATCATCGCGCTGCCCCTGCTGCTTGGTGTCGGCGTATCGTTCAATATTTATTTCGTAATGAACTGGCGGGCCGGGCAGCAAAACCCGCTCGGCAGCGCGACCGCGCGGGCGATCGTGTTTTCCGCGCTGACCACGGGCACGGCATTCGGATCGCTGGCGCTGTCGGACCATCCAGGGACCGCAAGCATGGGAAAACTGCTGCTGATCAGCCTGGGCTGCACATTGCTGGCAAGCCTTGTGTTCATTCCCGCCCTGCTGGCGAGCCTGACGCCGCCGCGCGACCGGATGTGAGAAGATGCGTCGATGAAATGGAAAATGCCGGCTGTGCTTTCACTGGTGTTTCTAACCGCCCAGGGCCATCCGCCAGGCGCGTCCGGGCCCAACGGGCTTCCTCCGGGCGGGATGCCGCCCAATGCGTATCCTCCCGGCGGGTTTCCGCGTAACGGATATCCACCGCCCGGATATCCGCGAAATGGGTATCCACCAAACGCATACCCGCCCTGGACGTATCCACCTGGGGCATATCCACCGGCTGGGTACCCGTCCGAGGCGTACCCGAACCAGCCGTTTCCCGGAGTGCCCTATCCGCCCGAACAGCCTTACCCAGGCCCCCCGCCCGGCCCGGTCGCGCCAATGCCGGACTCCGGCCCGGCCAGCGGTCATCGCGACTTACTGGAAAGCGGGTCGTCATTACACGGCGAACCCGGCGATGCCCTCAGCGGCGATCGGGTTCCCGACCTGTTGTGGCCGCCAGACGAACCGCAGCCGCAACAATAACTTTTGCGATGTGCACAATCAATTGACGCCGGCGATCATTCCACAAGCCGCCTGGAACGACCACCTGAACGGCGTGTCTTTCCGGAAGGATCCCTTACATGCGCAAACTATTGCTCGTCGCGCTTCTGCCGCTGGGCCTCGGCGGCTGCCTTAGCTACACCGGTTCGCCGCCACCCGCGCAAACAACCGTCGTCGCCCCACCGGGATCGACGGTGACGTGCTCCAACGGCATGTCTGGACCTTGTTAAGCGGGTAGCCTCGCCGGGCTCCTGGCGCTTTATCGAGGCGCCCGGCGGGCTTCCCATGACTCGGTAAGCAGGCACAGAATTTCGAACAGTACCGACGCACCGTTGAACGCGGTGATCGATCCCACGTCGAACGGCGGCGAAACCTCCACCAGATCGCCGCCGACAAAATCGATGCCGCGCAACGCCCGCAGCAGGCGCAGCGCCTGCAATACGGAAATACCGCCGGCTTCCGGCGTGCCGGTACCCGGTGCCTGGCTGGGGTCCAGGCTGTCGATATCGAACGTCAGATACACGGGGCCGTCGCCAACCACGCGGCGGGCTTCTTCGGCGGCGTAGCGCCAACCCTTGTCGTCGAATTCCTCCATCGGCAGCACGCGCATGCCGCTGCGCTGGCTGAACCCCCACAAATCCGGATCGTTTGTCGTGCCGCGGATGCCGATCTGGATCACCCGCTTAGGATCGAGCAAACCTTCCTCCACCGCTCGGCGGAACGGCGCGCCATGGTGAAAGCGGGACCCCATGTAATCGTCGCCCGTGTCGCAATGGGCATCGATATGGATCATCCCCACCGGCCCCTTGGCCGCGACCGCGCGCAAGATAGGCAGGCTGATGGCATGGTCGCCGCCGACCGATAACGGAACCACGCCGGCTGCAACCAGCGTGCGGTAAAAATCCTCGATCTCCTTCAGCGCGCCCTGGAGTTCGTACGGCCGCTCGATCCAGCAATCGCCAAGATCGCGGACGCGGGCGGTCGCGAACGGCGCCACCCCGGTCACCGCGTTGATCCGGCGCAGCATTGTGGATTGTTCGCGCACCGCCCGCGGGCCGTGTCGCGTGCCGGACCGGTTGGTCACCCCACCGTCGAACGGAACGCCGACGATGGCGATATCGGTGTCGTCTAACTGTTGCGAGGCCGGAGTCCGGAAGAACGTGGCGATACCGGTATAGCGCGGATGCGCCTGCGGGTCCTGGAAGTCCTGATACGTCGCGGGTTGCTTGATCATCGGTTTCGCTCTCTCGCTGCCGGCGTTGTAAGGAATGACGGTTCATCCGGCCCCATTGTTCAAGGTGTTTTCGATGTCGCCGCAAGATTTGAATCTGGACGCCTATCTGGCCCGCGTCGGTTTAAAGGCCACTGCCGGACCATCCGCCGCCCTGCTGCGGGCGGTAGTCGCCCGGCATACCGACACGATCCCGTTCGAAAATCTCGACATCGTCCTCGGACGGCCGATCCGGCTGGACCTGGGGTCGATCCAGGCAAAGCTGGTCGATTGCCAGCGCGGCGGATACTGCTTCGAACAGAACACGTTGTTGGGAGCGGCACTTCAGGCGCTGGGGTTTTCCGTGGTCAGCCTGATGGCGCGCGTGATTCGCGGCGCGTCGGCGGACGCGATCATGCCGCTGACCCACATGCTGCTGCGAGTCGATCTGCCGGAAGGCGCCTTTCTGACCGACGCCGGTTTCGGCAATCTGACACCCACCGCGCCGCTGGCGATGGACCGGCCCGAGGCGCAGGCGACAGACCATGAAAAGTACAGGCTGCAACCGTTGGACGGCGAAACCCTGCTTCAGGTCAGGCTGGGAACCGCATGGGAAAACGTCTATCGCTTTTCCGGACGGCCATCGCACCCGATCGACCACGAAGTCGGCAACTGGTACACATCGACAAAACCGGATGGCCTGTTCACCGCCAACGTTATCGCCGCGCGTCCCGGGACAAAAGTCCGCAAGACATTGTTCAACACCCTGGTAACGATTCGCGACCTCGATAACCGGCCGGAACGGCTGGCGATAGATTCCGGAACGACGCTGGCCAGCGCGTTGCGGGACCATTTTGGAATCGTGCTGGATGCCGACGAACGCGCGACGGTCTATGCGGCGACGCAACGCTTTGGCAACCGGCCGGGCACAGATTTCCGCCTGGACTGACCGTGCGCCCCTTCCCTTTTGTTCCGATCGTCCGGCATGCTGGCGTCCGGACAGGCGGGGTACGGCAATGAACGACGTGGTGGAAACAGCATCGGGCAAAGTGCGCGGAACGGCGGTGGATCGCGTTCTGGTCTTCAAATCCATCCCGTATGCCGCCGATACGGCGGGCGCGAACCGATTTCTGCCGCCCCAGCCCCCGGTATCCTGGACCGGCATTCGCGACTGTCCGGACTTTACAGGCAAAGCGCCGCAGGCCGGATTACGGCCGCCGACCCGGCCGGAACTGGAGGATTTTTCCGGCGCGGCCGATCCATCGCCTGAAACCGAGGATTGCCTGACCGTCAATGTCTGGACTCCGGATCGCGAGACCGGCGCGAAACGGCCCGTGATGGTGTGGTTCCACGGCGGCGCGTTCGCCTACGGCAACGCGAATTCGCCGCGCACAACCGGATCCCGCCTCGCCGCCCGGAACGATGTGGTGGTGGTTACGGTCAATCACCGGCTGAACATTTTCGGCCATCTCGATCTATCCGCCGTGGGAGGTGAGGCATTCCGCCATTCCGGCAATGCCGGCACGCTGGATATGGTCGCGGCGCTGGAATGGGTACGCGACAATATCGCCGCGTTCGGCGGAGATTCCGGCAATGTAACGATCTTCGGTGAATCCGGCGGGGGCGCGAAAGTCAGCACTTTGCTGTCGATGCCGCGGGCGAAGGGTTTGTTTCACCGGGCGATCGTCCAAAGCGGCGCGGCGGTACGGCTGCGGACACGGGAACGGGCGCTCGCGTTGACCGAATGCGTGCTGCGGCATCTCGGCGCGACAGCGGATACGATCCAGTCCGTTCCTGTTGCCGATCTTCTCGCCGCAATCGCCCCAGCCGAAGACGCGCTCGGACGCCCGCCGCTGCCATTGTTCGATCGTTACCCGTTCGGCCCGGTCGTGGATGGCGACGTGTTGCCGGCTCAACCCTTCGATCCGGTGGCATCGGATATTTGCGCGGACGTTCCGTTGTTGATCGGCGACATGCGGCACGAAACGGCCAATTTCCTGGCGGTTGTCGATTCCGTCTGGGACCGGACGCTGACCGCGACCGGAATGCGGCAGCGTATCGAGGCGATCGCCGGCGAGCATACCGGTCGCGTCGTGGACTTGTATGAACGGTTGTATCCCGGCCTGAACCCGGCCGAACGACTGATCGCGGCGACGACCGATTGCAATTTCCGGATCAGATCGCTGGTGCTGGCGCAACGCCGAACGGCGCTGAATCGGGGGCCGGTGTGGATGTATTCCTTCGAATGGGAAACGCCGGTGCTGGGTGGCCGGTTGAAGGCGCCGCACGCGATGGATGTGCCTTTTGTTTTCAATACCCTGGATCTAACTAACGCGACCGGCGGCGACCCCGGCGCACAAGCGCTCGCGGACACGATGTCGTCCGTGTGGGCCGCGTTCGCCCGGAACGGCCGGCCGGATCATCCGTCGATTCCGGCATGGCCGGCCTATGACAATGCCGTCAGGGCAACACTCGTCCTGGACAAGACATGCCGGATAGAAAACGATCCGCGCGGCGAGGAACGCCGGCTGTGGCAACACATAACAGGCACCGAATAAGGGGAAGCGATCCATGCACGTTCAAACCGTTACCGGCCCGATCGGGCTCGATCAGCTCGGCCGCACCTTGATGCACGAGCATCTGTTCATTGCGTTTCCGGGTGCCGAATTCGATCCGTCCGCGATGTTCGACCGCGCCGCTTTCGTAACGGAGGCGGTGCGCCGCCTGAAACAGTTGCGGATCGAACACGGGGTGCGGACGTTCGTCGATCCCTGTCCGATCGAACTCGGGCGCGATGTCGCGCTGATGCGGGAAATCGCGGAGAAGTCCGAAATGCACGTTGTCTGCACCACCGGGTTTTACTTCGAGGAAATGGGCCTGCCGGTTTATTGGCGGGCGCGGACGGTGGAGGAAATCGCCGGGCTTTATATCCGCGAAATCACCTATGGAATCGGCAAGACCGGCATCAAGGCGGGGGCGATCAAGGTCGCCACCGGGGCGCCGGCGATCACCGGACTGGAACACAAATTCCTGGAAGCGGCGTGCCTGGCGCAACACGCGACCGGCGTCCCTATCATTACGCATACGCAAGACGGGTGTGCCGGGCCGGAACAGCAAGCGGCATTCGCCAAGGGCGGCGTGCCGGCACATCGTTGCCTGATCGGCCATTGTTGCGGCAACGCCGACCCGGCGTATCACCGGCGTGTTGTCGATGGCGGTTCGTATATCGGCTTCGATCGCATCGGATTGTTACGGTTTCAGCCGGATGAAATACGCGCCGATAACCTTGTAAGGCTCGCGCAAAGTGGCCATCGCGCGCAGATTATGATGAGCCAGGACCGGCATTGCGGCTGGCTTGGCAAATATGCCCGCCAAATCGGCCCACAAGAACAAGCGCGGATCGATCGTTTGCGCACCGAAGGCCAATGGCCACCGCATTACACCTATCTGTTCACCGATTTCATCCCGATGCTGAAAGCGCGCGGCCTGCCGGAGGCGGAGATTTACTCGATCCTCGACGATAATCCGCGTCGTTTCTTCGCCGGCGAGCCGTTGCCGCCCGCGCGCGGACACTGACGCGATGGAAGCCGATTATATCGTCGTCGGGGCCGGGTCAGCCGGTTGCGTCGTCGCCGCGCGTCTCAGCGAAACCGGCGCGAGCGTCATCTTGCTGGAAGCCGGGCCGAAGGACTCGCTGGTCTGGATTCACATCCCCGCGGGCATATTGAAGCTGCTATATCATCCCGTGGTAAACTGGAATTACAGCGCGGATGGCGGTCCCGGCACCAACGGCCGGCCCATCCATTGGCCGCGCGGCAAGACGCTGGGCGGATCGAGTTCGATCAACGGCATGCTGTATGTCCGCGGCAATCCGGCGGATTTCGACGGCTGGGCGCAAATGGGCTGCCGTGGTTGGAGTTTCGACGATGTTCTGCCGTATTTCCGCAAATCGGAGGACTATAAGCAAGGCACGGATGCCGAATACCGGGGCACCAGCGGCCCGCTGAAAGTGGAGGACTACCGCACCGTTCTGCCGCTGACCCACCGCTTTGTCGAGGCCGCGCAACAGGCCGGATACAAATTCAGCAAAGACCTGAACGGGCGCGAACAAGAGGGCGTGGGCTACTCGCAAATGACCCGCAAGGGGCGGTGGCGCGGATCGACCGCGCAAACCTTCCTGAAGGAAGCGCGAACCCGTCCGAATTTGCGCGTGGAAACCGAGGCGCTGGCAACAAAGCTATTGTTCGAGGGCACGCGCTGCACCGGGGTCGCGTTCCGTCAGCGCGGTCAAACGATCGAGGCGCGGGCGCACAAGGAGGTTGTCCTGTGCGGCGGCGCGGTCAATTCGCCGCATCTATTGCAGATTTCGGGCATTGGACCCGCCGCCCATCTGCAATCGATCGGCGTCGATGTGGTTCACGATCTGCCCGGCGTCGGCGGTAATCTGCAAGATCATTACGTTGCCAGGGTCTCGCACCGGGTGAAGGGATCGATCTCGATCAACAAGTTGGCGCGCGGCCCCCGGATGCTGCGGGAAGCGGTGCGCTTCGCCGTCGAAGGCCGCGGCGCTTTGACGTTCGGCGTAACGTCCGCGCAGGTGTTCTGTCGTTCGGCGCCGCACAAGGCCAGCCCCGATCTACAGCTTCTGTTCACCCCGGCAAGTTACGACCCCAGCCGGTTCGGAGCGCTGGAGAATGAGGATGGCATGACGGTCGCGGTATGCCCGGTGCGGCCGGACAGCCGGGGCACTATCATGGCCGCCAGCGCCGATGCCACCGAAAAGCCGGTCATTACGCCGAACTATCTATCCGATCCGGCGGACTTCCAGGTTATGAAAGCCGGAATCGGATTCACCCGAGCGATTTTCGCCGCGCCGGCGATTGCGGCGCATAGCGTGGTGGAAACATTGCCCGGCTCGGATATCGTTACCGACGACGGGTTGCTGGGCTACGCGAGGCAATACGGCACAACGATCTATCATCCTGTCGGCACCTGCCGGATGGGCGACGGGCCGTCGGCTGTGGTGGACTCGCGGTTGCGGGTGCATGGACTGACAGGTTTGCGGGTGGTCGATGCTTCGGTGATGCCGACCCTGACCACCGGCAACACCAACGCCCCGACGATCATGATCGGCGAGAAGGGGGCTGCGATGATCCGGGAGGATTTGGCAGCGGGCGAGTAAGCCGGACGCTCAGGCTTCGGTTCCGAGATACGCCTTGATCACTTCGGGATTTGTCCGCACGTCTTCCGGGCGGCCATCCGCGATTTTTTGGCCGAAATTCACCACGACGACGCGATCCGACACCGACATCACAAGGCTCATGTGGTGTTCGACCAGCAAGACGGTGACGCCCTGCACGTCGCGCACGCGGCGGATCTGGCCTTCCAGGGTATGCACCTCTTCGTGGTTCAGGCCGGCCGCTGGCTCATCCAGCAGCAGCAGTTTGGGTTCCGCCGCAAGCGCGCGTGCCAGTTCGACGCGTTTGCGGATGGGGAACGGCAACCCGGCGGCGATGCGATGGGTGAATTCGTTCAGATTCATGAACTCGATCAGTTCCATCGCCTTTTCGCGAACCGCGGCTTCTTCCCGGCCGACGGATGGCAGGCGCAGGGCATTTTCCGCGAATCCCGCGCTGGTGCGGCTATGGCGCCCGACCATCACGTTCTGCAAGACCGTCAGGCGGTCGAACAAGGCGACATTCTGGAAGGTGCGGCCGATGCCCAGCCGCGAAATCCGGTGCCGGGGCACCGACAGGATGGATTGGCCCTCGAACATAATTTCGCCGGACCCAGGCTGGTACAGCCGGCTCAGGCAGTTGAACAGCGTGGTTTTGCCCGCGCCATTAGGGCCGATCAGTCCGGCGATCTGGCCCTTCGCGACATCGAAACCAACGGCATTGAGCGCGACCACGCCGCCGAAGCGAAGGGTTACGTCCCGGACGGATAAAAGCGGCGCGTTCTCAGACATTGTGTCGGTACATCCCCCAGCGCGACAGGGCCGAACCGCTAGGCCGGTTCTTAACCCCTGTCCTGCGCTACACTGCGCAAAGAGGCGGTCGCGCGCAAGCACCCTGATGGGCATATCGGGGCCGGATCGATCGGCTTTCGTTGGCCTGTGATCTGGTGGACGGTGGCGGCGTTGCCGGTTGCGGACCGGGGCGCGATGTGGCCCGCGTCCCTACCGAGTCGTGTTGCCTTCGCAAAGACCGCCACCCCTGAACACTGTCACCCCAAGCGACCCCCTACTGATACCGCTCACCATGCAAATCCACCCGGTCGATCGCATCCGCCGGCGGGACCTCCCCAATCAACCGGTAATGCGAGGCATGCCGCGTCCTGTAAGAAACCGTCGCCCTGTCCAAAAAACCCAACCGAACACCTGCCCGCTTCATATGCCCCCACACATGCTGGTCCATCACGGCCGCCACATCCTGGCCGTACAGCACCCACGCGATCAGGTGATGGAACGCCGGCTTCATCACCAGCAGGCAACTCGTGTCGATATAGGGCCGCCCATTCACCGTCGGGCATTTCGCCATGAAAGACCCGTCCGGCCGGTGCAGCGTGCGCGCGGACGAGCACGCATCCAACCGATTGTCCTGGGCAAACCGCGACAACCCCTCCAGATGGTCCGGCTGAAACCAGTTATCGGCATCCAGGAACGCAATCGCCTCCGCCCCTTGATCGATCGCGTTGTAACAACCGATCAGCCGCGGCGTATTGCCGTAATCCTTATAGTTGCGCTGCAACAGGATATGCGTCCCCTGGAACGCCTCGATCTGCACCGGCGCCGATCCATCGCACACCAGGATGTGGTGGGCCGGGACCGTCTGGCCGTGGACGCTCGCATGACCCTGGCGAATCCAGGACTCCTCCGTCTCGAAATACGGCGTGACGACGCAGATTTTCATTCCCGGCTGCTCTCAACGATGGCATGGCGTGTGTTGGCGCACCCGTATAAGCATGGCTCGCTCCTCGGGGAACGCGAATCGCCAATGATCAGACTGCTGGGTATCGATCCGGGCCTGCGCTTTACCGGCTGGGGCCTGATCGATGTCGATGGCAACCGGCTGAAGCACGTGGCCGATGGCGTGATCGCCACCGATAACACGCTCCCGGTTCCCGCTCGGCTGAAAATCCTGCACGACGCGCTGATGGCGCTGCTGACTTTGCACCGGCCGGCCGAGGCCGCCGTCGAGGAAACTTATGTCAACCGCAACGGTTCGGCGACGCTGAAACTTGGCTATGCGCGCGGCGTCGCGTTGCTGACGCCTGCGCTGGCCGGGGTTCCAGTCACCGAATATGCCGCCAAGACGGTGAAGCTGGCGGTGGTCGGCACAGGCGGCGCCGAGAAGGAGCAGGTGGCGATGATGGTGCGCCGGCTGTTGCCCGGCGCCACGCTGCGCCGGACCGACGCGTCGGATGCGCTGGCGGTGGCGATCTGCCACGCGCATCACCGGTCGTCGCGGCTGGCATGGTCGGCCGCCAAGGCGACGGCGGGGTATTAGCCTAGCGCTTCAGCCAGGAGTTCCAGCGCTTTGACGCCGAATGCGCGCATGTTCGCGATGCGGTCAGGACTGCCGGTTTCCAGGGTGATCGCCTTGGAAAAGCCTGGCCCGCACACCGCGATGCAGGTATGGCCCGCCTTGTCGCCGTAGCGGTTGCCCGCCGGACCGGTAGCGCCCGTTTCACCCAATCCCCAGGTCGCCCTAAGCCGGACGCGCACGGTTTCTGCCAGAAGCAGCGCGTAAGGTTCGGTGGAGGCACGCTCGATCGGCGCCGGCAGCGGATTTGATATCTCCAGGAACGCCTTGCGCGCATAGGCGGTATAGATCACGCTGCCGCCCCGGAAATACGCCGAAGCGCCACCGATCGACAATAACGCGGCGGACAGCAGCCCGCCGGTGGAGGATTCGGCGATGCCGATCGTCTCGCCGCGTTCTTTCAGGCGGGCGCCGATTGTCTCGGCCAGGGGCAGCAGGGCGTCCATCGTCGGTGTCCTTCGTTGGATGGCGAGATACTTACCCGTGGCGGTGCGCGTGTCCATGTCCTGGACCGTTTGGGCATGGCAAGCCCCTGCCCCGGCATGCGACAAGCACGCATGGCGGACGATCGTATCGACAGCGATAGCGTACCCATCACCGCGGAACTGACCGCGGTGATCGTTGCCGTGACCGGCGGCCAGCCGCGTGTGCTGACCATCGAGCACGGCGAGGCGCTGCCGTCGGGACCGTTCGAACCGGGCCACCGGTCGCTTCAGGCTGGATTGCGGGCCTGGGTGGAAACGCAGACGCATCATCCGCTGGGGTATGTCGAACAACTCTATACGTTTGCCGACCAGGACCGAAAGCAGGGTGCCGCCGGCCGGGTCGTCTCGGTCAGCTATCTGGGTCTGACGCGGGAAGCGCCCGTCGTCGCGGGCTGGGATGCGGCATGGCAACCATGGTACCGGTTCTTCCCGTGGGAAGATACCAGGGGACCCGATGCCGGCCTGGTGGAAGCGGTGCTGGCACCCGCGCTGCTGGACTGGGCCGATACCGCGAACGATTCGATCGTCAAACTCGACCGCCAGCGGCGCATCGCCATCGACTTCGGCCTGCCCGGCCATGGGTGGAACGAAGACCTGGTACTTCAACGATACGAATTGCTATGGGAGGCGGGGCTTACGGCCGAGGGCCGCGTCAGCGTCGGCGGGTGGACCGGAACGTCCGCCTGTTCGCCGGGCACGCCGATGCGCCACGACCACCGCCGGATCCTCGCCACCGGAATCGCTCGGTTGAGGGCAAAAATCAAGTACCGGCCTGTGGTTTTCGAACTGATGCCACCGGCGTTCACGTTGCTTCAACTGCAACGCGCGGTCGAGGCGCTGGGCGGCCGGCCGCTGCACAAGCAGAATTTTCGGCGCCTGATCGATCAACAGGATCTGGTGGAGGAAACCGGCGACATTACGACGGAAACCGGTGGCCGGCCGGCCAAACTGTTCCGCTTCCGGCGAGAAGTGCTCGCCGAACGCGAGGTCGCCGGGACGAAACTGCCCCTGGTGCGAGCCGTTTAGGGTACCGCCCGTCCGCCGAAAAGCATTTGACAAGGGGCGACCGCGTGGCGGAGCTTTCGGTGGCCACAAGACGTTAGGAAACGCCCATGCAGCCGCCTCTGAGCCGAGCCTTGTTGGGGTTTATCGCCGCTGGACTTTCGGTGCTGATTTTTCATCAGGCGATGTGGGAAGCGTTGCATCTTCTGGCTCTGCCTGGGATGGGCATGCCGTCGGCGTATCCCACCGATCCGATCCCGCCGCTCGGCGTGCCGCGGATCGCCAATCTGTGTTTTTGGGGCGGGCTGTATGGTATCGTCTTCGGCTTGGTACTGCCGCGGCTGACCGCGCCGGCCTGGGTGTGCGGCCTTGGACTGGGCATCATCGCCGCCCTGGTGGGGCTTTTGGTCGTGCCGGCGATCAAGGGCCTGCCGGTGGGTGCCGGCTGGCCGCTGGGTTGGGTGCGGTCATTCCTGATCAATGGATTCTGGGGACTCGGCACCGGCCTGATCCTGCCGTTGTTGCTACAGCGGCGCCGGCATCCGGTCTAATCCGAGGGCGACCGGCGAGGCTGTTCCGGCGGTGCGGCGTCTGCTATTGGCGTCCTCCAGACAGTTTCAGGAGCCGTTCATCATGGCCGCGATTACGACACAGGTACCGGTGACGGTCCTTACCGGCTACCTCGGCGCCGGCAAGACCACCCTGCTCAACCGCATCCTAACCGAAAACCATGGCCGCAAATACGCCGTTGTAATCAACGAGTTCGGCGAACTTGGCGTCGATAACGACCTTGTCGTGGACAGCGATGAGGAAGTGTTCGAGATGAACAACGGCTGCATCTGCTGCACCGTGCGCGGCGACCTGATCCGCATCGTCGGCGGCCTGATGAAGCGGCGGGACACGTTCGACGGCATTATTATCGAGACCACTGGGCTCGCCAACCCGGCTCCGGTCGCGCAAACGTTTTTCGTCGATGACACCGTGAAGGCAAAAACCCGGCTGGACGCCATTGTTACCGTGGTCGATGCCAAGAACCTGCCGGCCCGCCTGGCCGACAGCCATGAGGCCGCCGACCAGATCGCCTTCGCCGACACGATCGTGTTGAACAAAACCGATTTGGTGACACCGGCCGAACTGGACGCGGTGGAAGCCACCATCCGCGGCATCAATCGCTTCGCCATCATCCACCGCACCCAGCGGGCGGAACTGCCGATCGCCCAGATCATGGACCGGGGCGCGTTCGATCTGTCCCGCATCCTGGAATTGCACCCCGATTTTCTCGATGGCGACGACGATCACACCCACAACGACGACGTGTCGTCCATGAGTTTCGAGGTCGAAAAGCCGATCGATCCAGAGAAATTCAACGCCTGGATCGGTGTCCTGCTACAGGACAAGGGCGCCGATCTGCTGCGGACCAAGGGTATCCTGCACTATGCGAACGACGACCGCCGCTTTGCCTTCCAGGCGGTGCATATGATTGCCGACGGCGGCTTCATCGGCCCCGCGAAAACCGGCGACACGACAACCAGCCGGTTGGTGTTCATCGGCCGCAACCTGAACCGCCCGCAACTGCGGCGCGGGTTCGAAAGCTGCGCGGCGGATTGACGCCAATCGATCTCGTAGCTACATTATGGTAGTACAACTTAGTCGATGATTGTGCCTGAATGGCGCTGTGATCCTTTGAAAGACCGCCTGAACCGCCGGCGGCACAACGGACTATCGTCGGCCGACGGGGTGGCGGCCTTGATGGACCCTCTGGCGATTTCGAAGCCGGACCCTCATCCGGATGGCGATCGTTGGCAATTGGTGGGATCGGCCGCTGGCATAGTTACCCTCTTTGTCGTTTACACCGAATCGCCGGACATATCCGATGAACCGGGAACCGGCCGTATCGTCAGTGTAAGGAATGCCTCACCGCGCGAAAGAAGGGCATATGAAAATGGCGACTTTTAAACCTCGGGCGATGACCCCGGAGGAACTAGACCCAGCATCGCTGGACCGGCTGCGAGCCGCGGCAAAACTGCCGGATGACCATGTCGATCTTTCCGACCCGGATGCACCGGAGGTCGTGGACTGGACCGGGGCGGTTCGCGGGCGTTTCTACAGGCCTGTCAAAAAGCTCAAAAGCCTGCGCATCGATGCGGATGTCCTCGCCTTCTTCGAGGCGCAAGGGCCAGGTTATCAGACCCGCATCAATAACGTCCTGCGCGATTGCATGCTCCGGGAGCTGCGCCGCACGTCAGCCGAACGGACTTAGCGGCATGAGCCAATCCGCCGAAGCCGACTTCTTCTTGAAATCCCGCGGCGTCTCGCGCGGCCTCGACGCATACGTCGTCGCCGCCCGCTTCTCCCGCGATGGCCGCCGCGCCGCGTTCGCACTTGGCGACGGTTCTGTCCGGCTGGTCGCGACGGCCGCCCCTGACGACTGGTCCTCCATCGCTGTCCATGACGGTGCCATCCTGGATTTCGCCGTCGATCCATCGGGCGGTGGCTTCATTTCCGGCGGCGACGACGGCAAGCTGAACCGCATCGCCGCCAGCGGCGCCGTATCCAATGCCGGCACCTTCGGCACGAAATGGGTCGAACACGTCGCCACCCATGCGCTGGACAGCGGCAAGGGCCTGATCGCCGCCAGTGCCGGCAAGCTGATAAAGCTATACGATCAGTCCGGCCAGTTGCTGAAGGAACTGACCCACCCGTCCACTGTCACCGGCCTGTCATTCGATGGCAAAGGCAAGCGAATTGGCGCGTCCCACTACAATGGCGCCTCGATATGGTTTGTGGCCGCGAAGACCGACAGTCCCCGCAAGCTGGAATGGAAAGGCAGCCACACCGGCATCGCGATCCACCCGGATGGCGACGCGGTGGTGACCGCGATGCAGGAAAACGCCCTGCACGGCTGGAAACTGCCCAACGGCGAACATATGCGCATGAGCGGTTATCCGGCCAAAACCGACAGCCTGTCCTTCAACCGCAACGGCAAATGGCTCGCCAGCAGCGGCGCCGACGCCATGGTGCTATGGCCGTTCTTTGGCGGCGGCCCAATGGGTAAGGCGCCGATCGAACTTGCTGGCGGCGACGGCATCATCTGCACGCGAGTCGCATGCAACCCAAAGCAGGACATTGTCGCCGGCGGATTCACCGATGGGCTGGTGGTGGTGGCGCAAATCGACTCGTCGCGCATTCTGCCGATCGTTCCCCCCGACCATGGGCCGGTTAGCGCGCTGGCCTGGAGTCCGGACGGAACACATCTGGCGGTGGGCACCGAAACCGGCTTTGCCGCCCTGATCGATTTTGCCAGTCATTAACGGGGATGGAGCGTCCGTTCTCGATCCGCGCCGCCACTGCCGGCGACATGGGGTCGATCGCCGCGTTGTTCCGCACCTATGCACGTGGGATCGGGGTGGATTTGTCTTACCAAGGATTCGAACAGGAACTGGCCTCTCTGCCCGGCGCCTATGCGCCCCCTCTCGGCGCGTTATTCATCGCCGTTTCGGCCACCGAAGCCCCAATTGGCTGCGTCGCGGTTCGGCCGTTCGGCGAACCCGGCGTGTGCGAAATGAAGCGCCTGCATACGTTGCCGGACTCCCGTGGTGCCGGCATCGGCTCCGCGCTTGCCGCCGCGGCGATCGAGGCCGCGACCCAGGCTGGATTTGCGACAATGCTGCTCGACACGCTGCCCAGCATGACCGCGGCGCTGACCGTGTACCGCCGGCTTGGGTTCGAAGTCACGTCGGCCTATTACGATTCGCCCCTGCCGGATACGATTTTCATGCGAAAGGCGCTGCGCCGCTCCGGCACCTGAACGCAAATAATCAATTGGGCAAACCAACCGTCCACGCGTCGTAGCCGTACACCCAGTCCGCATCGTGCGGCTGTTTCAGCCAGGTATTTTGCGCCGAGGTCTGCTGGATGCGGCTGGTGCGCGGTTTGCGCGCGGCTTCGTAGCGCAGCAGCGCGGCATGCAGCCCGTCGCGGTCAACGCCGTCCAGGCAGCGCGACAAAATGGCACCGTCCTCAATGGACGTGGATGCCCCCTGCGCCATGTACGGCGTCATCGGATGGCAGGCATCCCCGAGCAGAGCGACGTTGCCTTCGACCCATTTCGGTAGTGGATCGCGCTCCACCAGCGCCCATTTATGCACATCGGGGCACGCCGCCAAAATGGCCCGGACCCGCGGATGAAATGTGTCGTAGGCGGCGCGCAAGGCGGCGAGATCGCCCTTCGCGGACCATGATTCAATGTCGAAATCCGGTTCCGGCGTGCTGGTGACGAAATACAGTTCGTCCCGCCTGGGGTTGACGAAATAGCTGACGATATGGCGATCCGGCCCCCACCATTTGACGCACGGATCGGGCCGCATGGCGCCCAGCCGTTCGGTTGGAAACACGGTGCGGTAGGCGACCCGCCCGGTAAAGCGCGGCTGTTCCTTGCCCAGCATGACTTCGCGCACGACCGAATGCACGCCGTCGGCACCGATGACGGCATCGGCGACCTGGGTCTCGCCGTTGGCAAAGGTCATGCGGACGGTGCCGTCCGGCGCTTGATCCAGACCGGTGAGCGTGTGGTTCAGGCTGATGGCACCGGGCGGTATCAGGTCAGCCAGCATGGCATGCAGATCGCCCCGATGCATGAGGAAATACGGCACGCCGTGCCGGTCCAGGACAGACTGCCCAAGCGGCAGCGAGTTGGTCAGGTTTCCGGTGTCGTAGTCGCGCGAATCGTTGGTTTCGGGCTGGAACGCCTGGGCCAGCAACTTGTCCTTCAAGCCCAGCGCATACAACACCCTGATCGAGTTCGGCGCCTGCTGAATGCCGGCCCCAAGCCGGGTAAAGCCCCGCGCCTGCTCAAAAATATGGGCGTCGATGCCGATCCGGCGCAAGCAGGCGGCAGCGGTCAGGCCACCTATACCGGCACCGATGATCGCGATGCGGGGTTTTTGTTGGATCATCGGTATCCTCCGTGGGACTGCGATTTGCCGGGTTGCGCGGCCATCGCCAGGAAGGCGGCATTATGGCGCGGCGTTCAACTCAGCCAGAACACCCATATAGGCATCGGGCGGAATCGTCACCGCGCCGTGAAACGGCGAACTCAGCCCAACGATCAGAAGCAGCACCAGCAGGCCGGATGCAACCAGCGCCGCTGTCATCAGCAGGTGCAACCCCGGAGCGGGTGCGCCCAAAACGAAACTGAATGCGGCCATCAATGCACCGCCAGACAGCAGAACCACCCAGACCAGATTGGGAATAGTCCCATGGGTCGCCAGTCGCCGGTCGCGGCGTTCGGTCGCGATATCGCTCAACCCCTGGATCAGAAACGCCTGGATGTTCGCCTGTCCCAGATCGGCCGGGATCATCGAGAACACCGTACGATCGAGGTGCAGCAACAGCGGCTCGGCGGCCGGAAGCGTGCGGCCGGCGATTTGCGCGGGCCATTCGACATCGACGATGTGAGCCAGATAGGCTTTCAAATCGGCGCGCATCGCTGTCCCGGCCGGTTCTGGGATGCCATGGCTTGCCTGGTAAATATTGCCGATCAGGTCCGCCTCGTGGCGGGCCAGTGCTTCGGCCGCGCTGTATTGTTCCCACGCCGCCGTCGCCATGAATGCCAGCAGCACCGCGTAGGTGGTACCGATCACCGCGAAAATCGCGCTTCCCAGCACGGTATGGTCGCGCCGCAGGCTGGCCGGCACGATTCGCTGCACCAGGATTTGCAAGACCAGCGCGCCGATAATACCGGCTGCGAGAATAAAAGCGCCCGATTGCCAGATCGGGTGCATCGTGGCGGCCATCGACATCATGATGTACACTTCCCCGAGCCTGGAGCGGCGGAAGCCGTTGCCGAGGCGGCCATGCTAGGGTGGCCGACCAGCGTGCGGCAATACCGGACAGACTTGCGACGCCGGCTTTCTTCGCGTGGCTGGATGCCCGGATGGAATCGACTGGGCCGGACGGATGCTGGTGTGCCGGCAAGCGGCTTCCCTTTCGCCCGCGATGCGATCAGACTGCGCCCCCATGGACAGCCAGCGGCGCATGCACGGAAGCTGCGTATCAAGGGACGGCCACGCGGTACTCGTGACCGGTCCTCCTGGATCGGGAAAGTCCGACCTTGTGTTAAGGCTGCTTTCGCGCGGATTCGAACTGGTCGCTGACGACCGGGTCGATATCGACGGCGGTTTCGCTTCCTGCCCCGCGCCGCTGGCCGGCCTGCTGGAAGCGCGTGGGCTTGGCATTGTGCGCCTACCATACCGGACACGGGCCAAACTCGCATTGATCGTCGAACTTGATGCACAGCCAGATCGTATGCCCATGCCGCGGCAGCACCCGGAGCTGCTTTTGCCGGTCGTGCGGATCGATGCCGCCGCGGCATCCGCCCCCGACCGGCTTATTCTGGCGCTGGACTGTGCGCTCGGGCGGGTCACCCAGATCGCCGGAGCGTTCGCCGCATGAGCAGCCTGTCCGTCGTCATCGTCAGCGGTTTGTCCGGTGGCGGCAAGGCGTCGATTCTGCGCGCGCTGGAAGATTCGGGGTATGAGGCGGTGGACAATCCGCCGCTGACGTCCCTGGAGGATATGATCGCCCGCGGCGACCGACGGCTGGCGGTGGGGATCGACGCCCGGACCCGTGGCTTCGACGCCGCCGCCGTGCTGGAGACGATCGCTCGTCTGCGTTCGGCGCCCGGCCCCCTGGTTCAATTGGTGTTTGCCAGGGCGGACGAAAGCACGCTGCTCCGCCGCTACACCGAAACCCGCCGTCGCCATCCGCTTGCCCCGCAAGGCGTGGTCGCCGACGGTATCGCGGCTGAAATCGCGCTGACCGAACCGCTGCGCCAAAACGCCGATCTGGTGGTCGATACCACGGGACTGACCGTCGCCAACCTGCGACGGCTGATCGAGCGGCATTTCGGGGCCGGCGCCGGTCAGGCGCAACTGGCCGTTTCGCTGGTGTCATTTGCCTATCCGAAGGGCCTGCCGCCGGAAGCAGATCTGGTATTCGATGCACGCTTCCTGCGAAACCCGTACTACGATCCCATATTGCGCTCACGGACGGGGATCGATGCCGAAGTTGCCGCCTATGTCGAAGCCGACCCCGACTTCGGGAATTTTTTTTCGCTGATGACCGGATTGGTCGAACTTCTCTTGCCGCGGTTTCTGCAAGAGGGCAAAAGATACGCAACGATCACGATTGGGTGTACTGGTGGCCACCATAGATCCGTGCATCTTATTGAAAAATTGGCGAATCATCTCACTGGATGCGCCGGTTCCCTCCCAACCGCGAAGTTTGTCAACGCCGGTTGGCGGGTATTCGTCACCCACCGGGAACTGATGCGGGACGGGACGACGGACGCTTTTATGATGGACCGCCCGGTTGCGCGCCGGGACGAATCCGAATTAGACAAGGGTGCGCTGGGTTTGTCGGTTCAGGCGTAGGAGGCCTGATACAGCACGATGGTCACATCGAACGTCTTTGGATTGGTAAGCCCGCTCATGATCTGGGACACCGCGGTTCGCTCATGATCGGTATGATCCTGGTCACGCATGGCCATCTGGCGGACGAACTTCGTTCCGCGATGGAGCATGTGGTCGGCTCCCAGCGCAATGTCGATACGGTCTGCATCGGACCGGAGGACGACATGGAAAACCGCCGGGCCGAGATCGAAGCCTGTATCGGGCGGTGCGATACCGGCGACGGTGTCGTGCTGCTGACCGATATGTTTGGCGGAACTCCCTGCAATCTTGCCATCTCGATGATGGAAAAAAAGGGTGTGGAAGTCATCGCGGGCGTCAATCTGCCGATGCTCGTCAAACTCGCCAAGGTTCGCTCCAACCAGCCGCTGGCCGATGCCGTCACCTGTGCCGAGGATGCCGGTCGCAAATACATCGCCGCCGCGTCGCACATCCTGCATGGCTGCAAGACGAACGGATCCAGCGGATCCTGTGAATGACCGACGCGCCCCCATCGGGTGAGCCGGTTCTGTCGCGAGTCGTGACCATCTGCAACAAACGCGGCCTGCATGCCCGCGCCGCCGCGCGCTTCGTCACCATGGCGGAGCAATATGGCGCCTCGGTCGATGTGCTGAAGGACGGACAGGTGATTTCGGCCCGATCGATCATGGGCCTGATGATGCTGGGCGCCGCACGCGGGGCCGATATCGAGTTGCGTGCCGAAGGCTGGGATGCCAAGGAAGCGTTGGACGCTCTGGCAGCCCTGGTCGAGGCCGGCTTCCATGAACAGGATTGAGCCACCGCCGCAGCAACACCAGCGAATGGCCCAATCCGCCCTCGCTGCCCCCGATGCACGCCCCGAACGATCCTTCCATGGGTTGGCCGTATCGGCCGGTGTGGCGATCGGCCCGGTATTCGGCACCACCGAACCGGAAGCGGTTATCGCCCGCCACAAAATTCAGGCATCCGATATCGGCGCCGAAAGCGGCCGGCTGGAAGCGGCGATTGTCCAGTCGCGCAAGCAACTGGCGAAACTTCGCGCGAAACTGGCGCTGTTGCCGGAAGAAAGCCAGTCGCAGATCGCCCCGCTGATCGATGCGTACATCCAGATGCTGGGTCCGTCGCGTCTGCTGCGGGGTGTGCGCGCAAGAATCGCGGAAACTCTGCTGTCCGCCGAAACCGCCGTTCTGACCGAGGCCGCGGCGATCGCGGCAGCCATCATGGCCCAGGCGGAACCCGGCTTGCCAGCCGAGGACCGGGCCGGACTGCAACGACGCGCCGATGAAATCGGGGAAATCGGCCGCCGGCTGGTGCGCAACCTGACCCGCTCGCCGTTCCGCAGCTTCGCCGGCCTGCCGGAAGGATCGATCCTGGTCGCTGAAAGTCTTCGCCCGGCCGACGCCGCGCTGCTTGACCCGTCGCGCCTTGCCGGCGTGGTGACGGACGAGGGCGGCGCGGACGGGCATACCGCCGTGATGCTGCGTGCCCTTGGCGTCCCCGCGGTCCTTGGCGCTACCGGACTGGCGCATGCAATGCAGCCGGGCGACATCGCCGTGGTGGACGGCAGTGCCGGGACGGTCACGCTGAACCCGTCCGCCACGACGATGACCGCCGCCAAACGCTCGGTAACCGCCTTCGCGCGGGAACGGCAGCGATACGCCAAGCTGCGCCGGCTTCCCGCCGTGACGATGGATGGCGAACCGGTGGAGTTGCAGGCCAACCTCGAATTGCCCGTCGAACTGCCGCTGATCGTGCAATCCGGCGCCGTGGGGATCGGTCTGCTGCGAACCGAGTTCCTGTTCATGAACCGGGAAACCGTGCCCGATGAGGCCACTCAGGCCGAGAGCTATCGTACCATCGTCGAGGCGATGAACGGCGATCCCGTCACCATCCGCGTCCTGGACTGGGGCGGCGAGAAGGAAATCGAGGCACTGACGCTGGCCGGCGTTGTGCCGGAAATCGCCGATACCAATCCGGCGCTGGGACTGCGCGGTATCAGGCTGCTGCTGCGCTGCCCAGACCTGCTGGAAACACAGTTATCGGCGATTTTGCGCGCGTCCATGAGCGGCCCGGTGCGCGTGCTGCTTCCCATGGTCACCACCGTCGGCGAGGTTCGCGCGGCCCGCGAGATCTACGAACGGGTGGCGAGGCGATTACGCCGCCGCGGCGAGCGCATCCCCGAAAAGTTGCCGCCGATGGGGATCATGATCGAAACCCCCGGCGCGGCGTTGTCGGCCGATGCGCTGGCGCTGGAAGCAGATTTTTTCGCGATCGGGACCAACGACCTGACCGCCTATACCCTGGCGGTGGACCGGGCGGAAAGCGACGTGGCGGCGCTGTACGATCCGATGCATCCGGCTGTTCTGCGGCTGGTGCAGTTCGCGGCCGAGGCCGCGCTGCGCATGCGGATGCCGGTGTCGATCTGCGGCGAACTGGCCGCCGCCCCGCGGCTGACTCCGCTGCTCCTCGGACTGGGGATCCGGTCGCTCAGCATGAATGCTTCGGCGGTGCCGAGGGTAAAGCAAATGGTCCGGTCCGTGCAGATCGATGCCTGTGTACGCTTCGCCCGCAGGGTGATGGAACAAGGCGATGCGGATCGGATCCGGGCGCTGGTGGACGGGTTCGGAAAGGACGTATGAGTCCTGCGACCCGGCTGGGCATGGCTTGTATCGCAGGTATGCCAATACGATAAGACAACGACATGACCGCCGGCCGACAACGCGTTGACCAACCCCGCTCCGTAGCCGCCGAAACCCACCCGCACCCAGCCGAACGCAATCGCTATCCTTCCCCCGGCAGTGCAATCGCCGGCCGCCGCCCGCCCCCTGGCCGATAGCGACGCAGATAGGGCGGCACCACCAGCTCCACCGGCGTCGGTGCGATTCCCAGAGCGGCCAGGCCGGCCGCGCCGGCCGTCACGACATTATCGTGCGATAGCAGCAAAAGCTGATCCGGCGTCAGCGGCTTGCCAGGAACGTATTGCAGCACCGCCGCCTGCAACCGCGCAATTCCCATGGGGATGTCGAGCAGCTTTTTGTGCCGGTGCGTTGTCTCCAGGATGAACGCCAGCAGTTCGCGGAACGTCCAGACGCGCGGGCCGCCAAGTTCGAACGTCATGCCTTGCGTCGCGGCCGAGGCCAGCGCGGCCATCGTCGCGTCGGCGACATCGCCAACGAACACCGGCTGCATTTTGGTATCGCCGGCAATGACCGGCATGAACGGCGCCAGCCGCGCGATCCCCGCGAACCGATTGAAGAACTTGTCCTCCATGCCGAACACCAGCGACGGCCGCAGGATCGTGGCGCCCGCAAAGGCGGCCCGTACCGCCTGTTCCGCGTTGCCTTTAGTCGCGGCATAGCGGCTGGGGCTGTCCGGATCGGCCCCGATGGCGGAAACCTGAATCAACCGGCCGACACCGGCTGCGGCGGACAGGCGGGCGATGCGCGCGGCGCCCTCGGCGTGGATGGCCTGAAACGACGCCGCGCGGCTTTCGGTCAGCAGCCCGACCAGATTGATCGCCACGGCCGCACCTTCGACCGCGCGCTGTACCGTCGCCTCATTGGTAACCGAGGCATACAGAGGCACCACCTGCCCCACTGCCCCCATCGGTTTCAGAAACAGCGCGCCCGCGGGGTCGCGGGTTGGAATACGCACGATATAGCCCTGCTGCGCCAGCCGTTTGACCACGTAGCGCCCGATAAACCCGGTACCGCCAAAAACCGCCGCGACGCGCCGCGTTGCCATCTGCTACCTCCTGTATCCGCCTGGGTCTGATACGCCGCGCGGGCGGCTGCCTCAAGCCGCGCCGCCATTTTATCGTGCGCCGCGATCGTTTGCGCCGTCAGGCAAATTATTATGTGCCGGAGGTTGACGCGGGCCGGCGCGGGGGCTACATCGCGACCCCTGCCGATGTTCGCGGCTCTCGCGGACGGACGGTTGCCCTGGTGGCGGAATTGGTAGACGCGCAGGTTTCAGGTACCTGTGGCCGCAAGGTCGTGGAAGTTCGAGTCTTCTCCTGGGCACCAATACAACACAATGAGTATTACGCAGTTCATGCCAAACGGCACGATCCACCTCTACCGGAACGATTTGCCGGATGTCCTGTCCCTGGGCCCGGTCGTTGCCGTCGATACCGAGACAATGGGCCTGAATCCGCACCGCGACCGGCTGTGTCTGGTGCAGATGTCGGGAGGCGACGGCCACGTCCATCTTGTCCAGTTGATCCCAACCGAACACGGCGGGCGCGGCTTCGATTGTCCGAACCTCAAACGGCTCATGAGCGATCCAAATGTGGTGAAGCTCATGCATTTCGGCCGGTTCGACGTGGCGGCGATGCAGCATTACCTGGATATCGAGGTTGCCCCGGTGAAATGCACCAAGATCGCGGCGAGGCTGGTTCGCACCTTCACCGACCGGCACGGCCTGAAAGACCTCTGCAAGGAATTGCTCGGTGTCGAGTTGTCCAAGCAACAACAGTCCTCCGACTGGGGCGCCATCGACCTGACGCCGGAGCAACTGGCGTACGCAGCGTCGGACGTGCTGCACCTGCATGCGCTTTGGGCAAAACTGGAAGCGATCCTGATTCGCGAAAACCGCCTGGCTCTGGCGGAGTCCTGCTTTGCATTCCTTCCCACGCGGGCCCGTCTCGATCTGCTGGGATACGACACGCCGGACCTGTTCGCGCATTGATGAAATTGCGTGCAGGTTAGGCGATAGCCAAACCCGCCAGCGTTCGGTTCGGGTATCGGCTTCGCCCGGTTAATCCGTATTAAGCACGACAGGAGGCCGAAATGGTTCCAGTTTCAAAAATCGTCGCCCAGGCTTTAGTTGCCTGCCTTTTCGCGGTTGCCGCGCAGGCGGCGACCTTGGAAGTCGGCGCCAACAAGGAATACAAAGCGCCGTCGGCCGCCATTGCCGCCGCCCACGATGGCGACCATGTGGATATCCAGCCCGGCGAATACTTCGACTGCGCCTTCGTAAAGCCGAACAGGCTGACGATCGAAGGCCTGGGCGACCCGGCTAAAATCGTTTTGACCGACAAGATGTGCGGCGGCAAGGCGCTGCTTGTCGTCGAGGGCAGCGACATCGTCGTACGCAACCTGACGCTGACCCGTGCCCGTGTGCCGGACGCAAACGGCGGGGGCATTCGCGCCGAGGGACATAACCTGACGATCGAGGGCGTGCGTTTCGTCAACAATGAGACGGGAATCCTGACCACCGACGGCGTCGGCACGTTGATCGTCCGCGACAGCCTGTTCGATAATAACGGCAGTTGCGATCAGTCCTGCGCGCACGGCATCTATACGGGCCATATCGACCTGCTGCGGGTCGAGCGGACAAAATTCACCAATACCCGCCACGCACATCATATCAAATCTCGCGCCCAGCGGACCGAGGTTATCGGATCCTCCATCGTGGACGGCCCCGAGGGCACCGCCAGCTATGAAATCGAAGTTCCCAACGGGGGGTCTATCCTGATCCGCGACAACACCATCGAAAAGGGCCCGAAAGCAGAAAATCATAGTGCAGCCATCATGATCGGTGCCGAGGGCGTCACCCAGCCGAGCCCCGAGATACTGGTGGAAAATAATCGCTTCCGGAACGATGGAAATTTCGAGACTTATTTCGTTTACAATCTAACCGCGACCGGGGCGATGCTGCGCGGAAATCAGTTCGTGGGCGCGGTCAAACCGCTACACGGCGATGGTCAGGTCATCCCCGCCACCGCCAGATAATGCCGGTGCGGCCGACATCCTTTGGCGGATTGGTTGCCGCGGCACTGCTGCTGATCGTACCCTCCCGCTTGCCGGCCGCCGATACCGGACAGGTTCCGGCGCTGCCCCAGTCTGTCGTCGGCGCTGCCCCCGGCCCGTGGGACACTTACCAACTTATAATGTGGCAGACCCGGACCGAGGCCCAAATGGCCGGCCTGAAGCAGTTGGGGTTCACCGGAACCAAGCTGATGGCCAGCGGCGGGCATATCGATCCCGCGGCCTTGCGGATGGCGACCGGCTCCGGACTGCCATGGTATCTGGAAAACATCGCGACCGATTTTCTCTCGCCGTATCATCGCTATACGCCCGGCAAGCCGGTCACATGGCTGTTCGACGCCGCCAAGGCCCGCCGCCACGACAATCCAGCGGATAACAGCGTATTCCTGCGCGAACCCGGCCTGTCCGATTCCGCCTGGCGGGACGCGATCAATCTTCGGCTGACCGGCATGGTGCGTGCGCAATCCCAGTATCGCCCGCTGTTCTATAACCTCGCCGACGAAGCGGGCATCGGCGATCTCGCCAGCGCCTGGGACGCCGACATTGCCCCAACGTCGCTCGATGGCATGCGAAACTGGCTTCGTACGCAGTATCCCAGCCTGACCGCCCTCAACCAGGAATGGAGCACCGGTTTCGGCCGTTGGGACGACGTGGTTCCGGAACTGACCGACGCCGCAATGGCCCGCCACGACGACAACTACGCGGCCTGGGCGGATTTCAAGGCCTGGATGGACGTGGCCTTCGCCACCGCCGTCAGCCACGCCACCGATACCGTGCATGCGGCCGACCGCGCCGCGTTTGCAGGCTTGGAAGGCGGCCAGGTGCCGGGTTGGGGCGGCTACGACTATGGCCTGCTGGCCCCAGCCGTGGATGTCATGGAAATCTACGACTTTGGAAACGCCCAGGATCTTGCTCGCGCGTTCAATCCCAGCCTGCGAATCCTGCGCACAAGCGCCGGCACCGGTTCGCGCGAGACTTTTGCGGCGTGGCATCATCTTCTACACGGCGGACGCGGCACGATTGTCTGGGACGAGAATCAAGACGTGACCGGTCCCGACGGAACGCCCGGCCCGCGCGGGCGAGAGATCGCCGCCCTTACCGCCGGACTGCGGCAGGCGGCATCGGTACTGTTCGATTGCTTGCCGTCGCGCGACCCTGTCGCCTTACTCTATTCGCAGGCGAGTTTCCGCACCCGTTGGATGCTCGATCATCGCGTGCTCGGTCCGGCCTGGTCCAACCGCGACGCCGAACGCGAATACGAGGATAACGCCTGGCGGGCCTCTCGCCGCCAGACCTTGCGGCGCCTGAGCGAAATCGGGGTGGAGCCCTACATCCTGACCTCCGCAATGGTCGAAGGCGGCGCCCTTCGTACGAATGGCTTGCGCGTACTGATCCTGCCGCAAGCGATTGCAATGTCCACGGCGGAAGGCGCCGCCATCGCCGATTTCGCGGCGCACGGAGGCACCGTATTAACCGATACGGCCCCCGGCCTGTTCGACCAACACAGCCGCCGCCGGACGGAACCGCTGCTGGCCGGAGTGGCAAAGCTAGAGCCGTTTCTGTGGCCCGACGGGACTCCGTCCGCCCCGGAGAACCTCGATCCCCTGGCCGAGGCTCTCCGGCAGGCCGGCGCTCCGCCACGCCTGACCCTGTCCGGCCCGGACGGCGCGACAGCATCCGGCGTTGACGTCCAATGGTTCGCCCATGGCGACATCGGGATTTTAACGCTGCAAGCGCAGACGCCCTGGGGCAGCGCGACCGATTTCGATCTGCATTTGTCCCAGCCGGCACTTGTTCACGACCTTCGCCATCCGGGCCCGCCGCAACGCACCGACCGGATGGCCGTGCATCTCGACGGCATCGAACCGACGCTTTTGATGCTGGAGCCGGACCACCGCTAAACCGCGCTTTGGCCCGGTTCGCCACGATCGCGATTTTGCCGTAACTCTTCGATAACAGTCGGCGGTTGACCCGGTGCGGCGGGACGGCCCATAGAAACTCCGCGCGAAAAACGGAAGACCCGTCATTTTGAGTCATTCAATCACCCAGCCGGATACCGATAGCGCCGATCTTCAGGTCGCGCGGAACGTGTTGAACACGGAAGCCGCCGGCCTGTTGGCGCTCGCCGCCAGCCTGGGGGGCCGCTTCGGCCAGGCAATCGACCGGCTTGCATCTGCAACCGGTCGCGTTGTCGTGTCCGGCATGGGCAAATCCGGCCATGTCGGCCGCAAAATCGCCGCGACCCTGGCGTCCACCGGTGCGCCGGCATTGTTTGTCCATCCGGCCGAGGCGTCGCATGGCGACCTGGGCATGATCGTGGCGGGCGACGTCGTGCTGGCGTTGTCCAATTCGGGCGAAACGGCGGAACTCGCCGACCTTGTCGCCCATACCCGTCGATTCGGCCTGCCGCTCATTGCCATTACCGCCCAACCGGACTCGGCTCTGGCGCGGGCGGCTGACGTCGCTTTAATCTTGCCGAAAGCCGCCGAAGCCTGTCCGATGGGCCTGGCCCCCACCACATCCACCACCATGCAACTCGCGTTGGGCGACGCCATCGCCGTCGCGCTCCTCACCCGCCGCGGTTTTACAGCCGCCGACTTCCGCCAGTTCCATCCTGGCGGTCGGCTGGGTGCGCGCCTGCGCCGGGTGCGGGAAGTCATGCATGCGGGCACTGAAATGCCGCTCGCAAGCCCCGATACGCCGATGGCGACCGCTCTGGTACGTATGACCGAAAAGCGATTCGGCTGCCTTGGTGTCGTCGATGGTAATGGCGTGCTTTGCGGCATCGTCACCGATGGCGACCTGCGACGCGCCATGGGGCCGGACCTGTTGTCGCGCAGGACGGGCGACATCATGACCGCCTCGCCCCGCACGATCGGCCCCGACGCGCTGGCGGCGGAGGCATTGCACGCAATGAATGCCAGCGAACGCCCCGTCACCACATTATTCGTGGTCGATCCGGCTGGCCGGCCGCTGGGAATTCTGCATGTTCACGATCTGCTGCGGGCGGGTCTGGCATGATTGTATCGTCATGAGCGGCCGGCCGCTGCCATCCAACGCCGTGCAATCGCCCGGAAACGACAGTTATCTGCTGACCGGGACCGGTACGCGCGATCGCATGGCGCCGGCGCCAGGACGAATCGCGCGCAGGCGGCTGATGATTACCGTCACCAAATGGCTGCTGCCGGTCGCCGCGATGGCATTGCTGGCGTCGATCGCACTGTGGCCGGAAATCCAGGATGCCGCGACCAAGGCACGCCTGAAGTTGAACCGCATTACCGCGGAGGTGGACGGCGGCAAACTGCTCGATGCCCGGTATAACGGCGTCGATGAGAGAGGCCGTCCTTACACCGTTACCGCCGCCACCGCGTGGCAGATCGATCCCGAACGTGTCGGCCTGACGCTGCCCAAGGGCGACATCACGCTGGAGAACGGAACCTGGCTGCTGCTGACGGCGAAGACCGGCACGTTCATGCAGCATCTGAACCAGCTCGATCTGCTGAAGGACGTGACGCTGTATCGCGACGACGGCACCACGATGCATACCGAAAGCGCTTCGATCGACGTGAAGGCCGGCGCCGCCGCGGGGTCAGAACCGGTGCATGTGGAAGGTCCGTTCGGCGTTCTGGATGCGCAGGGCTTCACTGTCATGGATAAAGGCACCGCGATGGATTTCCCCGGCCCCGCCCATCTGGTGCTGAACGGAACCAGCCATTGACACCTGTTTTTGCCGCGCTTGCGTCGATCGGTCTGGCCCTAGCGCTTTGGCCGGCACCCGCCAGGGCGCAGCAACTCGATATGATGCATGGCGGCCCGATCGACATCACAGCCCGAGACGGCATGGAATGGCGCCAAAATGAGCAGGAAGTCATCGCCCGCGGCGACGCAAGGGCGATTCGCGGCACTGTTACCGTCACGGCCGATAAACTGACCGCCTGGTACCGTAAGAAAGCCACGACAGGGTCGGCACCGGCCGCACCGGCTTCTGGTTTGGCCGGCGATTCATCAACCGATGGCAGCGAAATCTATCGCCTCCAGGCCGACGGCAATGTCCATATCTTTACCGCCACCGACCGGGCCCAGGGCGACAAGGCAACCTACGACCTGGATCAGGGCGTGCTGGTTCTGACCGGGCACGACCTGAAACTGACCACGCCGAACGATACGATCACCGCCCGGGACGATCTGGAATACTGGCCGCAGCCGCACATGGCGGTCGCACGCGGAAACGCGATCGTCGTCACCAGCGATGCCAAACGGGTCGCCGCGGACACGCTGGTTGCCTACACGACGGACAATCCGCCGCCGGCCGCCGACCCCAAGGCGGCGCCACCGCCTGTCATAGCGAAAGCGACGGCAGCGCCGAACGACGATCCGCTGGCCGCATCGGGAAAGCTGGACCGGGTAGAGGCATTCGGAAACGTGTCCATCCGAACCCCGACCGATACGATCACCGGGGACCGGGGGGTTTATGTGACCGGTACTGGCATGGCTCGTTTGGTCGGTATCGTTCGGATCACCCGTGGCCAAAACCAGTTGAATGGCGCCGAGGCGGACGTGAATATGAAAACCGGCATCGCCACTCTGGTCGCTCAGAAATCCGGCCGCGTACATGGTCTGGTGGTGCCCAACGATGACAGTACAAAGGCACCCGGGACTACGCCGCCTGGCGAACCGCCCGCCGCGGCAAAATCGGCGCCCGCATCGTCGGGGCAGAAACCATGACGATTGCCGGGGATAACGAAGCCCCTAAAGGCGCGCCCAATGCGACGTTCAAGCTCGTTCCGGGCAGCGCCGGTCTGACCGCGCGCGCCGTGGGCAAGACTTACAAAGGACGGCCGGTCGTGCGCAACGTCTCGGTCACGCTCCACCGGGGCGAAGCCGTCGGCATGCTCGGTCCTAACGGCGCCGGGAAGACCACCACATTCTATATGATCGTCGGACTGGTGAAGCCCGATACGGGATCGATCAGCCTGGATGGCGCCGACATCACTCGCCTGCCGATGTACCGCCGCGCCCGGCTGGGTATCGGCTATCTGCCACAAGAGGCGAGCGTGTTCCGCGGCCTGAATGTCGAACAGAACATCATGGCGGCGCTGGAAGTGATCGAGCCGGATGGCGCCAGCCGCGAGCGGATGCTGGATGAATTGCTGGCCGAATTCGGCATCGGCCACTTGCGCCGTACACCGGCACTGGCGCTGTCCGGCGGGGAGCGTCGGCGGGTGGAAATCGCGCGCGCCCTGGCAACCCAGCCATCGTACATACTGCTCGATGAGCCGCTGGCCGGCATCGATCCGATCGCCGTCGGAGAAATCCGCGATCTGGTGAAGCATCTTAAGGATCGCGGCATCGGCGTGCTGATCACCGACCACAACGTGCGGGAAACTCTGGATATTATCGACCGTGCTTACATCATGCACGATGGGCAGGTGCTGATGGAGGGAAAGCCGAGCGAAGTGGTGGCCCACGAGGGGGTGCGCAGGGTCTATTTAGGCGAGAAATTCAGTATGTAGCTTTATTAACCCATTCTGGCTGACATGCCCGCCCGTGTTTGCACGTTTTTTGCATGCACTATGACGGAAATTAATTGACCGAACCGGGAATGACGGGATAATCCCGGCATGGCGATTGCTCCCCGTCTCGACTTACGCCAAAGCCAGACCCTGGTCATGACGCCGCAATTGCGGCAGGCCATTAAGCTTTTGCAATTTTCCAATATCGAAGTGAATTCCTTCGTCGAGGAGGAGATCGAGCGTAACCCGCTGCTGGAACGCGACGAGTCCCCCGAACCTCCGGTGGGCGAACGGGCCGCGTTGGACCAGTTAGAACCGCGCACCGCGTCCATCATGGATACCGCCGACGCCGCGCGATCCGGCGTGCTGCCTGACGAGGGCGCCGCGCCGCTGGATGCGGAACATGCCGAAACCTACGATCCAGGCGGAGCAAGCGATGGCGTGCCGCTTGGTGGGCGGATGGATGGCAGCGGCGGCAGCCATGGCTTTGACAGCGACGATCGCGGCATCGACGATTTCGCGGGGGAGAAACGCTCCCTGCGCGATCACCTGGGGGAGCAGTTACGGCTGAATTTCCCCGACCCGGTCAACCGGATGATCGGGGCACACCTTATCGCCTTGCTCAGTCCCGCCGGGCGGCTGACGGCAGAACCTTTGGCCATCGCTCAGGCGATGAGCCTGACGCTCGACCGTGTCGAATCGGTTCGCACCGAGATGATGCGCTTCGATCCGGTCGGGTTGTTCGCGCGCGACCTTAGCGAATGCCTGGCGGCACAACTGGCGGAGCGCAACCGGCTCGATCCGGCGATGCAGATATTGCTGAGCAATCTTGGCCTGCTGGCCAACCGCGAAAATCGCCGCCTGATGATACTGTGCGGCGTCGATGCGGAAGACCTGACCGATATGATAGCCGAAATCCGGGCGCTGGACCCCAAGCCAGGCGCGACATGGGACACGACGCCCGCCCAGATGGTGGTACCGGACCTGCTGATGCGGCATTTGCCCGACGATAGCTGGATTATCGAACTCAACCCTGAAACGATGCCACGGGTACTGGTTAACGAACGATTTTACGCCAAGGTCGCGCCTTACGTAAAAAAAGACGAAAAAAATTTTCTGACCGAACGCCTTGCCAACGCGAACTGGTTGGCTCGGTCGTTACAGCAAAGGGCACAAACGATCCTGAAAGTGGCGGTGGAAATAATGCGCCAACAGGACGGTTTCCTGCGTCAGGGCGTGGCCTTCTTGCGGCCGCTTATCCTCCGCGATATCGCGGAGGCAGTGGAACTGCACGAAAGTACGGTCAGCCGCGTGACGTCGAACAAGTATATCGCAACGCCGCGCGGGACGTTCGAACTGAAGTATTTCTTCACCACGGCGATCCACGGCACCGACGGCGGCGAATCGCATAGTGCCGAGGCAGTACGCCACCGTATCAGGGGCATGATCGACGCGGAACCGCCTGCCGATATTCTGTCGGACGACGCGATCGTTAAGGTGCTACGCGAGGAAGGCGTCGATATCGCCCGCCGGACGGTGGCGAAGTACCGGGAGGCAATGCGGATTCCGAACTCGGTTCAGCGGCGGCGGGACAAAGCGGTTCCCGCATAGGCGATCCGAGCGGCAAGCCTAACGGTTCGCGGCCGAACCGGTCCAGACTTCCCGGTAAAGGCGCACGATCTCGTCCGCGGAAGGTACGCGCGGATTATTGGCCGGGCTGCCCGACGCCAGGGCCTGTTCGGCCATCAGCGTCATTTTCCCGTTCCACGCCGCTTCATCGATTCCGTATTCCGCCGGGGTGGGAACCGACAGATCTTTGTTCAATGCCTCCAATCCGGTAATCAGTCTGACAACCGCGTTCGCATCGCCTTCGTCCGGCGCGGCGAAGCCGATCCGGCGAGCGGCCTCGGCATAGCGGCGTTCGGCGCCAGGGACAGAAAAACGGGTGATAGCCGGCAGCAGCATCGCGTTGGACAGTCCGTGCGGGACGTGGAAATGCGCCCCGATCGGCCGCGACATGCCATGCACGAGTGCGACCGAACTGTTGGAAAATGCCAGCCCTGCCTCGGTCGCGCCCAGCATCATCGCCTCCCGCGCCGCGGCGTTCCGCGGTTCGGCGTAGGCCGTTCGGATATTGGCGCCGATCAGGGCCATCGCCGATAGCGCCAGCGCATCGGAAATCGGATTAGCCCGTTTGGAGACATACGCCTCCAGCGCATGGGTCAGGCTATCGACGCCGGTATCGGCCGTGGTGCGGGGTGGAACGGAGAAGGTCAGTTCGTAATCTACCAACGCCGCCAGCGGCAGGGCACCCAATCCGGCGATCAGCATTTTTTCGTCGCGTTCGGTATCGGTAATGACCGTGAAGCGGGTGCATTCGCTGCCGGTACCGGCAGTGGTGGGAATGGCGATGACCGGCAGTTCCCCCCTGTCGGCGGCGAACGGCGCCTTGTAGTCGCGCATCCTGCCGCCGCCGGCCGCCAAAATCGCCATCGCCTTCGCGGTATCGATGGGGGATCCGCCGCCAAACCCGATCAGACAATCGTAGTCACCTGCTTTCAACACGGCGACCCCGGCCTCGATCACGGTATCGGTCGGGTCTGGAACGGTGGCGCTGAAGACTACGGCGGCCATACCGGCCGCGTCCAACGGATCGAGGCAATGACGGACATGGCCCGAACCCACCATGAAAGGGTCGGTGACCACCAGCGGCCGGGACAGGCCGAACTTCGCCAGCACGCCGGCGATCTGCCGGACGGCCCCAGCCGACACCATCAACAGACGAGGGGACGCGAAATTCATGTCGATGGCAGCCATGGTGTGTCCTCGCGCTTCATCCAAATAATATAGCCCGGGCAACGGTCGGCGTCACGTCCTCGCTTTTGTGGACAAGCCGTTACGATTCGTCGCATAAGCCTTCTGTTCGGGCGATGGGGCCAGCAAGAGCGCCGCACAACGCACAACCCGACCGCGAAGGTGTCTGGTACCGGGGAGAGAACGATGGATAATTTACAACATGTCTTGACAACCTTGCTGCGAATGTCGATTGAAATTGGGAATATTTTACTCGATATGCTTGTCGCGAGCGAAGAGTGGGCGCACGACCGGCTAAGCCAGTTGGGTCTGTCAGCCAATGTTCAGACCGTTACCATGACCACGGTGACGCTGGTCCTGATATTGTTTGCGCTACGCCTTTTCGGCGGGCTGATCCGTTTTATCGTGGTCGTGGCGTTGCTGCTGGTCGCCATTCACATTCTGTTGCCCATACTTCCGCACTCGTAAGGCAGCACCGGCGATTGGAGCAGCCTCGGTCATAAGCGCCTCAGAACGCCGATAAAGCTTCCCGCTCAGGCTGTAGTTCCGGGCATGCCCGACGCCGCTATCCGACACGAATTATGTCGGGCGTGCCCATAAGTCACCGTCACGACCAGGTCAGTCTGGTGCCGGATGCACCGTCGCTCGTCAGGTGGAATGAACCGGACGCAGCGGTGTTGGCGAACGAAAATCCCATTGCCGCGATATGGGAGCCGTCGGTGACGGTCAGCATGCCGGCGGAATAATGCGCGGTCGCGGCGGCGGGATTCATATCGATGAAGTCGATTTGGTCGGAGCTTGCGAAGTCCAGGATCGAACTGCCATTCAGATATGCGGTATAATCCCTGAAATCGATCCCCGAAAATGTCCCCGCGCTCATGACGTCGCTGCCGCCTTCGCCGCTGATGGTCTGGCCGTTCGCGGTCGCGGTAAGGTGGTCGGACCCGACCGTGCCCTGGATCATGCTCATTTGCGGCGGCCCGGCCTGCAAAGACTGTAATGTAATGACGGCGGTATTGCCGTTTGGCGCAGTGTCCAGATGGAACGCGTTGGCGCCGCCATACGCGCCGGCAAGGTGGAGTACACCCACCGTCGCGGTGCCGTC
This sequence comes from Pseudomonadota bacterium, assembly GCA_021805565.1. GTDB lineage: Bacteria > Pseudomonadota > Alphaproteobacteria > Acetobacterales > Acetobacteraceae > Rhodopila. The sequence continues at coordinate 148,077 of JAJZFA010000054.1, forward strand.
GCTTAGAGTCAGTGTCGCGGCATTGCCGCCGGTTTGATTATAGGTCATGACAGTGATGGTCTGGTCTAGTTGAATTTGGTCGCCGGTAGCGAAACCGGTAATCGTGGCGGAGGGGATCGCTGCCAGGATCAATGTTGCGTCGGGCCCAGCGAACTGAATCGCCGCACTATCGGCCACGCCAAGCCCCAGCGTGCTGTTTTCGGCGAGCACCAACGAGCCGCTACCGCCAATGGTGGGTGTAGCGGTTGCGTAGGGGTCGCTTTCCGCTGTTCCGTTCATGTCGATAAACAGCGTGCCGCCGCCGCTGACCCACAGCGCGCCGTTGGAAACCACGCTGCCGTAAATTTGGCCGCTGAACTCGGCCGGGGCACCCGCCCCGATGCTGACGGTTCCGGCGACGGCGGGGGCGGCGCCGCCGATTTGCAATGTGGAGTTGGCATCGACCGCGAGTATGTCGCCGGCGCTGTCGCCGATCAGCCCTCCGGCTCGCACCGCACTGCCGCTCAGGACCAGCATGGAGCCGCCATACAGGAAGGCGTAGCCTGGGAAGGTCATCGAACTGCCACCGCCCAGTTCCATTCTGCCGAACACCTCTCCGGACCCGGCGGCGGTTACCACGGCGCCGGCTTGCAATGCCAGATCGGCCGCCGGGCCGCTGCCGGTGGACACATGCACCGACGCGGCGACGTTAACCTGACCGGTTAGCATGACATTGCCAGTCACTGTCAGGTCCACCGCCGCACCGTTGCCGGTAACCGTGGTGTATTGTCCGGCGACAGTGCTGCCCGCGATGCTAACGACATCGCCACCGCCCGGCACCGTCGCCGTGGCCGCGCCGGCCCAATTCGCGGCGGTGGTCCAGCTTCCGCCACCCATGGCCGTCCAGGCGTAGGTCTGGCCGTTCGTTCCGGCCGGGGCGGCCGCGCCGGCCGGGGCGGGCGAGGCTTGCAGCGAAATGGTGGCGACCCCGGTTCCCGGCGCGACATCGACCTGAAACACGCTGCCCGCGAAATTCCCGTCAAATGTCAGCGTACCCACGGCGGTCCCGCCATCGGTCAGCGTCAGCGTGCCCGCGGTGCTGCTGGTCTGCGCGAAACTGGCGCCGGTCACGTTGGCATCGATCGCGATGGTGTCGCCGGCAATGAAACCGGAGATGATACCCGTCCGCGGGGTATTCCTCAGTTCCAGATGCTCCACGGCATAGGCAACGCCGTTCACGAGGTAATCCCGGAAGTCGATCGCGGCGGTATCCGCTGCGTTCAGGATCAGATAGCCATACCCGCCCAACGCGCCGATGACGATCGTGCCGGTCCCGCCAACCGATCCGATCGTGCCGCCGAACCCTTCGATTGTGCCGGAATAGACCAGCAGACTGCCGTTGACGACAACATTGGCCTCGATCGCCGCCGCACCTTGCAGCGTTACCGACTGGCCGTAATCGATTGCCAGCGTGCCTTGCGCCGCGGTCCCCGCGCTGCCGAATTCGACGCTGGATGTCCCGTCCACCGAAACCGCACCGGTAATCGTGCTGGCCCCGCCGGTCACCCTTACGGCGCTGTCGGTACCGACCGCCAGAGTCCCGGAAATGAACGTGCCGCTGCCCGATCCGGCAACCGTCAGCAGACTGTTGCTGGCAACACGCAGCAGCGAGGCGACGTTCAGGCTGCCGGCACTGAGATCGGCGCCGCTGAACAGCGCCACGTCGGCCGACGGGGTGCCATACTCGCTGACGGAAAACAGGCCCGCGACCGACATTGTCCACATCAAGATCGTGTTGGCGGAACCCGAGATGGACAGCGATGCCGCGGCAGCGGGGCCGGCGATAATCTGCGGTGTCCACGCGCCGGTATTGTCGGCGATGGTCACGGCGTTACTGGCACCGGGCGCGGCGGCCGGGGTAGCGCCCGCGGTGGTGTCGATCCAGTCGGCCGCGTTGTTCCAGTTGCCGCCTCCCGCATTGGTCCAGCTGTAACTGTCGCTGCTGCCGCTGACCGCGCTGCCGGGGCCGGCAACCGGCGTCGAGGCGTAGGTAATGGCACTGGAAAGGCCGCCGTCCGTTGGCTGCACCTGAAACTGCGTGCCGACATAAGTGCCCGACAGCGCAAGCATGCCAACCGTGGTGCCGCCTTCCAGCAGCGCCAGCCGCCCGCTGCCGCCGAACGGGGTGTAGATCAGTTTGGTCACGATCAGCCCGGTGCTAATAACATCGCCGGCCGCGAAACCCGAGATAACGCCGGTCGGCATCGTCGTACCGAACGTCAGCATTTCCGTCGTGCCGCCACTGGCCGGCGATGTGAATTGCACCGGAACACTGTCCGATCCGGCGATAGCAAGGCTGCCGCCGCTGGTCAGATCGATCTGGCCGCCGCCAGTAACCGATGACATCACCCCACCAAAGGGCGCAACCGTCAGCATGCCGGATACCGACAACGTGCCGTTCACCACGACGTTGCCGTTGACCGTTCCGGCCAGTCCGGCCGTCACCCCGCTGGCGATCGTCAAGGCACCCGACGTGACGGCGCCGCCCGGCCCGAACACGATCGACGACGTTGAATCCACGCCAATGACGGACGACGCGGTTCCGCCGCCAAGGACCGAACCGAACGTCGCCGAACCGCCTCCTGTTGCCAGCAGCGCGCCCCCGCTACCGGAGAACAGCACGCCGCCGGCGCCGGTCAGCGTGCTGCCGCCGCCAATCTCGATCAGGCCGCCGACGCTGGCCGAACCGGCCAGTATCAGGGCGGCGCCCGCGTCCAAGGCGAGCGTCCCCGTTTGGGTCAACGACCCGCTGACACCGGCCAGCCCGCTGCCCACGTTCAGGCTTCCCCACTGCAGCACATCGCCGCTGGTTGTCACGCTGGCGGCGAAACCGTTGCCGGTAAGATCGGTGTAGGCCCCTGCCCCGCCGGCGATGGCGACTGCATTGCCATAACTGGGTGCCAGCGCGGCGATGGTGCCGGTGGTCAGATCCTGCCATTGGGATGCAGCGGCATAGCTGCCGCCCACCGTGCCGCCGAAAACGTAAGAATCCGTGTTCGCGGCGAAATACGTCACCGCCGTGCCGCCCGACCCATCGGCCGCGGCGGTAAAAAACCCAGGTGCAAGGCCGTTTGCGAAAAACAAACCGATCGTGGCGGTGTGCGTGCCGTCGGTCGCCATCAACACGGGGGATGCGCCCGGTGTGTACGACACCGATGCGGCCGCGGGGTTCATGTCCGTCAGATCGATCGTATCGGACGCGGCGAAGGACACGATCGTGCTGCCGTTCAGGTTGGCGCTGGTATCCTTGAAGTCGATCCCGGTAAAGCCACCCGAACCCAGTGTATCGTTTCCGCCCAGGCCCGTCAGCGTCTGATTGTTCGCGGTCGCGGTCAGCACGTCGGAACCGGCGGTACCCAGAACAATGCTTGGCTGAACGGGCGGAGAGCCGATGGTTTGCAAGCTGACGAACGCATCGCCCGCTGTGCCCAGATTCAGATGGAACAGGGTGCCGGCATAGTTTCCGGCAATGGCAAGCGTGCCCGCCGGTCTTCCGCCTTTGGTGAATGTCAGCGTCCCAACGCTTGCGGCGGTCTGGCTATAGGACAGGCCCGTTGCCAAGTAAGTGCCATTGCCGGATAGATCGATGACGTCACCCGCCACGAAGCCTGTAATCGTGCCGCTTGGCAATATGTTCGCCACCAGCGTGCCAGCCGGCCCGCCAAACTGGATCGCGGCACTGTCTGCGACACCCAGCGTCAGAACGCTGCCCTCGCTGAGTGTCAAAGTACCCGCGCCCGCAATCCGCGAGGCCACACCGAAGGGGTCGCCAACGTCGATTGACAGGGTGCCCTGCGCCTGGACGCCCAGCACGCCGTTGACGATCAGGTTGCCATAGACGGCGCCGGTTATAGCCGCCGCGGCACCTTGATCGATCGTGATCGCGCCGGTAGCCGATCCGCCCGCGTGGCCGACCTCGACCGAGGAATTTCCGTCCACCGCGATGATGCTGGGGGCAAGGCCAAAGCCCATGTCGATACCGTTGGCGATCAGGCCGCCAACCTGGAGGGCGCTTCCGTCGATGGCGGTCAGAAAGCCTGCCGTCACGCTGGCAAGCCCGCTGACTGCAATGGTACTACCGCCACCTGCCTGCATAGACGCGCCGTTGCCGATGTTCAGGCTGGCGGCGCTCAGGCTGGCACCGCCGTCGAGATTGAGATCGCCCGCCGCGCCCAGCGTAACGGTACCGCCGATATCGATCGCGCCCCACAGCAGCACGTCGTTGCTCAGCGACAACTGCGCGGCCGCGCCGGCACCCACGATATTGGTGAAATTTCCGTTGATGCCTCCGGCGATGGTGACCGCATTGCCTGCCCCGGGCGCGCTGCCGGCGACAAGGCCCGCCGTGATATCCAGCCAATTTGGCGCCGAATTCCACGAGCCGCCGTATTGATTCGTCCACCCATAGGCGTCTGCACCGAGCGATTGGACTTGAATGGAACTGGTTTGTTGAAAGGTCATTTGATTGCTCACACCTGCCGGTTGGCGGTTTGTGCGAATAAATTGTATCGTAACGGGCTGGACCGGATGGCTGGACGCACCATCCATCGAAAGCCGGGCGGCGCGATCAGGACCGTGTTGGCAAAGCGGGTTACCCCATCACAAACGAATGCGGCTTTTTGCCAGCGGGAACGGACGGACTGTCAGTCGCCAGAAATAACGCAATCCGAAAGTACAATCCCGACAGCGCATGTGCAAATTCGCAAACCTGCTTGATTTTGTCAAACTCGTTTTAGTTAAATATTAATAAATAAATTATACAATATTCACGCAATAATATTCAGGGAAACTGCCCGGAACGTCCGCACATCGCTCGTCCGAGGCGCCGGAAAATAAGCATTCACCGCGAATCGCGAATGCCATTATAATCGTAACAACGGCCTTCCCCTGGCGACCCAGGGCCGGCGATGCGACCCTCGGAGCGTTCAGATGACCGGCCTGACCATCACCAGCAACACGACCAACGGTTATCTCCTCGGCCCAACGACGCTTAATCCAATCACCGTCGCATCTGGCGTGACCATTACGGACACCAATTTCCCCGCGCTCGCCAGCAGTCTTGCAACCAACTGGACGATCGTGAACGCCGGCACCCTGCTGGCAAGCGGCAAAAATATCATTAGCGACGGCATCGCGTTGCTCGGGGCCGCCGTCAGTTCGATCGCGAACCTGCAAGCCGGTTCGGTCACGGGGTATTACGCCGGAATTTCGGTCGCAAGTCGCGGTTCGATCACCAATCAAGGTGTCATCGCCACCACCGGAACCAGCGGCGCCGGTTTCCAATATATCAATAATCTCTTCACCGCGACGTCCGCCGGCATCCTGCTCGGCAGCGGTCAGGTCAGCAATGCGGCGCACGGGCTGATCTCGAGCTACTGGGAAGGGATAGCCATTGGCGGGGCGGGGTCAGTGGTTAACGCCGGAACGATTCGGGCGACGGGCACCGCCAACGGATTCGGCGTTGTGCTGACAGCCGGTGGCAGCATCGTAAATGTTCAGGGCGGCTCGATCGCGGGCGCAAAAGACGGTGTTCTGGCATTCGGTCCGTCTGCCACGCTGACTAATCAAGGCTCCATTTCCGGCAACCTGGTCGGTGTCGGACTGGAGTCCGGGGGCATGCTCACCAATGCGGCTGGGGCGGAAATTTTTGGCGTCAACACCGGCGTACGGTCGTTTGGTGCGAACGCCGCGAGCGTAACCAACGCCGCCGGCGGTACCCTCGCCGGCGGAAGCTACGGCTTTTTTGCCGAACCGGGGGGCACCGCCACGCTGACGAATGCGGGGCTGCTGTCCGGACAGTCGGGGGCCGGGGCCGTGCTGCTCGATCCCGGCAGACTGGACAATATCCTGGGCGGCACGATCGTCGGCGGCATCTTTGGCATCTACATCGGCGGGACATCCGCCGCAGCCGTAACGAACGCGGGCAGCGTCGGCGGTTACAGGTTCGGCGTGCAGGTCAATGGAACACCCGGCACGGTGGTCAACTCAGGGCATATCGCGGACACCCAGACGCTCGCCGGAGCCGGGGTGCAGTTGGTCGCCGGCGGGCTGGTGACCAATAACGCGGGCGGCACCATCGCATCGCAATGGATGGGCGTACAGATTGGCACCGGAACGTCCAGCGTCGGCGGCACGGTCGTCAACCAGGGCACAATCCACGCCGCCGACACCCTTGGCGATGGCGCCGGGGTATGGATTCACGGCCCCGGTGCCATCGTCAACGGATCAGGCGGCATAATCAGCGGCGGCGCATTCGGCGTCGTGGCCTATTACCAGACGACCGTGGTAAATCAGGGCACGATTTTTGGAACCGGATTTGCCTTCGACGCCGTCCATTCCGGCTTTGCCAATCGCGTCATCGACACATCCACGGGCGTCTTCATCGGCACCGTGGCCGGCGGCAACTCGCTTGGGTCGGCCATTTACAGCACGCTGGAACTGGCCAGCGGATCCTCGGTTGGCACCATCGCCAACATCGGCAGCTTTACCGGTTTCGGCCGGATCGCCCTGGATAACGGCGCAACCTGGTCGGTCGGCGGATCCATGGCGGCCGGCGAAACCCTGGCATTCGGCGGGCCGAACGCCACACTGATCCTGGCAAGCCCATCGGCCGCGGCCTCCACGATCGCCGGTTTCGTTGCCACCGATACCATCGTGCTCGCCGGTGTCGCGGACGTTACCGGCCTGGCGTTCAACGGCAATACGCTGACGATCGCGGAAAGCACCGGCCCAGGCCTGACGCTGACCTTTGCCGCGCCGTTGGCACTGACCCGCACGGTGACGAACGGATCGACCGACATTTCCGTCGTCCCCTGCTTTCTGCCCGGCACACACATCCTGACCAGCCAGGGCGAAGTGCCGGTGGAGAAGCTGCGCATCGGCGACACGATCGTCACCGCCGGCGGCGACCGGCGGCGTCTGTGCTGGATCGGCCACGGCCGGACTCTCGCCGCGCGCGGCCGGCGTTCGGCGGCCACACCCGTTATCGTGCGCAAGGGCGCCCTGGCCGCCAACGTGCCTGCCCGAGACCTGCGCATCACCAAGGGTCACTCACTTTACCTCGATGGCGTGTTAATTCCGGTGGAATTCCTGGTGAACCATCGGTCCATTTTATGGGACGACCGGGCGCAGGACGTAACCGTGTACCATCTGGAACTGGACGCGCACGACATCCTGGTCGCCGACGGCGCGCATGCGGAAAGTTACCGCGACGACGGCAACCGCTGGCTGTTCCAGAACACCAACGAAGGCTGGTCCGGGACACCGCAACCGCCCTGCGCGCCGGTCCTGACCGGCGGCGCCCAGGTCGATGCGATCTGGCGGCGCATCCTGGACCGGGCGGGCCCGCGTCCAGGATTGCCGCTGACGGACGATCCGGACCTGCACCTTCTGGCCGGCGGTGCACGGATCGACGCCGCCAAACGCCAGGGTTCGGTCTATGTCTTCAGCCTGCACGCCCCGCCGGCCGGGCTGCACATCGTCTCACGCGACGCCGTCCCGGCCGAACTCGGGCTGGCCCGCGACGCGCGGCCGCTCGGTGTCGCCCTGCGCCAAATCGCGATCCGGCAAGGCACGCGATTCACGGTCCTGCAGGCCGCCGACACCCGCCTGACCGACGGCTTCCACGGCTACGAAGCGGCCGAAGATCTGCGCTGGACCGATGGAGACGCGACGCTGCCCAGCGAACTATTCGCCCGCTTCGCCGGTGAAATGGAGGTGGTACTGCATCTCGCCGGAACCACCCGGTACCGGGAGGATGGGCCGGCTTCGGCGATGGCCTGACCGCGGCCGGCGCCTGCCGAAAGGCTGACGCAGGGCCAGAGCGGCGAAAGCAGCGAGGCCGAGGATGCCGCTTTCGAACAAAAAATCCAAATACTGACCGACGATACGCCACGACACGTGGCAGTCGCCAGGCCGGCAACGGAATCGGCTTCAATAAGTGCGTCAGCACGCCAGTAAGGTTGCCCTGCAAAACATGGCCTTAGGGCTTGCTCGGCACTGCCGATTGTAGCGGTTGTTGCCGGGCATCGCCTAAGTTACCCACCCAGTCGGCTCGCTGATCGGCGCCATCCACTTCGAACCGCATGGCCAGGAACCGACGAAGCGCCACGGCCGCGTCCAGCGGAACGCAGTAAAACCGGCCGCCCCGATGACCGTGCTGAAATACGCCATCGCCACCCGTACCCCAGGCAAAGCCACGCCAGCCTGGACCGGGCAGGCGGTACCGACGCACAACATTTCGCGCGGCGGCGCGGCTGCCCTGTCCGGTAGCGGTACATCCGGGTAAGGGCAGCA
>JAJZFA010000042.1 GCA_021805565.1 Pseudomonadota bacterium
GCATCGGGTTGTCCGTGGCTTGAATCGAGGTGGACGGCTAAATGAAAGTGTCGTCGAGACGAAAGACAGATTTGCAATCCCGGATGGCAGATTTGGATTCTTTTCAGAATCCCAGATGGCTGGCTCCGATTCTTTTATGGCGCAACGGGTTCAAGAGGAAATGAGGGGAGGTTTGAGGCCGCTGCCACGACTTCGGCAGCGAAGCGAGCGCGCTCCTTGACGCCTGCACCGCCGTAGCGGTCTTCGCGTGTGTTGGTGCCGTCCCAGAAGAATTGGTCGATCAGATAGCCGTGCGCTCCGTGAAGTTCTAGGGTGTCGAAGCCGACGCTGCGGGCATCGGCAGCCGCACGGCCAAACGCCGCTACGGTGTCGGCGATCGCCTCCTCGCTCATCACAGTGCCGCGCGGCTGACCAGGGCCGACGAGGCCGGACGGGCTCTCGACGGGCACGTCCGGCTCCCATCCACCTAGACCGGGTACTGAACCGACGTGCCAGATTTGGGGACCCATCTTGCCACCAGCCACGTGGACCTCCTCAATCACACGCCGCCAGCCGGCCAGCGCCATCTCGCCGTGGAAGAACGGAATACCACCCTCGTTGCGTGCGGCCGGGCGATCGACCACCGTTCCTTCGGACAGAATAAGGCCGACATGGTTCTCGGCTCGGCGGCGGTAATAGACGGCATTGGCCTCTCCGGGCACACCGCCTGGGGCGCTGGACCGCGTCATCGGTGCCATTACAATGCGGTTCTTGAGCGAGAGCGACTTAATACTGAAGGGTTGAAAGAGGGCTGAAACATCGGTCACGAGATTGTTGCTCCGGTTTGTGTGGAGCGTTATAGGTATCCCGCGTATACCTAGTGTCAATCAGGCACTTTGGATCGACTAGGTATATCCAAGGAAACCAAAATGGCCGATCGTCTGCTACAACGCTTTGCGCCGGATTGCCCGAGCCGTCTCCTGTTTGACCAGATCGCCGACAAATGGTCGATGATGGTCCTAACCGTGCTTGACGGTGGCCCGCTGCGGTTCAACGTTATCCGGCGACTGCTTGAAGGGGTGACCCAGAAGGCGCTCACCCAGTGCCTGAGGCGGCTGGAGCGCAACGGGCTCATTGAGCGCCGCGTGATCGCCACCTCTCCGGTCGCCGTCGAATACCAGATCACACCGCTTGGCCGGACGCTGCAGGTCCCGTTCAAGGCACTTTACGCCTGGACGCTTGAGAACATGGAGGCGGTCGAGCAGGCGCGTAGCGCGTTTGATGGGCGTAACTAGGAGTGCGACGATGTCTGACCGTCTATGCAGCAAGCCTCGGAATTTATTTCGGATGTCGAGAGCCCTTGCAACTGAAATTCCCAGATCTGTGGCGATCCCCATCTTAAGCCGGCCTCAGAGGGCCGATCTGTTGCGGGAGCAGGATTTCAACTTGCGCGACGAGCTTCGAGCGCCGGATCGCAAGCGTAGACCACGCGATCAGCGCGGGCGGTCGCCGGCCGACTTCCGTCCAATTGCATAGAGTCTGCTTAGAGCGGCATGGAAACCCAGACCTCTAAGCAAAAACGGTCCCGAAGGACCATCTTTATCACTCTGATTTTACTAGGGAAATTTGGAGCGGGCGAAGAGATTCGAACTCTCGACCCCAACCTTGGGAAGATTTGGGTCAACAGGCGACCGGTAATAAAGTCAACTGTCGGTGGTTGCATGTCCCCGCAACCAACAATTCACGCGCTAAAACAAAGCCGATCCAAATAAATACTCAATAATCGAACCGATACACAATCCCAACACCGGCAGCGTCCGCATTGCTTGTGCCGCCGGTCGCCGAGGCCGATCCAGACCCAGCCGTGGTCTGTAACTTCAGGCCCTTGGCAATATCGATTTGCACGGTCGCCTGGGTTCCCCCCGTGGCGCTCTGCTGGGCACCGACATACACACCCTTGCTCACATATCGGCCGCCCTGAATCGCGGGATTGCCGTTAAGGTCGCTGCCGACCGACAACCGATCGAGCCCCAGGCTGGTCCGGATACGTTCCAGCGGGTCGAACCCGGATGTCGCGCCGGACAGCGATGCCAGCGCGGAGGCAACCTCCGCCAACTGAAACGGACTGAGCTTCGAGGTCCCGGTGCCAAACAGCAGTTGCGCCAGTATCTCGTCTTGCGGCAGTTCGGGAAGGCTGGACAGCACGATTTTCGGATGGGACGCGCTGCCGGTAACGGTCAGGGTCGCGATCATCGTCGCCGTTGTCGATGTCGCCACGAAATGGATCGCTGGATCGGCGATTCCGGCGCCGCTGAAATCGATTGTGCCCTCAGAGAAATTCAACGTGGTGCCGACGACGCTGAGCGTGCCCTGGCGCAAATGGAGACCGCCATCCGGGTTCGGCTTCGTGGCGGTGCCGCGAAAATGGACAATGCCGCCCAGTTCCGCATTCAGGCCCTGACCGCGGATGAACACCTGTTCCGGCGCGTCGAGCGTGACGTTCAGGGCGATCGACGAAGCCGGTTGGGAAGGGGCCGGCGGCGGTGGCGGCGCGTTGGCGTCGCGAACCGGCAATACCGCCACGCTGGCGGGCAATGTATCGGGAATGCGGATATTCGCGTGCCGGACATGCACCGTTCCGGCCACCTTCATGTCCCCTTCGATGGCGCCCTGAACGGTCAGGTTGGCGTCGATAACAGCGGAAAGCAGGTCGCTGGATAACGCGCGCGCGTTATCGGCGGTGAAATGCAGATCGACCGGCATGGTCCCCGCCAGGCCAACCGACCCGGACCCGCCCACAGTTCCCAGACCGGCCTTGCCGGTGAACCGGGTCAGCCGGACGGTATCGCCCGTGGCCTCGATTGTCGCCGCGATAGCCGTAACATCGACGCCCTGGGCGTAATCCGTGGCGCTGCCGCCGGTTAGCCGAACGGTTCCGCTGGCCAGCGGGGCGGATGCGGTGCCGGTCACGGTGGCGTTCAGGTCCACCTCGCCCCGGGCGCGGCGACCCTGCGCGGTCAGGATCGGATCCAGCATCGCCAGATCGACATGGCCATCGGTCGTCAGCGCCAGCGCGCCCGAACGCGACAAGGGGGCCGAACCGGCGACAGACAGATGCGAAGGCCCTGCCGTCAGTCTGGTATCGATGCGGGCGGACGTGCCGGACAGGACGGCGCTCGCGGTAAGGTTCGCGGGCGGCAGTGCCCGTCCGGGTCCATGGCGCTGTCGCACGCCCGTCGCGGTCAGTCTGGCCGTCCCCTCCGGTTGGGCAACGGTCCCGGTCAGGTGCGCGTCGGCCGCGATGACGCCATCCGCCGCGAAGGCCGGACCGCCGATGGCGGCGACACCGGCGGGCAAATTGCGCAGGCTGGCGGTCAAATCCAGGCTGCTGCCCGCTCGGCCGGACACGGCAAGCTCCGCTTGGCCGAAGCCCAGCCGCAGGCGGTCCACTGCCACGCCGCCAGCGAAGGCGAATGTCGCGGGGCCGGTCAGGCGGAGCGTCTGGTGCTTCCAGGTCGCTTCGAGCCGGGTCAGCGACAGCGTGCGATGGCCGGCATCCAGCGTGGCGGCGGAGGCCAGTTTCGCGGCCCCGCCCGCCACCGCCGGCGCATCGGCGGTGACCGCGACGGCAAGCGCGCCCACCGGACCTTTGGCGGTCGCCCTGGCCGATATCGATCGCGCTCCGCCGGCCGACACCCCGGCGGCGGAAAAAACGCCGTCGATGGCGGGATGTCCGGCCGGATCGGTCACGGTGGCGTTCAGCAACGCCTCGCCGATCGTAGCCGCGCCCCCAAGCGAGGCGTCGCGCACGGTCAGCATAAGTTTCGCGGCTTTGTCGTCCGAGTCCAGCGCGGCGCTGACCTGACCGGCGATGGGCCGGTCTAAAAACGGTTGCAGGTCCGCGAGCCGGCCCAGAGCCACATGCAAATGTCCCGTGGGCACCACGGCCGGCGGAGTCAGGCTGGCGGCGCCGCCCAGTTTCAGCGACTTCCACGACGCCTCGGCGATGTCGATGGACATCGTGTCGCCGGCCTTGTCCGCGGTCAGTGCCAGCGCCAGCGGGGCGTTCAGCAAGCTGCCATTGGCCGCGACCGTGGCATGCGGTCCGGCGGGCAAGCCGGTTACGTCCACCGTCGCGTCCAGCCGCCCGGACGGAAAGCCCTTCGCCGCCAGATCGGCCCCGATGCCGGCGTGGACTGTCATAGCGTCCAGCGTGCCGTCCACACGGCCGTCAGCGTCCAGCCGGCCGGACAAAGCGGGCTGGATCGCGGTCAGATCGGTCAGGGCGACGGTCCAGGCGGCCGCGATCGTACGGCCCGTCAGGCTTCCGTGCGCCGACACCGCCAGCGCCTTGCCGTCCACCGTCAGATGGGACAGCGTCATATCGGCGCCGTGCATGGATGCCGCCAGATCGATCGCCGCATCGCCGCCCGTCAGTGACGGAATCGGCGCCATGCCCCCGGCGATGCCGATGTGTCCCCTGGCCGAAACGGCGGTCGTGCCGTCCTTTACCTCCGCCTGCAGATCGAGGCCGGCTTTACCGGCGATATCCACCCCGCCGGCGGCGGCCAGCGGCGACAGGTCGGGCAATGTCAGATGCATCCGGACCTGCTGGATGGTTCCGGTCGTGGCGGTTCCCTCAATGGACACCAAGGGATGATGCAGCGCGAACGTCGCCGGCCGATCCGGTGCATCCAGGCGCGCACCGGCCTCCAGGGTGACCGGTTCGGCCGCGAAAATATCCGGTGCCGGTCCAGGCACGCGCAGCCCGGTCAGGGTCGCGTGCAGAGTGGCACCGCCCCTATCGCCTGTAACAGCGGCCGCAAGCGTGCCGATGCGGGCACCGCCGGCATTAAGGGCGCCGATCGTCAACGTGCCGTTGGCGTCCAGTGCCAGGAACGGACCCCGGACGGTCGCGTTCAGCAGGACCGATTGCCAGTTCACCCCGGCAACCGGTTCCATCGCGCCGCTCTGGGCCCGCACCGTAAGATCGGCCGCCCGATGCGTTAGATCGACGGTGCCGGACGCGGAAGCGGTCAGCGATCCGGCGGCGATCGCGGCATGGGTTGCCAGATTATCCCTGGGACCGTCCACCGCTGCATGGACATCGATCGCGCCCAGATTGGGAAGATGGGCGATGCCGGCGATCAGGCCCCTGGCCGGCTCCTTCGCGTCGATCGTAACCTGCATCGCGTCCGTCGCGACACGGCCATCCACGGTGTAGCGGCCTTGCATGTCCAGGCGTTGCGCGTCCAGGTGGACCGTACCTTCGGTCAGCGATGCGAGCGTGGCCGTTCCGGCGATGCTCAATACCGCCGCCTCGCCGGCCACGGCCGGGCCGATAGCGGCCCGGCCGATCCGCAGATGTTGCAGATCGACGCGCACCGGCAGGCTGAACGCGGTGCTGCCTCCGGCCGGGTTGCCGTTCGATTCTGGCATTCGGTCCAGCGTCAGCCGGTCGGCGCGCAGCAGGCCGATCCGGACTGTTCGCTGGACCAGTTGTAGCGGCGACCAGTCCAGTCTCAGGCCGTCGATGGCGAGATAGGGCCCCTTGGCGTCCGATACCCGAAGCCGGCCGATAACAAGCGCATCGGGAAACCGCCCGGACAGCCCATCGATTCGGACCATGCCGCCGGTCAGGCTGGCGGTTTCGGTCTGGATCGAGCGCCGGCCAAGGTCTGTGTTGGCCAGCACCAGGACGGCGATAACGGCCAGCATCGGAATCGCCAGCACAACAAGGACGGTCGCGGCGATCCATTTCAGCACGCGGGTCAAAATGCTTGTCCGATGCCGATATAAACCTCGAACGCGTCGCCGCCCGGCAGTTTATTGACCGGGACGGCAAAATCCAGGCGGATTGGGCCGATGGAGGTGTAATAGCGCGCTCCGATCCCGGCCCCGGCATGGAACTGGCTCGCGAACGGAATGCCGTTGGAACTCACCTGACCGTCGTCGATAAATCCAACCACGCCGTAATTGTCCAGAATACGCTGGCGCCATTCCACGGTTCCCGCCGAAATGGCGGTTCCCCCGATCGGGATGCCATCCCGGAACTGAGGACCGAGCGTCTGGTAACGGTATCCGCGTACGGTCGCACTGCCGCCGGCGTAGAAGCGCTGGTCGGGCGGCAGGCCGAACACGCCGGCACCGGATATCTGGCCCACGATCCCGCGCAAGGCCAGGATACTCCGTCCGTTACTAAACACATCGATATAGGTCGAGCCGGAAACTTGCGTCACGAAAAACGTCGAATCTGTCGTCCCGAGCGACTCGCTCGGTGTCACCGACAGGCTTGCGCGGATACCGTTGGTTGGATCGAGCAGGCTGGTGGTGCTATCGTATTTCAGGCTGACGGGGAGTCCCACAAGGCTGTATCCGCGCGTCGCGTTCTCCTGATAGATCGATTCCTGCTCGCCGGTCAGGCCGGCGCTGGCGGTCCATTGCGGCGTCAACTGCCGGTTGAACGCGATCTTCTGCAACAGGGCCTTTTGGTTGTAGGCCTGCAGGCTTTGGTCGATGGCATTAAGGTCCAGTTCCAGCGTTTGGTCGCGCATCATGAAATCGGGCTTGAGAAACTGGGCGCCCACGGCGTAGCCGGGCCGGGTCACGGCATCGCCGCCCAGTTGCTCCGCCGCTGTCAGGTTCAGTTGCTCCGCGTTGCCGAACAGGTTGCGGTCATGCCAGCCCGCGTTGAAGTTGACGCCCAGGTCGGTGGAATAACCCGCGCCCACATCGACCGAATGCTGCGGCCGTTCGGTCAGGTCGATCGCGATGGGTAACTGCCCGCCGGAATCGAGTGCCGGCGCGGGTACCGCGCGGACCCCCGAAAACACCCCCGTCGCCATCAAATCTTGCCGGGCTTTTTCGATCGTCTGGGGGTTGAACGGCTCGCCCTGCTGCAACAACAGGCGGCGGCGGATAAAGGACGTGTTCACGCCCTTCGATCCATTCAACGTTATAGGCCCGATAGTGGCCTTCGGTCCCGCGACCGGCTGAAAATCGACATCGAGCAGGTTTTGGTCCAGGTGCAAAATAGCCACAGGCTCGGGAACCTTGGCTAACGGGTAGCCGTCCGCCAGCAGCGCTTTCTCCAGGCGACCCCGCGCGGCCAGCACGTCCGCGGCCATGGCGGGCTGGCCGGGCTTCAGGTCCAGCAGCGGCGGAATGTCGGGCGGAACCGGGGTGGAGATCGTGACCGACCCCAGTTTGAAGCGGGGACCGAGTGCGAACGTTATCGCGATCGCCAGCGCCGGTTTGGCTGGGGCGGCATCGACGATGGCCGGCAAAGCGGGATCGTTCAGGTCGTGGCCGCCGATGGTGGTGGAAACGGTGGCCTTGTAGTAGCCGAAGCTGCGCAAGGCGGTCTGAAACCGGGTTTCATCCTGGCGTGCCCGCCCGGTCAGCGCGAAACCCGCCACGGGCGCCGATTTTTGTAGCGAAATCAAACTGGAACTATCTTTCAGCGCGGAATCCAGCGCGGTGTTGCCGGTTGGCTGCAAGGCAACCGTATATGGCTGTGGATCGGCCGCCAGCAGGCGCCGGGTCAGCGCCAGGCCGGTCAGCAGAACAAGGGACAGGACAAGCCATCGAACGGCGGTAGGAACGGATATCCGGAGCCAACGCATGGCCGTATCTTACCCCATAACATGTGCGTGTGTGGGCCTCCTTTGGTAACGGTTACGCCATTGTCCGACGACGGCTTCGGCGGTATCGGTTGTCATGGCAGTTGACGCGACATCGGGCATGAACAGACGGTCGGGTCCGCGGTCAACCTTATCGCCCGGTAACGCTGAATCTTCGCGGTGGCCTGCCGGGGATGGATCGTGGACGCCGGCGCCATGGTTCAGGCTGGCACGACGAACGCTTGCCATCGTGGCCTGGACGCTTCCATCGATGGCGATTGAGTCGGTGTGCCTGTTGTTGCCGGGGCGCGCGAAAATCGTGTTTGCCAGGCTGTACTGGGCTTTGTTCACGCGGCTGATCGGAATCAAGGTCCAGATTATCGGCGGTGCCGCCATGCCAGCATCCGGTCGGCCGGTGATTTATGTCTCGAATCACTCATCCTGGCTGGATATTCCGGTTGTCGGCGGCGTTCTGGAGGGGCGTTTCGTCGCCAAGGCCGACATCGCGGGCTGGCCGGTGATCCGCACAATCGCGCGTCTGGGGCGGACGGTGTTCGTGTCCCGATCGCTTGTTAACGCGGGCAAGGAGCTGGACGCCATGCGTTCGGTGCTGAAGGGCGGGGACAATCTGATTTTGTTTCCCGAAGGCACCAGTTCCGATGGATCGCGCGTGTTGCCGTTCTACACGTCTTTTTTTGCCCTGGCGGCGCAGGCCGCCGAACAAAGAAAACCGGCGCAGGCCGCCGAACAAAGAAAACCGGCGCAGGCCGCCGAACAAAAAAGACCGGCGCAGGCCGCCGGGCAAAATCTCTCGTTGTTGCCGTTGATTCAGCCGGTTTCGGTCGTTTACGACCGGTTGGGCGGGTTGCCCGTCGGACGTTTCTGCCGGCCGGTTTTTGCCTGGTATGGCGATATGGACATCGCGTCCCATTTCGGCCGCCTGGGACGACGAAGCGGCCTGCGGGCGACAGTGCTGCTGCATGCGCCAGTCGATCCAGCGGATTTCGCGAGCCGCAAGCTACTGTCGCAGGCGGTTTGGCGGATCGTCGCCGGCGGGGCGTCGGCATTGCGGCAGAATCGTCCGGTGCAGCCGTCTGGGACGGCTCCGGTCGCGCCAGACCCTAGCCCGGCCTTACCAGCCGGTGCTGCTTTCGCCCCGCCGACAGTTTAACCGCGCCGTCGCGCAGCAGGCCGGCCGCGATAACAAAGCCTTCCTCGGCGATCGCGACATCGTTCACTTTCGCACCGCCGCCCCGGATCAGGCGGCGCGCATCGGCATTGCTGGCGGCGAGGCCGGCCAGGGCGAACAGCCGGAACGCGGGAATGCCGGCGTCCAGGTCCGCCGCCGGAACCGCGATTGCGGGTAAATCCGCGGCGGCGTCGTGGTCCTCGAACGCGCGGCGCGCGGTTTCGGCGCATAAAGCCGCTTGTTCCGCGCCGTGCGCGAGCGATGTGGCCTCGGTCGCCAGGATTTTCTTGGCTTCGTTGATGCCGGCCCCCTGTAGCGCTTCCAGCCGGACGATCTCGGTCAGCGGCAGATCGGTGAACAACCGCAGGAAGCGGCCGACATCGGCATCCTCGGTATTGCGCCAGAACTGCCAGTAATCGTACGCCGACATCCGGTCCTGAGTCAGCCAGATGGCGCCCTGGGCGGTCTTGCCCATCTTGCCGCCGGACGCGGTGACGATCAGCGGGGTCGTCAGGCCATAAACCGTCTTGGCATCGGTGCGCCGGGTCAGTTCCATGCCGGCGACAATGTTGCCCCATTGGTCGGACCCGCCGATTTGCAGCGTAACCCCGTGGCGGCGGTTGAGTTCCCGGAAATCGTAGCTTTGCAGGATCATGTAATTGAATTCCAGGAACGTGAGCGGCTGCTCCCGGTCCAGCCGCAGTTTCACGGAGTCGAAGCCGAGCATGCGGTTGATGGTGAAATGGACACCGACTTCGCGCAGCAGCGGGATGTAGCCCAAGGTGTCCAGCCAATCGGCGTTATTGGTCTGCATGGCATCGGATGGGCCGTCGCCGAAACGCAGGAACGGCACGAAGCAACGGCGGATGCCGGCCATGTTGGCGGCGATGGTCTCGTCGGTGAGCAACTGCCGGGCTTCATCCTTGCCGGATGGGTCGCCGATGCGGGTGGTGCCGCCGCCGAACAGGACCACGGGTTTGTGGCCGTGTTTCTGCAACAGGCGCAAAATCATGATCTGCACCAGGCTGCCGACATGCAGGCTGTCGGCGGTGCAGTCGAAGCCGATATACGCTGTGACCGGCCCGGCCCGCATCGCGGCACCCAGGGCGGCGATATCGGTGCACTGGAACACGAATCCGCGTTCGGTTGCTTCTTCGAGGAAAGCGTTGGCCGTCATGGTGGGTAACCCGTAGTTTGCCGATGGCGCGGGGTTATCACACCGCGGGGCGAGGGCAAATGCCGCGAACGATCGGTCTGATGAGCGGAACGTCCCTGGACGGGGTGGATGCGGCGTGGCTGGACACCGACGGGGTTACCGTTGCCGCGTTCGGGCCGGCGTTGACGCTGCCATACGATGATACGCTGCGCCGCGATTTGCGGGCGATCCTGGATGCCGCGCCGACCCTATCGGCGGACGATCCCGGCCTTGCCGCGGTGGTTGGGCGTTTGACCGACTATCATGCTCGCGCGGCCGAGGCCCTGGGATGTGCGGCGGATCTGGTCGGGTTTCATGGGCAGACCATCCTGCACCGGCCCGATCGGCGCCGGACGTGGCAAATCGGCGACGCCGCCGGATTGGCTCGGCGGCTGGGCATGCCAGTCGTCCATGATTTCCGATCGGCCGATGTCGCGGCCGGCGGGCAGGGGGCGCCGCTGGTGCCGGTTTTCCATGCCGCGCTGGCGGCCGGCTTGGCCAAACCGCTGGCTGTTCTCAATATCGGCGGAGTGGCGAATGTCACCTGGATCGGTCGCGACGGGGCATTGCTGGCGTTCGATACCGGTCCAGGAAACGGTCCGCTGGACGACTGGGTGTTTCGACATACCGGCCAGGCATTCGACCGCGACGGGGTTCTGGCGCGATCCGGCCGGGTGGACCGGGATGTTTTGGTTCGGCTGGCGGGGCACGGTTATTTTAGGATGACGGGACCGAAATCGCTGGACCGGCTCGATTTCGGGAACGCGCTGAGCGTAAGCGGTTTGTCTGGCCTGTCCGCCGCCGATGGCGCCGCGACCCTGGCGGCCTTCACGGTCTGGTCGATCGCCGCCGCCACATTTCCCGAACCGCCGGTGCGTTGGCTGGTGTGCGGGGGCGGGCGGTTGAATCCGGTGCTGATGGACGGGCTGCGCCAGTCGTTGACCGTTCCGGTCGAACCGGTGGAAGCGGTGGGCTGGAACGGCGACGCCCTGGAAGCGCAGTGCTTTGGGTTTCTGGCCGCTCGGGTCGTCGCAGGGTTACCGATCAGCTATCCCGGGACGACAGGCGTCGCCGAACCGATGCACGGAGGCCGGATAAGCCATCCCTGACACGGAACCTCTATTTCGACATGCGACGATGCCGCGGCTAACGCCGGCAGCTACCGATCCAGACCATTCAGGGACCGGAAGCTGCTGGCACATTCAACACCGCAATCCGACGCGCGTTGTCGAACAAATCCCAAACCGGCCGGATTTGCCGCCGGGCGCGCGATCCTAATCGGCGGCGAGCGCCATCTGTTTACGGGCGATTGCCTTACCGCAGAAATCGTCGATCGCGTCGGATACCACATCGGCATAAGTCGCGAAAACGTGATCGGCGCCGGGGACGATACGGTAATCCACATGCACGTTTTTCTGCGTGTTGAGCTTGTCCACCAGCTTTCGAACCGCCGGTTCCGGGACAAGATCGTCGTTCTCGCCATGCAGCATCAGACCGCCGCACGGACACGGCGCCAGGAATCCGAAGTCGTAGTGGTTGGCGGGCGGAGCGACGCTGACCCAGCCGGAAATTTCAGGGCGACGCATCAGAAGTTGCATACCGATGAATGCCCCGAACGAATAACCGGCGATCCACAAACCGCCATGGCCCGGATTGACGGCTTGCATCCAGTCCAGGGCCGCGGCGGCGTCGCCGATCTCGCCAATCCCGCCGTCGTAGCGGCCCTGGCTACGGCCGACCCCGCGGAAGTTGAACCGCATGACTGAACACCCAAGCTTTTGAAAAGCCTGATACATCGTATAGGTGATGCGATTATTCATGGTTCCGCCATGCAGCGGATGCGGGTGCAGGATCAGGGCGACGGGCGCTCCGGATTCCTTCGAATGATGATAACGACCTTCGAGCCGTCCATCTGGGCCGGCAAACATTACCTCGGGCATGGCAATAAGAAACCTGTTTCCTGTCCCACCAGCAGCGTATGCACCAAAACCACCGCGGCTTCGGGCACCCTACCGGGTCTTGAATATATCGCGGGCCAGGAATCCCCCCCGTAGCCCGCACGAACCCAACCTACATAGGAACGCAATCCCCTGATGTCAGTTCCATGACGCACGAACGAACCATCGATAATTGACCCGTGCCACTAAAAAATTTACGTCTCACTACCCCAGCCTGGCGAACCTGGTTGGTTGATCCTGGAGCATTCCGAACAATTTGTATGCGATAGCCGTCGCGGCGGAAAATTAGTCGTCGTCGATGGACACCTGTATAGGACAATCCGGGTCAGTTTTCATAATGGAAATGTCGCATGGCTTTCATGTTCCTGCGTCGGACAATGGAAAATGCAGTCAGCATCGGGCCTGTTTTGGTTCAAGAACAAGGATAATTACAACCTATAAGTGTATTATAGCCTTTGCCGTAACTTACGCTAGTATGGCGAGCGGGTTTCCTTGTTAAAGGTAGGTGGCCTTTCGATCCGGAACGTTGTTGCTGGTTTTACGCCGGGCTGACAGGTGACGACCGCGGTTGGCTTTGACAAATGCCGCGACCGCGCCGCTCGAATTGGCCGCCACGGCGAACCGGCCCTGGAAGGAACGGAGGCGGCGCTTTGATGAAGACGCATTACCTGGACGCCAACGCGACGCAACCCATCCGTCAGGCGGCGCGCGAGGCCGTCGCGGCCACATTCGATGTTGTTGGCAATCCATCCTCGGTCCACGGGCCGGGACGGGCCGTCCGCCGCATCCTGGAGGATGCACGCGAGACAATCGCCCTGGCATTCTGCGGGCGTCCGGAGGATCTGATTTTTACCTCCGGCGGGACCGAGGCGGACGCCGCCGCGATCCATGCGCTGTCGGCGAACCGCCGGATCCTTGTCAGTGCCATCGAACACGACGCCGTCCGGTCGGCTTGTCCGGGGGCCGGTATCGTCCCTGTTTTATCCGGCGGCATTGTCGATCTCCACGCGCTGGAACAGCGGTTGCGCGACGGAATACCCTCCCTGGTGTGTCTGATGCTCGCGAATAATGAAACGGGTGTCATTCAGCCGGTGCGGCAGGCCGCCGCGCTGTGCCGTCGGTTCGGCGCGTTGCTGCATGTGGATGCGGTACAAGCCGCCGGGCGGATTCCGGTGCGGCTGGACGACCTTGGCGCCCATAGCCTGGCGCTGTCGTCTCATAAGCTCGGCGGTCCCGCCGGTTGCGGGGCGTTGCTGCTGGCGGCGGACGCGCCCTTCTTCGCACCTCTTATTGCCGGCGGCGGACAGGAACGCGGGCGGCGGGGCGGCACCCCGGCGGCCGCGCCCATCGCCGGGTTCGCCGCGGCGGTGCGCGCCAGCGCAGGCGACGATCCGCTTCGTCTGGGCGCTTTACGCGACGCGGCCGAACGGGCGGCGGTGGACTGCGGCGCGGTGGTGTGTGGCGATACCGCCCATCGCCTGCCCAATACCGTCTGTCTCGCACTGCCCGGCGCCGCGGCCGCGGTTCAGGTGATGGCGCTCGATCTCGAAGGGATCGCGGTCAGCGCCGGGGCGGCATGCAGTTCCGGCAAGGTGCAAGCCAGCCATGTGCTGACCGCAATGGGCCTCGGTACCCTCGCCGGGGAGGCGATCCGCGTGTCGCTGCCCTGGAATGCCGTCGCCGCCGATATCGATGCGTTCGCCGCTGCGTACCGGCGCGTGGCTGTCCGGCTGCGCCCGGCCCTGGCGCCGCACGCCGGGCGATCCTAATTCATGGCCATGACCGACGCCCCGCCCCGCCCCAACCGGCCCGTCTATCTGGATAACCAGGCCACAACCCGCTGCGATCCGCGCGTCGTTCAGGCCATGCTGCCGTATTTCTCCGAGGAATACGGCAACCCGCACAGCGCCGAACACATCATGGGCCGTACCGCCGAAGCGGCCGTCGAAACCGCCCGATCGCGCGTTGCGGCACTGATCGGCGCCGAGGCGCGGGAGATCGTTTTCACCTCCGGCGCCACGGAATCGAACAATATCGCCATCAAGGGCGCCGCGCGCTTCGCTGCCGGCATGGGCGATCCGCGCCGCCGCATCGTTACCGCCGCGACCGAACATAAATGCGTGCTGGAAGCGGTCGCCGATCTGGCGGCCGAAGGGTTCGAGCCGGTGGTGTTGCCGGTGCGACCGGACGGGCTGCTCGATCCGGACGCGCTGCGGGCCGCGCTGACGACCCCCACTTTGCTGGTCAGCGTCATGACGGTGAACAACGAGACCGGCACGATCCAGGACATTGCAACCCTTGCGAGGCTGGCGAAGGAGTCCGGTGCGCTGTTCCACACCGACGCGGCGCAGGCGACGGGGAAAATTCCGCTCGATCTGACGCGCTGGAACGTCGATCTGGCGTCGGTCAGCGGCCATAAACTGTATGGTCCCAAGGGCGTCGGGGCGCTGTTCGTCCGTCGCCGCCCCCGTGTCCGCCTGTTGCCGCTGTTGTCCGGCGGCGGCCAGGAACGGGGGCTGCGGTCCGGCACGCTGCCCGCGCCGCTGATCGTCGGGCTTGGCGAGGCCTGCCGGCTGGCCGGGGAAGAAATGGCGGCGGAGTCCGAACGGATCGCCGCATTGCGCGATGCGCTTCTGACGCGGCTGCGGCGTGAGATTCCAGGGATTCAGGTCAACGGCGATCCTGTCGCGCGGATCGCCGGGAACCTCAATCTGACATTTCCAGGCGCCACGGCGGCGGCGTTGATGGAAGCCGATCCCGATCTGTGCGTGTCCACCGGATCGGCCTGTTCGTCCGCCGCGATCGAGCCGTCTTATGTATTGCGGGCGCTGGGGCTATCGGATGGACAGGCCGAACGGACCTTGCGCATCGGGATTGGACGCTTTACCTCCGCCGCCGATATCGATTACGCCGCCCTGGCACTGTCCGCGGCTCATGCCACGCTCGCGGCGCAACACCCCGACACGCTGTAAAAGGCCCGATTGCATGCCCCGGATGACTTTTATCGAGCGCGACGGAACGCATCGCGCGGTTGACGCGCCGGCCGGCCTGTCGGTGCTGGAGATTGCCCATAAACACGGCGTCGATATCGAAGGCGCGTGCGAGGGATCGCTGGCTTGCTCGACCTGCCACGTCATCGTCGATGCGGCCTGGTTCAAGGCGCTGGAAACCCCGACCGAGGATGAGGAAGACATGTTGGACCTCGCGTTCGGCCTGACCCGGACATCCCGCCTGGGATGCCAGATCGTGATGACCCCCGCGCTGGACGGCCTGATCGTGACATTGCCGTCCGCGACCCGAAACGCCCAGGGCTGACCATGCGCGTCGTGGTCGCCATGTCGGGCGGTGTCGATAGCAGCGTGGTCGCCGGGCTGCTGCATGAGGCGGGGCACGAGGTCATCGGCGTCACCTTGCAGCTGTACGATCATGGCGCCGCGACGGGGCGGAAAGGCGCGTGCTGCGCCGGGCAGGATATCCACGACGCGCGCCGCGTCGCCGACCGCCTCGGTATCGCCCATTATACAATCGACGCCGAAGCCCGTTTTGCCCAGGCTGTCATCGCCCCGTTCGCCGACAGCTATGCCAACGGCGAAACCCCGGTGCCGTGCATCCGCTGCAATCAGACGGTGAAGTTCGCCGACCTGCCCGATCTGGCCCGCGACCTGGGTGCCGAACGCCTGGCCACGGGCCATTATGTGCGTCGCGTGGACGGACCCGATGGACCGGAACTGCACCGGGCGGCGGATCCCGCGCGGGATCAAAGCTGGTTTCTGTTCGCGACGACCCTGCGGCAACTGGATATGTGCCTGTTTCCCCTTGGCGGCATGGAAGACAAGCGGGCAGTGCGCGATGTGGCGCAACGGCTCGGGCTGGGCGTGGCGGAAAAGCCGGACAGCCAGGACATTTGTTTCGTGCCCGCCGGGGACTACGCCGATGTCGTCGGCAAGACGCGGCCGGACGCGCTGGAAGCGGGGGAGATCGTAACCTCCGACGGGCGCGTGGTCGGGCGCCACGACGGGGTCGGTCGTTATACCGTGGGGCAGGGCAAGCGCCTCGGCGATGCCGCGATGCTAAGGGGCGAGCGCCAGATCGTCGTCGCCACCGAACCCGGCCGGCGGCGGATCGTGGTCGGCCCGCGCGGGACGGGAACCGATACGGTACGGCTGCGCGAAGTGAACTGGCTGATCGCCGAACCCGCCGGTGCGATCCGGTGTTCGGTGAAACTGCGGGCGCGCGAACAGCCCCGGCCCGCCTCGGTGCGGATCGCCGACGGCGCGACCACGGTAACGCTGGATGAGTCGGCCTTGCCCGCACCCGGCCAGGCGTGTGTTTTTTACCAGGACGAACGTGTGCTGGGCGGCGGAATTATCGTTCGCGACGCGATGTCATTGCCGCTGGACCGCTTGACCGCATAACCCAGCGGGCGCACATCCCGGCGCGCCAGACAGTTGGACGACCGCTGCCGGCGGGGCAACCCGTTGGTGGAGGAAAGTCCGGGCTCCACGGGAATACGGTGCCGGCTAACGGCCGGCGGGGGCGACCCCAGGGACAGTGCCACAGAAAACAAACCGCCCGTGCAAGACCGGCTCGCGAAAGCGAAACGTTCCCGCGGGCAAGGGCGAAACGGTGCGGTAAAAGCGCACCGCGCCCCTGGCAACAGGGGCGGCACGGTAAACCCCACCGGGAGCAAGACCGAATAGGAGCGGCTGCGGTGTCACGGCGTTAAACCCGCGATAATCGCTGGGACATTCCCGTCCCGCCGTTCGGGTTGGTCGCGTGAGGCGCATCGCGAGATGCGTCCCAGAGGAATGGTCGTCCCGTCCCGCAAGGGGCGGACAGAACCCGGCTTACAGACTGTCTGGCATTTTCTCGTTCGGAGTCCGGACAGCGCCCACCGGGGCGATCGCCGCCGCATGCCGGCCAAAAATTCCCCCACAAAGTTGTCCACAAGAACGAAACGCGAATATTTGCGTGGGATAGTCTGTCCTTGGGGAGACTTGCGTCGCCGTCGGTAAGTGTCTGACGAAGCCAGCTAAAGTTCGATGGAATCGTTCAGCGAAGGGGCAATTCCTTTGACTGCCCAATCCAGCCCATGCTATCCCATGATTGCCCAGCGTGGACCACCGTCCACAGGGGCATTCGACCCGATACGGCCTATCGTCACGGCCACCGTATCCCGTCGCCGCTGCGTCTGCGCCTTGGTCGTCCATGCGATAATCGCCTGCCAGGAAAGGTACCCGGGTCCGAATGGCCCTTTTTATCGGCACCCACCAGAACAAGCTGGACGCCAAGGGGCGTGTGTCGGTACCGGCGCAATTTCGTTCCGTTCTCAAGAAGATGTGCCATGCCGGCGAAGGCGCCGCGGCGGCAACGATGTTTCTGCGCCCGTCGCATCAGAATCCGTGCATCGAGGGCTGGACCGAACTGGGGTTCGAGGCGCTGAGCGCGCCGCTGGCGGAAGGCTACAGCCTGTTCAGCCAGGAACATGAGGACTTCGTGATGGCGCTGTTCGGCGACGCCTGTGCGGTGGAGACCGACAAGGAAGGCCGGATCATGATCCCCGCCAATCTGGCCGAACACGCCAATCTGGCCGGCGAGGCGATGTTTATCGGTACCCGCAACACGTTTCAAATCTGGGAACCGCAAGCCGGGGCCCGCCGTCTCGCGGCCGCCCGCGATCAGGTAAGGGCTTCGGGGTTCACGATCCGGACGGGAGCGTCCGCATGAACGGTCATATCCCGGTGATGCTGGATGAGGTTCTGACGGCCCTTCGACCGAGCGATGGCGGCATCTATCTGGATGGCACGTTCGGCGGCGGCGGCTATGCGCGGGCCATCCTGGAACGGGCACGCTGCACGCTGTGGGCGATCGACCGCGACCCCGACGCGATCGCGCGCGGGGCCGAACTGGCCGCCCGGTTTCCCGGCCGGCTGCATCTGCTGCACGGCCAGTTCGGCGAGATGGTCGCACTGCTGGACCGCGCTGGCGTGACGGAACTCGACGGGGTGGTGCTGGATCTCGGCGTGTCGTCGTTCCAGATCGACGATCCCGCCCGCGGCTTTTCGTTCCGCCACGATGGCCCGCTGGATATGCGCATGGGAAAGCAGGGGACGAGCGCCGCCGATCTGGTGAATACCCTGGCCGAACCGGCGCTGGCCGACGTCTTGTACGAACTGGGGGAAGAACGCGCGTCCCGCCGGATCGCCCACGCCATCGTCGCCGCGCGCGCCGAAGCCCCGATCGAAACCACGGTTCGGCTGGCGGAAATCATCCGTTCCGTGCTGCCGCCGGATCGGTCGGGCAATCATCCGGCCACGCGCAGCTTTCAGGCGCTGCGCATAAAGGTTAACGACGAGCTCGGGCAGATCGAAGCCGCGCTGACGCAGGCCTCCGGTCTTTTGTCCCCCGGCGGGCGGCTGGTGGTTGTCGCGTTCCACAGTCTGGAAGACCGTATTGTCAAACGGTTCATGAGCGAGGCGTCCGGCCGCTCGGGTTTGCCGTCGCGCCACGATCCGGCCGGATCGATGGCGTCGGCAGCACCCGGCTTTCGTCTGGTAACCGTTCGGACCTTGCGTCCCGGCACCCATGAAACAGACCAAAATCCTCGTTCCCGCAGTGCTCGTCTGCGCACGCTCGAACGCATCGGCAAGGGCCGCGGCACATGATCCGTCCTCTCACTATCGCAACATTCCTGCTGGCCTGCGGTTCAGGTCTCTATCTCTATCAGTCCAAGCACGAGGTGCAGGTCCTGGACCGCACGATCGAGCGAACCGTCCGCGATACCGGCGCGCTGCGCGAGCAAAGCCGGCTGCTGGCGGCGGAGTGGACGATGCTGAACGACCCCGAACGCCTGCGGCAGTTCTCCGACACCTATCTCAGCCTGAAGACGATCGCTCCGTCGCAATTTACCAGCCTCGCCGATCTGGGGAGCCGGCTGCCCGCCCCGCTGCCGGAGGCGCCGGCGGCGGGCAAAGACGAGCCGGATCTGGTGCCGCCGGTCGCCGATTCCGGATCGCCGGCGTCCGGTACCGGCGGTTCGGTGGCCGCGGCCGATGACCTGCCGGTTCCGCCGATACCGGTCGCGATACCCGCGCCGGTTGTCGCGCTGGCGGTTCGGCCAACTGACATGAGACAGGCGGACACAAGGCCAACTGACATAAGGCCAGCGGACACAAAGCCTGCCGAGGCGCGGACAATTGACCGGGCAGGTGTTTCTCATCCGGTCGTGGCGGCCGTTCAGGCCCGCCCGGTGGCGGTGGCCGACTCCAGGCCGGCCGACCGGCACCCGGCGGAACAACGCGTCGCCGACGTCCGGCCAATCGCGGGGTCCGTAACCCATCCCGTCGCTTTGGCGGCGCAACAGCGGCCGTTGCCCGTCGCGCCGCAGCCGCAAGCGTATCGCCAGCCGGCCCAGACGGCAGCCGAACCTTCGCCGTACGGCGGTTCTCTGCTGGGCATGGCGCGCGGGTCGATGCCGCCCACACCGCGTCCGACCCCGGTCAGCGCCACGTACGATTCGAATTGAAGCAGTGTCATGACCGATCCGGACGATCCCGTTCCGCCATCCGACTCGCCACCGTTGAATGGCGGCCGGTACGGACGGCCCGCACAGCGCCAGGGGGCCAGCCGGTTCGACGGCGTGCCGCGCATGGAAAATGTGCGCGTCACCGCGCCAGACCTCGCGCGCCGGATCGCCCTGGAAAAAACCCGGTCCCGGCTGGTCATCGCCGCCGGCGGGTTCATGGTGCTGTTTTCGGCGGTGCTGGCGAAGCTGGCGCTGGCCACCATCGTCATGCCGCTGGCGCCGCACCGGGTGGAACGTTCGGTCGCCCAGATCGTGCAGTCCGAACCCCATGCCTCGATCGAGGCGACGTTGCCGGGCCAGCGCGCCATGATAACCGATCGTAATGGTCAGCCGATGGCGATCTCATTGAATACCGTTTCGCTGTTCGCCGATCCAAGGCAGATCGGCGACGCCGCGGACGCGGCGAAGAAGCTGCGCCAGGTGCTGCCGCGGCTCGATCTGGCCGAAACGGTAGAACGCCTCGGGCGCGACAAGAAGTTCATTTATCTGGCACGCGAAATTACCCCGCGAGAGGAACAGGCGATCAACAACCTGGGCATTCCCGGCGTCGATTTCCAACCCACCCAGCACCGCCAGTATCCGCTCGGACGCACCGCCGCGCAGGTTCTGGGCGGCGTCGATGTGGACGAAAACGGCTTTGCCGGGGTCGAGAAATATTTCGATCGGCGGCTTCGCACCAATACCGACCCATTGCGGCTATCGATCGATTTGCAGGTCCAGGCCGCGGTGCGCGAGGAACTCGTGACCGCCATGACGACATTCGAGGCGATCGGCGGGTGCGGCATCGTGATGGATGTGCGAACCGGCGAGGTGCTGGCCATGGTCAGCCTGCCCGATTACGACGCCAATAGCGTGCGCACGGCGCCGGCCGACGATCGTTTCAACCGAGCGGTGGAGGGAACATACGAGCCGGGTAGTACGTTCAAGTTGCAGACAGCGTCGATGGCACTGGACAGCGGGCTG
This sequence comes from Pseudomonadota bacterium, assembly GCA_021805565.1. GTDB lineage: Bacteria > Pseudomonadota > Alphaproteobacteria > Acetobacterales > Acetobacteraceae > Rhodopila. Next base: position 20,492 of record JAJZFA010000042.1, read on the forward strand.
GTTCACATCTGGGATGAATTCGATGCCTCCCACCCGATTTCCGTCGGCCGCTTCACCATCACCGATTTCGAGGGCAAGCACCGCTGGTTGTACCTGCCGGAAGTGCTAGCCTATTCGTCCAACCTCGGCGCCGCGCATATCGCGCTGACGATCGGCGGAGAACGCCAGCGGGACTGGCTTAAAGGCATGGGAATGTTCGCGCGCACGGGGATCGAACTGCCGGAATCGGCGCGTCCCATCGTGCAGCCCGCTTCGGCCTGGAAGGAACTCGTTACCATGACCGTGGGATTCGGCCACGGCATTTCCGTTACGCCGCTGCATGTGGTGCGCGGCACCGCCGCCGTCGCCAATGGCGGGCTGCTGGTCCAGCCGACGATGCTGGCGCGCGATCCGGACGAACCGGTCGAAAGCGTGCGGGTCATGCAGCAATCCACCTCCGACATCATGCGGCGGCTGATGCGGCTGGTGGTGACCGATGGCTTCGGCAAGGCGGCGGAAGTGCCGGGTTACTATCCCGGCGGCAAGACCGGCACGGCCGAGAAAGTGCAGGCCCACGGCGGCTACAAAAAACACGCCAACGTCGCCGCTTTCATGAGCGTGTTTCCAATGAACGCGCCGCGTTACGCCGTTTACATGATGCTGGACGAGCCGCACGGCAACAAAAACACCTATGGTTATGCAACGGCCGGCTGGGTGGTGGCGCCGGCCGCCGGCAAGGTGATCGCCCGGATCGGGCCGATGCTGGGCATGCTGCCCGATATTCAGGACATGCCCCAGATCAATCAGGCGCTGGCGATTCCGTTGCAGCCAGGCCGTCCGCCCGGTGCGCCCGCGCATGGTCCCGGACCGGCGCCCTTGGCGGCCGATGTCGCGGTGAAAGCGGCCGGCGGAATGCCTCGTCCGAATCTGACCGTGCCGGCAACCATGCTACCGCCCGCCGTCAATCGTCCGGCGCCGGACATCAGGCGGCAGACACAGGCCGTTCCGCCGGCTTCCGTCCGGGTTATGACGGTTTCGTCGGCCGCCGCCGATGCGGCTCGCTGATATAATGGGCCATTTATTTCCCAACGGCGGTGTGCCGTCCGCCTGGCAGGCGATGGCGCATCTGGATATCGCCGGGGTGACAGCCGATAGCCGGACGGTCGTGCCCGGCGATTTGTTCGCCGCGCTGCCGGGGTCGCGCGCCGACGGACGGGCGTTTATCGCCGATGCCGTCGCCCGCGGTGCCGTGGCGATCCTGGCGCCGCCGGGGACCGACTGGCCGGCCGGGGTTCCCGAACGGCCGATCGTGATGGACGCCGAACCGCGCCGCAGTCTGGCACGGATCGCCGCCATTCTGGCGGGACCGCAGCCGGAAACGGTGGTCGCGGTGACGGGCACCAACGGCAAAACCAGCACGGTGGAGTTTACCCGTCAGCTTTGGGCATCGGCCGGAGCGAAAGCCGCCAGTCTCGGCACGCTGGGCCTGATCGCACCCGGCTTCGATCCGGGTCCTGGCCTGACAACGCCCGATCCGGTCAGTCTGGCGGAAACGCTGGCAGGCCTGGCGCGTCATGGGGTGACCAAGGCGGCGATCGAGGCGTCCTCGCACGGGCTGGATCAGTTCCGGCTGGACGGGGTGCGGCTCGCCGGGGCGGCGTTCACCAACCTGACGCGGGATCATCTGGATTATCACGGCACGCTGGATGCTTACCGGCAGGCCAAGCTGCGGCTGTTCGATGTGCTGTTGCCGGAAGGCGCGCCGGTTATCGTGCATGCGGAGATGGACGCCGATACGCTGACGGCGCTGCGCGCGATCGCGGCGCGGCGGCGGCTGGATTTGCGCTCCACCGGCGAAAACGGCACGCGGTTCCGGCTGGTCGGCGCGCGTCCGCGTCCCGATGGGCAGGACCTGACCGTGGAAGCGGATGGACAGCGCCGCGACATCGGGCTGGGCCTGCCCGGCCGGTTTCAGGCCGACAACGCACTGGTCGCGGCGGCGCTCGCGGACGCGTTGGGTCTGACCGATGCCCTGGACCGGCTGCCCACGTTGCGCGGGGTACGCGGCCGGATGGAATGCGTTGTCCGGTTACCGAACGGAGCGGCGGTCTATGTGGACTACGCGCATACGCCCGACGCGCTGGAACGGCTGCTGACGGCGCTGCGTCCCCATACAGCGGGCCGCCTGCACGCGATATTCGGCGCGGGCGGCGACCGCGATCGCGGCAAGCGCCCGCTGATGGGCAAGGCGGTGGCGCGCTATGCCGACGTGGCCATCGTGACCGACGACAATCCGCGCGGGGAGGATCCGGCCGCGATCCGGTCCGCGATCATCGCCGCCTGTCCGGGTGCGCGGGAAATCGGCGACCGGGCGCGGGCGATCGAGACGGCGATGAACGACCTCGCCGCCGGCGACGTTCTGGTTGTGGCCGGAAAGGGACACGAACAAGGACAGATCGTCGGCGGAACCGTGCTGCCATTCGACGATGCGGGCGTCATCCGCCGTTTGGCCGGGTGCCGGGAGCCCGGCGCGTGACCGCCCCGTTATGGACCGCGAGCGAACTACAGGAAGCGACCGGGGGTACCTTGTCCGCGCTGTTCGCGGCCGGCGGCGTGTCCATCGACACACGGACCCTGGCACCGGGCGATCTGTTCGTGGCCTTGGCCGGCGACGGACGCGACGGACACGATTTCGTGGCGGATGCGTTCGCCAAGGGCGCGGCCGGTGCGATGGTGCATGACGACGTATCGGCGGCAGGGCCGGTATTGCGGGTGGACGATACGCTGGCGGGGCTGGCGCGTTTGGGCGCGTTCGGCCGCGAACGGTTCGCTGGGCGGATGGTCGCGGTAACCGGCAGCGTCGGCAAGACGACAACGAAGGAAATGTTGCGCGGGGCGCTGTCGGTGTTTGGCAAGACCCATGCGGCGGTCGCGTCCTACAACAACCACTGGGGCTTGCCGCTGACATTGGCGCGCACGCCGCGCGATGCGGCATACTGCATCGCCGAGATCGGCATGAACCACGCCGGGGAAATTGCCCCGCTCGCCAATCTGGCCCGGCCGCATGTCGCGCTGATTACCGCGATCGCCAAGGCGCATGTCGGCCATCTCGGTACTATCGAGGCAATCGCCGACGAAAAGGCTAGCATCGCGCGCGGTCTGGAGCCGAGCGGTATCGTGGTGTTGCCGGCCGACTCCGATCAATTGCCGCGTTTGCGTACTGCTGTGGGCGATGCCGTCGTGCTGACCTTCGGAACCGATCCAGCGGCGGATGTGCGGCTGACGCGATGGGACGCCGATGCCGAAGGGACGACGATCCACGCCGATATCGTCGGCCACACGGCATCGCTGCGGCTGAATGCGCCCGGCCCGCACATGGCAATGAACGCGGTCGCCGTTCTGGCCGTGGTTGCGGCGTTCGGCCTGGATCCGTCGCTGGCGATCGGCGCGCTGGCAACGTTCGCGCCGCTGCCGGGCCGCGGCGATCGGCGGACGATCGCGGTGCGCGGCGGATCGGTGCTGTTGCTCGACGAAAGTTACAACGCCAACGGCGCCTCGGTGCGGGCGGCGCTGGAAGTGCTGCGGCTGCAAACCGGCCGGCGGCGCATCGCCGTGCTGGGCGATATGCTGGAACTGGGCGACGAAGGTCCGGCGGAGCATGCCGGTCTGGCGGATGCGGCGATCGCATCGGCCGACTGCCTGTTCACCTGCGGCCCGCTGATGCGCGCTTTGTTCGATGCGGTCCCCGCCGGTTTGCGTGGCGCGCATGCCGCGGATTCGTCCGCCCTGGCGCCGATCGTCGCGGCCGGACTCCGGGCGGGCGACGCGATCCTGGTGAAAGGCAGCCTGGGCAGCGACATGAAGCGGGTGATCGCGGCGATCGAGGCCTCCGCCCGGATGCCATCCCCTGCCGGCGCCGGAGCGGCCTGATGTTGTACGTTCTGTTCCGGCCGCTCGCCGATGAGTTCATTCTGTTCAACCTGTTTCGCTACATCACCTTTCGCGCCGGGGCCGCCTGCCTGACGGCGCTGGTGGTCAGTTTCCTGCTGGGGCCGCCGACAATCCGCTGGCTGAAATCGGTGCAGAAACAAGGCCAGCCGATCCGCCTGGACGGACCGGAACGGCATTTGATCGAGAAAAAAGGCACGCCGACGATGGGCGGCCTGCTCATTCTGGGCAGTCTGACGATTTCCACGCTGCTGTGGACCGATCCGCGCAATCTGTATGTCTGGGCAGTGCTGTTCGTCACGCTGGGTTATGGCGCGCTGGGGTTCTGGGACGACTACTTGAAGGTGACCAAGCGCAACACGCGCGGGGTTCCGGGGCGGGTGAAGCTGATCGTGCAGGCGGCGGTCGGCCTCGGCGCGGCCATCTGGATCGCGTCCCTGGCCCGCGGGCCGCTCGGCACCGCCCTGACCGTGCCCGTGTTCAAGGAAGTCGTCATCCAACTGGGATGGTTTTTCCCGGTATTCGGCATGCTGGTGATGATGGGCGCGTCCAACGCGGTCAACCTGACCGACGGACTGGACGGGCTGGCGATCGTGCCGACGATGATCGCCGCCGCGGTGTTCGCGCTGATCGCGTATCTGGTCGGTAACCGGGTTTTCGCCGATTACCTGCAACTGAACCCGGTCGTGGGCGCTGGCGAACTGACGGTGTTCTGCTCCGCGCTGGTGGGCGCCGGCATGGGATTCTTGTGGTTCAACGCGCCGCCCGCCGCCGTGTTCATGGGCGATATCGGCGCGCTGGGTCTCGGCGGCGCGCTGGGCGCGGTGGCCATGGTGACGAAGCATGAAATCGTGCTGATGGTCGTCGGCGGCCTGTTCGTGGTGGAGACGTTGTCGGTCATCATTCAGGTGTTCTGGTATAAACGCACCGGCCGCCGGGTGTTTCTGATGGCGCCGCTGCATCATCATTTCGAGAAAAAGGGCTGGGCGGAACCGACGATCGTCATCCGGTTCTGGATTATCTCGATGATCCTCGCGCTGGTCGGTTTGGCGACCTTGAAAATCCGATGACGATTTTTTCCGAAACGCTGTTCGGCGGCCGGCATTTCGTCGTGGTTGGGCTTGGCAAGAACGGTTTGCCGGCGGTGCTGGCTTTGCGGGCGATGGGCGCCGGCGTGACCGCATGGGACGACAACCCAACAGCGCGCGCCGCATTGAACGGTGTGGCCGGCGTGACGGTGCGCGATCCGGCCACCGGATCGTTCGATTTCGCCGCGTTGGTGCTGTCGCCCGGCATACCGCACCGGTTGCCACAGCCCCATCCGGCGGCGGAGCGGGCGATCGCGGCCGGTGTGCCGATCCTGTCCGATGTGGAACTACTGTTTCAGGCGGTGCGCGCGTCGGGGTCTCAGGCTAGGTTCGTGGGCATTACCGGGACGAACGGCAAATCGACCACGACCGCGCTGCTGGCCCATATCCTTCAGCGCGCCGGAATGGCGGTCGCGGCCGGTGCCAATCTGGGGCCGGCCGCCCTGTCGTTGCCTTTGTTACCACATGATGGGGTGTACGTGCTCGAAATGTCCTCCTATATGTTGGAGCGACTCGGGACAGTACGCTTCGATGCGGCCGTTATGCTCAACCTCAGTTCCGATCATCTGGAACGTCATGGCGACATGAATGACTATGCCATGGCCAAGCGCGCGATCTTCGCCCGCCAGCGGGGCGGCGACCTGGCGGTAATCGGTTCCGACGACGCGGAATCGCGCGCCATGGCAGCGTGGCTGGGTTCTCTCCCCGCCACGGTTGTCCGCGTTTCGGGCGGCGATACGCCGCTGGCAACGGGACCGGCGCTGCCCGGCGCGCATAACGCCCAGAACGCGGCGGCGGCCACGGCGGTCGCGCGGTTCCTCGGTGTGCCCGACGCCAGAATCGCCGAGGGATTGCGAAGCTTTCCCGGCCTGCCGCATCGGCAGCAGCGCATTGTCGCGATCGACGGCGTCACGTTCGTCAACGACAGCAAGGCGACCAATGCCGACGCGTCCGAACGGGCGCTGATGTGTTACGACCGGGCGATCTGGATTGCCGGCGGCATGGCAAAGGAAGGCGGAATCGAGCCGCTGGCCCCGCTGTTCCCGCGCATCGCCCGCGCCATGCTGATCGGCCGCGACGCGCCGGCCCTGGCCGCCACGCTAACCCGTCACGGGGTGCCGTTCGACCTGGTGGGCACGCTGGAAGCCGCCGTTCCCGCCGCTTTCGCCGCTGCCAAGGCGCATGGCGCGCCAGTGGTTTTGCTGTCGCCGGCCTGCGCCAGTTGGGATCAGTTCACCGGTTACGACCAGCGCGGCGACCGCTTCGCCGAACTGGCGCGCGGCCTGCAAGCGGGAGTTGCCTGATGCCGGCCTTGTCGCGCGCGGACAACTCATTGCTGGGCCGCTGGTGGTGGAGCGTCGATCGCTGGACGCTCGGTGCGATCGGCACCCTGATCGGTTTCGGCTACATTATGATGCTGGCCGCCAGCCCGGCGGTGGCGGAGCGCATCGGCACCTCGCGCGAAACGTTCATCCTGAAACAGGTCGTGTTCCTGGCGCTGGCCGGCTTGATCGTTGTCGGGGTGTCGTTGCTGTCGCCGCGCGACATCAAGCGGCTGGCCATCGCCGGATGCCTGATCGCCCTGACGCTGACCGCCGCGACGATGGTCATGGGCGTGGAGATCAAAGGCGCCCGGCGCTGGATCTCGTTGCCCGGCATGACGATCCAGCCGAGCGAATTTTTGAAGCCGTGTTTTGCGATTGTGACGGCGTGGCTGCTGAGCGAAGCCCGCAAGTCGCCGCGTTTTCCCGGCACTTTGCTCGCGTTTGCTGTGTTCGGCCTGATCCTGATGCTGCTGAAATCTCAGCCGGATATCGGAATGCTCGCGGTCGTAACCGTCGTGTTCCTGGCGCAGTTGTATGTGAACGGCCTGCCATTGGCGCTGGTTGGGGTGGCCATCGGCATGATCGGCGGCGGAGCGGCGATGGCGTACACGCTGTTTCCGCACGTTCGCAGCCGGGTTACCCGGTTCTGGGACGGAACCGGCGACAATTATCAGGTGACCACCGCGCTGGAAGCCTTCGGCAACGGCGGGCTGTTGGGTCGCGGGCCGGGCGAGGGCCACGTCAAGGATATTCTGCCCGATGCGCATGCCGACTTCGTTTTCGCGGTGGCGGGCGAGGAATTCGGCATGCTGCTGTGCGTCGTCATCCTGGGTATTTTCGCGTTTATCGTGCTGCGCGGGCTACTGCGATTGTTGCGCGAGCAGGATTTATTCGTCGTGCTGTCCTGCACCGGGCTGGTGACCGGCTTCGGGCTGCAGGCCTTCGTCAACATGGCCTCCACATTGCGGCTGATCCCGACCAAGGGGATGACGTTGCCGTTCATTTCCTACGGCGGATCCTCGGTGGTCGCGATCGCGCTGGGCATGGGCATGCTGCTGGCGCTGACCCGCCGCCGTGGCCGGGACGAGCCGGCATGAGAGGCCCGGCGGTGCAACCTATCGTTATCGCGGCCGGCGGGACAGGCGGGCACTTCTTCCCGGCCGAGGCGCTGGCGGCGGAACTCGCGGCGCGCGGGCATCGCATTGTGCTGCTCACCGACGCGCGATCCGGCGCCCTGTCCAGTCCGGTCTTCGCGGGCCGCGAGCAATACGTGATTCGCGGCGCCGGTATCGCCGGACGTGGCGTATGGCGCGGGGCGAAGGCGATCGGGTCGCTGGCGGCGGGCGTCGTGCAGGCGCGCGGCATCCTGGCGCGGATCGATGCCGGCTGCGTGGTCGGTTTCGGTGGCTACCCCTGTGTCGCCCCAATTCTGGCCGCGGGCCTGCTGCGCCGGCGTCCGGCCGCGATCCTGCAAGAACAGAACGCCGTGCTGGGCCGGGCAAACCGGTTTCTGGCTAAACGGGCGGACGTGCTGGCGCTGGGGTTCGAAGGCACGCAAGGCGTTCCGGCCGGCACTTGCACCGAAGTAACCGGCAACCCGGTGCGGCCCGCCATCGCCGCGCTGTCGCAAACCGAGTACACCCCGCCCACCGACCGCATTCGCCTGCTCATCCTCGGCGGATCGCTCGGTGCGCGGGTGTTTTCCGACATCGTCCCCGCCGCGTTGCGGTTGTTGCCGGAGCCACTGCGCGTCCGGCTATCCGTCGTGCAGCAAACCCGGCCGGAGGATATGGAGCGGGTCCGGATCGCCTACGCGGCGGACGGAATTGCCGCCGAATTGTCGCCGTTCTTTCCCAATGTCGCCGAACGCCTCGCCGCCGCGCACCTGACGATCGCCCGCGCCGGGGCGTCCACGGTCGCGGAACTGGCGGTCGCGGGCGGGCCGGCCATTCTGGTGCCGCTGCCGGGTGCGATCGACGATCATCAATCGGCCAACGCCCGAGCGCTGGCCGCTTCCGGCGGCGCATGGGTTATGCCGCAGCCTGAATTCATGCCCACGGCGCTGGCGGCTCGTCTTGCGTCTGTGCTGGCCGATCCGGCCGGCCTGATCCGCGCCGCGCTTGCCGCGCGCGCCCATGCGCGGGCCGATGCGGCGTCACGTCTGGCGGATCTCGTGGAGGCGCGGATGCCCGTCGCGCCGGAAGGAAAGCGTCTATGAGAGCGTTACCGCTTTCCATCGGAACCATCCATTTCATCGGCATCGGCGGCATCGGCATGTCCGGTATCGCCGAGGTGCTGCACACGCTGGGATACAGTGTGCAGGGCAGCGACATCGCCGAATCGGCGAACGTGCTGCGGTTGCGCGCGTCCGGCATTCCCGTCGCGATCGGCCACGACGCGGCCAATCTGGGCGCCGCGCAGGTTGTCGTGGTGTCCACGGCGGTCAAACGCGACAACCCCGAGGTCGCCGCCGCCCGGACACGCCTGATTCCGGTGGTGCGGCGGGCCGAAATGCTGGCGGAACTGATGCGGCTGAAATGGTCGGTCGCGGTGGGGGGCACTCACGGCAAGACCACCACCACAAGCCTGATCGCCTGCGTCATGGAAGCGGCGCATCTGGATCCCACCGTGATCAACGGCGGCATCATCAACGCTTACGGCACCAACACCCGCATGGGCAGCGGCGACTGGATGGTGGTGGAAGCCGACGAAAGCGACGGGTCTTTTCTGCGCCTGCCCGCCATTATCGCCGTCGTTACCAATATGGATCCGGAGCATCTGGACCACTGGGGCAGCGCCGAGGCCATGGTCGCCGGATACGATCAGTTCGTCGCCAACATCCCATTCTACGGCTTCGCGGTGCTGTGCATCGACCATCCCGCGGTGCAGCAGATGATTCCCCGGTTGTCGGATCATCGCATCGTTACCTACGGATTTTCGCCGCAGGCCGATGTGCGGGCCGAACGCGTGCTGCCCGACAAACTTGGATCGACGTTCGAGGTCGTGGTCACCGACCGGCTACGCAACCGGTCGCGCCGCATGGGTCCGTTCCGCCTGCCGATGCTGGGCGCGCATAACGTATCGAACGCGCTGGCCGCCATCGCGGTAGGCATCGAGATGGAGATCGACGACAACACGCTGCGGGGTGCGTTCCTGGGCTTCAAGGGCGTCAAGCGCCGCTTCACCAAAACCGGCGAGGCCGGTGGCATTACCGTGATCGACGATTACGGCCACCACCCCGTGGAAATCGCGGCGGTCTTGAAGGCGGCCCGGCAGGCCGGCGCTCGCGACGTGGTGGCGGTGGTGCAACCGCACCGGTATTCGCGGCTGGAATCGCTGTTCGGCGAATTCTGCACCTGCATGAACGACGCGGGAACCGTCATCGTCGCCGATATCTACGCGGCCGGCGAACAACCGATTCCCGGCGTGACCCGCGATGCGCTGGTGGAGGGCCTGCGCGCGCGCGGCCATCGCAGCGTGGTTGCGCTGCCCAACCCTGGACGGCTGGCCGAAATGGTCCACGCGATCGCCCGTTCCGGCGACTTTGTCGTGTGCCTCGGCGCCGGATCGATCACGCAATGGGCCGCGACGCTGCCGAACGAGCTTTCGGCTTTGCAGGCGGCGGGCGGGAAACGCGCGTCATGATGGCCGCCGCGCGCATCCCCGATTTTGCCGCGACCCTGCCACCGGTGCGCGGCCGGATGCAGGCGGACGCGCCGTTGGCACCGTTCGCGTGGTTTCGCGCGGGCGGGCCGGCCGAGGTGCTGGTGCGGCCGGCCGATGCCGCCGATCTCGCGGATTTTCTGCGCGCGCTGCCGCACCATGTTCCGGTTCACGTCATCGGGGCGTGTTCCAACCTGATCGTGCGGGACGGCGGGTTGCCCGGCGTAACGATCCGGCTGGCGCGAGGGTTTTCCGCCATCGCCGTCGAAGGCGACGGAATCGCGGCCGGTGCCGCCGCGCTGGATGTAACGGTCGCCGAACATGCGGCCGCCGCCGGTCTGACCGGGCTGGAGTTTTTGTCCGGCATTCCGGGATCGATCGGCGGGGCGGTGGCGATGAACGCGGGCGCGTATGGCGGCGATTTCGCCAGCGTCCTGGACTGGGCCGAAATCGTTACGCGAACCGGCGAACAGCGCCGGCTGCGCGCGGCTCACCTAGCATTCGCCTATCGCCACGCCGCGCTGCCGGCCGGCGCTATCGTTACGCGCGTGTATCTTCGCGCGATGAAGGGCGCCGCGCCGTTGATCGCCGCACGGATGGCGGAAATCAGGGCGTCCCGCGAGGCATCGCAACCGGTGCGGGCGCGAACCGGCGGATCGACCTTCCGCAACCCCGACGGCATGAAAGCCTGGGAGCTGATAGACGCCGCCGGCTGCCGCGGGCTGGTGCGCGGCGGCGCGATGGTGTCGGACAAACACTGCAATTTTCTGATCAATACAGGATCGGCCACCGCGGCGGATATCGAAGGTCTGGGCGAGGACGTGCGCCGCCGCGTGCTGGCCGCGACCGGTGTCACGCTGGAGTGGGAAATTCGCCGCATCGGCATTCCCGCCAGCAAGCCGGGGGTCGTCGCATGACGCGGGTTACGGTGCTGTATGGCGGCATTTCCGCCGAACGCGCGGTCAGCCTGTCCAGCGGGATTCAGGTGATCGCCGCCCTGCGGGAAGCCGGTTTCGTTGTGGATGCGATCGATGCCGGCCCCGATCTGGCCACAACGATCGCCGCCCTGACGCCCAGGCCGGACGCGGTGTTCAACGCGCTGCATGGCCGGTTCGGCGAGGACGGCGCCATCCAGGGCGTGCTGGACTGGCTGAATATTCCCTATACGCATTCGGGCGTGCGGGCCTCGGCCGTCGCGATGGACAAGCAAGCGGCAAAAGCACTGTTCCTGTCCGCCGGTTTGCCGGTCGCACCGGGACGCATCGTATCGATTGCGCAGCTTGCGGCCGGCGATCCGCTGCCGCTGCCGTACGTGATCAAGCCGCTGAACGAAGGGTCGTCGGTCGGCGTCACCGTGGTGCGCGGCGGCGACAACCGGCGGGCCGAGATTGCCCGCGACTGGACATTCGGGCCGGCCGCGCTGGTGGAGGAGTATATTCCGGGTCGGGAACTAACCGTTGCAGTGCTGGACGACCGGGCGCTGGCGGTGACGGAAATCCTGCCGGTGGCAGGCGGGTTTTACGATTACGAGTCGAAATACGCCGATGGCGGCTCGCGTCATGTCGTTCCGGCCGCTGTGCATCCGGATATCTATGCGCGGGCGATGGACGTGGCGGTCGCCGCCCACCGGGTGCTGGGGTGCCGGGGCGCCACGCGCTGCGATTTCCGATACGACGACACAGCGGGCGAACCAGGTCGCCTGATACTGCTCGAGATCAATACGCAGCCAGGCCTGACGCCCACGTCGCTGCTACCGGAGCAAGCGGCGTATCGCGGCATGAGCTTTCCGGAATTGTGCGCCTGGATGGTGGAGAACGCCGCATGCCGCGCGTGACCCGTTCGCCACGGAATTCGGTAAAAGACCGGCCGTCGGCATGGCGCCTGGCATTGCGCCGGCAGCGCCGTTTACTGCGCCCGGCCGCATGGGCGGCGTTCGTTTCGGTCATTGCGATCATGGTACTGATGGCGTCCCACGCCGCCGGAACCCACGGCGGCAGTCTGGCCAGCCTGCGGGAACGGGTGGGCGCGGCGACGGCGGCATCCGGGCTGCGGGTGACCGATATCGTGATCGAAGGGCGGGCCAACACGCCCGAACCGATCTTGCGCGCCGCGATCGGCGTCAGCGTGGGCGATCCCATCCTCGGATTCTCGCTGGAGGATACGCGCGCGCATATCGAAATGATCCCGTGGGTCGAGCATGCCACGGTGGAACGCCGCCTACCGGGCACGCTGGTGGTGAACCTGCAGGAGCGCCGGCCGTTCGCCATTTGGCAGAATCAAGGAAAATTCGTTTTGATCGATCGCAACGGGCAGGTGGTTGGCAATCAGGATGTGTCGCAGTTCCGCCATCTGCCGCTTGTCGTCGGGCCGGGCGCGCCGATGGCGGCCGCGGGCCTGTTGGACGCGCTGCGCGATCGCCCGGCGCTGGCGGAAAAAGTCTCTGCCAGCGTCCGCGTGGGGGAACGTCGGTGGAACCTGCGCATGATCAACGGTACCGACGTTATGCTGCCGGAAGGACATGAGGTCGCCGCGCTCGACCGCCTGATCCAGCTTCAACAAGATCGCGCGGTGCTCGACCGCCCGTTGGCCGCGATCGACATGCGTTTGCCGGACCGGCTCGTGTTCCGGCCAAAGACCGATGCGGGCCTGCCGGCCGGATCGAATCCGCCCACGATTCCCGTGGTCGCGAAGAAACCTACCTAGGAGCACGAACGGATGGCCGACAATCCTCGTCGCGTGCTACCGCCCCCGGAAACGGGGCCGCCGGACATCGAGCCGCCGCGGCACCACCGATCCGGGCCGTTCGGTGTCGTCGATATCGGCACAACCAAGGTTGCGTGCCTGATCGGCCGCGTGGAAAGCGACGGTACGCTCCGGGTGCTCGGTTTTGGCTGGCAAAAGGGCCGGGGCCTGAACGGCGGCGACATTACCGATCTGGAAGCGGCGGAGAAGGCAATTCGCGCCTGCGTCGGGCAGGCCGAGGATATGGCGGACACCAGGTTGCGATCCGTTACGGTCAATTTGACCTGCGGTCAGCCTGAATCGCGGTTGTTCAATGTGCAATGGCCGGTGGGCGGCCGAGCGGTGACAGAGAACGATATCCGGGGGGTGCTGAATGAGGGGCGTGCCCGGGCGGAAGCCGACGGAAGGGAACCGATTCATGTTCTGCCGCTGAATTTCGCGGTAGATGCGACAGACCATGTGATCGATCCGCGCGGCCTGTTCTGTTCGACGTTGAACGCCCGCCTGCATGTTATCGATGCGGCGGCGACGGCGCTGCGGACCCTGGAATCCTGCATCGGCCGCTGCGACCTGGAGATCGAGGATCTTGTGTCGGCTCCGCTGGCGGCCGGCTTATCGAGTCTGGTTCCGGAAGAGCGCGAACTGGGCGCGACGATCATCGACATGGGCGGCGGCACGACCAGCATGGCGGTTTATGCCGACAGACAAATGATGCACACCGCGCATTTGCCGATGGGCGGGCTGAACGTCACCAAGGATCTGGCGATCGGCCTCTCGACGACCCTTGTACATGCGGAACGACTAAAGTGCCTGTACGGTAACGTCGAGTCGAGTCCGGACGACGATCGCGAACTACTGCCCGTGCCGCTGATGGGGGAGGAAGATCACCAACTGGCTCGGGTGCCGCGCAGCATGCTGGTGAGCATTATCCGTCCCCGGATCGAGGAAACCTTCGAGTACATCAAGGACCGCCTCGATCAGTCGGGTATGGGCCGAGCGTCGGGCAACCGGGTCGTTTTGACCGGGGGCGCCTGCCAGCTTCCCGGTGTTCGGGAAATGGCGGCCCGGATGCTGAGCCGGCAGGTACGGCTTGGGCGTCCGGCGGCATTGCGCGGGTTGCCGGACCTTGCGTCCGGACCGGCGTTTTCCACCGCGGCGGGGTTGCTGTCCTGGGCCGCCGGCGACGGACGGACGTTTCAGGATATCGATATGGAAGGTGAGCCGGTGCCCGGTCTGTTCCGCCGGCTGGTAAATTTCTTGAAGGACCGCGTTTAGACACGGCGCGAATCGAATGTTTTGTCGTAACACGTCAACAGTAGCTTATCCCGAGTATCCGGGGGAGAAAACGAAATGACCTTGAACCTGACGATCCCGCAAATGAACCATACCGACTTTTCGCCGCGCATTACCGTGATAGGCGTCGGCGGCGGAGGTACCAACGCGGTCGATAACATGATCGCCGCGAATCTTCAGGGTGTGGACTTCGTGGTTGCGAATACGGATGCGCAACAACTGATGCACAGTCGCGCCGATCGCCGCATTCAGCTCGGTCCGCACATCACGCAGGGCCTGGGCGCCGGTGCGAAGCCGGAAATCGGCAAGGCTGCCGCCGAGGAGGCGGCCGATGAACTGTATCGTCATCTCGACGGCGCACACATGGTCTTCATCACCGCCGGGATGGGCGGCGGAACCGGCACCGGTGCCGCGCCGGTGATCGCCCGGATGGCACGCGAACGAAACATTCTGACCGTTGGCGTCGTTACCAAGCCGTTTGGGTTCGAAGGCGTGCGCCGCGCCCGGTCCGCCGATCAGGGTATCGAGGAACTACAACAATACGTCGATACGCTTATTGTGATTCCGAACCAGAATTTGTTCCGAATGGCGAATGAACGCACGACGTGGCGCGATGCGTTCAAGATGGCCGATCAGGTGCTGTATATGGGCGTGCGCGGCGTCACCGACCTGATGATGGTGCATGGCCTGGTGAACCTCGATTTCGCCGATATCCGGACGGTGATGGCGGAAATGGGCAAGGCCATGATGGGCACCGGAGAAGCCGAGGGCGAAAACCGTGCGATCAGGGCGGCCGAGGCGGCGATCAACAACCCGCTGTTGGAAGATACCAGCATGTCGGGTGCGCGCGGCTTGCTGATCAACATCACCGGCGGCGAGGACCTGACATTGTTCGAGGTCGATCAGGCCGCGAATCGCATCCGCGAGGAAGTCGATGAAGAAGCCAATGTCATCTTCGGATCGGCGGTGGACGAATCGCTGACCGGCCGGATTCGTGTGTCGGTGGTCGCGACCGGCATTGATTCCCAAAAACTCGCCGAACAGGCTCGTCCTAAGCTGGTGGCGGTTGGCGGCGGGGCCGCGCCGGCGCCGCAACCGATCGTTGTGCGGAACGGCGGTCCGGCCGCTGCCGCACCGGCTTTCATGCCGGCCATGGCACAGGGCGCGGGTTCTGCGTTGCGGCAGGTGTCGCCGCAATTCGATGCCGTAGCGAACCAGGCGCCGGCGACCGATCGGCAACCGGCGATCCAGCAGAAGGCGGTTCAGCAGGGGCAACCGCAGCCGCTGCCGGTGACGACTCTGATCGACAAGGCCAATCTGTTCGCCGCGTCGCGTCCGGCCATCGTGGCGCAGCACGGTGCACCGTCGGGCGCCGAACCGGTCCGGCCCAGTCTGTTCAATGCGGTAACAGGGGCGTTCCGGCGGCGGGCCGGACAGTTCGCGGCCGGTGGGTCGCAGCCGCGGACGGTGACGGACGAACCTTCCGATGGCGCCGGTCAACCGGTGCAGCCGCCCCCGGTTTTGGTGCGTCAGACCTCGGCGGCTGACGAAACGGGGATTGAAATTCCAGCCTTTTTGCGCCGGCAGCATTCCTGACCCGACGGGCTGGGCGGCATGGTTCCGCCCAGCCTCTGGCTTGGTCCATGCGGGTCTAAGGCAACGCTGGCAAATGAGTGCGTCAGCACGCCAGCAAAGTTGCCTTGCAAAACATAAGCTTAGAGCATGCCCGACACTGCAATCCGAAGCGATAATTGTTGGGCATGACCTAAGCGCAGACTTGATCATGAATGCGTCGGCACCGCGATAAAGCTGTCCGTCCGATTAAGGGCCAGGGCGACGCGCAAAATCTAACGAACCGGGCGATTTGACCCATCCTGGATTTCCGGGATGGGAAATGCCTGCGCGGGCGATTCCGTCCGAACAGCGCCGGACGGATCGAACATGTCTTTCCTCGATCCCCGCCCGTCACGGTTATTGACATATTTCCTAATGTAGCCTAATTTTCCAGGAATGGAAACCTCGCCCCCGCCGCGTTCCGCCATCGACCTCATGCCGACGCTGTACTACCAGCTCGCCTATACCCTGATGGGCCTGTTACCGCCGCCGCTGGATGACACACCCGCCGGACGACGCGCCAGGGATCTGACCGCTATCGCCAAAGTCGCATCGCTGGCACCGGTCAACGCCGATGAGGCCGATATCGCCGCCCACTGCATCGCCGCCCGCGCCCAGGCGGAGGATGTGCTGCGGTTGGCCGGCCTCCACGAGCACGACCCGGCTTTGGTGGCAAAACTGAACAGGCAATACGCATCGATGATGCGGCTATGGCTGGCTGTGCACGCTCGGCTGCGGCGGGTGCAGTCCGAACGCCGCAAGCGCGATGCCAATCCCGAGACGGCGAATGAGGACGCCTGGGCGCGGTATATCGCCGAACGATCGATGCTGGATGTGGTGCTGGCCCAGCCCGGCGCCGAACCGGCCGAACCGGTGCGGCCGCACCGGGCGCCGGTTGCCCGTCCGGCCGTGGCCCCCGTTGCCCGTCCGGCGGCAGTGCCGGCGACAACCGTCCCGGAAATTGCGACAAAATCTCACAACACGGCTTTTGAGACGCAGATGAACGCCCTCCGCCCCAAAGCGCGGAAACGCCCAACCCTGCACGCGACCCTGCTCGGCACCACGACTCTGACCCCGGCGGACTACCAGACGCGGCTTGCGGTCAACGGCCTGGTCGGCGCGGCGATGACGGCGGCGGCGGATCGAATGGCCAGACTGGCCGCGCCGGGGGAATACGTCTCGGAAAATAAGATAGATCCTCAGGGCGTGGCTTTTGAGACGTGGTTGAGCGCCGAAACCCCCAGCAGCCCAGGCGACGCCACCCTGCGCGAGATCATGCGCGAAATCATGGGCATGCCGCTGAAAGGTCCGAAACGCGGCCTGGGAATGCTCCGCGGGGCGCCCTGACCCGGGGCAGGGCACTGTTGAACCGGGTTGTTGCCGCCGGTCATACGAACTAGTGCGCTATCGCTGTCCCGTGGCGTCGGATGAAATGCGTTGTCCGGCGAACCGGGCGTCGGACGTCCCATCCGGCAATAGATCGGGTCTGGGCCGGTTCGTCATTCGTTTCCAGCACCATGCCGCATGCGGCAAACAGCACGCGGGCTCACGCGGCCAATTGCTGCTCGAATTTGCGCCGCCGCCACTGCAACAATGTCCAGGCCAGCCGGGTCGCGCCCGCGGACAGGCGCCCGCGCGGTGGCAGCCCGACGGCTTTCAGCACCATGCCGGTACTGCGCTCGACATGCCGGTATCGATAGAACCCGATCGCCCCGGCCATATACGCAGCGGTACAGCGTCCGTGCTGGAAGGTCACCGAGTCCGGCTCGTTGCCGCAGTGATACGCATAGGCCAGTTCGTCGTCCTCGGACTCGCCGATGCGGCCTAGCGCAATTCGCAACCGCTGTGTCAGGCCGAGGTTTTCCCGCGCCAGATACCGGCGCATATGATCGTAAAACAGCTTGAAATGCCGGTATTCATCGGCCGCGATCAGCTTGCAGACCTGCTTCAATACTGGCTCCGCCGCGGCTTCGGCGAGCGCGGAATAATAGCTGGAAGTTCCGGTTTCCACCATGCAGCGGGCGATCAGTTCCCCGGTGCGCGATCCCCGGATCGACGCGTCGGCCTCGGTCGCGATGACATAGCCGGCCCGATAGCGTGCGAACCCGGCGGCGAAATCCCACGATGGGTCGGCCAGTCTGGCCCATGCGGCGAGTGCATCGCCGTGCTGGACTTCCTCGTCCGCCCAGTAATCCGCCGCTTCGCGGAAAGCGGGATCGTCGTGGAACACGCTGGCCAGATAGCGCGCATAATCCCGGCCGTTGCGTTCGACCATGGCGGCGGCCTTCACCAGCGGGATCAGTGCCGGGTCAACGGCCGACGGATCGAACCGGTCCCAGGCGACATCTTCGATCCGCCAGTGTTTCATCGTAATGCCATGTCCGTTGTGGGGTCGCGGGACGACGCAGGGCGCCAGTCAGGCCACCCGATCATATATAGGCCGGCCGGAATGCCGTTCAAACAGGCCAGGGCGACGATCGTACCGGGAAAGCCGCCGTCCGCATCCTGGCGTGGTCGTCGCTCCGGGCTTGGCCGGCAATGATCGCCGCGGATGGGGCAAGGACATGCCCAAAGCCTCCGTTCGATCGGGCAGCTTTACCGTCGTGCCAACGCACGTACGGCCAATGGCACTTCTACACCAGCCGGGCCTGGCGCACCGCGGCGGCAATGAAGCCAGCGAACAGCGGGTGCGGCGCGAATGGTTTCGACTTGAGCTCGGGGTGATATTGCACACCCACGAACCACGGATGGTTCGGCAGCTCGATAATCTCGGGCAGGATGCCATCGGGAGACATGCCCGAAAAGTGCAATCCGATCGCCTCCAGCCTGGCGCGGAAATTGACGTTGACCTCATACCGGTGCCGATGACGTTCCTCGATCTCCGGTGCTCCGCCATAGATCGTCCGGGCCAGACTGCCTTCCCCCAGCAGCGCGGGATAGGCGCCAAGACGCATTGTACCGCCCTTGCCATCGTCTTCCGACCGGCGTTCGGTCTGGTTGCCGCGAGCCCATTCGGTCAGCAGGCCGACGACCGGCGTGTCGCAGGGACCGAACTCGGTGGACGACGCATCCGCCAGGCCGGCGAGGTTACGCGCCGCCTCGATCACCGCCATCTGCATGCCGAAGCAAATGCCGAAGAACGGCACGTTGCGTTCGCGGGCAAAGCGCACGGCCTCGATCTTGCCGGTTGTGCCGCGTTCCCCGAAGCCGCCGGGCACCAAAATGCCGTGCACGCCTTCGAGCCGTTGAACGGTGTCCGGTTGCTCGAAAATTTCGCTGTCCACCCAGTCCAGCCGTACTTTCACCCGGTTGGCGATGCCGCCGTGGATCAGGGCCTCCGACAGCGACTTATAGCTGTCCAGCAGGTTGGTGTATTTGCCGACCACGGCGATACGGACCTCGCCTTCCGGGGTGCGCACGGTATCGACGATCCGCCGCCAACGGGACAGGTCGGGTTCGGCATCGAAGTTCAGACCGAAATGGCGCAACACTTCGCGGTCCATGCCTTCGTCGTGGTAGGCGACCGGCACCTGGTAAATGGTGGCCACATCCAGCGCCGGGATCACCGCCGATGGACGCACGTTGCAGAACAGCGCGATCTTGCGGCGTTCATTGTCCGGGATCGGGCGGTCGCAGCGGCACAGCAGCATTTGCGGCTGGATGCCGACATTCAGCAGTTCCTTCACCGAATGCTGCGTCGGCTTGGTCTTCAATTCGCCGGCCGACGGGATGTAGGGCACCAGCGTCAGATGCACGAACATCGCGTGGTCCGGGCCGAGTTCGTTGCCGAGTTGCCGGATGGCTTCCAGGAACGGCAGGCTTTCGATGTCGCCGACGGTGCCGCCGATCTCCACCAGGACGAAATCCACCGCTTCGGTCCCGCGCAGCACGACTTCCTTGATGGCGTCGGTGATATGCGGAATCACCTGCACGGTCGCGCCCAGGTAGTCGCCCCGCCGTTCCCTGGCGATCACGTCCTGATAGATACGGCCGGTGGTTGCGTTATCCAGTTGCGTGGCGTGGACGCCGGTGAACCGCTCATAGTGCCCCAGGTCGAGATCGGTTTCGGCGCCGTCGTCGGTGACGAAGACCTCCCCATGCTGATACGGGCTCATGGTGCCGGGATCGACGTTCAGATACGGGTCGAGCTTTCGCAGCTTAACGGTAAAGCCTCGCGCCTGGAGCAGGGCGCCGAGCGCTGCCGCGGCAATTCCCTTGCCGAGGGAGGAGACCACGCCGCCGGTAACAAACACATATCGCGTCATGGGCACCCACCATACCGAACCGAACCGGGCTTGGGGAAGCCCGCCGGCAACAATTCACGCATTTCGCCGGAATCAGTTGGTGGGCGCGGACGGACCGGACGGCGCGACGGGCGGCGATGGTGTCGTGACGGGGGCCGGTGTTCCGGACGAAACCGGGGCGGGCGTGTCCAGAATGGATCGAATCGGGCCGGATGTGCCGCGGTTCAGCAAGGCCAGTACCATCGCCAGCGTCAGGAACACCGCCGCCAATATCGCGGTCGCTCGGGTCAGCAGATTGGCGGTGCCGCGCCCGGACATGAACGAACCCATGCCCTGGGAGCTGCCGATGCCAAGGCCGCCGCCCTCGCTGCGCTGGATCAGCACAACGCCGATCAGGGCCAGGGCGACAAACAGGTAGATGATCAGCAGAACGGTGCTCAACGCGCGACACTTTCAAGGATACGAACCGGCGCCAGCAGAACGGCACCGAAGGCGCCTTCTACCCGGCCTGGGCGGCGCGGGCAATCGTTAGAAATTCCGTTGGGTCCAGACTGGCCCCGCCGACCAGGGCGCCCCCGACATTGGGTATCGCCAGCAGCGATGCGGCGTTCGCGGCCTTGACGGACCCGCCGTACAGGATGCGGACGGTCTGCCCGGCATTGCCGAACTGGCGCTGTAGTTCCTCGCGGATGAAGGCGTGCATCGTGGCGACGTCTTCCTCGGTCGCGGTCTTGCCAGTGCCGATGGCCCAGACCGGTTCGTATGCGATCACCCCGGCAAACGGTTTGGGCAGGCTGCCGGCGATTTGCCAGCCGACGACCTCGGTTTCCTGCCCGCCGGCGCGTTGATCGCCGGTTTCCCCGACGCAGACGATGGGAATCAGGCCGGCTTCCACGGCGGCCAGGGTCTTTTCGCGCACCAGTTCGTCGGTTTCGCCGTGATTCTGGCGGCGTTCGGAATGGCCGAGGATAACCCAGCCGGCCCCGGCATCGCGCAGCATCGGGGCGGCGATGTCGCCGGTATGGGCACCCTGCCGCGACTGATGACAATCCTGGCCGCCAACGGCGACCGCCGAACCGTGCAAAGCCCTCGCGACAGCGGCCACGTGCAGGGCCGTTGGGCAGACCAGAAGCTCCGCGGCGAGACCGTGCGCTCCGGCGGCAATGCCCTGGGCGAGCGCCACCGCCTGTTCGGCCAGGCAGTGCATTTTCCAGTTCCCGGCGATCAGCTGCGGCATGAACGTGACTCCCTTCCCTGCTGGTTCCATGCAGCTAACGCACTGGCCGGACCCGTCAAGGATAAAGACGGGGACGCAATCGGCGGTGCGGGAACGATCCGGCTTATGACCGATTTTGGGCCGGCTTCAGATTGAACGGGAAATACGCCGGGAATTCGCCCACCGCGGTCATATCCACTTCGACCATCGTCAGGCCCTTGATCGCCAGCGCCTTGGCCACCGTGTCGCCAAACGCATCGGCTCGGGAGACGCGGAAATACGGGATGGCCGATAGACCCGCCAGTTTCTCGATCTCCGGGCTTTCCAGATCGGCGTAGTAACGGCGTCCCTGGGCGGTTGCATCCTGGATGCGCTTGATGACGCCATAGCCGCGATCGTTCATCACGATCACGGTCATATCCAGGTTTTCCTGCACCGCGGTCCAAAGCTCGCCGACGTTCAGGAAGAACCCGCCATCGCCGGTCATGACCACCGTCTTGCGATCGCCGGCAGCGGCGGCGGCGCCGATACCCAGGCACAACCCCTGGCCGATTCCCGCGCCAACCGGATACACATTCTGATTGGGGGCGTTCAACGGGAAAACCCGGTTGCCCCAGGTGGTGTTATTCTGAGTCACGTCGCGCGCCCAAATCGCGTCCCTGGGCATGACATTCCGCAACTGTGCGCTGAACGTGCCATAGGCGCCCAGCGTATCGATAAATGCCCCCTGGGCATCGCGTTTCAGCGCGGCGAATTCATCGGCGTAGCCAGGGGCGACGTTGAGTTTGCCCTGAATACGGCTGATCAGTCCGTCCAGCGTCGCACCGGCATCGCCGCACACAAAATACGCGCTGGCGTACGTCCGGCCATTGGCGGCTGGATCGGTATCGATCTGAATCAGATTGGCCGGCGGTTGCAACTGAAAATCGTTTGTTTCATGTCCGCGCAGGCGACAGCCCACAACCAGGCATACATCCACCGTCTTGTAGAAGTCGGAGACGACCGGCATGCCGTTGCCGGTCAATGCGCCCAGATTCCGCGGATGATCCTCGGGCACCGTCGCGCGGCCGTTGAAACTGGTCACCATCCCGAAACCCATGTCCAGCAGCTTCGCCGCTGCCCGGCCCGCGCCTTTCGCCCCATTGCCCAGCCACAGCAACGGGCGTTTCGCCGCGATAACGCGGGCGGCGAGTTCGTCCAGTTCGCCGCCGGTCGGAACGCGCGGGGGCGGCAGCGGCAGAACGAAATTGTCCAGCAACGAAGGGCGTTCGATCTTCGCGCGTTGCAGGTCGATGGGGATTTCGACGCTAACCGGTCCCATCGGCGCGCTCAACGCATCCACCGCCGCTCGGGTCAAGACACCGAGCGCATTGCGCGCGGACCGGACGCGGTAGGCGGCTTTGCAGACCGATGCCATCATCCCCAGTTGGTCGTAGGGGTCATGCACCGTACCCTGGCCGCGATCGACGTATTGTGTCGATGTCTGGCCGGTGATGTGCAGCACCGGAGATCCGGCGAACCGCGCTTCGATCAGGCCGCCGATGGTGTTCGCGGCGCCGGGACCGGTCGATGAAAGAATCACGCCCAGGCCCTGCGAGACACGGGCGTATCCATCGGCCATGTGCGCGCCGCCCAGTTCGCCGCGCGCCATCATGAACCGGATGGCGTTGCGCCGTCCGATTCCGTCCAGCATGGGGATGTTATGCACCGATGCGATGCCGAACACGGTTGTGACGCCGCATGCGGCCAGAAACTCGGCGACAAGGTCGCCTACGGTATAGTCGCTCGCCATTGTTTCAACTCCCCCGGCAGGGAGGGAGGCTGAAACAGACCGCCCCCGGCGTCAACGGCGTGCCGCGGCCCTGGCCAGTTCGGGCCGCCCCTCGGTGCGGGGCGCCATCAGAATGCAGGCCGCGGCCACCACCATCGACAGGCTGGCGGCGACCATCGGTATTTCATAACTGCCGGTCGTGTCGTGCAGCAGGCCGACCACTTGCGGTGCGGCGTACCCCGAGATGTTGCCGATCGAATTGATCAGCGCGATGCCGCCCGCGGCCGCCGCCGGCCCCAGAAAGGCGGTGGGCAGATTCCAGAAGCACGGCAGCGACCCGGCGATGCCGAAACCCGCCAGGCAGAAGCAACCGATGGCCAGGACCGGGTTGACCGCCAGTGTCAGGCTGGCGCCCATCAGGCCCGCGGCGGCGAGCAGGCATGGCAGCGCGACGTGCCATATGCGTTCCCCGGTTCGATCCGAATTGCGCGAGAACAGGATCATACCGGCCACGCCGAATACGTTGGGCAGCGAAGACAAGTAGCCGACGGTTTGATTGCTGTACCCCATGGTTTTGATCATCAGCGGCAGGAAGAAGCTGGTGGAATACACCCCGCAGGCGATCAGGAAATAGCTGAGGATCAGCATTAGAATGACCGGGCTGGCGAGGGTTTGCATAAACGATTTAACGGCGGTGCCGCTGTCCTCGGCATCCAGGCGGTCGCGCAGCCAGATCTGCTCGTCCCGGCTGAGCCACGCGGCGTCTTCCGGCCGATCGCGGATCAGGATGGGACAGAATATGGCCAGGATGCAGGCGGGTATGCCTTCGATCAGGAACACCCATTGCCATCCGGACATGCCGTGCCACCCGTTCAGCAACAGCAGGTTACCGGACAGCGGGCCACCAACGATGCTGGCGGTTGCCCCGAACGCGAAAAACACCCCCATCGCCCGGCCGCGATGGCGCGACGGGAACCAGCGGGTCATGAACCAGGCGACGCCGGGGAAAAAGCCGGCTTCGGCGATACCGAGGAGGAAACGCATAACGACGAAGCTTGTGGCGTCCGTCACGAACGCGGTGCCGGCCGAACACGCGCCCCACACGACCAGGGTGATTCCCAGCCAACGGCGCGCCCCGAGCCGGGTGAGGATGGCGCTGGCCGGAAGTTGGAACAGCACGTAGCTCCAGAAGAATGCGCCGGCGGCAAGCCCATAGGTGGTTGGCGAGAGGCCAAGCGCCTTGTTCATGGTCAGCGCGGCGATGGACACGTTGAAGCGATCCAGGGCGTTGAACATGTAGGCAAGACTGAGGAAAGGGACCAACCGCCAAGCGACTTTGCGCATAACGGTGTATTCGACATCCGTTGCCATAGCTGTTCCTCCGCGCCGCTTCTGCCGAACGGCTGCGGGGAAGCCTAGACGCATCGAAAACCCTGACGCCACATAATTCTGGCCGGGGCTTGGCAGGCCGGTTCGGCGGCAGCAGGTTCGGCGGACGGTATTGTGTCGGTTGGGGGAAATAATGGCGCTGATTCATCATGTCGTGGCCGGCCAGGGACTGCCGCCGGTGGTATTCGTGCATGGCTTTGGCTGTGCGCATGGCGACTGGGATGCGCAGGTCGCGCATTTTTCGCCAACGCACCAAACGGTGGCCGTCGATCTGCGCGGACATGGCGCCAGTCCGGGCGACGCCGATCTGTGTTCCATCGAACGATACGGGGCCGATGTGGCAGAGGCGATGCACGCGCTGGCACTGTCGCCGGCGGTGCTTGTCGGCCACAGCATGGGGTGCCGCGTGGTGACCGAGGCGGCCTTGCAGGCTCCGGATCGGACTGCTGGCGTGGTCCTGCTGGACGGCAGCCAGTTCGCCGGCGCGATGGGCCCCGTGCTGCGGAAGCGGTTTGCCGAACCGGACGGGTATGCGACGATGGTGACCGGGATGTTCACGGACATGTTCACCGCCAAAAGCGATCCGCACATGGCGGCATCGGTGGTGGCGCGTGCCCAGAGTCTGCCCCGGCCGGTGGGCGAGAAGATGCTGCTCGATATGCAGCGCTACGATACCGGGCGTCTCGCCCAGTCGCTGGCCAGCCTGAAGGTGCCGGTCATGGCAATCCAATCGACTTACAGCAATGACAAGCGGGAGCGGCGGCCGCTGCTCGCCGGGCAGACGACCGCCTATCTGGATATGCTTCGCGCCAGAATCCCGCTGGTCCAGGTAGAGATCGTCCCGGATACCGGGCATTTTCCCCAGATCGACGAAAGCGAACGCACCAACGCGCTAATCGGCCGTTTCATCGCGTCGATTACGGCCGGATGACGGTTTTCCTGCTCGTTTGGCAATCCAACCCTGAAGCTGCCGCGTAACAGTCAGCGATGACGTGGGAGGGTAAGATGCAATTCAGGGCTTTACTGCTGGCCGCGGTGCTTGGCGGCTGCGCTTCGCAGGACATTGGCGCCTTCTCGGGCGGCCAGCCATCGATGTCGCCGGCGGACTGGATGGCCGGAACGGTCGATGGCTACGGCGTGGTGACCGACCGGTTCGGCACGGTGAAAAGCCAGTTCCATGCGCATGAGGTGGGAAGTTGGGATGCAGCCGCGCATACCGTCACCCTCGTCGAACATATCGCGTATCTTCAAGGTAGCGCCGACCCGCCGACCGACCGCACGTGGCGCTTCGTCGAGACCGCGCCCGGCCACTGGACGGGCACCGCGCCGGACGTGATCGGAACGGCGGTGGGCGAGCAGGCGGGCAACGCCTGGCACCTGACGTTCCGCCAGGAACTACCGGTAGGTGGCCACCAGATCGAGGTCGATGTGGACGACTGGCGGTGGCGCGAGGCGGACAATGTGGCGGTGGATTCCTCGACGATCTCCAAGGCAGGCCTCACCCTCGCCACCGCGCGGATTGCGTTCGTGAAGGCGCGGTGACCGAGACTGGACAGCCTTCAGCCTAAATCCGACAGTTGGCTCCAGCTCCAACTCCAGCCGCCTCCTTCTGTAGCTCCAGAAGGAGTCCGCTCACCGCCTGCATCCGAACCGCGGAAGAGATAATTTTTCCGGCCGAGAGCGATACCGCGCATCGCGTTCTCGGCGACGTTGTTGTCGGCCTCGAGCCGCCCGTCGGTGACGAAGCGGGTGAGCGCCTCCCGCCGGTCGATCGTGTAGCGGAACGCCTTGGCGAATTCCAGCTTGCCCGACAGCTTGGCCACGGTCGCCTTGGCCCAGCCGAAGAACTTATCGAGCAGCGGCGCCGTTTCGCGCCGGTGTTCCACCCGCTCGGCGGCAGGGGCGAACCGCGCCTTCTCCTCGATCGCATAGACCGCGGCGATCCGGTCCAGCGCCTCCTTGGCGACCGGCGATTTCGTCGCCTCCCACACGTCGTGGAATTTCCGGCGGCAGTGCGCCCAACACGCGACTTCCACGATCGGGCCCGGCTTCGTCCGGGCCGGGTTGTACAGGCCCGCGAACCCGGCGTAGCCGTCCGCCTGAAGCAAGCCGGTGAAGCCCGCCATGTGCGCGGCCGGATGCCTGGCCCCTCGGTCGGGAGTGTAGAACTACGCCGCCGCCGGAGCGGCCGGACCACCGAACAGCCGGTCGTCGCGCACATAGGCCCACAACCGTCCGGTCGCGGTCCGCCCGAGGCCCGGCGCCAGAACCGGCACCGTGGTGTCGTCGCTGTGGATCTTTTCCGCCGCGAAGACGTGCCTGCGGATATTCTCCACTACCGGATCGAGCAGCCAGGCCGCCTGGCCGACCCAGTCGCCCAGCGTCGAGCGATCGAATTCGAGTCCCTCGCGGGCATAGATCTCGCTCTGGCGGTAAAGCGGAAGGTGGTCGCAGTACTTCGACACCAGCAGGTGCGCCAGCGTGGCGCGGCCGCGCGAGGTCGGCATCGCCGGTGCCGTGGCCTGCGTGATCGCGTCGCACGCGGTGCAGGCATATTTCGGCCGGACGTGACGGATCACCTGAAAGCGGCCGGGCACGTAATCCAGCACCGCGGTCACGTCCTCGCCCGGCTTGGCCATCCCCTTGCCGCAGTCGGGGCACTTGCAGGCGCCGTCACCGTTCGGCTGGTGCAAGACCTCCTGGCGCGGCAGGTGATCCGGCAACGGTTGGCGCTTCGGCTTGCGGCGTTGCGCCGTTCGGCAGCACGCTCTCGATCCCGCCGACCCCTGCATCGCCGCCCCGTACCGGCCGCGATTGCTCAGACTTTGGCGGCCGCGGCCGCGCCAGAACCGCGTTATCGCGATGGCCCGGTTCGCCCAACACCCCCAGCGGGATGAACGGCGGCGCCATCGGATCGTGCATCGCCGCGGCCGCAGCCTTCAACGCAGCACGCCAGTTGTACAGCACGCTCTCGGAAATCCGGTGACGGCGGTCAACCATAGTCACCGAGCCGCCTTCGGCTTCCACCTCAGCCAGCAACGCTGCCTTCTCTCGCGCCGTCCACTTCCGGCGCCGTTCAATCCGCGTGGCTATAATCTCGACATCCGCCAAAGCCGCCTCCCTCGGGAGCTACGCAAGGCCGCCGCAGCGGAGGTGAATGTCGGACATCCAGGCAGTCGTTTCTACACGCGGCTGACCGGTCGCTTACGCCTTTTCGGGAGTGTACCATTTTTTCAAATTAACCATAATTGCTTCAAAATTTTTCAAATGATAGGCGCGCTTAAACTCGGCCGCGAGAACAAGTGCAGCCGATGGCTACATCTCTTTTACCTGCTCGAAGGCGTAATATCTAACTTTAGCCGTACGGTTCGCGCGGTGGCTTATGTTCTGGAGTTTTGCCCTATTCTCGTGAAGAAATAGCCGAATGGCGCTCAGCGATTTTAGCGTCGCTTCCCCGTTTGCGTCGAAACAGAGAACGCGTGGCATCGGCATCGCTATGCCCTGCCCCTTCCGGCGCGGCTGAGAGGGTATATAAATGGAAGCCGGCCTCCACGCATCACGCTTCCGGCGGGTAGTCCTTAGCAGGCTGTCTCGGGAAGACCTACGCAGCTAGGCACGCTGACGCACCACGAACCAGCGCCTCCCCCTCTGGGTCAATTTTTTCATTCGAATTAATGGATTACTAATTATTTCAACGCGGAAGGCATGGGTAGGGGTTTAGCTGTCCCGCCGCAATGTAGTATTTTCGCGGAGGTCATGAATCACCGAGACATTTTTAGACCACACCAGGATCTGGTTAGCGCCCGATTAACAGCTGCGGATGTATTATGCGACTATGACGATCTTTCATGGAAAGGAACGCTCCGGGAACGCCGAGTGACTAACGCAAGAGAGCAGAAGTGACTAACACGCGCCGGGGTTCCCGCTAACCCCTTGATTCGATGGTAGCGACGGACGGATTTGAACCGCCGACCAAGAGATTATGATTCTCCTGCTCTACCGCTGAGCTACGTCGCCATCGATCAGGAGGCGGCGGAATACCCCCCCATCCGTCTGGCGTCAACCATCGCGTATCGCCCTCTGCACGCCTAGCAGGCGCACCAGGGTCCCGTCATCGGCCTGACCGGTAATAGCCTCCGGCCGCCAGTGCCGCTGGAATGCCCGCAATACGGTGGACAAGGCCGGGTCCAGCGCCCCCTCGGGCGCCACGCGATAGCCGATATCCGCCAGTGCGGCCCGCACCGGGCGCAGCGTGGCCGCATCGCGGATCGCGCCGGTGGTGCCCAGATCGGGCGAATCCGCCGGCCACAGCCCTACCCCGTTATCCGCCAGGGCGCGCCAATCGAAGCGCTCGCCGGGGTCTTCTTTCCGGTCGGGTGCCACGTCGCTGTGCGCCACGACATTCCGCGCCGGAATGGCGTGCCGCGCCGAAACCAGCAGGCACAGATCGCAAACGGCGGCAAGTTGCAGGACCGGGAAATCCCGGTAGCCCCATTCATGGCCGGGATTGACGATTTCGATCCCGACGGAGCGCGCGTTCAGCGCCGCGTGCCCGCGCCAGTGCGACACCCCGGCGTGCCACGCGCGGCGGTCTTCCGGCACCAGTTGAAACACCGTGCCATCTTCGTCCACGACGTAATGCGACGACACGGCGGCGGCCGGATCGCGCAGCCGGTCAAGCGCCGCCTGAGCGGTTTTCATGCCGGTATAGTGCAAGATCAGCATATCGACCGCGCTGTGCCGCTCGTCATGGTTCGGGCTGGGCAGGTCCATCACCGGCAGCGCGGGGCGGGTGGACACGACGGGCGGCACTTCCCGCAGCCACGAAGGCAAGGCCCGGTTCTTCACAGACCGCGCTCCCGCTTGATGCGGTCCCACGCCGCGTTGATGCGGGCGACTTTGTCGCCGGCGCGGGCGATGAAGTCGGCGGGGACGCCGCGGGATGCCAGGCTGTCGGGGTGATTTTCCCGCATCAGGCGTTTCCACGTTGTATGCAGTTCTTCGGGGCTGGCGGATCGCGAGACACCGAGCGCGAGATACGGATCGTCGTCGTCGGCCGGTACGGGGGCGCGCATGCTTTGCCCGGACGCGACATCCCACGACACCTGGTCCAGCGCCATGCCACGGTGGACGCGGCGCAGGAATTGCTGTTCGCGGGCGTTCAGCGGGCCATCCGAGCGGGCGATTTTGAACAGTGAGACCAAGACCTGTTCCAGCATGCCGCGATTGTCGGCGAACGCTGTCGAGAGTTGCGCCGCATAAGGCTCGAACGGGTCATTGCTGTCGCGGGCCTGGTCGAACAGCCGGCCGATGCCGGCGGCGGATTCCGGCGGAATACGGAAATTTTGTTTGAACGCGTCGATCTCGGCGCGCTTGACCGGCCCATCGCATTTGCACAGCTTTGCCGCCAGCACGGTGACGGCGATGGCGAAGACTTCTTCGCGCTGGCCGGGCATACGGGCCGGATTGAAGGTGGTGCCGGGCATGAACGGGCGGCGCAAGCTGTCGGTCCCGCCGGAATCGGCGGCGTGGCCCAACGCGGCGCCGATCACCGCACCATAGGGTCCGCCGACGAAAAAGCCCGCGGTGCCGCCGATGATCTTGCCCCAGTATCCCATGGGGGCACGGTATCACGCCGAACCGGGCGGGAGCAAAGCACGAACGCGGCGGATCGGGCGTTGCGTGTCCGGCGGCCGATCCGGCGTCCGGGCCTATCGCCCGATCTCCGCGAACATTACCTGTTTCTGGCTCAGGACCGGCGCAATAGGAGGCGATCCCGGATGACGTGTGCGAATTCGATCATTCCAGCTGTACCGTGCTTAATGCCGAAATCCAGTTTGGACGCGACCCTGGCGCACAAAAGTGTCCCGAGTTGCGCGGCGCCGGCTACGTCAGCTATTGGGCATCCGCTGGCTGGTCGACACCCCAATGGATGCCGAATGGATCGATCAGTCCACCCCACAGATCGCCCCAGAACATTTTCTGGAATGGCGTCTGTACTTTGCAACCGGCCCCGACAGCGCGGTCGAACCAGCCTTGCCCGTCGGGAACGATCAACTGCATGGTAAAACTGTGCGACGGCTGGTGCGGGAAACCGTGTTCGGGCATCGCATCCATAACCATAAGAAGGCCGCCGTTGATTTCCAGTTGGGCATTCATCAGCTTCCCGTCCTGGCCCTGCATGCGCGAACGCTCGACGGCACCGAACGCATTCTTGTAAAATTCTATCGCGGCGGCGGCGGCTTCCACCTGGATACAGGGGATGACGCCGCGTGTGACCGCGTCGGGATTTGGCTTTAGTTCGCTCTTTACGGACATGGTATCTCCTTTCGTCCGGCGCCGATTACCTGTTTGAAATGGCGCCGTAAACGCGCAAATCCGGTTACTGCCGGTTACTGGATGAAATCCGCGGCCTCGAATTCCGGCCGGATTTCAATTTCAGAATCCACCAGCATCGGATTTGGACAACGCTTGAGCCATTCGACGGCCTCATCCATCGAAGCGACCTCCCAAAGCCAATAACCCGACACCTGCGCCTCGGTCGGCGCAAACGGACCATCGATGACGGAGCGATTCACGCCGGAGAAGCGTATTCGCTTTCCCTGCGATGTCGGCTTCAGGCCGCCGCCGCCCTTCATGACGCCGGCAGCTATAAGGGCCGCATTGTATTGTCCCATGGATTCGACCAACTCACGGGTTGGCATGACACCGGCTTCACTGTCCTTGGTCGCCTTCACGAACACCATGCATTTCATTCCAGACACTCCTTGTGTTTAGTTCGAACAGGAAAATTGATATTGCGCCGCAAATGCTCGACGCAATCGGCGGCGACTCGCGGATCATCCCTGGCTAATATCAGCATTTGCGAATGAACGACGCAAAAAAACGGCCCTGCTTCCGTTGCGCGTCAGCAATTCTCATTTTGATTTTCTGTTGGTCGGCACAGGCTTTGTCTCATCTCCGAAGGCATCGCGGTGAGCTTCGATGGATGGCGGCGGTCACGGTGGGATTGGCGGTGGCTTCGCAAAAGCGAGC
>JAJZFA010000040.1 GCA_021805565.1 Pseudomonadota bacterium
CCGATCACGGCCGCATCGAAACACGTACCGCGACGGTTTGCAGCGATATCGATTGGTTGGAGGATCATCGCTGGCCCGGCCTGAGGGCCATCGGCAAAGTGGTCCGCACCCG
Organism: Pseudomonadota bacterium; assembly: GCA_021805565.1. Taxonomy (GTDB): domain Bacteria; phylum Pseudomonadota; class Alphaproteobacteria; order Acetobacterales; family Acetobacteraceae; genus Rhodopila. Next base: position 113 of record JAJZFA010000040.1, read on the forward strand.
CGAAACCACGACAAAGACAACGACCGAGACCGCCTATTACCTGCTCAGCACCGCACTATCGCCCGAGCGATTCAATGAGGTCGCCCGCTCACACTGGGGGGTCGAGAACCAGTTGCACTGGCGCCTGGACGTCGTGCTGAACGAGGATCAGGACAGAACGCGCATGGGCAACGGACCACATAATCTTGCCGTGCTGCGACACATGGCGATCAATATCATGCAGAAGGACACCTCCAAAGGATCCCTGCGCGGCAAGTTTATGCGGGCGGGATGGGATGACCGTTACATGACCCAGTTGCTTGCCAAGTTTTGAAGTGCGATTGCCCTGCCCACCAGTCCGGCTCCCATATCGCGGAAGCGATGGATAAGCTCGACGATCGCTATCGACCGAAAAAGCGATCGGCACGCGCTTCCCGATGCCCCGCTTACACAGGAATTACACAGAAGCTGATCTGGCCAAGTTGGCGATGAGCTTCAAAATACCCAAAATATGCTGATATATCCGGGGGTTAGAATGGTGCCCAGGGGCGGAATCGAACCACCGACACTGCAATTTTCAGTCGCATGCTCTACCAACTGAGCTACCTGGGCGCCGTCGCCGAACCGGGGATCGACGACCTGAACGGGTGATTAGCCCATGCCTGTTCCGGGATCAAGCCGCTTCCGGCGATGGCGGCGGGTCTTCGTCCAATTCCGCCGGCGGGCCCGGTATCCGGTAAACGCCGGTCAGCCAGCGACCCAGATCGACCTCCTGGCAGCGAGGTGTGCAGAACGGCGCATACCGCTCCGAAGGGAGGCGGCCGCAAATGGGGCAGGACGGTGCCGGCTTAACCATGGCCGGTCTCCAGTCTCCAGGCCCCGGCCGGCAGCGATGGGTCCGATCGCATCGTAACCGCTCGTCCGGTGCGCCGCGTCAGATCGGCCAGCGCCGTCGTGTCGGCCTGCAACGCCGACACCACCGACGGGTTCGCCCGCACGGCGGGTAACGCGCGGGGATTTCCGGCGAACGCGGCCATCACCGCGCGCAGGGCTTCGATCCCCGCTGCCAGCGGTCCCGCCAGCACCTCGTGCAGCGGCGGATGAATGCGGGAACGGACGATCTCGGCCAAACCGAGCGCGGTGAACCCAAGGAACCGGGGGCGCAATGGGTCGTTCGCCAGGGCCGCGATGAAGTCCGGACCCAGCGCGGCCCGTTTACGCGGCGACAGCCCGGCCAGATCCACCACGATGCCGCCCGACAGATTCCGAAGCCTGATCTGTCCGGCCACCTCCGGAACGACCGCCCGGTTTACCGCCTCGTGCCGGAGATGGGCGTTGCCGGCACCGGCCACGGCGCCGCCGGCGTCCACATCGATGGCGACCAGCGCCGGGGTTGGCCACACCGATAGCCTGGCCCCCCCGCGCAGTTCGACGACCGGACGGGACAGGGCGTCGATTGCCGTCGCGAGGTCTTCGCCGAACGCCGGCCGGACGACAGATACGCGCGCGCCCAGATCGAGCGCCGCCGCCATGAAGTCGTCGTCGGTCGTCACCGGCGCGTTCGGATACAGGGCGGCAAATCGGACAACCGGGTCAGGGCCGCGCCGCACCAGCCCAACCGGCCCGTTCGCCGGCGCCCCGGACACTGTCGCGCTCAGGCGCGGGCCTTTATTGCCCTGCGCCGCCCGCGTGACCCGCACGGTCAGGACGGTGCCCGCGGTCAGTCCCCTGGCACCCTCGCTATCGGGTAAAAACCCCTCCGCGCCGGCCAGGGCAACGAACGCACCGGCCATCGCGGGCGCCGAAGCGATCACCCGCCCGCGATGAATATCGCCCACCCCGTCCGGCGAGCCTGGATGCCACACCGAAAAATCCAGCAGCCGGTTGCCGTCCACAACAGCGATCCGCGCCTCGCCAGGGCTGGTGGCGATGCGGATGCAGGCGGTCACGGCACCGGCCAGCCATGGCCGCGCAGCAACTGTGCGGTTTCGAACAATGGCAGCCCCACGACGCCGGAGTAACTGCCGGACAGCGCCCGGATGAAGCTGGCGGCGTGGCCGTTGATGGCGTATCCGCCAGCCTTGCCCTCGCCTTCGCCCAGTGCTGCGTAGCGTTCGATCTGGGCATCCGTCAGCCGGTTGAAGGTCACGATGCTTTCGGACAGTCGTTCGGTTATGCGGCCATCGGGGCCGGTCAGGGCAATCGCGGTAAGCACCCGGTGGCGGCGGCCCGACAGCAGCGTAAGGCAGACGCGAACCTGGGCAGGGCTTTCGGCCTTGGGCAAGATGCGGCGGCCGGCGGCGACGACGGTGTCGGCGGCCAGCACCAGGTGGCCGGGGATCGTGCATGCCGCTGCCTTCGTCCGGGCCATGCGGATGGCGTACGGGCGCGGCAATTCGTCGCGGGCCGGGGTTTCATCGATCTCGGGGGACACGATCCGGTCGGGCACGATGCCGATCTGTGTCAGAAGCATCGACCGTCGCGGGCTGGATGAGGCCAGGATCAGCGGAAGCGGCGTCACCCGCTGGATTCGCGCATTATTTGAAGCGGAACGTGATACGGCCCTTGGACAGGTCGTACGGAGTCATTTCCACGTTGACCCTGTCCCCGGCGAGTACGCGAATGCGGTTCTTGCGCATCTTGCCGCTGGTATGCGCCAGGATGGAGTGTTCGTTGTCCAGTTTTACCCGGAACATGGCGTTGGGCAGCAGCTCCATCACCGTTCCGCTGAATTCGATCATGTCTTCTTTAGGCATCAGGCCTCTTGGTTCTGTTGATTCGGCGGGAACATGATGTTCGGCGGCGATAAGGTCAAGCTGTACCGCCCGCAACCTCAGGGCAACCGGGTGAATGGCTCAGCCATCCCCTCATTTCATACAACCTCGAACAGCGCGTTGAACGAGCCGCACTGCGCCACGCTCGCAGCGAAGCGGGCCATCGACGGCACCAGCCTCCCCGCCGGCATGGGCGGGATCAGGTCGTAGAGCATGCAGCCCTGGCGGAACAGCGAGTGGGTGCGCGTCTTCGATGTGTTCGATTTCAGCAGCCGGTCCATCCCCAGCGCCTCGCCAGCCGCGCCAAGCAGGGTCGGCAGCGCGATCGCGAAGGCGTTTACCAGAAGCAGCCGAGCGCCGCGCAGCTTGCGCGCCCGTCCTGCCTTGCCGACCCAGTCCGTCGCCGGGCGCGTCTCACCGGCGGCGTCGGTGACATGGATGTTGCCGCGGAAACGGATCGCATAGGCGAAGCCCAGGTCACCAAGGTCATTCAAAAGCGTGTGGTCGCCGAACCCGCGGTCGGCCAGGATGGTGACCTGGCATCCGGCCGGCACCAGCGCCTTCAGCCGCGCCAGGCAGGTGTCCTCGAAGTCGTTGCGCCGCTCGGTCAGTTCCTCCTTCCACGCGGTCAACCGCAACATCGGTGTCGCGCGGCCGTGGCGGCTGGCCATGTTGAGCGCCAGCGCCGGCTGGCCGTCGCGGTCGAACTCGGTCCAGTCGATCGCAACGACGATCTGCTTGCGCGCGCCGATCATGTGCGGGACCCAGTGGGCGAAGCTGTCCCAGACATCGATGCCATTGTTGCTGAGCAAGCGGTCCACTTGCTCGATGGCGTGCCTGGTGACCAGACCGCGCGCCTGGGCAAGCGCCTGTCCGATGACAGCGACCGCGAGCGAGGCGCCCGTCATCACGCCCAGCGTTACCCCGGCCAAGGAATCGACGCGCTTGGCGTGCTACTGGCCGGCGTAGAGTGTGCCGATGAACCCGCGAATGTCGTCCAGCCGACCGCCCAGCCACCGGTCCACTTTTCCCACGATACGCTCCCAACTGAAAGAATCTACAGCTTGTAGGGTATCAATCCGTATTCAGGCTAGATGTGGGTTGCTAAAATGAGGGGATTCGTGAGGATCACCACGGATTTAATGTCTATGTCCGCCCATTCCATTACCCGGCCCAAAACCACCACCCGTTCCCGGACCTCCTCCAGTTCCCGGACCTCCGCCTCCACCCATACCATTTCCCCCTCCCATACCGCATGCAGACAGCATTAGAGCCGTCGCAATAATGCAGAGAATCTTCATGACTTTTTCCTTTGCGAAGATACGGCCCATGCATTTTAACGCAATAAGTGGGGTCCGGTTGACAGGCCAATCGGGTGAATGAGTACGTGACAAACGGCTAAGGTGTCGAATCCATGAGTGTCCTCGATTCGCGAGATGGGGGACTGTGATGGACGATTCTACAAGGGACGATGGCGAGATTTTCGAGGCGACGGTCTTTCTTCATCATTTCAAGGACCTGCCCGATACCCGCCAGCAAGCCAAGGTGATCTATCCACTCGGCGAGGTGTTGCTGCTGGCCACGCTCGCCGGTGCGGAGAGCTTCACCGACATCGCCCGCTTCGGCGAGAAAAACCTCGCCCTGTTACGCCGATTCCGCCCGTTCAAGGACGGGACGCCGCCGCACGACCGGGTTGGCGACATCTTCGCAACGCTCGATGCCGAGCAGTTCCAACGATGCTTCGTTGCCTGGGTCCGCCACCGAAGCCAGATGGTGCAGCGTGGAATGCCAGTTCGCCATCCCGCCGAGGATGTTGTCATCGCCGATGGCGGCAATCGCCGCTTCCTTGGACATCCGCGGATTGTCCGAAGGCAGGCCGCGCGTAGCCTGAAAATAAAGCGATGACAGGTCTTTCGTGGCTTCCTGGATGAGTGTGGATTTTCCGCCGCGCCTTCGCCCGTACATGATGTCCAGCGAAGGCTTGCCGGTAGCGAACTCGGCTCGCAGGTCCGCCAGCTCTTCGTTGCGACCGATGAACACCGCACTCTCCTGAAATAAGGGAGTTTGGGCTAGTGTCCTGCCCCATTGATTTGGCGCAGCTTGCGCCAAGGCAATGGGACCAGCAGGCCACTGAAAACAAAAAGCTAGTGCCTTGCTTATCCGGCACAGCTAACAGACAAAATGGTTGACGCAAGGCACTTGCCTACTTCAGGCTCGGCTAGTTGCCACCTGAATTCAAACCCGCTGGATTACCCGACCTGGCGCCAACACTTTAGCCAGGCGCGACGGGGTTGCTAAGCGTAAAGTGGGGCGGCGGGCGGAAGCGCACTGAGTTGAATCGCTCGTGCCCAATAAAGTGCGCTGCCCGGCCTGTCCGTGTGTTTTGCTTACGGGGCGTCCTTCGGCGGAGACATCGGATGTATTGGCATCCGCTTTCGGTCGCCACACCTCGTTTTTTCTAAATCCCGATCCGCCAAAATACCCATAACGGCAAATGCCCGCTCCGGATCGCGATGGGCTGCGATCCGGAGCGGGCGTCGGCACGTTAAGCCAGCGGCCGGAGCTCGCGGTGTCCCGCTTTGCCGCGCCACCGATCCGATCAGCGCTTGCTGAACTGGAAGCTCCGGCGGGCCTTCGCCTTACCGTATTTCTTACGTTCCACCGCGCGCGAGTCACGCGTCAGGAAGCCCGCAACCTTCAAAATGCCGCGCAAATCCGGTTCGTAATACTGCAACGCTCGGCTGATGCCGTGGCGCACCGCACCGGCCTGACCGGACAGGCCGCCGCCGCTGACGGTGCAGAACACATCGAACTGATTATAGCGATCGGCCACCAGGAACGGCTGGGTCAGCAGCATCCGCAGCACGGGGCGGGCGAAATACTGCACCACCTTCTTGCCGTTGACGATAATCTCGCCCTTGCCGGGCTTGATCCAAACGCGGGCGGTGGATTCCTTGCGCCGGCCGGTGGCATAGGAACGACCGAGTTCGTCGCGTTTCGGTTCGCGCTTCGGTTGCGTGGAAACCAGAGCCGGAATCGGCACGCCGGTCGCTTCGGCTTCGGCCTCGGCGGCAACCTGACGGGCCGACAACGCTTCCTTCAGGTCGGCGAGGGTGCCGGTTTGAATGCCTGACATCGTCTCAGCCCCTCTTGTTCTTGGGATTTAGCGCCGCGACGTCCAGCGTTTGCGGCTGCTGGCCGTCATGCGGGTGCTCCGCGCCGCCATAAACATACAGATGCTTCATTTGCTTACGCTGTAACGGGCCGCGGGTGATCATGCGTTCCACAGCCTTTTCCAGAACCCGTTCGGGGTGCTTGGATTCAAGCCGCTGGCGGATGGTGCGGCCCTTGATCCCGCCGGGATAGCCGGTGTGGTAGTAAAACACCGACTGCTCGGCCTTGTTGCCGGTGATGCGCACCTTGGCGGCGTTCACCACCACGACGTTGTCGCCGCAATCGACATGCGGGGTGAACTGCGGCTTATGCTTGCCGCGCAGGCGATTGGCGATGATGACCGCGAGGCGACCGAGGACGATGCCTTCGGCATCGATCAGGATCCAGCCCTTCGTCACCTCCGACGGCTTGATGGAGGGTGTGAACTTCAGCATTTGTCTGTCTGTGTCCGTGGTTCAGAAGCGCGGCTTATGGCGTCATGGTGCCGGCCGGTCAAGCAATTTTCCGATGTGGTATCATTATACCACATGTCTGGGCGCGGCTGGCAACACGGCCGGGTCGGAAAAACTACCGGCTGGTTGACAAATTCCTGTGCGGCGGTATCGGATGGTCCAAACACAGATGCGGAGCAATACCCATGACGCAACCGGCTGCCTCCCCGCGCGGGACTGTCCCACACGAGATCGACACGGTTGTCGTCGGGGCCGGGTTCGGCGGCATGTACATGCTGCACCGGCTGCGTGGCCTTGGACTGTCGGCCATCGTTTTCGATGTGGCGGCCGGTGTGGGCGGAACCTGGTACTGGAATCGCTATCCCGGCGCCCGTTGCGATGTGGAAAGCATGCAGTACTCTTATTCGTTCTCCGACGCATTGCAGCAGGAATGGCGGTGGAGCGAGGTTTTTGCCGGCCAACCCGAGATTTTGCGTTATGCCAATCATGTCGCCGACCGGCTGGATTTGCGCCGCGACATGCGGTTTGAAACCCGGGTGACAAGCGCGATCTTCGATGAAACGGCGCATCGCTGGACGGTGCGAACCGATCGCGGCGATGTCGTATCCGCCCGGTATTGCGTCATGGCCACCGGCTGTCTGTCCGCCGCTCGGATGCCGGATTTCCCTGGTTTGGCCAGCTTCGCGGGCAAGACGTATCATACCGGTCAGTGGCCCCACGAAGACGTCGATTTCACCGGTCTGCGCGTCGGCGTGGTGGGGACGGGGTCGAGCGCGATTCAGTCCATCCCTGTTATCGCGGCGCAGGCGGCGCATGTCACGGTGTTTCAGCGCACGCCGAACTTCAGCATTCCGTCCCGTAACGGGCCGATGCCGGACGACTATGCCGGGTCCTGGAAGGACTCTTACGCCGAACGCCGCGCCGAGGCTCGTATGGCCCGCACCGGAATTCTAGCTTACCCGAACGATCGATCCGCCATCGAAACACCGGAAGCCGAACGGCTGGCGGTGTATGAACAACGGTGGGAAAGCGGCGGGACGACGTTCATGGCGGCGTTCAACGATCTGATCTTCAACAAGGCGTCCAACGACACCGCCGCCGAATTCGTTCGTGGCAAGATACGGGCGATGGTAAAGGACCCGGCCAAGGCGGACTTGCTGGCGCCGGACAGTCATCCGATCGGGACGAAACGGATCTGCGTCGATACGGATTATTACCTGACCTACAACCGCCCGAACGTCGATCTGGTGGACGTGCGGAACGCGCCGATCGAGGCGCTGACGCCGGATGGCCTGCGTGCCGGCGGCAAGGAATACGCCTTCGATGCGATCGTGTTCGCCACGGGATTCGATGCGATGACCGGCGCGTTGACCCGGATGGGGATCGTTGGGCGCGGCGGGGAGGCGCTGGCGGATAAGTGGGAGGCCGGGCCCCGCACGTATCTGGGTCTGATGACGGCCGGGTTTCCGAATATGTTCATGATCACCGGCCCTGGCAGTCCGTCGGTGCTGAGCAACATGATCGTGTCGATCGAACAGCATGTCGATTGGATCGCCGGCTGTCTAAGCCACCTGAATATGCGGCAACTCGACTGCATCGAGGCGACCTTGCCAGCCGAGGATGGCTGGGTTCGGCATGTCAATGAGGTTGCCGATACGACGTTGTACCCGTCGGCGGCATCGTGGTACATGGGCGCCAATATTCCGGGCAAGCCGCGCGTGTTCATGCCGTATATTGGCGGGGTGGGAACCTACCGGGAAAAATGCGATGCGGTCGCGGCGAACGGGTATGAAGGATTCGCGCTGACCGGACCAACAAACGCGGCGGTTGCGGCGGAATAGGTGCTGGCGCTGCGTCCCAACTGCGAATGCTGCGATCGGGACTTGCCGCCTGCCAGTCCCGACGCGCGGATTTGCTCGTATGAATGCACGTTCTGCGCCGATTGCGCCGAAACCCGGCTGCGTGGAAGTTGCCCGAACTGTGGCGGCGAACTGGTGCGTCGCCCGGTTCGGCCGATTGTCATGCTGGCGAAACATCCGGCTTCGGCGCGGCGTGTGCTCAAGCCGGAGGGCTGCGTGGCGGTTGGCGGTTAGGGCGCGCCGAATAGCGATTGTGCCAACAACGATATCGACGGTGCCCTCCGTGGCGGCAATTCGCGCTCGTGCGTTTATCTCGTTGGCCGGCTGGGTTTGGGCTACTCGAAAAAATCCTCGTCGATGTTCTTGATATGCAACGTATCCTTAATCCGGCACCCGACGTTGTGGCGAATCATGAGCATGGTTAACTGGTCGCCGTCGATCAGCACGATCCGTTTGCTCAGAAATTCCGCTGTTTCCTTCGCGGATTGGGAAAAGGCCGATGTCGTTACAAACAGGCCTTTTGCGGCTTTGTGACGATCGAGGCTTCCGAAAAAATCCCGGATGGCGCCCGGTCCGATGTTGTTACCCTGTTTATACCGTTTGGCCTGCACATAGACCCGATCCAGCCCAAGCGCATCTTGGTCGATCACCCCATCGACGCCATCGTCGCCGCTGCGGCCAAGCGCTCGGCCTGCCTGAGCGGCGGAGCCGCCATACCCCATGTTGATAAGAAGACCGATTATCAGGCGTTCAAAAAAATCGGCCGGTGCGGCACGAATACGGTCGAGAAGGTCTTGAGCGAGCGACGCCTCTATCTGCCTGTGTGCAACACGCATCATTTCATCCGGGGTTTCTGTCCGATCCACAGGCACCGCTGCTATCGGAAGGCTGTCCTGAGTTGTTATTTCGGCAGATTTTTCCTTGAATTGCCTGAATTCATCGAATCGATTGAGAAAAATGTTGTCTATCCTTGCCGGACTTGCCTCAAGGACTTGCTGACCTCGCGACGAAATCCTGAAATACCCGCGCTTGGTAGTTTCAATGAGGCCGGCCTTACCGAGGTACAGCTTGGCCCAATGTACTCGGTTTTCGAATGTTCCCTGTCTTCCCGACGGAAGGCGTTTTGCAAAATCTTCCGATGTCAATTCGACTTGCTTTCCAATCGTAACGATGACATCGCCAATTCGCACCTCACCTTTCGAGGCCGCCGATAAAACAGGCAGCATCAAGGATTGATAGTCGGGAATTGTCACTTTCAAAGCCTACCCAGGGATAAAGACATTTTAAGAGTATCGCATACCTGCCGTTCTGGCCAGTGCGTCATCCTCGGTTGGGCATCGCGGCGAGGACTGGCGCCGTTACGACCCGCCTGGCGGCACATCGTATGCACGCCTTAATGGGCAGACCTTGGTGCTGTTTGAGTTTGCCGGCCATGCTCGAACCACGCGGTGCCCTCGCCCTTGTCGGGGTCAGCTCCGACATCGCGAGATGCGAGAAAAGCTTGTCCGGCGCGGCACCGTGCCAGTGACGCACATCCGGCGGGATGATCGCCGTATCGCCGGGCTGGATTTCCCGCACCGGCTCGCCCTCGCGCTGCACCCGTCCCGATCCGGACAAACAAAACAGCGTTTGGCCCACCGGGTGGCTGTGCCGCGCGGTGCGCGCGCCGGGCGTGAACGACACGACGGACGCACGCATCCGCGATGGTGCGGCGCCGGCGACCACCTCATCCGAAAAGACGGTGCCGGTGAAGTTGGATTCCGGCGCCCGGTTGGTCTTCCGGGCGGAAGCGCGAAGGATTTTCATGGCCGTTTTCCCTTCGTGTATTCGCCAGACGAACCGGTCGCCAGCCTCAGGCACCCACCTTCGCCTCGATCCGGTCCCAGATCGGTTTTTCCAGATGCACGTCATCGAAACGGGCGATTTCCTGCAATCCCGTCGGGGAAGTAACGTTTATCTCCGTGAGAAAATCGCCGATCACGTCGATCCCGACGAAAATCAGGCCCTGATCGCGCAAGGTTGGGCCAATGGCCTTGCAAATTTCCAGATCGCGCGCCGTCAGCGGGGATTTCTCCGGCCGGCCGCCGACATGCATATTCGATCGTGCCTCCCCTTCGGCGGGAACGCGATTGACGGCGCCCATCGGTTCGCCATCGACCAGAATAATGCGCTTGTCGCCGCGTCGCACCGCGGATTCATACCGCTGAAGCATCAACGGCTCCCGCGATCGCGCGAAGTGCATTTCCAGCAGGGCGCCCAAATTCTCATCGTCGGGCTTGATGCGGAACACGCCAGCCCCGCCGTTGCCGAACAGCGGCTTGACGATGATGTCCTTGTATTCGGCGCGGAAAGACCTGATGGCCTCGGTGTCCCAGGTGATCAGCGTGGGCGGCATCAGGTCCGGAAAATGGGTGACCAGAATCTTCTCCGGCGCGTTGCGTACGGCGGCCGGATCGTTCACCACCAGCGTGCCGGGCTGGATATGTTCCAGCATATGCGTCGCGGTGATGTAGGCCATGTCGAACGGGGGGTCCTGGCGCATCAGCACCACGTCCATGCCGCCAAGGTCGATGGTTTCCATCGGCGCGAATTCGAAGTGTGCCCCATCGCGGCGCGCGACCTTTACCTTGTGGCCGCGGGCGAACAGGCGCTGTTCCCGCTTGCCGCCGCTGGGGCGGGACACACCTTCCTTCAGCGCCATATGCCGCACTTCGTAGTGCCACAGCGCGTGGCCGCGCGACTGGGCTTCCAGCATCAGCGCGAAGGTAGAGTCGGCGTCGATATTGACGGTCTCGATCGGGTCCATCTGGACGGCGACCTTGAGCAAACGAGCCATGTAACGGTCCCCTGTGCGGTTGAATTTGTCCTTACGGCGTCCGCCGGATCAGGGGAAGGGCGCCGGTCTCCGCCAGCCGATTTCAGGACGGCCTCTTCCTGGGATGGCGCACGACGGTGTCGCAATCCGAGACGCAGGGCAATGTCTCCAGCCCGCCGCGCGGCTCATCCGGCGCGTCAGCGACGGCGCTTTCCCGTTGACCGTTCGGCAGGCATTTCAGTTGTTTCTTGCGGATCGCCACGCCCCCCCGAGCGGGTGCGGCCGAATCGCCCGGATGCGATCGGCCAATAATGCCAGAATTTCGCGATCGCGGGTCTGGCATTCCCAAACGGTCAGAACGGTCCAGCCCACGGTCTCCAGGGACACAAGCTGGCGCTCATCGCGCTCACGGTTGCCCTGTAGTTTGGGCCGCCAGAATTCGGGACGCGATTTTGGGATGCGAGCCAGCTTGCAAGTGGGATCCGGATGTTGATGCCACATGCACCCGTGAATAAAAACGGCGATCTTGCGCGACGGAAAGATCAGGTCGGGCCGCGTATCGGCGATGCGTCGGTGCAGGCGGTAGCGCAACCCGGCGCCGTGCAGGAATGTCCGGACACACTTTTCCGGCTTCGTATCCTTGGACCGGACCCGTGCCATCCGTTCGGAGCGGGCCGCCGCTGTAAGAGTGTCGGTCAACCCCGGCCGCGTATCGTTTCGACAGCATAGTCGTAACCGGTAATCTCACGGTACAAAATCACGCGTCCGTGGAACATCGTGACCTGATAATCGGGCGGAAGGATGTCAGTAACAGACATCAATATGTTCCGCATCGTCGGTTGCTTATTGGAAATGATGACCGGACTGTCTGCATAATCGGATAGGCGACCGTAGCGCAATATGTACGGAATCGAACTTCTCGCGGCCTTGAGCAGCTTGCCGACAGTTGTCGTGCCCGCTTCCATCGGATCGAGAGGTAAGTCCACGTTTATCGGGTACCGGCGGTCGAAATCCGCCGGTTCGCCATTGTCGCGCTTGCGGCCAGGGTCATTAGAACCGAAACCCGAATCGTTCCAGGCCAGGTTCGCTTTATCCATGCGGCGCATTTCGGCGATCAGGATGGATTCGACGTCGAACGCGGAGAAAACCATGATTCTGAGGGACTTGAAAGTCATTCGTCCCGGGTCGAGGTCCATTCTATGCTGGATCGATCTGGAATGCCGACGAAGGCGTTCCCGGAAGCCGTGCCGCGTATCGGTTTTCCCGGCATAGACCACACGTCCCGCATGATAAAGCAGGTAAGCACCTTTTGCGCCAATCGGGATTTCCTCGATGGCGTTCTCGGTCAACGGTGCGGCGCCGACTTTGTCGAAGGCAGCAGGCAATGTCTGACGAAGAACATCCTCGATATCGATCTCGTATTCGCCGTACCCTGGACGGCGAGCGGAAACGGAATCGACAGCCGGCACCACAACGGTGTCCTCGGGGCCATACCTGTCTATGCTGCCCGTTTCCCGTTCGTCTGGTGCTTCGTCGTCGCCGGGGAATTCGCCCCGTTGGCCTGTGTCAGTCTTTCCCGGAGCCATTTCCCCGCCGCCTCCGCTAGCTGCGCCGGAACCGCATTGCCCAACGCACGCATACTCTCGGTCCATGATCGCGGGAATGTATAGGAGTCGGGAAGCCCCACCAGCCGAGCGGATTCGCGGAGGGTAAAATAGCGAACCGAACCGTCGGCGAACCGGATCATGTTCTCGCCCCCGGGTACGCCGTGGTCCCCGGCTTTCAGCGCCTTGGCCGGCCAGTCCAGCGGCGAACCCGTGTGACCCGGATAAATCGTGGCCCCGTTCTGTAGCGAATGGAAATTCCGTCCGTTCGGTGTGCCCAGGTCCGCGATCGCATCGCGCAAGGTCACCCACGGCTTGCCCGGTGGCGGAACGAGGCACGCGCGCAGGCGCCGAACCGCACCCGCGTGCGGCTTCGGGATCGCCGGATCGCTGGGTTTCGCTAAACCGTGACGTGTCCAGTAATCCCCCGATACCCACTGGTCCCAAAGCAGCCGATCCTTGGTATGCGTCGGTTCTGGATGGCCAGGATCCTGTCTCAGATCCGCTCGGATTCCTACCACAAGAATGCGGCGGCGTTCCTGCGGTGCCCCAAAATCCGCGGCGTTTACGACGCTGACCGAGGTCCGATAATCGATGGGGGGCGGGTTGGCCTTGAGCCTGCCAAGATGCTGGAGATGGCTTTCGCCGGACCGGCCACCGGCCAGCACGTGCCTCAGGCTGCACTCGATCCATTCCAGGTAGGGCCGGAATTTTGGCCCCGCGAGATTGCGGACGTTCTCGAACAGAAATGCCTCTGGCAACGATTCGCATACGGCGCGAATCGCCTCTGGCCACATATCCCGGATATCCGCATGGCCGGCTTGTTTCCCGCCGATACCGAACGGCTGGCACGGAGGACCGCCGCAGACGAGTGCAAGCGAACCTATGTAAGGTGTCCACGACGCCTTGCGTGCATCCTGATGCAAGATGCGCCAGTCCGCGATATGTTCGACACCGTTACCGCGGTTGTGACGAACCGTCTCGACGGCATCGTCGTCCCATTCCAGAAACGCCACGGATCGAAAGCCGGCGCGCGCCAGACCGAGCCCGAGGCCGCCACCGCCGCCGAATAGCTCGATGCTATCGATGTCCGCCTCCCGCTGCATTCCGCGACATTACGCCGCAAATTCAATAGCAGATGTTCTAATCCAAATGAGAACAAAAAGCAACCCAAACGAACAAAATGCCGATGACCGCGTGTCGTCCGCGCGCCGGACGAAACCCCGTGCCTGCGCCTTGCGGGCCGATTTCACGACGGCCCTTGCCCAACCGGTCCCGGATCGCCAATTAGCCGCGTTATGCACAACATCAACTCCGCCGCCGCCGACCCGATCGGGTGGCACGGCACCACCATCCTGTGCGTCAGGCGGGATGGCAAAGTCACCATGGCCGGAGACGGCCAGGTCAGCATGGGCCAGACCATCGTCAAGGGAAACGCTCGGAAAGTCCGGCGCATCGGCGCGGGCGGCACCGTGATCTCCGGTTTCGCCGGCGCCACGGCCGATGCGTTCACCCTGCTGGAACGGCTGGAAAGCAAGCTGGAACGCTATCCCAACCAGCTTGAACGCGCGTGCGTGGAACTGGCGAAGGACTGGCGCACCGATCGCTATCTGCGCCGGCTGGAGGCGCTAATGGCCGTCGCCGACAAGGACCGCAGCTTCACGCTGACCGGCAACGGCGACGTACTGGAACCAGACGACGGCGTGATTGGCATCGGATCGGGCGGCAACTACGCGCTGGCCGCCGCTCGCGCGCTGATGTCGGTCCCCGACTTGCCAGCCGAGGAAATCGCTCGGCGGTCGATGAAGATCGCGGCCGACATCTGCGTCTATACCAATGGCAACATTATCATTGAGTCGATCTGATGGACGTCCCCACCTATTCGCCGAGGGAAATCGTCTCGGAACTCGACCGCTTCATCGTGGGCCAGGACGACGCCAAGCGCGCGGTCGCCATCGCGCTGCGCAACCGCTGGCGCCGCCAGCAACTGCCGGAAGGCATCCGCGAGGAGGTCGTGCCCAAAAACATCCTGATGATCGGCCCGACCGGCTGCGGCAAGACCGAAATCGCCCGCCGGCTGGCCAAGCTGGCGCAGGCGCCGTTCCTGAAGGTGGAGGCAACGAAATTCACCGAGGTCGGCTATGTCGGCCGCGACGTGGACAGCATCGTCCGCGATCTGGTCGATGCCAGCCTGAACATGCTGCGCGAATCCAGCCGCAAGGACGTGCAGGTAAAGGCGGAAACGGCGGCCGAGGAACGGCTGATCTCCGCCCTGGTGGGTGAGGAAGCCGCCGCCGATACACGCTCCAAATTCCGCCGCATGCTGCGCAACGGCGAGTTCGAGCAGAAGGAGATCGAGGTGTCGGTGTCCGATCCTGGCACCTCCCCCATCGGCCAGTTCGACATGCCCGGCATGCCGCCCGGCCAGGTGATCAACCTGTCCGAAATGATGAAGGGCATCATGGGAAACCGCCCGCAGCAGAAGCGGCGCATGACGGTGGAAGCCGCCCGCCGCGTCCTGGAAGCCGAGGAAGCAGACAATCTGCTCGACAACGACCAGCTTACCAAGGACGCCGTGGCGCACGCCGAAAACAACGGCATCGTCTTCCTCGATGAGATCGATAAGGTGTGCGCGCGCACGTCCGAAGGCGGCTTTCGCGGTGGCGATGTCAGCCGGGAAGGGGTGCAGCGCGACCTGCTGCCGCTGATCGAGGGCACCACGGTCAACACCAAATACGGCCTGGTGAAGACAGACCATATCCTGTTCATCGCCTCCGGCGCGTTCCATCAGGCAAAGCCGTCCGACCTGCTGCCGGAACTGCAAGGCCGGCTGCCGATCCGGGTCGAATTGCAGCCGCTGTCGCGCGACGATCTGCGGCGCATCCTGACGGAGCCGGAACACTCGCTGCTGAAGCAATACGCGGCGCTGCTGGGGACCGAAAGCGTAACGCTGGATTTTCGCGACGACGCGGTGGACGCGCTGGCCGATCTGGCGTCCGACATCAACGACCGCGTGGAAAACATCGGCGCCCGCCGCCTGCATACGGTGCTGGAGCGGCTGCTGGAAGATATCAGCTTCACCGCCACCGATCGCGGCGGTGAGACGTTTGTGGTAGATGCCGCTTATGTAGCGGAGAAAGTCGCCCCGCTGGCACAGAAAGGCGATTTAAGCAGGTTCATATTGTAAAAACGTATAACGTCTGTTATTACATGCAGGCAAGCCAGGAGGGCGACACATGCATGCGTTGAAACTGACTCAGATCGGCAACTCGGTGGGCGTGATCCTGCCCCGGGAAATGCTCGCGAAGCTGGGGATGGCCAAGGGCGATACGGTCTATGCCGTCGATCAGCCGGATGGTGTGCGGCTGACGGTCGCGGACCCGGATTTCGCCGCGCAGATGGACGTGGCGCGCCGGGTGATGAAGGAACGCCGGGCGGTGTTGCGCGAACTGGCGAAGTGACCGTTTGGCTATCGGACCAGCTTGTCCTTGCCATCCATGACGAACAACTGGCGGAACACGGCGGCTCCACCGGCCTCCGTGACCCCGGCCTTCTCGACAGCGCGCTCGCCCGGCCGCTGAACCGAGCGGGATATGGGGAACCGGATGTGGCGGAACTGGCGGCGGTTTATGCGCTGGGGATCGCCCAAAACCATCCGTTTATCGACGGCAACAAGCGCACCGCTTTTGTCGCGCTGGAACTGTTCCTGCGCCTGAACGGCTGCGTGTTCACGGTGGGCGATGCCGAGGCGGTGGTGACGATGCTCGCCATGGCGGCCGGGGAACTGCCGGACGGCGAATTCACCGCCTGGGTGCGGCTGCATACCGCGCCAGAGGGCTGAGGCCGCCTTGACGCAGGCCGCTGGCGCCAGCACATCCCCGATATGACCGATCCTTTCGTCCATCCAGAAGAACCCACCGCCGCGGCCGCGATCGCCGCGATCGGCGACGATCTGTCGTTGTTCGACGACTGGATGGAGCGATACGAGTTCATCATCGGCATGGGCCGCAAACTGCCGCCATTCCCCGATGACTGGGCAAACGACGCGCATCGCGTGCCGGGTTGCCAAAGCCGCGTCTGGATGGAGGCCGTCCCCCGCGACGGAAAGCTGTATTTCGCCGGCCAGTCCGATGCCGCCATCGTCAGTGGCCTGGTCGCGCTGCTGCTGCGGGTTTATTCTGGTCGTTCGCCTGACGAAATCCTGGCGACCGATCCGGTTTTCCTGAAGGACCTGGGTCTGCTGGAGGCGCTATCGACCAACCGTGGCAATGGAATCGCCGCGATGGCGCGCAAGGTACGCGACGTGGCCACGCTGCAACGGGCCGGCTGATCCGGCCGTGACGGCGGCCGCGCGCGTCGCCGCGTTTCTGGGCGCCTACTTCGCCGCCAATGCGATCAACGCGTTCATGCCGCTATGGTTCGCCGATCGCGGCTTGTCTGCGTCGTCAATCGGACAGGTGCTGGGCGCGGCGGCGCTGTTACGGGTTCTGGCAGGGCCTGGATGGGGAACCGCCGCCGACCGGATCGGCCGGCGTCGTCCGGTTTTGGTGTTCGCGGCGCTCGTCGCGTCCGGCCTTGGATTATCCTATGTCGCGGCGACCGGATTTCTGCCGCTGCTGTCGATCGCGGCCGGCCAGGGGATCGCGTCCAGCGCGATCGGTCCGCTGGCCGATTCGCTGGCGCTGGCATTGGCGGGGGAGGGACGGATCGCATACGGTTCGGTTCGCGCGGTGGGCTCCGCGGCGTTCATGGCGGCGACGGCCATGGCGGGCTGGCTGCTCAGCCGGGTTGGATCGTGGCTGGTGCCGTGGTTGCAGGCAGCGGGGTATGGTGCATCCGCCATCCTTGGGGTGTTCTTGCCCGAGGCCGCCGCACCGCCGCCCGCGCCGGGCGCTTTTGGCGGATTGGCGCTGCTCCGCATTCCGGCCTTCCGACTGGCGGTGGGGTGCACCGCACTGATCCAGGGAGCGCATGCGGCATATTATGGCTTTGCCGCCTTGGCCTGGCGGTCGCAGGGGTTAAGCGACACCATGATCGGCCTGTTGATCGCCGAGGGAATCGTCGCCGAAATCCTGCTGTTCGCGCGCGGCCGCCGGCTGACCGAATGGCTGGGCCCGGCGGGATTGACCGCGTGCGCCGCCAGCGCGTCGGTCGTGCGGTGGGCGATCATGGCAGCCGGACCACCGCTGCCGGTGCTGGTCGCGGTGCAATTGCTGCACGGCGCGACCTTTGCCATGCAGCACCTGTCGGCGATGCTGGTGCTGAGCCGCTTCGTGCCCCCTGGACGCGCGGCGACCGCGCAGGCGTTGCATGCGGCGCTGGGTTATGGGGCGCCATCGGGTCTGACGATGCTGGCGTCCGGCTGGCTGTATGCACACTATGGCAATGCGGCTTTTCTCGCGATGGCGGTTATGGGCGGAGCGGCGCTGATATTGGTTGGGCCGCTGGTTCGGGTCACTGGGCGGCCTGGCTGGCGGGTGGTGTCCTGACCCAGGAGAACCGCACCGGCGACGCCGCCTGACGATGCGGCCGCGCTTGTTCCTCCCAGGACGCAATACCGGGATGGCGCCAGGGCGGCAGCCTCGGTTAGGATGCCGGCAATTATTCAGGGAGACAGACCGCATGCGTCCCGAAGACGTCATCGCCGACAAACGCCGGCCCTATACCGGTGCCGAATACATCCAAAGCCTCCGCGACGGCCGCTCGGTTTATATCGATGGCGAACGTGTCGCCGATGTCACGACCCATCCGGCGTTCCGTAACTCCGTCCGGTCGATAGCCCGGCTGTACGACGCGCTGCACGACCCGAAGCAGCACGATATCCTGACATGCCCGACAGATACCGGATCGGGCGGCTATACCCACAAATATTTTCGTGTGCAACGATCGCGCGAAGACCTGATCGGCGCGCAAGGCGCGATCGCCGAATGGTCCCGGCTGTCCTACGGCTGGATGGGCCGCACCCCGGATTACAAGGCGGCGTACACGAATACCTTGGGCGCCAATGCCGAATACTATGGACCGTACGCCGGTAACGCCCGCGCCTGGTACAAGCGCGCGCAGGAAACCGTTCCGTTCATGAACCATGCGATCGTCAACCCGCCGGTTGACCGGCACAAACCGGCCGAAGCAAGCAAGGACGTGTTCGTTTGCGTACAAAAGGAAGTCGATGGCGGCATCGTCGTCTCCGGCGCCAAGGTCGTCGCGACATCGGCGGCGATCACCCATTATAATTTCATGGGCCAGTCCTCGAAAACCGCGACCGAGGACCTCGATATGTCGCTGATGTTCCTGGTGCCGATCGACGCACCCGGCCTGAAACTGATCTGCCGCACGTCATACGAACAGGCCGCCCGGCACAACAGTCCGTTCGACTATCCATTATCGTCCCGTTTCGATGAAAACGACGCGATTTTCATTCTGGATAACGTCTTTATCCCCTGGGAAGACGTCTTCATCTATCGCGATCCCGCCCGTGTTTTAAGCTTCTACCCGCGATCCGGCTTTACCAACGGCTTTCAGTTCCAGGGCTGCACCCGGTTCGCGGTCAAGCTCGACTTCATCGTCGGTCTGCTGGCCAAAGCCCTGCGGTGCACCGGCGGGGACGACGCACGCGGCAATCAGGTACTGCTGGGGGAAGCGGTTGCCTGGCGCAACCTGTTCTGGTCGCTGTCGAACGCCATGGCGCATAACCCCAGCAAGTGGAACGGAGATGCGGTGCTGCCGGACCTGAAGGCGGGGCAGGCGTATCGCGTGTTCGCCCCGGATGCCTATCCGCGCATCAAGGACATTATCGAGCGAACCGTCACCTCCGGCCTGATTTACCTGCCATCCTCGGTGAAAGACTTCGCCAACCCCGAGATCGATGGTTATCTAAAACAATATGTCCGCGGTTCGCACGGGATCGAATACAAGGAGCGGATCAAAATCATGAAACTGTTGTGGGAGTGCGTCGGCACCGAATTCGGCGGCCGCCATGAACTCTATGAGCGGAACTACGCCGGCGGCTGGGAAGATATCCGGGCCCAAACACTGACCGGGGCGGAAAAGGGCGGCGACATGGCGAAGATGGAAGCCCTGGTCGATCGATGCATGGCCGATTACGACGAGCATGGCTGGACCGGAGATACCTGGACGTAGGGTGCCGCCCAGGTGCCGAACCGCCCGGCGGTTGCCGATCGGCTATGCGGCGGTGAAGCGGTAGCGGATAAACCGGCGATAGGTCTCCCCCGGACGAAGCGTCGTCGGCGGAAAATCCGGGTGGTGCGGCGCATCGGGAAAATCCTGCGCCTCCAGCGCCAGGCCATCGGACTGGCGATAGACGACGCCGCCGTGTCCGGCGAATGCGCCGATGAGTTTGTTCCCGGTGTAAACCTGAATTCCCGGCTGGTCGGTATGGATTTCCAGCACCCGCCCGCTGACCGGATCGCGCACCATGACAGCGGGCGCCGGCCCAGCGGCATCCAGCACGAAACAGTGATCGTAGCCCAGCCCATGAAACAATTGCGGGTCGGATTGCCTGATCCGGCCGCCCAGGCGCATCGGCGTTCTGAAATCGAACGGCGTGCCGGCGACGGGGCGTTTTTCGCCAGTGGGAATTTGTGCCATATCGGTCGGCAGGTAAGCGTCCGCGCGAATGGTGACCTCATGACCCAGCACATCGCCGTGGTCCGGGCCGCCAAGGTTGAAATACGGATGGGCACTGAGATTGATGACGGTCGGTTTGCTGGTAGTCGCCTCGAACGTCAGAGATAGCGTATCCGCATCGAGTTCGTAGGTTGCCCGGACGGTTACCTCGCCCGGAAAGCCTTGATCGCCATCCGGACTGACATGGGCCAGAACCAGCCGGGGAGCCGGTTTGGCTTCCGCCGCCACCACCGTCCATATCATCTTGCTGAATGCTATGGCGCCGCCATGCAGCGTGGCGGTTCCCTCATTCCTGGAAAGCCCATAGGTCTGGCCGTCCAGCACGAAGCTGGCACCGCCGATCCGGTTGGCATAACGGCCCAGCAGGGTGCCGAACGAACCGCCATGGTCCGCATAGGCGGCGACCGAACCGAAACCCAGCAGAACGTGGTCGCGACGGCCGGTCCGGTCAGGGGACTCGATACTGACCATGCGGCCGCCGAAATCGGTGATCCGGACACGCAGGCGATCGTTCTCCAGCGTGAACAGCGTCGCCTGGCGCCCGTCAGTCAGCGCACCGAACGGTTCGGAGGGCAAGGATGTCGTCATGGGCGCTCCTGTCCGGCGGCGGGACGGGTGCCCCGCCGCCGTTGGCTTCACATCGGCGGATTGACGCCGTTCGATCCGGCGACGACGGCGTTCGCCGTGACTTTGCCCTCGTCCTTGGTGGCGATAATGAACACGGTGGTGCCCTTGGTTACGGCGGCCATCGTCGCTGGCACAAACATCACGATCGGGGCCGTCGGCGGCACGACGATCGTCTTCTCGCCGCCCTTATACGCAACCGTCAGGGTCTTGGTCCCCTTCCCGTCGGTGGCGGTGGCCACGTTGCCGTTGGTCATGGCGCTGTTCACGGTCGGTGTACCCGATGCGCCAGCCACGGCGGCCACGTTGCCGTTCGTCATCGCGCTATTGGTCGCCTTGCCGCCGGTTTGGGTGGTGTCGGGGATTTTGTCCCACGGATAGTTCCCGTCGCCGGTACCCCGCATTTCGGGCGGAAAGATAACGACTTCCAGCGCCACCATCATGGACCCGACTTCCTTGGTCGCGGTGCCGATATAGCTGTCCTTCTCGATCTTATCGAGGCTGGATTTTTCGACCTTGATGTATTTCGTATCCTTTCCTAACACGACAGGGATATCGTCGCCGGCAGTGGTGTGCAGGGTCATGCTGTCGCCCGACACCGCCGTAACGGTGCCGCGCAGCCGCTGGTGTTCGGGTGCGGCGAAAGCGCCGGCCGTCAGCGCGGCGGTCGCCGCGATGGTCAACGCGAGAAGTCGCTTCATTCTGGTATTCCTCCTGATTGGCGGACTTCCGCCAACCACTATATTAAGGACGGCTGAGAAGGCTGCAATCGGGGGGAGGCGCATTTGGAACAATCCCGCGCGGCGGCGCATCCGCTGCCGGTTCGCATCATGCACTGGATCGGCGTTTATGCGATCGGCTGCATGATGCTCAGCGGCTGGGAGATCTACAACGCGTCTCCCAGCCTGCCATTTCAGTTTCCAGCCTGGATGACGCTGGGCGGCTGGCTGGCGGGTGCCATTGCGTGGCACATCGGCGCCATGTGGCTGTTGTTCGCCGATGGCATCGCATACCTGATGTACGGCATCGTCTCGGGACATTTTCGCCGCGATCTGCGGCCGCCCACGCCGGCAGCGGTCGGGGCCGACCTCGGCCGGGCGCTGCGCTTTCGGCTGCCGCACCGGCTTGGGCACTATAACGCGGTGCAGCGCCTGCTGTACGGCGGGGTCATCGTCATCCTGATGCTGGCGGTGGCGACCGGGCTATCGATCTGGAAACCGGTGCAATTCGGCTCGCTGACCGCCCTGTTCGGCGGCTACCCGGTCGCCAGGGGCATTCACCTGACCATGATGGGGCTGATCGCCGCGTTCGCGATCGTCCACGTGGCGCTGGTGGCCATCTATCCGCGCACGCTGGTATCGATGGTCGCGGGCGTGCCAGCAGACCCGGAGACACCGTCATGATTCGAAAGCCTGTTGTCAGCGCGGCGGATATCGCGCCCGATCTGAACCGGCTGCGCCGCCGCGGCCTGCTGCGCGGCGGACTCTCCCTCGGTGGACTGGCGTTGCTCACGGGGTGCGATCTCAGCACGCATTCGGGCGTCGATGCGGCGTTGTGGGCGATGCTGCGCTTCAACGACCGGGTGCAAGCCGCGCTGTTCAACCCGTCGCGCATGGCCGAAACCTATCCCGTCAGCGCCGTGACGACTCCGTTCCGGTTCAACGCCTATTATCCCGAATGGCAGGTCCGTTCCGTCGATGCGGTGGACTGGCGGCTGGACGTCGCCGGTCTGGTGGCGGACAAAACCCCCTGGACCGTCGATCGCCTGCGCACTCTGCCGCAAGAAGGACAGATCACCCGGCATATCTGCATCGAAGGCTGGAGCCAGATCGGTCAGTGGAGCGGGGTTCCGCTGGCCGCGTTCCTGCGCCGCGCCGGGGCCGACCTGCGCGCCCGTTACGTCGCATTTACCTGCTTCGACGATTATTCGACCAGCATCGATATGGCGAGCGCGCTGCATCCGCAGACGATCCTGGCCCTGGATTTTGGGCAACAACCGTTGACACCGGAATGGGGCGCACCGCTGCGGCTGCGCATCCCGGTCAAGCTGGGGTTCAAGAGCGCGAAAAACGTGCGGTCGATCGAGGTGACGAACACCTTTACCGGCGGCTATTGGGAAAATCAGGGATACGACTGGTTTTCCGGGGTGTGATACCGTCCGGCCGGAACCGATACCGGTCCAAGACGGGGCGATATCATCCTGCTCGCGCCGGGGAAGCCAGCATCCCCGGCGCGCATTTCTGTCGGCTACGCCTTAACGGGGACGCCGTGCTGCTTCATCAGCGTTTCCAGTTCGCCGTCCTGGTACATCTCGGTCACGATGTCGCAGCCGCCGACGAATTCGCCCTTTACATACAGTTGCGGCACGGTCGGCCACTGGGAGAACGCCTTGATGCCTTCGCGTAATTCCGGTTCTTCCAGCACGTTCGCGGATTGGAACGGAACGCCCATATGGGTCAGGATCTGGATAACCCGCGCGGAAAACCCGCATTGCGGGAACAGCGGGGTGCCCTTCATATACAGCATGACGTCGTTCCGGGAGATGTCGTTTTGAATACGCTGGGAGATCGCGTCGGCCATGCTGGTAAACTCCTGCTGAGCGGTTGTGTCTGACCTGATTATTCGGGTGTCGAAGTCTGTAATGCAAGGGCGTGGAGTTCGCCACCCATGCGGCCGCGCAGCGCGGCATAGACAATCTGGTGCTGCTTGACGCGCGAAATGCCCCGGAACGTCTCGCTCACCACGCTGGCGGCGTAGTGATCGCCGTCGCCGGCCAGGTCTTCCACCGTGATACGCGCGTCGGGCAAGGCTGCCTTGATCAGAGCCTCGATCTCATTGGCTGCCATTGCCATCGGTTTGTCCTTCCATGGGCCGCGATTTGCCGGGGTGTTCGTCCATCCAGGATGGAAAGAATCGCTCGTGAGCCGTACGTAATGCGGCGATGGGTATCGATCCGCCGTCCGGCAGTGTCAAATCCTGCCCGCCAGACGTGCCGAGGCGCAGGACAGGGATCCCGGCGGCTTCGGCGATGCGGGTGAAACCGGCGTGGTCCGGCACCGCCACCAGATAGCGGGCCTGATCCTCGCCGAACCAGAAGGCGTGGCCGGGGATGTCGCGCGGGTGCGCCGACAGGCGGGCGCCGGTGCCGCTGGCCATCGCCATTTCCGCCACCGCGACCAGGATTCCGCCGTCGGACACATCGTGGCAGGCTCGGATCGTGCCGTTCAGGATATGGGTGCGGACGAAGTCGCCGTTGGCTTTTTCCGCCGCCAGATCGACCGGCGGGGGGGCACCGTCTTCGCGGCCGGCAATCTCGCGCAGCCAGATCGATTGCCCGAGCCATCCGGTAGTGGCACCGATCAGCACAATGTCGAGCCAGGGCGGAAGTCCGAGACCGACGGCCCGCGCGGCGTCGTCCAGCACCCCAAGGCCGCCGATGGCGGGGGTCGGCAAGATCGCCTTGCCCTCGGTTTCATTGTAAAGACTGACATTCCCGGACACGACCGGGAAATCCAGCGCCTCGCATGCCGCCGCCATGCCGCGAATGCACGCGGCGAACTGGCCCATGATTTCCGGCTTTTCCGGGTTGCCGAAGTTCATGTTGTCGGTAATGGCCAGCGGGCGGGCGCCCACGGCGGTCAGGTTGCGCCAGGCTTCGGCGACGGCCTGGGCGCCGCCGGCTTCCGGATCGGCCAGGCAATAGCGCGGCGTGCAGTCGGTGGTCAGAGCCAAAGCCCGTTTCAAACCCTCCAGCTTTACCACGGCGGCGTCGGCCGCACCGGGCCGCTTGATCGTCTGGCCGCCGACGGTGCTGTCGTACTGGTCCCAAATCCACGCCCGTGAACACAAATCAGGGCAGGCCACCAGCTTCTCCAGTGCTCGGGTCAGCCCGTACCGGTCTTCTATGCGGGCGGGATTCAGTTTCTCCTGCTTTCGCGTATCGACGGTCGGGCGGGTGTAAAGCGGCGCCTGATCGTTCAGGGGGCCGAGCGGGATGTCGGCTTCCACGATGCCGTGGTGACGGACGACAATGCGGCCGGTATTGGTGATGCGGCCAACGATGGCGAAATCCAGGTCCCATTTGGCAAAAATGTCGCGGGCGAGCTGCTCGCGATCCGGGCGCAGCACCATCAGCATGCGTTCCTGGCTTTCCGACAGCATGAACTCATAGGCCGTCATGCCGGTTTCGCGCGCGGGCACGTGGTCCAGATCCAGTTCGATGCCGACATTGCCCTTGCCCGCCATTTCGACGGCGGAGCTGGTCAGGCCCGCCGCGCCCATGTCCTGAATGGCGACGATGGCGTCGGTGGCCATCAGTTCCAGGCAGGCCTCGATCAGCAGCTTTTCGGTGAACGGATCGCCCACCTGCACGGTCGGGCGCTTGTCTTCCGAGTCAGCCGAGAATTCCGTGGACGCCATGGTCGCGCCATGGATGCCGTCGCGGCCGGTTTTGGAGCCGACATAGACGACCGGGTTGCCGATCCCGGCGGCGGCGGACAGGAAGATTTTATCTTTCCGGGCAATGCCGACGGTCATCGCGTTGACCAGCGGGTTGCCATCGTACGACGGATGGAAATTTACCTCGCCGCCGACCGTGGGGACGCCGACGCAATTGCCGTATCCGCCGATGCCGCGCACCACGCCATCGACGATGCGTTTGGTGCGGGGGTTTTCCGGGCGTCCGAACCGCAGGGCGTTCAGGTTGGCGATGGGGCGAGCGCCCATGGTGAAGACATCGCGCAGGATGCCGCCCACTCCGGTCGCCGCGCCCTGGTAGGGTTCGATGAAGCTGGGGTGGTTGTGGCTTTCCATCTTAAACACGGCGGCCAGGCCGTCGCCGATATCGACAACGCCGGCATTCTCGCCGGGGCCGTGAATCACCCAGGGGGCTTTGGTGGACAGTTGCTTCAGCCAGACGCGGCTGGATTTATAGCTGCAATGCTCCGACCACATCACGCTGAAGACGCCCAGTTCGGTGAAGCTGGGGGTGCGGCCCATGATGGCGAGGACGCGGCCGTATTCCTCGGCGCTGAGCCCGAAGCTTTGGGCGAGCGATTCGTTGACGTTTTGGTTCATGCAGAAGGCTTTACGCCGCGGCGAGCGCGTCGAACAGCGGCTTTCCTTCGATGCCGCCCATCAGTGGGTCCACCAAGTCCTCCGGGTGCGGCATCAGGCCGAGGACGCGCAGATTGGGGCTCAGGATGCCGGCGATGGACCGGGCGCTGCCGTTGCGGTTGGTTTCGGGGGTTATCGCGCCGGATTTGCCGGCATAGCGCAGGGCAACGAGGTTTTCGCCCTCCAGCCGGTCCAGCGTGGCATCGTCGGCGAAATAGTTGCCGTC
Source organism: Pseudomonadota bacterium (assembly GCA_021805565.1). Classification (GTDB taxonomy): domain Bacteria; phylum Pseudomonadota; class Alphaproteobacteria; order Acetobacterales; family Acetobacteraceae; genus Rhodopila. The sequence goes on from JAJZFA010000040.1 coordinate 26,382, forward strand.
GCCGTGCGCCATGATGGCTCGGAAGGTCTGGCCGGCGTGGTAGTGGCGGGTGAAGGCGGTGTCGCCACGCTCCACGCGCAGGTGGCATTCCATCGACAGAAATCGCAACGACGCGTTGCGCAGCAGGGCGCCGGGCAGAATGCCGGCCTCGGTCAGGATCTGGAAGCCGTTGCAGACGCCCAGGACGTAGCCGCCCCGATCGGCATGCGCCTTAACCGCGCGCATGATGGGCGAATGGGCAGCCATCGCGCCGCAGCGGAGATAATCGCCGAACGAGAAGCCGCCGGGGATGACGATCAGGTCGATGCCGGACAGGTCGGTGTCTTTGTGCCAGACCATGCGGGGTTTGGCGCCGAACGACGCCTCCAGCGCGATCGCCATGTCGCGTTCGCGGTTGATTCCGGGGAAGATGACGATGCCTGGGGTCATATACGGTAGCCTGCGCTGCTTGGCCGGGTACTTAGCGCGGGACCGTGGGTGTTACAACGAGCGGTTGCCGCGATCGGGGGGACCGGGGGGAAGCGTTTGCCGACGCGCCGGGTCACCGGCGCTACCCAGACTCCAGCGGAGACCGGTCAGCGCGATGGATCGGTTCGATGACGAAGATACCGGACCTGATGCCTCCAGCCAACGCCTATGGCAGCACCTTGCCGGGGTTCATCCGGTTGTCCGGATCCAGGGCGGATTTCACCCGTCGCATCGTGTCCAGCGCCACCGTATCCTTATGGGTGGCCATCGCGTGGCGCTTGGATTGGCCAATGCCGTGTTCGGCCGAGAAACTGCCGCCCAGCGACACCGCGATGGCATTGACCAGCGGTTCGGCGTCCGCCGCCCGGTCCAGCCACGCGGCGCGACCGACGCCCTCGGGGGCTTGCAGGCTGACATGGATGTTGCCGTCCCCGGCGTGGCCGATGGCGGCCATGCGGCCCTCGGGCCAGCGCGCCGCGAACGCCTGTTCCACCTGCCGCAAAAATTCGGGTACGGCCGACACCGGCACGGCGGTATCGGTGGTCACCGACGGTCCCTCCTTGCGCCCGCATTCGGGGTAATCCTCGCGAATTTTCCAGATCGCGGCCCGCTGCGCCTCTGATTCGGCGATGGCGGCGTCTCGCACGTCCCCGGCGTCCATGGCGCTGGCCAGCACCGTTTCCATGATCGCCCGCAGCGGCACGCTTTCATGTGCGGCGGATAATTCCAGCATCACGTACCACGGATGAACCAGCGGCAGCGGCATACGGATGCCCACGCCGTGGCGAGCGGTGACGTCCATGCAGTACCGGCCGCATAGTTCGAAAGCGATGACCTCGGCGCCGCTTTCCATGACGCGGGCGAATAGGGCCAGGGCGGCATCGGGGCTGGGCACCGCGACGAAGGCGGTTTCGACCCGTTTCAGCGCCGGTTGCAGGCGCATGGCGGCGGCGGTGATAATGCCGAGCGTGCCCTCCGCGCCGATGAACAGGTGGCGCAGCGCGTAGCCGCTGTTGTCCTTGCGCACGCGGCGAAGGTCGTCCAGCACGCGGCCGTCGGGCAGCACGACTTCCAGGCCGAGCACCAGGTCGCGGGCGTTACCCCAGCGCAGGGTGCGGATGCCGCCGGCGTTGGTGGACAGCATACCGCCGATCTGGGCCGTGCCCTGGGCGCCCCATTGAATGGGAAACAGTCGGCCGGCGGCGGCGGCGGCCTGCTGGACGGTTTGCACGACGCAACCGGCCTCCGCCACGATGGAGAAATCGAGCGGATCGACAGCGCGAATTCGGTTGAGGCGTTCCAGCGACAATACGACGGCGGGCGGGCCGTTGGCAGTGGGGACGGCGCCGCCCGCCAGGCCGGTGCGCCCGCCGGCCGGGACGATGGCGATGTGTTCGGCGGCACACAGTCCGACCAGGGCGGCGACCTGTTGCGTGGTACCGGGGCGGAGTACGGCGATGGGGTTGCCGTGGCAGGCACCGCGCCAATCGACAGCGTACGGCGCGATGTCGTCCGGCGCGGACAGAACATTCGCGGGGCCGGTCAGGGCTGCCGCGGCGGCGAGAAAATCCATTCGTATTGGGCCTTTGTCCGGACGTGCCTCGGGTCGTCTCCGACGCCAATTCATGCGCGGGTTGCCTGGCGATGACAAGATCGCCGGCCGGCCTGTGTGCGTGGGCGGCGTATCTGGGTTAGCGTGCGATCGCTGTAACGGAGGAACGCAACATGGCCTTGTATGAACTCAGAACCTACACGCTGTATGTGGGCAAGATGGCGGAAGCGACGCGGCTGTACCAGGAAATCGGGTTTCCGGCGATGATCGCGGGCGGGCAGGACAAGAAACTGGTCGGATATTTCCAGGGCGACACCGGCACGATCAACCAACTGGTTCATCTGTGGAAATTCGACGATGACGCGGACCGGCGGGCGCATTGGGCCGCGCTGGGCGCCAACCGCGATTTCGCCGAGGGATTTGCCGTGAAATTCCGGCCGCTGGTGATGACCCAGGAGGTGAAGTTGTTGCAGGCCGCGCCGTGGGGGCCGCATCCGTAAGCGCCGGCGACCGGAACAGGCGTGCGGATTAGACCGCCTCCTCCGCCGCCTAGCCGGGCACCGGACATGCACCAAACGCAGCCTGAGCGGGCAGCTTTATCGGCGTGCTGACGCACTTAATGCCGATGCCGCCCTTGGCCCGCGCACGTAAAACCGAAGGGACAGGAACGCGATGCAAATAGTCGATGCCCAAATTCACCTTTGGGGAACCGGACTGCCCAGCAACCTGTCGCACCGGCAGGTGACGGCGTTCACGCCAGCCGAGGCGATCGGCCTGATGGATGAAGGCGGTGTCGATGCCGCCGTCATTCACCCGCCGGGCTGGGACCCGGATTCGGTTGCAATGGCGTTCAAGGCCGTCAAAACCTACCCCGGCCGGTTCGCGATCATGGGGTCGCTTCCGCTGGACGACCCAACCTCGCGCGACCGCATCGCCCGCTGGACAGACCAGCTCGGCATGCTGGGTCTGCGCTACACATTCCTGCACGAACCGGTCCGGCAATGGCTGCGCGATGGCACGATCGGATGGCTGTGGGCGGCAGCCGAAAAAGCCGGGGTTCCCATCGCGACGATGGCAACGGATTCGCTGCCTGAAATCGGCCGCATCGCCGAACGCCATCCAGGCCTGCGGCTGACGATCGATCACCTCGGCGGCCGTGGCGGCATGACCACGCTGAAGGACGCGGCGGCCATGACCCATATGCCCGCGCTTCTGGCGCTGGCGAAATTCCCCAACGTCGCGGTGAAGGCCACCGGCGCACCCGGCTATTCCAGCCAGCCATACCCGTTTCCGGCGATGCACCTGTATTTGCGCCAGATCTACGATGCGTTCGGCCCGCACCGTATGTTCTGGGGCACCGATATCACGAAGATGCCGTGTTCATGGCAAGACTGCGTAACGATGTTCACCAGGGAACTGCCGTGGCTGAACGAGGACGACAAGCGCCTTGTCATGGGCGACGCCCTGTGTGCCTGGTGGGGTTGGAACCGGCCAGCGATAACATAACGACGAAATAACGAAATATCCAAGGGGCCGGGGCCGCGGAACTTGCCACGCGGCGGCGCATCGCACAGGATCGGCGTCATTGCATAAAGGGACAAGTCCAATGCCGGCATACGACCTTATTATCCGGGGCGGTACCATCGTCGATGGCACCGGCGGTTCCGAACGGGAAGGCGACGTCGCTATCGCGGGCAACAGAATCGCCGCGGTCGGCACCGTATCCGGCAGCGGCGCGGAGGAGATCGACGCCAAGGGCAAGCTGGTTACGCCAGGATTCGTCGATATACACACGCATTATGACGCGCAGGCGGTCTGGGACGATCACATGTCGCCGTCGTCGTCGCACGGCGTCACCACCGCGGTCATGGGCAATTGCGGGGTCGGTTTCGCCCCCTGCAAGCCGGAAGACCGCGAACGGCTGATCGAATTGATGGAAGGCGTGGAAGACATCCCCGGTGCGGTGATGCACGAAGGCCTGAAGTGGGAATGGGAATCGTTCGGCGAATATCTGGACGCGATCGATCGCCGGCCGCGCGATATCGATGTCTGCGCGCTGCTGCCGCACGCCGCGGTACGGGTGTTCGTGATGGGCGACCGAGCCATTGCCCTGGAAAACGCCAATCAGGGCGATATCGCGCAAATGCGCCAGATCGCGAAGGACGCGATGCGCGCGGGGGCGTTCGGGTTCTCCACGTCCCGCACCCTGTCGCACAAGACATTGCGCGGCGACCCCACGCCGACGCTGCGCGCGCAGGAAGACGAGCTTCGCGGTATCGCGCTGGGCATGACGGATGCCGGGTCGGGCATGCTGGAGATGGTGTCGGAATGGGCGCCCGATCATAACGAGGAATTCGCCATGCTGCGGCGGGTGATCGAGGCCAGCGGCCGCCCGGCGGTGTTCACGCTGACGCAACGGCATTCCCGCCCCGAAGTGTGGCGCGATCTGCTGCGCCACGCGGACAAGGCGACACAGGACGGATTGTCGATCCGCCCGGTCGTGGCGCCCCGCGCGATCGGCGTGCTGCTGGGGCTGGAAGGCAGCCAGAACCCGTTCTCCGGCTGTCCGTCCTACAAGGAAATCGCCCATCTACCCGTGGCCGAACGCGCCCGCCGCATGTCCGATCCCGCCGTACGCGCGCGCATCCTGAGCGAGGATCCGGCAGCGGGCAGCACCTTCCCGCTGTTTCATCGTATGTCGTACGAATACATGTTCCGGTTCGGCACGCCGCCGGATTACCAGCCGAAACTGGAAAACAGCGTGGCGGCCATCGCCGCGCGCGGCAACCGCACCGCGCCGGATATCGCCTATGACATGCTGACCGAAAACGACGGCGCGAACTTCATTTATCATCCGCTCGCCAACTACGCCTACGGCGATCTGTCGATGGCCGAGGCGGTGCTGGACAACCGCAACTGCATCATGGGCCTGGGCGACGGCGGCGCCCATGTCGCATTCATCCTGGACGCCGGATACCAGACCTGGACGATGTCGCACTGGGGCCGCGACCAGAAGCGCTGGAGCATTCCCGAAATGATCCGCAGGATGACATCCGACACCGCCGGGGCCGCCGGGCTGCACGATCGCGGCATTCTGGCGCCCGGAATGAAGGCCGACCTGAACGTCATCGACTGGGACCATCTCGGGACCGGCATGCCCTATGTCGTCAACGACCTGCCGGCTGGCGGCAAGCGCCTGTTGCAGAAAGTCAGCGGTTACGACGCCACCGTCGTAGCCGGCCGGGTGACGTTCCGCGAAGGCGAGCCTACGGGCACGCTGCCCGGTAAACTGGTACGCGGGCCGCAAGCGGCCTTGGCCGGTTGAACGGCCCAGGGCGATCCGGAGGCGGATCGCCCTGTCCGGCTTTCAACACCGGCCGTCAATCGTCGTATGAAACAAGCGACTCGCACGGAATGTCGAGCCGCGAACGCCCGTTCAGGAATTTCAGTTCGATCAGCGTCGCGGCGGCGGGCACCACGGCCCCGACCTGCCGCAGCAGGGCAATCCCCGCCGCCATGGTGCCGCCCGTGGCCAGCAGATCGTCCACCACCACCACGCGCTGACCCGGCTGCACCGCATCGGCCTGAATTTCGACGCGGTCCTCGCCGTATTCCAGGGCGTAATTCAGCCCGACCGTCTCGCCCGGCAGTTTGCCGCGCTTGCGGATCATGATGAATCCGCAGCCCAGTTTCAGCGCCAGCGGAGCGGCGATCAGAAACCCCCGGCTTTCCACCCCCGCCACCAGATCGGGCATATACGCGCGCACCGCTCGGGCCATCCGCCCCATGGCGACCTGCCACGCATCGGCTTCCCGCAACAGCGTGGAAATATCGTAGAACAGAATTCCCGGCTTCGGAAAATCCGGAATGCCGCGAATGTGGTCTTTCAGGTTCATGGTGTGCAGTCCCTCGGTTTGCTGCGGCGCACCCTAAAGCGGTTGACCGCGACCCGCCAGCCGGGTCCGGCCAGACCGGCGGAACAGACCGGCGGAACAGACCGGCGGAACAGCCCGGCGGAACAGCGTTGTAAGGCAACGCTGGCAAATAAGGGGTAGTGGGTCAGTTTGAAATATAAATCCCTCAATTAGGAAAAACATCTTTGGGTTTCCGAATCTAGCGACTCCGTGCATGCTCGTTGCATGTCCACCTTACACATTGTCCCTGACGACCTGCACGGGCTGTATCACGTTCGCGAGTGGCGTAATGCAGCGGGCGTTCTATTTACCGCGTGCCCCGATGAGTGGAAGGATATCGTCGATGTTTTGCGGAATTTTCAGCTTCTGCGATCTGAGGTCGCCATCGAAGGGGGCGCTCTCTCCCCCATCTCGCAACGAATAGACAAAGCGTTTCGCAGTCGGGGGTGGGTGTCCAAAAAATTTGAAACCATGATCACCGTCGATAGCACAAATTATTCTAGCCCCACCCATTTGGTCGATTGCTTTAAGGGGCGCGTCGCTTTGGAGTTAGAGTGGAACAATAAGGACCCGTTTTTTGATCGCGACTTGAACAATTTTCGCCTGCTGTTCGAGCTTCGAGCGATCGATGTTGGTGTGATTCTCACTCGCGCATCTGAGCTTCAAACGATCTTCAAAAAGTTAGGCAAGGGCAGTAGCTACGGGAACAGCACAACGCACCATGAAAAGCTTTGGCCACGGTTAGATGGCGGGGGCGGCGGCGGTTGTCCGATCTTAACTTTCGCCATCACACCAAATCTCTACATAGATGACGGCGAGGGTGCCCTCGAAGCGGCCCGCATCGCGAGAGAGGCGCGACGAAATCGGCTAAAGCGCATCACACTGGATGATCTTTAGTACGCAGGATCACTCAGCGGCGATCAGCCGTTTCTCGGAAGCAGAATTATGGGCATAGGTCTTCCAGGTCGGCTCATAGGTGTCTCCTGCTTCGTTGCCCCAGACTGCCCACCCCGGACGAACGCCGCGCGCAAACAATTCCATACGCGGGCCAGGGCTACATGCCTCAATGATCGGGTAGATCTCATCCGGCTTGCGGGAATGCTCCCGCTTGCGCGTCTCTAAATAGTTCACCTGCGTACGTCCCGGCTTAAGGGTGCGAGCATTTTTCCCTCGCACCCCAAATAAGACGATCTCCGTCACATTTCGGAAATAAAAGCCAACACCACGTCCGTCGCTTCCCCCATCCTTTCTGATTTTGCGCCAGATCATGTTGGATTTATAATGGAATCCCCATTCACCCATGACTCGTAGCCCATCAGGCAAAAGGGCGTTCGGAACCCAAAGATAGAGATGCGATGTCGGCGCCGCGATTTCATTCACTGGCAGTTTGCAGATCGTGGTCAAATCCATAGTGCTGTACCGAGACAACCGACGATGTTCGGGCGCCACCTTCCCAGTCCGGTTGACGAACTGCCATGCGGGATCCGCGAGGATGCACGCAAATTTCTGGCCGTTCGCCGCTTTCAGCAAATCTGCGCCAGCGTCGAGAGTGCGTGCAATACTCATATCCCGTTCCCCTTGGTGGTGCATCGCGTCATGTCATATCCGATTCGTCAAGCAAATACCGTTATTTGCCGGTCTGATCGTCTTCCCAATCTTCCAGCACCTTCACCATATCCGCCAACTCCCAAAGCTTGGCGGAAACGCCGGCGGCCATGGCCGGGCTGCACCGCAACGTCTGGTGAATGCGGACGAAATTGTAGTGCGTCATGTGGATGGCAACCGAGTGAGTATGATTTTCGGCCTTCTTCGAAAAGGCGTTTGTCAACCGCGTGAACCGACGGTTTCCCATCCGCGTCGTCAGGTTGGCGCGTTCCACGTAGGACGTGCTGATGTGCTTTGGGTCTGGGTTGCCTTCGATGGCTTCCTTCTTGGCGCCCATGCACGGCGCCGGACTATAGCGGCCAGCCGGTGCGCCCGCATCGCCATAAATCTTGACCAGCATCGCATAGTCGATATCCGCGCCGAACGCACCCTCCACGGCTTCCAGGTAGGTCTTGTGACCGTCGCTGGTCAGTTGCACCCGATTGGACAGGCGAAGCGCAAGATCGCCGATAAACTCGAACGCCGCCGTACCATCGCGCTTTCCTATGTAGTAGGACGGGATCAGCTTCGTATCGGCGTCGATAGCCATCCACGTCCAAATATCCCCCGCTTCGGCGGGAGCGGCCTTCGCGGTCGGCGCATTCTTGGCCTTGGCGTAAACGAAGGCCCAAATTTCATCGACCTGCAAGCGTTTGCAAGTCAGGTTCAGCATGGTCCGGTCCTGGTAGTCGGAGAATGCGCTCCCAGCGTCTTCCAACAGCTTGACGATGGTGTTCTTGCTGGCGCCCGTGATGCGGCTGATCGCTCGCATGGACATTCCTTCGACCATCAGGCCGAGGATTTGAGCGCGGGCGGTAGAGGAGAGCTTACTCATACATCTTTTATATGACCTTTTATGCTTAACGACAAGAATTATCTGTGAGAACGCTCATAATTCCTTTCAAAGTTAGGCTTTAATGCGTCGCGTTAAGCACGCGAGCGTTCTATATGCCATTTTAATTTTTACGTGGACATATTATTTCAGCCGAGGCACTTATGGGGGCACGGCAAATTTGCCGATTCGATCGATGGTGGGATAGAACCAAAATGGCAATCCACGATGAAGTCCGCAGATTAGCGAAAAAATGGTCCGGAGGAACTGGATGGCCAAAGCGATTGGAGTGGATTGAATTAAGGGGAATTCGCGGATGGGCAGATCAGCGTATCGCGTTCCCGTTTCCTATTGTTGCGATTGCAGGCGAGAACGGCTCGGGCAAAAGCACGCTACTTCAAGCCGCAGCATGCATCTATAAGTCTGGCCCGGATGATAGAACATGGTTTCCATCCGAGTTCTTCCCCGATACGGCATGGGAGCAGGTCCGTGAGGCATGGATAAAATATGGATATATGCAGGGAGGAGCGAAACACGAAGAAAGCTCGATCCGAAAACCATCAACGAGATGGCTCGGGCATGGGGATCGCCCCACGCGAAAAGTGGAATATATTGATTTGAACCGAATACAGCCGGTTGCCACTCGTGTTGGGTATGCTCGCATTGCAAAAAATAAACACATCGAAAAATCCGCACGGCCCTTTGACGCCCAGCAACTTAAGCGCCTCTCTTCCATCATGGGGCGCAATTACGATTCTGCCAAAATGGCTCTATCTGACATCGACGCGGGCCGTGAGGTCCCGGTTATAACTCAGATGAACAGACAATATTCTGGTTTCCATCAAGGCGCAGGCGAGACGATGGCGACGGAATTATTACAAGCTGATTTGCCAAAATTTGGACTGGTTCTGATAGATGAAATTGAATCGTCACTGCACCCACGGGCGCAGCGCAGGTTAATTCGCGATTTGGCGGAGCAGTGCAGGCAGCGAGAATTGCAGATCATATTATCAACCCATTCGCCATACATATTAGAGGAACTACCCCCAGAGGCTCGGATGTATGTCCTGGAGTCCCAAGGTATTAGGAAGGTAATGACGGGGGTTAGCCCGGAATTTGCCCTAACGAAAATGGATGATGATGTATATCCAGAATGCGATTGCTACGTAGAAGACGTAAACGCCAAGATCATGCTTGAAGAACTTTTATCTTTTCACGCTAGAGAGATGTTACCCCGATGCGCCGTTATCCCTTATGGGGCCGCCTCTGTTGGTTTTGCGTTAGGCATCATGGCGAAAAACAATAGGTTCCCGAGAAAATCTTTGGTTTTTACGGACGGTGACAATTCAGAATCCGAGGGATGCACTCTCTTGCCGGGAGAGGACGCGCCGGAGCGTGTGGTATTCAACGCACTAAGGGCATCTCGCCCGCGATGGGGTGATTTATGGACGCGTATTTCCCGCGACCTTTCAAGCGTTGACGACGCGTGCTCAAGCGCGATGGCTTTGGGCGATCACCACGATTGGATTAAATATGCAGCAAACATGCTTCGATGTGGCGGGGCCACTTTGTGGCAAGCGATGTGTGCCGAATGGGCGAAGGGATTGCCGCCAAACGATGCTGCTCACGTCGTGCGTGTTGTTGAAGGGTCCCTCGCCTAAGATGTGCCCCACCTCTTAGCTGCCCCCTTCTTAGCGATCTCCGTGCGCTGCTCCTTGGTCATCGATGCGGCGCGTGCCGCGCCACCCTTCCGCCCCATGGCAACCGCCCCCGCGTCCTTGCCGTCCTCCACGGCATCCGGCACCTGACCGGTCATGATATCCACCATGAGCTTGCCAAGCTGGACGGGATCGCGCGGACGGGGGATGCGTTTTTGTGCCATGCTCATAACATGGCACGAGGCGCGGTCGGATCAAAGCTGGACGGCCAGGAAAATAATCTATTGCAATTCAAACTGACCTACTACTAAATAAGGGCGTCAGCACGCCAGCAAAGTTGCCGTGCAAAACATAACCTTAGGGATTGCTCGACCCTGCCGCCTCTAGCGTTTATTGTCGAACAATCCCTGAGGATAAGGTATGCCCGAAACCGGATCGCGGAACACCGGCATCGACGACGCCCTGAACCAGGCCAGGGAAGCGTACGCGACCGCCGCCCCAAGAAGCCTGGCGCGCTATGTCGAGGCAACCACGGTCATGCCGGGCGGCAATACGCGCACCGGACAGCACCATGCGCCCTTTCCGCTGGCGATGGCGCGCGCCAAGGGGTGCCACGTGTGGGACCTGGACGGCCGCGAATACATCGATTGTCTGGGCGATTCCGACGCCGGATTGTACGGACATGCCCACCCGGCGATCCGGATCGCGATCGATGGGGCGCTGGATGACGGCATCGCATCTGGCGCGGCATCGGCGGCCGAGGTCCAGTTCGCCAGCACGGTATGCGAACGGTTCGGGCTACAGCGCGTGCGGTTCGGCAACTCCGGCACCGAGGCGAATGCCATGGCGGTGTCGCTGGGGCGGATTTTCACCCGACGTACGAACGTGCTGACGTTCAGGGGCGGCTGGACCGGCCCGGTGTCCGGCTTCGGCGGCGCCTTGTCGCTGGCTGACGGACCGTCCGGTTATGCGGTGGCCGACTACAACGATATCGAAGGCACGCGCGCCCTGATCGCGGGCGATCTCGCTTTGGTCATCGTGGAGCCGATGTTCGGCGGCGGCTGCATTCCGGCATCGGCGGCGTTTCTGGCCATGCTGCGGCAGGAAACAACGCGGGTGGGCGCGTTGCTGGTGTTCGATGAACGAGCGACGTCGCGGCTGGCCTTCGGCGGGCTGCAGTCGGTTGTCGGGGTGAAGCCCGATCTGACGACGCTGGGGACATACCTCGGCGGCGGGTTGCCGTTGGGGGCGTTTGGCGGCCGGGCGGATATCATGGACCTGCTCGATCCGCGGCGAACCGTTGCCGTGTCGCTTGCCGACCCGTCCGGCCCCGCCGAACCATCCATGGCGGCCGGCCACGCGGGACTGACGCGGGTCTATACCCGCAAGGCCGTGGAGACGCTAAATACCCGCGGCGAAACACTGCGCGCTCGGCTGAATGGGTTGTGCCGGGCGGCCGATGCGCCGCTGTGTTTTACCGGCGCCGGCTCGATGCTGGCCGCGCATACGGTGCGCGCGCCGGTAGAAACGCCCGAAGACGCGGCGAAGGCCGATCCCAGGCTGCAAGAACTGTTCTTTTTCGACATGCTGGCACGCGGCATTCTGCTGGATCGGCGCGGAACGATGGCGCTTTCGCTTCCGGCCGGCGATGCCGAGTGCGATGCGCTGGCGGCGGCCGTTGAATCGTTTCTCACGCTTCGCCGGTCGTTGTTGCTGTCAACCCGGATGCCAGAAGCGCACCGGGCACGGGCGCTGGATTGAAACGAACGAAAGCGGTTGCTCATTGGCGGCAACATCGACATAATTGTGTTTCTGTCGATACAGAGGCAGCCATGCTTGGTTGGTGCTGATCGGGAATAGACAGGGATTGGGAGGAAACACGATGAATGTATTGAAGACGCTCGCCATTATGGGCGGGGCGGCGGCAATGGCTGCTTCGGCCGCAGCCTATGCACAGGAAGTCCACAATGCGGCCGGTTCGGCCAACGCCGACATGGGCACCGCATCGCATACGGTCAGTCAGGCATTGCTGGACCACGCCGCCAACGACGGTAAGAATTTCCTCCAGACCAACGGCGACTACCGTCAGACCCGGTTTTACCCGAACAATCAGATCAATACCGGCAATGTCGGCAAGCTGCATCCCGCGTGGCTGTTTCAGACGGAAGTAAAAGACACGATGGAAACGTCTCCCATCGTCGTCAACGGGGTGATGTATGTCACCACGGCGCAAGATCACGTCTATGCGCTGAACGCCCGTACCGGCGCGCAACTGTGGCACTACAAGCAAAAGCTCGGTCCCGTTACGACCTTTTGCTGCGGTGCGAACAACCGTGGCGTGGCGGTTTACGGCGACATGGTTTACCTCGCGACACTCGATTCTAAACTGGTCGCGCTAGATGCCAAAACGGGCAAGCAGGCCTGGGAAACGCAGATCGCCGACCCCGAGCTCGGCTACAGCGAAACGATGGCGCCGACCGCCGTCAACGGTAAAATCCTGATCGGAACGAACGGCGGCGAATACGGTATTCGCGGCTTCGTCAAGGCGTTCGACGCCACGAACGGCAAACTGCTGTGGACCTTCAATACGGTTCCGGAAAACAGCCAGGGCGTGTGGGCGACCCATGACGCCACCGGCCGCGACATGCATCGCGACATCGCGGCCGAAAAGGCGGCGTACGATAAAAACGGCGATCCGTACAAGAACCTCGGCGGCGGCGTGTGGCAGAATCCGGCGTACGATGCCAAAACAAATCGCATCTTCTTCGTTGTCGGCAATCCGTCCCCCGACCTCGACGGCGCGGTTCGTCCGGGCGACAATCTGTACACCGATAGCCTTGTGTCGCTCGATCTCGATACTGGCAAATACGTCTGCCATTTCCAGTATATCTCTCACGATATCTGGGATCTGGATGCGGTCAGCCCGGCCGTTCTGGTCGATGTGAAGGACAAGGCGGGCAAAACCGTTCCAGGTGTCCTGCACGCCGGCAAAACCGGTCATGTTTACGTGCATAACCGCAATGATTGCAGCCTGATCCGTTTTTCGCAGGCGATGGTCCCGCAGGAAAACATGTGGAGCCTGCCGACCAAGGAAGGCGCGCGCATGCTGCCCGGCGCCAATGGCGGTGTCGAATGGTCGCCGATCGCCACCGATCCGGCCGCGGGACTGGCCTACGCGATCAATCTGCATCAGCCGATGACCTATCATCTGGAAGATGCGCCCTATCCGAACGGCAAACTGTGGCTGGGCGGCGCTTTCAAGGTCATTCCGGGCGAAGCGCAGTCGGGTAACATCACGGCGGTGGATTACAACACCGGCAAGATCGCGTGGCAGGTGAAGACATCGCAACCGATGATCGGCGGCATTCTGGCAACGGCCGGCAATCTGGTGTTCACCGGGGAAGGCACCGGCGAGTTCGAGGCGTTGAATGCCAAGACCGGCAAGAAGCTGTGGTCGTTCCAGGCCGGCGCGGGCGTCAATGCGCCGCCGTCGTCTTATGCCGTGGACGGTAAGCAGTATATCGTGGTCGGCGCCGGCGGTAACGCCCAGGTCGACTCCAAACGCGGAAATACGATCGTCGCGTTCACGCTGGACTAATCGCCGATCCAGACGCGGATGGAAACGGGGCCGCTCGCGGTCCCGTTTTCGTATGACCGTCGCGTTCCGATCGCAAACCCATACCGAAGACGGAGCGACCATGCCCAATGCCGTGCGTGCCCTGATCGTGGCGCTGGTTCTGTTATCGTGCGCGGGTGCCCGGGCACAGACGACGGATGGTAAAGCCGCCCTGTGCTCTGGATGTCATGGATCGTCCGGCGTCCCGGCGGATCCATCGATCCCGGTCATCTGGGGGCAGAACGAGGGTTACATTTATTTTCAATTGCGCGACTTCAAGGCAGGCGCGCGCAAAAGTGCCATCATGGGGCCGATGACCGCCACCCTGGACAAGCAGGCCATGCTGGATCTGGCAGCGTATTTCGCCGCCAAACCCTGGCCGAATCTGGCGATCCCAGCCGCGCCCGGCGATGTGGCACGTCAGGCGGAGCGCATCAATGAATCGGCCGGCTGCAAGGGATGTCACGGCGGCGAGTGGCGGGGCGACGGCACCACACCGCGAGTATCGGGCCAGAATCTGGCTTATCTCCGCCAGTCGATGATCCTGTTTCGTACCGGCGAGCGCGCCAACAATCCCTGGATGACGGCACTGCTGAAAACCTATCCGGACACCGATATCGAAACAATGGCTCGGTATATCGCCGGCTATTGAGGCCGGCCCGATCCCGGAAAACCGGCGTCAGGCCGCGCCCGCCACTGCTGTCGCGGTTCGGCGGCGGCGGATCAGCCGGCCGATCCGCACGGCCAGCCGAGCGAGGGCCGGTGTGGTGGTGGGGCGGAGCAGGCGACGGTCGTAGCCAGCGAAACGGCGGTCATTTTCGGTGAGGCAGATCGCCATCAGGTCCAGCGGGTCGATATCCACATCGGCGACCGCCTTACTGCCGGTCAGGGTGAAATTATTGTCCACCGCCGGTTTGTCGCCGCCATCGAGGTCGCGCGCCAGACCGATACGTTCCCACCCCAGGAAAATCCACGCCCGGACGACGCGGAACTCGAACCGGATTCGCCGCCATGGCCCCAGGCGCTTGCGGTGCCATGCGAGCCAGTTGGCGAACAGCAGGATGTGGCGGGCTTCTTCCTGGATCACCGGTTCGAACGTATCGACCAGGGCAGGGGGGAAATAGCCGGATCGGCGCGCGACCTCGAACAGTCCGAACGCAAAGAAACTGTCGATGCACTCGGAATACCCGGTCACCAGATAGCCCCATTCCGGATCCGCCGGCATCCGATCTGGCGGCTCCGGCGCCAACTGGATGCCGTAGCTGGTCACGAGATTGGACAAAACGTCCTTGTGCCGCCCTTCTTCCCACCCATTGCGGCTGATGGCCTCGCGCCATGCCGGATCGTTCACCGAGTCACCGTAAGCCAGCATGCGGGCGCGAGCTTTGGTTTCCGTTGTCACCGCGATATCCCAGATCGGCAGGCTGGTCAGCCGCTGCAACGCTTCGGGCTCGAGTTTCGGCCACTCGATGACGGACGGCTTGTAGGGATTGAACGTGTCGCGGAACATCTGGCAGACCGCGTCGCGGTGCTGTTCGCTACCCGCTGGCAGCGGTTCGGTGCCCGGCCAGTCCCATTTCCGGGCCTGTCGGTCGGCGGCTTCGATTTGGTGTTCGGTCGGCGGCATGGCGATCCATATCGGTTCGATTTATGTCAGATTGTGCCGCGTTCGGCAAAATCCAGGACTTTCTAACCGAAATCCGCCCGCTGCGTGGCGGGCCCGACCGGCGCTATCGCCGCAGATCGTGAATAAGGCGCTCCGCATCCTCGCGCGGGGTCGTCAGCGCCCGTTCGGCGATGGTGCGCGAAAAACCGGTTCGGGCCAGCAAGGCGAACTCTTTCGCGGTTCTGCCTGGTTCGGTGCTGTCGTCCGCGCGATACGGCCCGATCCGCCGCTTTCGTGCCAGCACCAGCGCGGCCGCGAGTTCCGTTTCGTCATCCGTGACGGCGGCGGCTTTGGCAACGTCGGGTGCGACGCCCTTCGCGGCCAAATAGGCCTGCACGCTTCTGCTCGATTTTCCGCCGCGGATCAGCCCGCGCGCGCGGTTTTCCGCGAACGATGCATCGCTGACCGCCCCGGCCGCCGCCAGCCGTTCCACCACCCGGTCCACCGCCGCCCGCGCGCCGTCGGCTTCCGGTCCGGCGGTATCGGGGTCAGGCTGGGCGCGACTCCAGCGATCGATCTTCCGCACAAGCACGCGCCTCAGCCCGGCCTCGGTCGCCGGATAACGCGCGAGATAGTGCAACGCAGCCTCATACAAGGCCGATGCGTCCGGGACGGAGTCGATTGGCGCGCTGGACATAGGCGAAGGATGCCTGCCCGTCGGCGGGATGCAAGCGTCCTTTTCCGGGTCTTGGCCGGCCGGCGATACCGCCCGACACAATAGTCGCAAACGTATGGCCGGCTGGCCCGTGTTTAACGGTTCGTAAACCTTTGCGCCGCATCATCCGCCGCCATGTCCACGCCCCCTGTCGTTATTATCGCCGAACCCGATCCCATTATCAGCAGCGTCTTACGCGTCGAATTCTCGCGCTGGGATTTTGCCGTGCTGCTGGCCACGTCGGGCGAGGAGGCGGAAGAATACGCCACCCATACCGTCGCGCATTTGATCGTGCTGGATGCCAAACTGCATTTGGCGGCCTATGACGCATGCGCCCGGATTCGCCGCCGCCAGGGCTATGCCGCTCGTCCGATCGTCCTCACCGCGACCCATCCGTCGCCGAAGATGACCGCGGCCGCCGAGAAGGCCGGCGCCACGGTGTTGCTGGGCAAGCCGTATTCGCTGGACGATCTGTTCGTCGCGATCGAACCGCATTTGCCCCCGGGAGACATGTTGCGCGGCCGCCGGACCGGCGCCAGCGGGCTGCATGCGCCGAGGCAATGGGGTCCGGCGCCGCCGCAACCGTGGCGATCGGGCGGTAATTCCGCATTGACCCGCAACGGCCAGTTGCTGCCGATTGTCCGCGGCAAGGGCGAAAGGATACCGCTGTTCCGAACCTATTGACTTCGATAGATTATACATCATTATCCAATCGAAAGATGGATAACTGATGCTTTACACATGATAACCGCTGGCCAGATTCGAGCCGCGCGCGCTCTGTTGGGGATCGATCAAAGGTCTCTGGCGGAACGCGCCGGCCTTTCCTTGCCGACCATCCAGCGGATGGAAGCAAGCGACGGCGTTATCCGTGGCACCGTCGTTTCCCTGATGAAACTGGCCGAGGCCCTGTCCCTGGCCGGAATCGAACTCATCGGCGAAGACGCGCCGAGCCCTGGCGGTGGACGCGGCGTGCGGCTGAAGCCGGCGCGTCCATGACCGTCGCGGCCTGGACGATTCTCGCATTGTTCGGTCTGGCGCCGTTCGGTGCGTTGACCGCCCGATTTCCGGCCGGACGAGTCCCGATCTATGGCGGTAGCCTGATTCTGTGTGCGGGGTTGTTTTATGCTGGCCTGACCGGCCTGGCCGGCCCCACCGAACACCTGATCCTGCCGCTGGGGCTGCCCTGGATCGGCACGCATTTACGGCTGGATGCGGTCTCGGGATTTTTTCTCGTGCTAACCGGCATGGGCGGCGCGGGTGCCAGCCTGTTTGCCGTCGGTTACACCGGGCACGACGCGCATCCAGAACGGGTTCTGGCGTTCTATCCGGCGTTCCTGGCGGCGATGGCGCTTGTCGTTCTCGCCGACGATGCGTTCACGTTCCTGTTTGCGTGGGAATCGATGTCGCTGACCTCGTGGGCGCTGGTGAAGGCGCATCACCGCCAGGCCGGTAACGCCCAGGCGGGATTCATCTATCTGATCATGGCGACGTTCAGCGGCCTGGCGCTGCTGCTGACGTTCGGGCTGCTGGCGGGGCCGGCGGGGGGCTATTCGTTCGATGCGATGCGCGCGAGCCATCCGGATCTAGCCGTCGCGGCGGTCGTGCTGGTCACCGCGCTTATCGGCGCCGGATCGAAGGCAGGCCTGGTGCCGCTGCATGTCTGGTTGCCGCTGGCCCATCCCGCGGCACCGACGCACGTTTCGGCGCTCATGAGCGGCGTTATGACCAAAGTCGCAATCTATGGATTTATCCGGATCGTCTTCGATCTGCTTGGCCCCGGCCAGTGGTGGGCCGGTACGGTCGTGCTGGCGTTGGGCGGACTGACCGCCGTACTGGGTGTGCTGCACGCGCTGATGGAGCGCGATTTGAAGCGTCTGCTTGCGTATTCGACGGTGGAGAACATCGGGATCGTGTTCATCGGACTGGGGCTGGCGCTTGCATTCCGGGCGACCGGGTTCCAGGCAGGCGCGGGGTTGGCCCTGACCGCTGCCTTGTTCCACGCTTTTAACCACACACTGTTCAAAAGCCTGCTGTTCTTCGGCGCCGGCGCGGTGTTGAAAGCCACCGGTTCTGGCGATCTGGAAACACTGGGTGGCCTGATCCACCGCATGCCATGGACAGCGTTCGCATTTCTGGCGGGCTGTGCGGCGATAGCCGGTCTGCCGCCACTGAACGGCTTCGTATCGGAATGGCTGACGTTCCAGGCGATGCTGCTGCGTCCGGACCTGCCGCAGTGGGGCCTGAAACTTATCATCCCTGTCGATGCCGCGGCGCTGGCACTGGCCGCGGCGCTGGCCGCCGCGTGTTTCGTACGGGCCTTCGGCATTGCCTTTCTGGGTCGCCCCCGAAGCGAGGCCGCTGCCCAGGTTCGGGAAACCGACGCCTGGTCGATCGCGGCCATGCTGCTGTTTGCCATGCTTTGCCTGGCGGCCGGACTCGTGCCCGGCGCGGTGCTGGATCGCATCGGACCGGTGGCGCAGGCACTGACCGGCGCAAACATGCCGCGGCAGATGGGCGACGCATGGCTGACGATCGTGCCCGTCGCGGCCAGCCGGAGTTCCTATAATGGATTGTTGGTATTCGCTTTTATCGCCGTGTCCGTCCTGTTGACCACGACCGCGGTACACTGGTTCGGGTCCAGGGCGATCCGGCGGGGCCCCGCCTGGGATTGCGGCTTTCCAGATCCGTCGCCGGCCACTCAATACTCCGCCGCCGGTTTCGCCCAGCCGCTGCGGCGTGTGTTCGGAACAGTCGTGTTCCAGTCCGGCGAGACAGTCGATATGCCGCCGCCCGGAGATAACCGGGCCGCCAAGATCGAACAACGCATCGCCGACCCGGTCTGGGACTGGCTATATCTGCCGCTCGGGCGCGGAACGATCTGGGTGGCGAACCGCATGAACGCGGTTCAGTTCCTCACGATCCGTCGCTACCTCGGCCTGGTGTTTATAACCCTGATCGTGCTGCTGATGGCCCTGACACTATGGCAATGATCCATGCGCTGTCGTGGCAGTTTGTCCAGATGGTCCTTATTCTGGCGGTTTCGCCCCTGCTGACCGGGATTGTCCGCAAGGTCAGGGCCAGACTGCAACGCCGGCGCGGCGCGTCGCCGGTTCAGCCGTATCGCGACCTGCGCCGGCTGCTGGCCAAGGAAGCCGTCGTGGCGGACAACGCATCGTGGCTGTTCCGCGCCGTCCCGTATTTCGTTTTCGCGACGACATGGGTTGCCGCATCGCTTATCCCGACGTTCGCCGCCAATCTCATGTTTAGCGGCGCCGGCGATCTGATCGCCATTACCGCTCTGCTGGGCAGTGCACGCTTTGCTCTGGCCTTGGCTGGGATGGACATCGGCACCAGCTTCGGCGGCATTGGGGCATCGCGGGAAATGATGATTGCCTCGCTGGCCGAACCAGCGATGCTGACGATCGTGTTCACAGTCGCGCTGGTCGCGGGATCGACCCAGCTATCGACGATCGCCGAGACCATGTTGAACGGACATCCAGGCCTGCGCGTATCGCTGGCGCTGGCGCTGGCGGCGCTATTGATTGTCGCCCTGGCCGAAAACGCCCGCATCCCTGTCGATAATCCAGCCACCCATCTGGAACTGACCATGGTGCACGAGGCGATGGTGCTGGAATATTCCGGCCGGCATCTGGCGATGATCGAACTCGCGGCCGCACTGAAACTCACGCTTTATATCGCGATGATCGCCTGCGTGTTCCTGCCGGCCGGGATGGCCGACGGACCGGCGCAGCCGGTTGAGGACGCCATTGGCGTTGCCGCGTGGCTGGCGAAAATCGCCGCCGGCGGCATCGCCCTGGGGATCGCCGAGACGGCGGTGGCGAAGATGCGCGTTTTCCGCGTGCCCAACTTCCTGGGCGCGGCGCTGATGCTGGGGTTGCTGGGCGTATTGTTGTTGTTCGTCTCGCAAGGGATGTGATGCCGATGACCGCCGCGCATGGCCTGTCCTTCGATATCGCCCATATGCTGGCGGGCGGGCTGGTATTGGTCAGTTTCATGATGCTGTATCAGGACCGGCTGACCGCGCTGCTGCATGTTCTGGGCCTGCATGCTTTCGTTCTGTCGCTGTCGGTCGCCTGGCAGGCGCATATTCAGGACGCCCCTGGTCTCTACATCGCCGCGGGCATCGCACTCGGTTTCAAGGCGATCCTGGTTCCCCAGGCCCTGCGCCGTATGATCTTCCGGATGGGCCTGCACCGGGAAATCGAAACCGTCGGCGGCATCGGGCTGACCATGCTGGCCGGCATCGCCCTGGTGGCGCTGTCGCTGCGGGTGATGCTGCCGGTCACCGTCCATGCCGATCCGGTGGCGCGCGAGGATATCGCGCTGGCGCTGTCCGTCGTGCTGATCGGATTGTTGACCATGGTGACGCGCCGCAACGCCATCAGCCAGGTGGTGGGGTTCATGTCGCTGGAAAACGGTATCAACCTTGCCGCCACCGGAGCGCGGGGCATGCCGCTGGTGGTGGAGATCAGCGTGGCGTTTTCCGTGCTGATTGCGTTTATCGTCATTGGCGTTTTCCTGTTCCGTATCCGCGAACGGTTCGACACCGTCGATGCCGTGGCCA
This sequence comes from Pseudomonadota bacterium, assembly GCA_021805565.1. Lineage (GTDB taxonomy): Bacteria > Pseudomonadota > Alphaproteobacteria > Acetobacterales > Acetobacteraceae > Rhodopila. The sequence continues at coordinate 46,972 of JAJZFA010000040.1, forward strand.
TCGACAGCGCACGCGGAGGCCAGCGGTGACGATGCCCGATCCCGTCACCGCGATTTTGTTGATTCCGCTGGCTGCCGCGGCGATCCTTGCCATACTGCCGGATTACCGGATCGGTGCCGCGCTGAACATCGCTGCTTGTCTTTTGGCGCTGTTGTGTGCGCTGACCTTGCCGTGGCATCGCCCGGCGGGGGGGGATTATCTGCTGGTCGATGACCTGAATATCGTCTTCGTGCTGCTGAACTGCTTCATCGGTTGTACCACCAGTGCCTTCAGTGCGTCCTATATCGGTCATGAATTGCAGACCGGCCGGTTGCAGCCGGTTCATCTGCGTTTCTACCACGCGATGTTTCAGGTGATGCTGTTCGGCATGAATCTGGCGCTGCTCGCCAACAATATCGGCCTGATGTGGGTGGCGGTGGAACTGGCGACCCTGACGACAGTGATGATGGTCGGCCTCTACCGGACCGCCGAGGCGCTGGAAGCAGCCTGGAAATATTTCATCCTCGGCAGTGTCGGCATCGCCCTGGCACTGTTCGGCACTATCCTGGTCTATCTCGCGGCGCGGCCGTCGATCGGCGAGGGCATGGACGCCATGATCTGGGCCAACTTGCTGGCGCACGCGCCGCAACTCGATCCGTCGCTGCTGAACATCGCATTCATTTTTCTGCTGCTGGGCTACGGCACCAAGGTCGGCCTGGCGCCGATGCATGCCTGGCTGCCGGACGCCCATGCGGAAGGCCCGACACCGATTTCCGCCGTGCTGTCGGGCCTGCTGTTAAATGTCGCGCTGTACGCGCTGCTGCGGTTCAAAATGCTGATGGCCGCCAATCCACTCGCCATCGCGCCCGGTCCCCTGATGGCTGGACTGGGCTTGCTATCGGCGATCTTTGCCGCGTTCATGCTGTACCGGCGCCGCGACATCAAACGGATGTTCGCGTATTCGTCGATCGAACATATGGGAATCATCGTGTTCGCGTTCGGCATGGCCGGGCCGCTGGGCAACTTCGCCGGATTGTTGCAAATGACGATGCACAGCCTGACCAAGTCGGCCATCTTCTTTTCGGTCGGCCATATCGCCCAGGTCAAAGGCACGCAGCGCATGGAAGACATGGGTGGCCTGACCGACAGTCACCCCGTGCTGGGCTGGGGACTGGTCGCCGGAGTCGCGGCGATCGCGGGAATGCCCCCATTCGGCGTGTTTACCAGCGAATTTCTTGTCGTTTCATCCACATTCGCCCGGCAACCCATTTTGGCGGTTGTGCTGGTCGCGGGCCTGCTGCTGGCGTTCGGCGCGCTTTTGCTGCGCCTTACGGATGTTGGGTTCGGCCCGGTCAAGGGACCGGCCGGCCCCGTGCGTGCATCCTATATCCCCATGCTGGCGCATTTCGCGCTCGTGTTGATGGCCGGAATTTGGCTTCCCCCGGCGCTGGTTGTCTGGTTTCAGCATGTCGCGGTGTTACTGGGATGACCCTGCTGTCCGATCTTGTCGCAGGGGGCGATCCGGTTGCCGCCCACCGGCCCTGGCCGCGGGTGCGGGTCGATGCGCCGGTTTGGCGATCCGCCATCGATCGGCTGGCCAGCGGCGACCTGACGTTGTTCGGCCTTTGGGGTGAGACGGACGCCGCGCACATGGCGTTGTTGGATCCAGGCGGTTCCGGAGTTGCGATACTCAGCATCGCCTGCCCCAGCGGGCACTATCCATCCGTTGGCGCGCGCCACCCTCCGGCGATCCGGCTGGAGCGCGCCATGCGCGATCTTTCCGGGCTCGTTCCGGACGGGCTGACCGACACCCGCCCGTGGCTGGATCATGGCCGGTGGGGTAGCCCGGACACGCCACCGCTCCCATACCGGTTTTTGCCGGTCGAGGGGGAGGCGCTGCATCGAATTCCGGTCGGTCCGGTTCACGCCGGCATTATCGAGCCGGGCCATTTTCGTTTCACCTGCGATGGCGAAACGGTGGTGCGGTTGGAAGAACGGCTGGGCTACACCCACAAGGGCATCGGCGGTTTGATGCAGGGCGCGTCGCTGGAACGCGCCGCGACGCTGGCCGGGCGGGTTTCTGGCGACAGTACGGTGGCCTATGCGTTTGCCTTCGCGCGGGCGGTGGAAGCCGCGTTGGGGGTCGCTCCGCCGCCACGGGCCGTGGCTTTGCGGGCGGCGATGGCGGAGTTGGAGCGTCTCGCCAACCACATCGGCGATACCGGTGCCATCTGCAACGATGCATCGTTCGGCCTTATGCTGGCGCATTGCGCGGTCTTGCGGGAACAGATTTTACGAGCCGCCGCCGACTGTTTCGGCCACCGGCTAATGATGGACCGGATCGTGCCGGGCGGCGTGGCCTCCAACCTGGATGAGCCGGGGACCGGCCGGTTGCTGGATCTGGTGGCACATGTCCGGGCCGAGATGCCCCGGCTGACGAAATTATACGATGGCACGCCATCCTTGCAGGACCGCATGGTCGGTACCGGCTTTCTGGTCCCGGAAGCGGTCAGGCGGTTCGCGCCGGGTGGATTTGTCGGCCGAGCGTCAGGGCGGAATTTCGATGCGCGGCGCGAGCTGGCCTATGCACCTTACGACACGCTGTCCTTCGCCGTGCCGGTGCGGCAGGACGGCGACGTCAATGCCCGTGTCTGGATCCGGCTGCACGAAATCGACGAAAGCCTGTCGATGCTGGATCAACTGTTGCGGCACCTGCCGGATGGGCCGGTTTACCAACCGGTCGCCGTTGCCCGCGATCGGCACGCGGAAGGTATCGCGATCGTCGAGGCGTTCCGCGGCGACGTGCTGGTCTGGCTGCGCATCGCCGACGGAGCGATCGAACGATGCCACATCCGCGATGCGTCCTGGTTTCAATTCCCGCTACTGGAAGCCGCGATCGAAGGTAACATCGTGGCGGATTTTCCGCTGTGCAACAAAAGCTTCAATTGCTCGTACTCGGGCCATGATTTGTAGGGTCCGGCGCGCGACCGGCCAATACTGCCCAGGATAATCCCGCCCCCTGGTCCTGTGCGAATACGCCATCGTGTGGCCCCTCCCATTCGGCGGCGCCGCCGGGGTGACGCGCCTTTTCTCACTCGGCCGGGAATGCAGCCCGCTGTCCCGCGGACTCTGGCGCGGGCGCTCCGGATCGGTGAGGCAACCGCCATCCCTTCACGATCGCGTAGATCGCGGGAATGACGAGCAGGGTGAGAAGCGTGGACGACACCATGCCGCCGACCATCGGGACAGCGATACGGCGCATAACCTCCGAACCGGTTCCGGTGCTCCATAGAATGGGCAGCAATCCCGCCATGATCGCCACGACCGTCATCATTTTCGGGCGCACACGTTCCACGGCGCCGTGCATGATGGCCTGCTGCAAATCGCCGCGGCTCAACGCGACACCTTCGGCACGCCGCCGCGACGCGACCTCGGCCAGCGCGTGGTCCAGGTAGATCAACATCACCACACCGGTTTCCGCCGCGACCCCGGCCAGGGCGATGAACCCGACCGCCACCGCCACGCTCATGTTGTAGCCCAGCCACCACATCAGCCAGGCGCCCCCGACCAGGGCGAACGGCACCGACAGCATGACGATGAACGTTTCGGTCAGCCGTCCGAAATTCAGGAACAGCAGCACCATGATCACGACCAGCGTGGCCGGCACCACGACTTTCAGCTTCGCTTCCGCCCGTTGCAGATATTCGAACTGCCCGCTCCATTCGATGTGGTAGCCCGGCGGCATCTTGACCTGTGCGGCCACCGCCCGCGACGCCTCGGCGACGTAACCGCCCAGATCGCGCCCCTGCAAATCGATATACACATACGCCACCGGCTGCGCGTTTTCCGTCCGGATGCTGGGCGGTCCGCCTGTCACGCGGACGGTCGCGACCTGGCCCAGCGGCACCATCGCGCCGCCCATCGTGGGCACCAGCACCTGGCTGGCGATGGATTGCGGATCGTCGCGCAGTCCGCGCGGATAGCGAACGTTCACGCCATAGCGTTCGCGCCCCTCGACGGTGGTTGTCACGGTCTCGCCACCCAGCGCCGCGGCGATAACGGATTGAATGTCGCCGACGGACAGGCCGTAGCGCGCCGCCGCCACCCTGTCGGGGGAGATTTCGATGTAATGCCCGCCCTCGGTGCGTTCGGCGAACGCGCTCGTTGTGCCCGCGACCCCATGCACGGCCTTGACGACCTGCGCCGATAACCGGTCCAGTTCCCCCAGATCGGGCCCGAACACTTTCACCCCGACCGGCGTCCGGATGCCGGTGGACAGCATGTCGATGCGCGCCTTGATCGGCATGGTCCAGGCGTTGCTGACACCGGGAAGTTGCAGTGCCGCGTCCATCTTGGCGATCAGCGAGTCCACCGTCATGCCGGCCGGCCACGTGCCGGGCGGTTTGAGGTTGACGATCGTCTCGCTCATTTCCAGCGGCGCCGGGTCGGTCGCGGTCATCGCGCGCCCCGCCTTGCCGAACACGGATTCAACCTCGGGAAAGGATTTGATGATCCGGTCCTGCATTTGCAGCAATTCGCCGGCCTTGGTCACCGACAGGCCCGGCACCGTCACCGGCATGAACATCAGCGTGCCCTCGTTCAGGCTTGGCATGAATTCGCTGCCAAGCCGGGACGCGGGCCACACCGTCGCGGCCAAAATCGCGATGGCGGCGATCACGGTCAAAACGGGTATCCGCAGCACAAGCCGGATGACCGTAAGCGTCCGGTGAGGGTCGCCTTGCTGAAGATCGGCGGGGTAGCGAAGCTGTAGACCTTAAAGTCCACCTTAAGGTGCTCCTTAAAGTCATGCCGGACAGCACGATCGAGATCATCAACGGGCGG
>JAJZFA010000052.1 GCA_021805565.1 Pseudomonadota bacterium
GCTCGCTTTTGCGAAGCCACCGCCAATCCCACCGTGACCGCCGCCATCCATCGAAGCTCACCGCGATGCCTTCGGAGATGAGACAAAGCCTGTGCCGACCAACAGAAAATCAAAATGAGAATTGCTGCCGGATTACGGCAACGGACATGCCCTGTGACTATGTTTCGGCAGACAGCTTTATCGGCGTGCTACCGCATTTTTGGCCGATGCTGCCCTAGTGCTCCGCCACCCCGCTGGTTCCGGGCGTGGCGCCAGATCCCGCGACATCGGCCAGCAGTGTCCAAATCCGGTCAGGTTGCATCGGCACGTCAGGGTCGTTCAGCAACCGGTCGAGTTCATCGAGTTTGCGGCTGTATTCGGCAGTGGACATGCGCACCTCTCAAAGCGAGCGTAGCCGCGATCAACACCGGATTACCGGCGAAGCCCGCGACATCTATCCTTGCATATGAGGCGGCGGCGGCGGTTCCCCAGGCCCCGGCCGATCAAACCGACGACATCACCGACGCCGCGAGCGCCGCGGAACCGGCGGCGGGGTGCTGGGGGTTGCGGAATCGCAGTTCTCCGCCGGGCGCCGAATCAGGTTCGGCGACGCCGAACAGTTCCAGCCGGGATACGAACCCGACCGCCACCACCGGCCTTGCCTGCGGGTGTGTCATGAACTGACGGGCCTCGCCTTCCAGTTCCAGGCGATCGCGCAGGCCGCGCCATTCCAGGCGATCGGTGTCTTCCACGAAGATCGACAGAATGCCTGGCCGCTCACCGGTCAGGCGCGCCGGGGCAAGTTCGGCCAGCCGCCTGCGGATGGCGATCGCGACCTCGTTTTCCTGGCCGGCGCGCGCGGCCATCACGAACACGCCAGCGCCGGCCGTCGTCACCGACAAGTGCGCTTCCGGTCCGAACTCACGCCGCAGGGACGACACCAGGCCCATGTCCTCGGCCTGCGCACCGGCCAGCAGAAGCGGATCCAGGCGTAGCACGATCGCCTCATCCCGGTCGTGACGCGACCGCGTTTCCAGCATGGTGCGGATGCGTTGGTGCAGGTGTGCCAGCGTTTCCGCATCCGGTCCGGCGTCGTGCAGGCCACCGCGCAAGCCTTGCGGCAGGGTCATTTTAAGCAGGTACCGGCCCGGATGGGCGGCAAGCCAGGTCTGCAGGTCCGGATCGATCCGGTCGGCCAAACGGAACCAGGCGCCGCGATGCACACCCCTGCCATCTTCCGCGGTGACCACATCGCAGGCGACTTCGGCCTCGATACCGTCCCGGGCGATCAGCAGATCGTATTGCGTTGAATCTTCGAGCCCGGAAAATGCAACCGTAAAACCGCGCTCGCGCTGCACGATGGCGGAGCGGACAAGGTGAAAGACGGGGATCAGCGTATTCTGCCCCTTGAGGCCAAGGCGTAACTGGTCAACCAGCCGGTCCCGGCCAGGGACAGTCAGTCCGTCGGCGATGGATGAAATCCCGGCCGCGATCGACCCTAATCGCACTTCGGCCACCGATGGTTTAAGGCCGGGTTGGCGGATGTGCTTGTCCAGGCTGAGTTCCACGCCATGGCGCTGGCGGATGGCCTGCCCCGCTCGGGCGCCCGACGCGGCAAGATCGCGGATTTCTGTCAGGCGGTCATGCCACCGACGGGCGCCGACCAGGCCGAGAAACGAATTTAAGCCAGGAAATCCAGAATTCATGACTAAGGATTCATTTTTTCTATGTGATAATAACCAGACTAGTAATCATCCTGTATTGTGCTCGGACGTCAAGCCATTTTGTGAAACCAGGCGATCGGGTGGCCGATACCGGGCGCCTCGTTCCGGAACGGCGTCAGTTGCGCGGCAACCGGAGCGCCGTCGGGGCGTCCGGGTTCTGCGCGCGATGGCGCAACAGATGATCGGCCAGCACACAGGCCACCATCGCCTCGCCCACCGGCACCGCACGTATCCCAACGCACGGATCGTGCCGGCCCTTGGTAAGAATATCGATATCCTGCCCGGTCCGGTCAACCGAACGGCGCGGCGACAAAATGGAACTGGTCGGCTTCACGGCGAAACGCACGACAACCGGCTGTCCCGTCGAAATACCGCCCAGAATCCCACCGGCATGGTTGGACCCGAATGCCACCAGCCCATCTTGCATGTGCATTTCGTCGGCGTTCTGTTCCCCCGACAGGGCGGCGGCGGCGAACCCTTCGCCGATTTCTACCCCCTTGACGGCATTGACCGACATCAGAGCAGCCGCGAGATCGGCATCCAGCTTGCCATAGACCGGCGCGCCCAGGCCGGGCGGCACACCGTCGGCGACAACCTCGATCACCGCGCCGGCCGAGGACCCGGCTTTGCGAATCGCCGACAAGTAGGATTCCCAGGTCTGGGCCATGACAGGATCGGGACAAAAGAACGGATTTTCGCCCACCTGTGCCCAGTCCCACCGGTCGCGGTCGATGCGGTGCGGACCGATCTGGACCAGCGCGCCGCGAATCCGCACCGCGGCGCCCAGGACGATGCGCGCCACCGCGCCGGCTGCCACCCGTATCGCGGTTTCGCGGGCCGACGACCGGCCACCGCCACGATAGTCGCGGATGCCGTATTTCAGATCGTATGTCAGATCGGCATGGCCCGGCCGGAACTGGTCCGCGATGGCAGCGTAGTCGCGGGACCGTTGATCGGTGTTCTCGATCATCAGCCCGATCGGTGTGCCGGTCGTCATCCCCCCGAAAACGCCGGACAGAATACGGATCGTATCGGCTTCCTGCCGCTGGGTGGTGAATTTCGACTGGCCCGGCCGGCGCTTGTCCAGCCATGGCTGAATGTCCGCCTCGGCCAGCTTCAGCCGCGGCGGGCAGCCGTCCACCACGCCGCCGATCGCCGGCCCGTGGCTTTCCCCCCACGTCGTAACACGGAATAAATGGCCGAACGTGTTATGGGACATGACGCCGCACCGTCAGCCTTCCGCGATCGCGATATCGGGTGCATCCGGATGCTTCATCCCGACGACGTGATACCCGCAATCCACGTGGTGCACTTCCCCGGTCACCCCTGACGCCAGATCGGACAGAAGATAGACGCCGGCGCCGCCGACCTCGTCGATCGTCACGTTCCGCTGCATCGGCGAATTCAACTGGTTCCACCGCAAGATGTAGCGGAAATCGCCAATACCCGACGCCGCCAGGGTCTTGATCGGCCCGGCACTGATGCCATTGCAACGGATGCCGACGGTGCCCAAATCGGCCGCCAGATAGCGCACCGAGGCCTCCAGCGCCGCCTTCGCCACGCCCATCATATTATAATGCGGCACCCACCGTTCCGCCCCCAGATAGGACAGCGTCAGCAGGCTTCCGCCCGGTTTCATCATCGGCACCGCCCGCTGGCTGACCGCGACGAAGGAGTAACAGGAAATATCCATCGCCTGTAGAAACGCCGCCCGCGGGGTATCGAGGTAACGCCCACGCAAATACTGCTTGTCGGCGTATCCGATGGCATGGACCAGGAAATCCAGCCCGTCCCAGCGTTCCGCCAACGCCGCGAACGCCGAATCGAGGCTGGCTTCGTCCGCGACATCGCAAGGAAACACCAGATCGGACCCCACCTGCGCGGCCAGCGGGCGCACCCGCTTTTCCAGCGCGTCGCCCTGAAAGGTAAAGGCCAGTTCGGCACCCTGCGCGGCACAGGCCGAGGCGATGCCCCAGGCCAGCGAACGATCGTTGGCAACTCCCATGATAAGGCCGCGCTTGCCGCGCATCAGGCTGCCTTGAACGGGTAGCGGTGCCGGGGCACTCAGGGACATGACAATCCTCTCGTTCGCGATACGCTTTGAATCCATCGCGTTCCGGTGGTGACACATGGCGGCAGGTGCGGGCAAGAGGCGGTCGCGGAATTGTTGGTCCCGCGTTCAGACGAACGATCCGGATTGGGCCCGCCGGCAAAACGACAGTCAGACCCCCGCCACCGCCAGCCGCCGAACCGGTCTGGCCGGAGAAGGCGGCTTACGGCGGGCAACCGCCGCTCCGCGATCCGGTTCCGGCGCGGGCATCGGGTTTTGTCCGGTCAGACGGCCGATCAGGCCACAATACGACCGCAGGTAATCCGCCATCGCCAGGCTTCGCTCCGCATACAACCTTGCATTCTGCCGCAGCCGTCCGGTCAGCGCTTTATCTTCCAGCAGGCCCAGAATTGCGCGGGCCAGTGTATCCGGCTCCAGGAACGGCGTCAGCAAGCCGTTCTCGCCGTGGACGATAAATTCGCGCACCGCATCGATATCGCCGCCGATCACCGGACATCCCATGGCCATGGCCTCGCGCAGCGACCACGATGCGACGAACGGGTATGTCAGGTAAACATGGGCATCCGACCGCCGTAGTGCGGCGAGATACGTAGAATAGGGAATCCGTCCCGGGAACACGACCCGGTTCAAATCGATGTCCTTGCCCACCTCCGCCAGCATCGCCTCCCGCCAGGTGCCGCCCCGGTGCGGAGCGGTGCCGTAACTGATACCGTCGCCTCCGACCATGATCACCTTGATGTCCTTACGCGCCCGCATCAGGTCCGGCAGCGCCCGCATCATGATGTGAAATCCACGATACGGCTCCAGATCGCGGGAAACGTAGGTCACCAGTTTGTCGGTGGGGCGAATCGTCATATCGCCGACCTTCAGCGTCTTTCTGTGCGCACCCGGATCGGGACTGCATGTCACGAGATCGACCCCTTCCCAGATCAGATCGATCTTCGGGCGCGCCCAGTCCGGGTACGTGGATAACTGCCACTGGGTCGGCGTCTGCCCGGCGCCACCCAGGTTCAGCGCCACATGGTTGATCGCGTTCTTGGCCCTGATGCGCGGAAAATCCAGCGGATCGGCGGGAAATTCCGGATCGAATCCGACATCCGCCCTGTCGTGCTGATAATAGAACTCGAAATAACCCAGCATCGGCGCATCCGGCCAGACGTCGCGCAGATTGAGCATCTCCCCCCAGCCATGATGGCCGATGATCATATCGGGTTTATACCCGAGGTGCTTCAGGCCCTGCGCGGTGCGGGCCACGGCTTCGGCGCGTCTGGCGCCGTTATCCAATTCCCGAGCCGCGATATGGGTTTGTGGCGTGTCGAGCGGGGGCTTGCTGTACGGCACTTTCCGGACGCCGACGATTTCGTTGGCGTTCGGTTCGGTGATGAACACCACATCGTGCTGTCCGGACCCAACAAGGTGACGAACGATGTGCAGGAACTGTCCAGGGTAATTCTGGTGGACGAACAGGAATTTCAATCTGGCTACCCCGTGTCGCCGGAAGGCCGGCCCGCGCTGTGTCTTATGTTTTCGCGCGTCGCTTCGGCGCCGGCTATGTTTTCGCGCGTCGCTTCGGCGCCGGTTATGGTTTCGCGCGTCGCGCCGGCGCCGGCCGGCCCTTGGGCGGAGCAGCCGGCTGTGCGGTCGCCGGAGCGGTGCGGGCCGGTTTTTTAACGGCCGGGTCCTTGCGGGCCGGAACGGCGTTCCCCGCACCGGCCTTGATGCCGCGCGGAAGAATAACAATCCGAAACGATTCAAGCGCCGCCAGGCTCTCGGATTCGCAGGTTTCGCCGCCAGGCACCGGTCCGGCGCGGGTACCATCCACGAATGTCGCGGAATAGGTGCAATCCAGCGTCTTGGCAGCGGCGCCCTTCAGCCGGACTTTAAAGCCAAGCAGCGGAAGCGCCATGCCCCGGCTGCCGCAGAATTTGCCGGATTCGACCCAGGGGGACAGCCAGTTCCGCCCCAGAACGGCCTGATATTCAAGGTCTTCGGGCGCCAGGTCGGGAAGCGGCGCCAAACCGAAGCCTTCGATCCACTGGCCGCTGGCCTCCACGCCAAGCCATTCGCCCAGCGCACAACCCACATCGCCGCTGCGCTGGATATGGGCCATGACCGCGGGGTTGGCCGGGGTGGGCGCAGGCGCCGCGGGCGATGCGGGGGCCACAGCGGATTCGGGCACCGCCGCCGCGTTCGGCTCCGCGCTCAGTCGCAGCACCTGTAGCCGCGGCGCGGCGTCCAGCCCCTTGTGCTGGTAAATGGTGACCAGGATTTGCGCCGATCCGTCGGTGACCCGAACCAGCGCGGCTGTACCGTTCAGCCAGCCGTCTTCGCGAAACGTGCTGACACTGACGGCTTCCGGCCGTCCCACCAGGCCAGGCGGTGGGGTGATGCGAACCCCGGGCAGACCGGTTTTAACGTCGGGCGCGGGGCTGCCGGGGCTTTGAAAAACGCAAAACAGGCCCGTGTCCAGCGTCATGAGATGCGCCGACACCTGTAGTTCGGCAACCTTGCTCGCCGCGTCGGACGGCAGGTTGGCCGGCTGGGAGGCAGTCTTTGCCTCGCTCGTGGGTTCAGACAAGCGGCTTACTCGCTGTTGGGGTGTGCGTGCCATGTGCGGATTTATATGACCCAGTCAGAAGGATTGAGAAAGGCAACAACCGGCGGGGTGTTTGCCGCCGTCGATACACCGGCGCCACGGGCCGGCTGCCGCGGAAATACACACTATAGTAACCATTAATGCCCCGTCGCGGCCATCGCCGCAATCAATGTATTGTTTATACCACCCGCCGGCAGCCCCAACGGAAGCAAAAATCCGCGTCCGGTCCGCCGGATGCGTTCGGCCGGGGCCCCGATGTCGAAGGCCGCCACCCGCAGGCCCGCCCGCCAGATATCGCTCAGGCCCAGACACCATGTTTCCGGGCAGATCGCAGCGACAAAGCCAAGCTGGGCGCTTTGCGCGGCGATCAGGCCGGCGGCTTCGTCCGAATCGAAACGTCCTGTGATAAAAACCCGTCCGGTCGCCAGCAACCTTGCATCGTCGATAGTGTGGCCAACGACGATAAATTCAAGATTGAGATCGCGCCGCACCGCATCCTGGGCGCAGGCGAGCAGGATATCGTAGCCCTTGTGGATGCCGATCGCACCGGCCACGCACACGGTGGGCCGACCCAGTCCGATCCGCTTCGGGGCGGCGACCGGAGGCAATGCGGTATCGTCATGGTGCGGAATCGCGATCGCCGTCAGTCCGGCGAAATGCCGCCGCATCCGGCTGGCAGCATCGTCCGATGGCACCACGACGCGCCGGGCGGCAGCCAGAAACGCGGCGGACCGGTCGCGCAAGGCAGCAACGGTTATGTCCTCCCGCAGAAAGTGGCCGTTAGCGGAGATGCAGTCTTCGCAATCGGGCAAGTCCGGTTCTCCGCAATAGCGATCGTGCGCACCCACCAGCGCCACACGCGGGCAGAGCAAGGCGTAGTCGTGAACATGCACATCGTAGGGAACAGCCAAAAGTCTTAACAGATCGTAAATCGCCGGCGGATAGTCCGCCAAATGATGCACGTCCGCGATGTCCGTTTTCGCGGCGCGCAGCAGGCGCAGTAAGGCCGGAAGCTCTTGCGGGACAGCGAAGATCAGGTTGCGCAGATCGTTCGTCACACCGTCCCCGACCGCGATCGCCGGTTCGCCGCCGGCGGTTTCGGCCGGCCGCAGGATAATGGGGCGCCGCGCGGCGCCAGCGTGTCCGGCGACTGCGTGGATCAAGCGTTGTTCGACCCCGCCCCCATCGTTGTGCGCGATCAGCACCGCTGCCCTCCGCCAGGCAACGCCGCGTTCGCGCCATCGCAGCAGGTCGATCCGCCGGCGCCGGTTCGCCAACGGGTCGCGCCTGGCAAAATCCTGCATCAGTGCCGCGTAATCGGGATGAAGCTCTTGCAGGAGCCGGTCGTTGCGTGCCCGCAGATGCGTGTTGCCGGCCCCGCACGTCGGGCCAGCCGGCCGGCCCACGAACAGGCCGGCCAGCGCGACGGTGCGCCAGCCCAGGCGGCGGGCACGCAGGCAAAGATCATGGTCATGGTTCGGCCCCTGGGCGAACACATCGGCGCGGAACACGCCGACAGCATCCAGAGAGTCGCGCCGCAGATACAGGCAGCCGCCCCCGCCCACCAGAATATCGACCGCGACCCCGCCGTTCGCGCGTGCGGCCAGACGGTCCAGCCGGCTCGTCTCCGCCCAATCCGGTTCGCGACCGGCGCTGTTCGGATAACCCGCGATACCGCCATCGTTCGATAGCGGCGCGACAACACCGATATCGCGGGCGGCGTAAGCGGCGGCCCGCAACCGTTCCACCCAGCCCGGTGGAACCAATGTGCCGCGGCGAAGCAACACGACGTCGCGTCCGCGCGCTGCCACGATCCCGGCGTTCGCGGCGGCCGGAAAGCCGGTCGCCCGCGGTAGCCGCAGCAGCCCGATCACTCGTTTTGCGGCCAGCTCGCCCAGCGCCGCGGTCAGCGCCGGACCGGACGATCCGTCGTCCACCGCCAGCACCCGGGTTCCAGCGGGCAGCGAGGCCAGAACGCTGCCGAACCAGGCCAGAACGACGGCTCCGCCGGGATCGACAGGTGTAACGACGGCTCCGCCGGGATCGCCAGGTGTAACGGCGGCTACGCCGGGATCGGCAGGTGTAACGACGGCTCCGCCGGGATCGACAGGTGTAACGACGGCTCCGCCGGGATCGACAGGTGTAACGACGGCTCCGCCGGGATCGACAGGTGTAACGACGGCTCCGCCGTCAGGCAGCAGAATAACGACCGTGACGGCTCGCTTGCGGCCGCCGGCACCGGCCCGCGGGCGGGACACCGGGGCATCCGTCAGGATTGGCGGCATCCCATCCGTTCCGGTACTGGACGGACGGGTGGGGCCGGCCGGATTCAGCGGGCTGCCAGGCAGGTCCGTTCCATCCGGTCCCAGGATGTGCAGCAATCCGGACGGAATGTCGTCGCGTGTCAGCCGGAATGACCGTGGCCGGGCCAGCGGACCGGCACCGGGCACGATGACGGATTCGTCCGACGCCACGACTTTCGTGTTGCGGTGCCCGGTCAGGGTCAGGGTCAGAACCGGATTCGTGTCCGGATCGCCGGGATGCCACGCCCAGCCGCGAATCCCGCCGTCGAAAACCTCGGCACAGCCATCCAGGCGCCGGATCGACGCAATCCAGATCGGGCTGCCCAGCAACGGCATATCGCCGCTGCACACATCGATCCGGCGGCCTGACGGCCAATTCGCCGGCAGTTTCGTGCCGCGCAGCGGCTTACCATCCAGCGCTATCCGCACCCGGTCAGGTTCGGCGGCATGGATTTCCAGCCCGCCGTCCGATCGCAGCGCGCACCAGCCGGGACGCGACCCGGCGACGTCTGCCAGTCCGGCGGAATCCGCGACAAACGCATGGCGCGACAGTACCGCGGCAAGCGGTTCCGCCGCGGCCGTTGGCCCCGACAGGCGCAGGCGCGCGGTGGCGAGACCCAGCCAGCCCTGCCGGACATCGTGCTGAGCGACGACTTCCTGAAACAGCGACGCCGCCCGGGCGGGGGCGGACGCCACACAGGCGCTTGCCAGAGTCAGCGCAATAGTCGGATCGGTGGGGGCCAGCCGCCGGGCGCGGTCCAGCCAGCGCAGCGCGGCTGCCGTATCGCCGGTCGCCAGGGCCTGCAACCCGAGCGTCAACGCTTCGCGGGCGAGTGCGGCGATGGACGAGCCGGGTCCAGGACCGCTCCCCGACATTGGTCAATCGCCGGCGGCGCGGGCGGGCAGATCCTCGGATGCGGCGACAACCGGTTGGTCCGGCGCGGGCGGCAAGGCGGCAAGATCGGCCCTGGCATCGTGCAAACCCTGCGCGACCGCCCGTTCGGTCCATCGCCGAGCCTCCGCGAAGTCCTGCTCGCCGGCCAGGTTGCGGGCCAGATAGCGGCCAAGCATCATTTGGGCATAGGGGTGGCCGCGTTCGGCGGCGGCGCGGAACCAGCGCTGAGCGGCAACGCGGTCCCATGGCACATCGTGGCCGCCGCCCAGCATGGCGCCGATCCCGAACATCGCACCGACATGGCCTTGCCCGGCGGCTTTCTCGAACAACGCCACGGCGGCCGCGTGATCCTTGGCCCCGCCACGGCCGGTCAGCATCATGTCGGCCAGCAACACCTGGGCATCGATCATGCCGACCTCGGCCGCCCTGGCGATCCAGATGCGGCCTTCCTCGGGGTTGGCATCCACGCCGCGGCCCTCGGCCAGCATCCGGCCGTACCAGTATTGCGCGTTGACCACGCCGTCGGCGGCGCGACGCAGCCATTCGGCGGCCTTGCGATCGTCGCGCTCGATACCCACGCCTTCCGCAAGGCACACCCCGAAATTGAATGCGGCGATCAGATCGCCGGATGCGGCCGCCTGTTCGAACCATTCGCGGGTGCGGATCGAATCCTGGTCGTTGCCATGGCCCCGCAACAGCAGATTGCCGAGATCGGCATGCGCTCCGCTATCGCCCGCCTGCGCGGCGATGGCGAACAGGCGGGCGGCTTCGTCCTGGTCGCGGACGACGCCGGCCCCCGTCAGATACAGCATGCCAAGCGCTCGGGCGGCGCCGCGGTGCCCGGCATCGGCGGACAGGCGAAACCACATCGCCGCCTCGGCATAGTTCGGAGGCAACGATCCGCCCTTGGCATAAAGATCGCCGACCAGCGCGGCGGCTTCGCGATCGCCGGCCAATGCGGCTCGGCGCAGCCACGATTCGCCCTCTACCGGGTTTGGATCGATGCCGTTGCCCTCCGTCATCAGGGCATAGCCCCAACGAGCCTGGGCGCTGCGATGGCCCTTTTCGGCCGCCTGCTTGTAACACTGGGCGGCGGCGGCACGATCTTGCGGCAAACCGATACCGCGTTCCTGCACCATTCCGTAGAGATATAGCGCGGTCGCCAGACCCTTTTCCGAAGCCTGCCGAAGATGCCGCAGCAGTTCCGCCTGGACCTCGGGGTCGTTGGTATCGCGCGCTAGTACAAGCGCATAACCGAGCTGTCCCTGCGGGCATCCGCCGGCGGCGGATTTGCGGTACCAGAGATCGCCCTCGTCTATGTTGCGCAGATTATCCGGGCCGGAGGTCAGAATGAAGGCCAGAACGGCCTGACCCTCGGCCGATCCGGCCTCCGCGGCCCGCCTTGCCCATTTCGCGGCGGCTGGGAAATCTGGATCCGCAACTGTCTGACCGCCAAACAATCCGGCACCCGCATTCGGACCGGCATCGGCGAAACCGGGGCCCATGCCATGCAGGCACAGCGTCGCGATCAGGGCCTGCGCTTCCACATACCCCTTCGCGGCCGCGCGTTCGACCCAGCGCACGCCATCGCCACGGCTTGGCGGCACGCCGGTGCCTTCCAGATAGCAGCGGCCCACCCGGAATTCGGCCTCCGGTATGCCCGCGCGCGCGGCCCGCGACAGCAGAACAAAGGCGGCCTTCACGTCGCCCTGTTCGAACCGCCGCACGCCCCGCCGCAACGCCGCGGCGGCGGACACGCCCGATATCAGTACGTCGAAAAGAGCCATGTATCGTTGCGTCCGTTGAGGGATTACGGCTCCCGCATGCCCTCGGTGGCCAGCGGAATTGTCTTGCCCATCATATAACGAAGCACGGTTTGCTTGCCGACGCGGATGTCGGCGGCGATCGGCATACCGGGCAGCAGATGGAAATTCGGCGGCGTTCCATGCAACTGAATCTGATCCAGTGTTATCCGCGCCCGGTACCACACGCCGGCACTTTGGGTGTTCACGGGTACCGCGCCTGTCGGGTTACGCTGTTCATCCTGCGCCGAGAAACTGTCCGGGCTGATGATCCGCACCACGCCATGGGCCAGGCCGTATTGCGTGTAGGGGAATGTGTCGAACTTGATATCGACGGGATCGCCGACATGGACATACCCGTCGTCGGTTCCGGCGATATTGGCCTCCACCTCCAGCGGCGCGTCGGTCGGCACGATGGTGATCAATTGCTGGCCGGCCGTCAGAACCGACCCGACCGCCACCTTGCCGACCGACAGCACGGTGCCATCGCGTTCGGCCCGGAGTTCCACCAGTTGCCGGCGCAACTGCGCCTTGTTCAGCGATTCCCTGGCGTCGGACAGCTTACTCAGCGCCTCGGTCAGCTTATCGGCGATCTCGGAATGCCAGGTCTGCACATACCCGTTGCGTTCGGCGACCAGCGCGGCAAGGTCGCGCTGCGCGCCGATCGCCTGCTGTTCCGCGGTGGCCAGATTGCCGGCCATTTCCGCTCGCGTATCCATCGCCGACAACGTATTGAGTTTAGATCCGACCTTGAGATTTTCCAGTTGCAAACGCATCGACTCCAGCGACTTCGCGTAGGCGAGCCGGTCGGTGTATGTCGCGGTATCCGATCGAGCACGAGCAATGGCCGCGGACAGGCTGTCGGCTTTTTGCTGATAGTTTTCCAGCCTGAAGTTGAATTCCGCCTGGCGCTGACCGTAGATCGCGGCTTGCAATGCCATGTTCGGATCGATCCCGCCATAGGTGAACGGGCGGTTCTCCATTTCCGCCTGCATGCGCGAAACCTGTGCCTGCAACGTGGATACCTGCGCCGCCAGCGCGCCGAGGTCTGCCGTGGCGAAGGTCGGGTCGAGACGGGCCAGGATCTCGCCCGCATGAACCACATCGCCCGCATGGACATCGATCGACCGCAGAATAGAAGCCTCCAGCGGCTGCACCACGATGGTCGGCGCCTGGGCGACGACAAGCCCGGCCGCGGTGACCACGCGGTCAACACGAATCAGACCTGCAATCAGCAGCATCAGCACCAGCATGCTGGTGAATGTCAGCGTGAATCCGCGCGCGATGCGGGGCATCGGCAGATTGATAATGGCGGAAGACGGCGACTGATATTCCAGGATCGCGGGCAGCGTGGGGTCCTGCCGGTCGTCCAGCGCCGTGCTAATCGCCTTGGAGGAGGGTCGGGGCAGGAGCTGCATGGCCGGGTCCTTCGTTATGCATATGACGGTTCTGCTGGTTCCACAGGGTGCGATAAATCGCGCACCGCTCCAGCAACGTGGCATGGGGGGCGACATCCATGACCTTGCCGCGCTCCAGCACCATGATCTGATCGCAGTTCACCAGCGACGACAGCCGGTGCGACACGATCACCATGGTCCGGCCACGGGCGATGCGGAGCAGGTTGGCGTTCACCAGGGCTTCCGATTCCGGATCGAGCGCGCTGGTCGCCTCGTCCAGGATCAGGATGCGGGGATCGGTGATCAGCGCCCGGGCAATGGCGAGACGCTGGCGCTGCCCGCCCGACAGGTTGGGCGAACCTTCCTCGATATAAGTTTCGTACCCGTTGGGCATCCGCTCGATGAATTCCTCGGCCCCCGCCAGCCGAGCGGCGCGGATCGCGTCTTCCAGGGTCAGGCCAGGGCGGCCGGACAGGATGTTGTCGCGGATCGATCCGCGGAACAGGAAGTTTTCTTGCAGCACGACGCCGAAGCTGGTCCGCAAGTGCCGCAGGTTGATTTCCCGCAGGTCGGACCCGTCGATCTTGATGAAGCCGGAATATTCCCGGTTGATGCCCTGCAGCAACCGGGTAACGGTGGATTTGCCGGACCCGGAGCGGCCTACAAGGCCCAGCATGGTGCCGGCCGGGACGGAAAAGCTAAGACGGTCGAGCGCCGGCAGCTTGGTGCCCGCATAGGTAAAGGTGACATCCTCGAACGAGACGGCGCCGGCGAATTTCGGACGCAAGCCACCCGACGCCGCATCGACTTCCAGCGGGCGGTTCAGCACCTCCCCCGCCTGACCCATCGAACCGGCGACTTCCTCCCACTCCTCGATCAGGCGGGCCATGCCGACCAGCGGGGCGCTCACCCGTTGCGACAGCATCATGAAGGCGAACATACTGCCGACCTGGTATCCCGTGTTGTCCGACAGCGCGAGGTAGGCACCGATCAGGATCACACCCATCCACATGAACCGTTCGATGGGCGTCACCAGCGTCTGTGGCCAGTTCGACAGTTTGCCCATCTGGAAGCGCCATTTGCCGGCCTCGGCGACTTTTTCGTCCCACAGAGCTTTGCGCTGAGGTTCCAGGGCGAGGGATTTGACGGTCTTGATGCCGAAAATCGTTTCCCCCAAGGCGGCGTTTTTCAGGGTTTCGGCGGTGATGACCTTAGCGAAGATCAGCCGGATCGGGCGCAGATAGGCCAAAATAATCAGCATGATCGCGGTCGCGCAGACCAGCACGATCCAGGCCAGCGTCGCGTTCAGCCAGAACAGGAACGGCAGCAGTACAAGCAGCGTGATCATATCCAGCAGCGTGGTCATCAGCTTGCCGGTGATGAACTGCCGTACCTGATTGATCTGACTGACGCGATACATCGTTTCGCCGGCCGGATGCCGCTCGAAATAGTCGAGCGGCAGGCGGATCATACGATTGAACACTTGCAGATTGAGTTGCGCATCGACCCGGACGCCCACCACCAGGATGATCAACCGGCGCGCATAGCCCAGCAACGTTTCATAAAACACCGCCGTCGCCAGGATGGCGGAGATCAGGAACAGGGTGGAATAGCTGTGATGGGTCAAAACCCGGTCCACCACCTGCATGACCAGCAGCGGTGGAAAGATCGTTAGAAAACTGATGGCAACCGAGGCGATCAGCAGATCGCGCAGATGCTTGCCCTGTTTCAGCACGACGCCGACAAGCCAGCGCAGCGTGAAAGGCGGATCCGCTTCCGCCTGGGAGCGTTCCGCGCGCAGCAGGACGGCATCGCCGCCCCAGACCTCGGTCAGTCGCAGTTCATCGACGGCAACCGGCGGATCGGCCTCCGGCGCACGCGGATCGCGGATGAAAACGATCTTGGTTTCGGGATTGGAACCGGTCAGAAGCCCCGCCGTCCCGTCGTTGAACAGCAGGACGACCGGACCGGCGCCGGTAACAGTGAACAGATGACGCCAGCGCAGCCGAAGCGCGCGCGACCACATGCCGGTGTTTTGTGCCCAGGACGACAATGCGGCGGCCGTGGGCGCGGGTTCCCCGGCGGCCAGACGAAAATCGTTCGGATCCAGTTCCAGGCCGTAATAACGGGCCGCCATCATCATCGCGAGCAACCGCGGATGAATCGGACCGCGGCTTTCGCCCTGCGCGGCATGGGCACCGCCGATGCCGGACGTGCCGCCGCCGGTGCTCGATTGAGAGACCGGTGCGGGCGCGCGGCTGCCGCCGAATGGCCCAGGCGTGTGTCCGTCAGATATATCCACGAGCTAACCCTTTTAGCGGCATACCGGACAATCGCGCAGGCCGGATACGATCCGCCCGCCGCGATGCATTGCCTGTTCGATAACACGAATCCGTCATTCACGCACCCGCGAAAGACGAGTGCCCCGGTAATGGCAGGACAGCCAGTCGTATTCGGCGACTGTCTGCCGTTGACGATTGCCCGATCACGAAACCGAGTATGGCCGATCAAATTATTGGAACCAACAAAAATCTTAATTTCGAGATCAAATTAGCCTTGATCTGGCACCGAACTCGCGCAGAAATTGAAATTGCGGCTGAAAACCGGAGACCGCCCAATCCGGTCGTCAATGCGGTTCTTTAAGTTTATACGACGGGGCCGGCCAAGAGCATGCCCTTGGCCGATGTTTTGGCCGGCATGTAATCGGTGTGCCGGCGTACGGAACGCTGGGTCTGCCCTAAAGGAACCAAACGGGATGGAAATCCGAGACGCCACAGACGCCGATGTGCCGGATATCCAGGCCATCTACGCGCATCACGTGCTACACGGCACCGGCACATTCGAGGAAGATCCGCCATCGGTGGAAGAGACGCTGACGCGCTTCCACAAGGTGGCGGACACCGGCTGCGCGTGGCTGGTCGCGACGGACGCGACCGGCGTGCTGGGGTACGGCTACTATGCCCCGTTCCGCGACCGGTCGGCGTATCGTTATACCGTGGAGGACAGTATCTATGTCCGCGAGGATGTACGCGGCCAGGGCGTCGGCAAGGCGCTTGTCGTCCGGCTGATCGAGCGGGCAACCGCGGCGGGGTTGCGCCAGATGATCGCGGTGATCGGCGATTCGGAGAACGCCGGATCGATCGGCGTGCATGCCAGCCTGGGCTTTCAGATGATCGGCACGATGAAATCCGCCGGCATCAAATTCGGCCAGTGGGTCGATGTCGTGACGATGCAGCGCCCGCTGGGCAAGGGCGACGCGAACATTCCCACATGATGGGTCAGGGCGGCATCGGCAATAAATGCGCCGGCATGTCGATAAAGCTGCCCGCTCAAACAAAGGCTTAGGACATGCCCAACACGGCAATCCGAAGCGATACTCATTGGGCACGCTGTATAGACCGGCGGCTGGCGGCAATGGCGGCGTACGGATTCGTCTCCGGCCTGCCGCTGCCCCTGTCGGGCTTCACCTTCCGGCTTTGGTTGTCCGACAGCGGTGCTACCCTGGCGATCGCGGGACTGACCGCCTGGATCGGGCTGGCCTATTCGCTGAAGTTCCTGTGGGCGCCGCTGCTCGACCGGCCGCCGCCGCTGCGCGTCTTACAGCGCTTCGGTCGCCGGCGCGGCTGGCTGTTGCTGGTGCAACCGATACTGGGGCTGGCGGCGTTGCTATTGGCCCTGTCCGATCCAGCGGCCGCGCCCCTGGCGGCATTCGCCGCGGCGGCCTGCGTCGCGGTCCTGTCCGCGACCCAGGATATCGCCATCGACGCATGGCGGATCGAGATATTCCCCGAACAACGCCAGGGCGTCGCGCTCGCCGCCTATGTCTGGGGCTATCGCGTGGCGCTGCTGGTTTCGATGTCGGGCGTTGTCGCCGCATCCGCATCCATCGGCTGGCACCGGGCGTTGCTGCTGGTGTCGGTGCCGATTTTCGCCGGCGTGCTGGTTACGTTGGCGGCCGGCCGCGAGCCCGCAACCGCCGCGCCGCCGGAGCGCGGATTCAGCCATGCGGCGATCGAACCGATCCGGTCTTTCCTGCGGCGCCCGTCATCGTTGCTGACACTGGCCTTCGTCGCGTTATTCAAGTTGGGCGAGGCGATGGCCGGGATCATGACCGCGCCATTCTACCGCCACCTGACATTCGGTAAGGCCGCGATCGCCGCCACCGGCCCGTTCTCCCTGGCCGCGACATTGGCCGGCATCACCTTGGGCGGCTGGCTCGTTGCCCGCATCGGTGTCGGGCGCGCGCTGTTATGGACTGGAACGGCGCAAACCCTGGCGATGGCGATGTATGTGGTGCTGTCGCTGACGCCGGGCCGGCAGACTGTCCTGTATGCAACCGTCAGCACCGAGGCATTCGCGCAAGGCCTTGCCGACGCTGCGTTCCTGACGTTTCTGTCGGCACTGTGCACGAGGACCTTCGCGGCCACGCAATATGCACTGCTGTCGTCCGTGCCGGCGCTGGCCATCCATACGATCGGGGGCGTATCCGGAGTGATCGCCGCGTCGCTTGGATGGACGTGGTTTTACATTGTGTGCATGGCCGGGGCACTGCCGGGTATGGCGATCATGCTTGCATTGTTGCAGCGACAAAAATCGACGGCCTGAGCATCAGGCCGCGACCCCGCCGAAACGGCATCCGTTCTAATCTTCGGTTTCGTCATCTTCCTGAGCCTGGACCGGCCCGCTGTCCATGCCCTTGGCATTGACGTCGCGATCGACCAGTTCGATCACGGCCATGTCGGCAGCATCGCCGTAGCGGACTCCCGCCTTCAACACGCGCGCGTAACCGCCGGCGCGGGTCTTGTACCGACCGGCCAGATCGCCGAACAGCTTGGTAACGATCGCGTCGTCCCGCAATTCGGCATAGGCCAGGCGCTTGTTCGCCAGGCCGCCCTTCTTGCCGAGGGTGATCAGCTTTTCCACCACGGGGCGAAGTTCCTTCGCCTTTGGCAGTGTCGTCGTGATCTGTTCATGCTTCAGCAGCGCGTGTGCCATATTCCTGAACATGGCGAGTCTGTGGGTGGAAGTGACACTCAGCTTCCGGCCAGATATTCCGTGACGCATCGATCTATTTCCCTATTCTGGCTCAGAATGGCTCTTCGAGCCGTTTGGCCAGGTCTTCGATATTCTCGGGCGGCCAGCCCGACACGCTCATGCCCAAACCGAGACCCATCGAGGTCAGGACTTCCTTGATCTCGTTCAGCGACTTGCGGCCGAAGTTCGGCGTGCGCAGCATTTCCTGTTCGGATTTCTGCACAAGATCGCCAATATAGACAATATTGTCGTTCTTCAGGCAGTTCGCGCTGCGGACGGACAATTCGAGCTCGTCAACCTTACGGAGCAGATTGCGGTTGAACGGCAGATCGTCCTGCGGTTCTTCCGTGCGGATTTGCTGCGGTTCATCGAAGTTGATGAACAGTTGCAACTGGTCCTGCAGGATGCGCGCGGCGAGCGCCACGGAATCTTCCGGCGTGACCGCACCGTTGGTTTCCACCGTCAGCAGCAGCTTGTCGTAGTCGGTGACCTGACCCACGCGGGTCGGGGCAACGCTGTAGGACACGCGGCGCACGGGCGAATAGATACTATCAACAGGAATAAGACCGATCGGCGCGTCTTCCGGGCGGTTGACGCTGGACGGCTGATAGCCCTTGCCCAAATTGACGGTGAACTCCATGCCCAGTTTCACGCCGTCATCCAGCGTGCAGATAACAAGCTCGGGGTTCATGATATCGATGTCGTGGCCGGACTGGATTTGGCCCGCGCGCACTTCGCCAGGACCGGTCGCGGTCAGCGTCATGCGTTTCGGGCCTTCGCCATGCATCCTTAGCGCAAGCTGCTTGATGTTCAGCACGATGTCGGTCACGTCTTCCCGCACGCCGGCCACGCTGCTGAATTCATGCAGCACGCCGTCGATTTGTACCGCCGTCACCGCCGCGCCCTGCAGCGAGGACAGCAAAATGCGCCGGATGGCATTACCGAGCGTCATGCCGAAGCCGCGTTCCAGCGGTTCGGCGACAACGGTGGCGACGCGCGACGGATCGGCGCCTGGCTCGACTTCCAGCTTTTCGGGCTTGATCAGAGATTGCCAGTTTCTCTGAATAACTGCGCTCTGCCTCATACTACCAACACCTTTCGAACCGCGTCGGGCGCGGTTGATGTCCCCTGGACAGTGTCAAAAAAATTTCGGCCCTTAATCCGCCCCTGGCCGGACGGCGCCGGCTGGCGCGAACCTGATGTTAGACGCGCCGACGCTTCCGCGGCCGGCAGCCATTGTGCGGGATCGGGGTCATGTCGCGAATGGTCGAGACCTGAAACCCGACCGCCTGAAGGGCGCGCAGGGCGCTTTCGCGCCCCGAACCCGGCCCGCTGACCTCGATTTCCAGCGTTTCCATACCATGCTCCCGCGCCTTCTTGCCGGCGTCTTCCGCCGCGACCTGAGCGGCGTAAGGAGTGCTTTTGCGGCTCCCCTTAAAGCCCTGACTGCCAGCGGACGACCATGCGATAGCGTTGCCCTGCGCGTCGGTGATGGTGATCACGGTGTTGTTGAACGTAGCCGCGACATGCGCCACGCCTGCGATAATATTCTTGCGCTCTTTGCGGCGAGGCCGAGCGGCTGCGGCGGGTTTCGCCATGTTCTTTGATCCTGCTTCAACTGCCGACCGCGCCGGGAACCGGCGCGGCATATTTTCCGATAAGACGGGCCAGACGGCCTGTTTTATTTCGTGACTTTCTTCTTGCCGGCGATCGCCACCGCCTTGCCCTTACGGGTGCGTGCATTTGTATGCGTCCGCTGACCGCGCACCGGCAGACCGCGACGATGACGCAGACCGCGATAGCAGCCCAGGTCCATCAGCCGCTTGATATTCATCGACACTTCACGCCGCAAATCGCCTTCCACGCGATAATCGCGGTCGATCAGTTCGCGGATACGGAGAATCTCCTCATCCGAGAGCTGATTGACCCGGCGATCGTCGGGGATACCGAGTGTCTCGCAAATGCCGGCGGCCTTGGACGGGCCGATGCCATAGATGTAACGAAGACCAATAGTTACCCGCTTATTCGTCGGGATATTCACGCCGGCAATACGCGCCACGCTTACTCTCCTGTCGTTCGGTGACTGAGCCGAACCCTTACCTGCCCCGAGGGGCTGAAATACGCGCAAGCGGCGCCAAACCCCCATATAGGGTTGCGCCTGAACGCCGGACTATAGTTTGCACCGCGCAGGAGTCAATGAAGACTTATCAACTCTTCGCGAGCAATTCAACATCTCTAGCGTACAGTCGCCAGAACGGCATCGATTTGCCGCGAAACCTCGCCGATACCGGCCAAACCATCGACGACGCGCAGAAGCCCCGCCGCCGCATAATGTGGAATAATCGGCGCCGTTTGCAGGTGATACGCTTTCAGGCGCGCGACCACCGTCTCACGATTGTCGTCGGCGCGTCTGGTGAATGTCGTAGCGCCGCACGCATCGCAAATGTCTATTTTCGCCGTTTGCTTGAACGTGTCGTGGTAGCTTGCGCCGCAGGCCGAACATGTGAACCGCCCGGCGATCCTATCGGTCAGCGCCGTGTCATCGACCCGCAATTCGATGACCGCATCCAGCTTCAGACCCTTTTCCTCCAGCATCTGGTCCAGCGCCTGAGCCTGCGGCACCGTGCGCGGAAACCCATCAAGGATAAACCCCTTGCCCGCATCGGGCTGCGCGAGGCGAGACGCCAGCATACGAACCAGGATGTCATCGGACACAAGCTGCCCGGCTTCCATTACCGCCCTGGCTTCCTTACCCACGGGACTGCCGGCGGCAACCTCGGCCCGGAGCATATCGCCGGTGGAGATTTGCACGATCCCGTAGCGGTCTTCCAGACGCTTCGCCTGGGTTCCCTTGCCCGCGCCAGGCGGACCCAAAAGAATAAGTTTCACCGACGTCCCTTGCCCCGTGTCTTACGAATAAGACCTTCGTACTGATGTGCAAGCAGATGCGATTGAATCTGCGTCACGGTATCCATGGTAACCGAGACAACAATAAGAATCGAGGTGCCGCCGAAATAAAACGGCAGGCCGTAATCGGTGATCAAAATTTGCGGCAGCAAACAGACGGCCACGAGGTAGATGCCGCCAACCGTTGTCAGCCGCGTCAGGATGCGGTCGAAATAGTCGGCGGTGGCACTGCCGGGCCGGATGCCAGGAATGAACCCGCCATATTTTTTCAGGTTGTCGGCGGTCTCCTCCGGATTGAACACAACGGCGGTGTAGAAATACGAGAAGAAGATAATCATGAACGCATACAGGCCGAGATACAGCGGCTGACCCTGCCCGAGTTGCGCCGCGATGGCCTGCAACCACGATGGACCGTTTGTCGCGAAACCGGCGATCGCGGCGGGGATCATGAGAATGGAACTGGCGAAAATCGGCGGAATCACACCGGATGTGTTGAGCTTCAGCGGAATATGCGTTGAGTCGCCGCCGAACATCCGGTTGCCGACCTGCCGCTTGGGGTACTGGACCGAGATCCGCCGCTGCGCCCGTTCGACGAACACAATGATCGTAATGGTAGCAACCGCGATGACCATAAATAACAGGATGAAGAACGGCGACAGCGCACCCGTGCGGCCCATTTCAAGCATGGACGCGAACGCGGTCGGCAGATTGGCCACGATCCCCGCCATGATGATCAGGCTGGTGCCGTTGCCGATGCCACGCGCGGTGATCTGTTCGCCCACCCACATCAGGAACATGGTGCCGCCAACCAGCGAAATCACGCAGGAGAAACGGAAGAACCAGCCAGGATCGATCACCGCGCCATTCATCGTCTCCAGCCCCACGGCAATTCCGTAGGACTGGAACATGGCGATCAGTACCGTCAGATAACGAGTGTACTGATTGAGCTTTTTCCGCCCCTGCTCGCCCTCTTTTTTCAGTGTCTCGAGCGTGGGAATCGCGCTGGACATCAACTGCACGATAATGCTGGCGCTGATATACGGCATGATGTTCAGGGCAAAGACCGTCATGCGCCGCAACGCACCGCCGGTGAACACGTCGAACATGCCCAACAGGCTGCCGCCGTGTTGGGACATCATCTGGCCCATCACGGACGCATCGACGCCCGGAACCGGGATATAGGTCCCCAGCCGGTACACGATCAACGCGCCCAGCGTGAACCAGATGCGCTGCTTCAACTCGGTCGCCTTCGAAAAGACGCCCATATTGAGATTGGCTGCAAGCTGTTCGGCAGCGGAAGCCATGGGTTTTCCCTTTAACGAAGCCGTCTGGTCTCTATTCCCGCCGGAATTGGGCGTAAGCCGGATGCCGGTCAAGCAAAAAGCCACGCGGCGGATGAAACCCCCACGTGGCCTTTGCTTAACCGCACAGCAAAGTCAGGCTGCTTCGGCAGCAGCAGCCTTGGGCGCCACGGTTGTCGTCACCGACCCGCCGGCTGCAGCAACCGCCGCCTTCGCGCTTACCGACGCCCCGGACACCGTAATATGAACCGCCCGGCCAATCTTGCCGTCCGCCAACAAGCGAATGCCGTCCTTATTGTCGGTTGCCAGACCCGCCGCATACAAAACCGCCTCGGTGATCGGCTGAGCACCGTCGATCTTGCCCGCTTCTATCGCCGCTTCCAGCGCGCCGAGATTGACCGGTGCATACGACTTGCGAAACAGATTATGGAAGCCGCGCTTCGGCAACCGCCGGTAGATCGGCAACTGCCCGCCTTCGAACCCGTTCAGCGCCACGCCTTCGCGCGCGCTTTGGCCCTTGTGGCCCTTGCCGGATGTCTTGCCCTTGCCCGATCCGATACCGCGGCCAAGCCGCTTGGATTTCAGGCGCGCACCGGGATTGTCGCGCAGTTCGTTGAGATTCATATCAGGAAAGCTCCTCCACCTTAATCAGGTGGGCGACCTTACGGATCATACCGCGAATGGAGGGCGTGTCCTCCAACTCGCGGGAGGCCCGCAATTTATTCAGGCCCAACCCGACCAGAGTACCCTTCTGGCCAGGCTTGCGTCCGAGTCCCGACGCGATCTGCGTCACACGAACCTTAGACATTGGCCTGCGCCTCCTGCGCCGGAGTAGAACCTGGCACGTCGCGGCGACCGAACAGTTCCGGCACCTTTTTGCCGCGCCGCGTGGCTACCGAACGCGGGCTAGCACATTTCTGCAACGCCGCGAACGCCGCCTTCACCATGTTATGCGGGTTCCGGCTGCCGAGGCTCTTTGCCACGACATCGCCGATACCCAGCGTTTCGAACACAGCGCGCAATGGCCCGCCGGCGATGATCCCGGTGCCGGCCGTGGCGGAGCGCAGAATGACGTTACCCGCCCCGAAATGGCCGGTGACGTCGTGATGCAGCGTGCGGCCTTCCTTCATCGGCACCCGGATCATACCGCGCTTGGCACGTTCCGTTGCCTTGCGAATAGCTTCGGGCACCTCGCGCGCCTTGCCGGCGCCATACCCGACGCGGCCTTTCTGATCGCCGACCACCACCAGGGCCGCGAAAGCGAACCTGCGTCCGCCCTTCACCACCTTGGCGACGCGGTTAATGGTTACCAGCTTATCGATGATGCCATCATCGGGCTCGCGGTCGCCGCCGCGCTCGCGATCCCGGCTCCGGCCGCCACCTTCTCTCGGTTCACGTGCCATACATATCTTCCTTTAGAAGTCCAACCCGCCTTCGCGGGCGGCTTCGGCCAGGGTCTTGACCCGGCCGTGATACAGATAAGAGCCGCGGTCGAAGACCACCTGCTTGATTCCGGCGGCGAGCGCCCGTTCGGCCACCAGCTTGCCCACCGCAGCCGCGGCGGCTTTGTCGGCGCCGGTCTTTAGATCGCCCTTCAGGCCGGAATCCAGCGTCGAAGCCGCCGCCACGGTAACGCCCCGCGAGTCGTCGATAACCTGGGCATACATATTCTTACCCGAGCGGAACACCGACAAACGCGGACGGCCGTGCGACTTCTGCTTGATCTGATAACGCAGCCGGCTTTTGCGACGAACGGAAAGATCGTGCTTCGCGCTCATTTCTTCTTACCTTCCTTGCGCCGGATGACTTCGTCCGTGTAGCGCGCGCCCTTGCCTTTATAGGGTTCGGGTGGACGGAACGCCCGGATTTCCGCCGCAACCTGCCCAACCTGACGCTTATCGACGCCCTCGACCTTGATCGAGGTCGGCTTCTCGCAGGTAATCTTGATGCCTTCGGGCACCGGATAGACCACGGGATGAGAGAATCCCAGGTTGATTTCAAGGTTCTTGCCCTGCACCGACGCACGATAGCCCGTGCCGGTTATTTCCAGCGACTTGGTGTATCCGGTGGACACACCCTTGAGCATCGTGGCGATCAACGCCCGGGTCGTGCCCCACATCATGCGAGCCCGAGCCTCATTGGTGCTGGGTTTGACGCTGACACGGTTGCCATCGACCGTGGCTTGCACCAGTTCGGTCAATGCCAAATTCAGCTCGCCCAACTTACCCTTCGCGGTCACCATGCCCCCGGCGATGGCAACCTGCACACCGGCGGGAATTTCGACCGGATATTTTCCGACGCGCGACATACGCGGCTATCCCCTTAGAACACGCGGCAGAGGACTTCGCCGCCAACATTGGCGGCGCGTGCCTCGGCATCGCTCATCACGCCAGCAGGCGTGGAAAGGATGGAAATACCCAGGCCGGCATAGACCCGTTGCAGTTCCTTGATCTTCGAGTAAACGCGGCGACCCGGTTTGGAGACGCGATGAATCTCCTTAATCACCGGCTCGCCTTCGTTATACTTTAACTCGATGCGCAACTGGGCGACGCCGGGGCGCAACTGTTCCGAGGCGTAACCCCGGATAAAGCCCTCGCGCTTCAGCACGCCCAGCAGGTTTTCGCGCAGCTTCGACGCCGGCGCCACGCAAACAGAATGGCGCGCGCGCTGAGCATTGCGAATCCGGGTCAGCATATCCCCGACGGGATCGGACATTGACATCGTACCGTCCCTCTACCAGCTCGCCTTGACCATGCCGGGAATTTGCCCGGCACTGGCCAGATCGCGCAGGGCGATACGGCAAAGCTTGAACTTGCGATAATTGCCGCGCGACCGGCCGGTCAGCTCGCAACGCAACCGCACCCGCACCGCGGCACCATTGCGCGGCATTTGCGCCAGCTTCAAAGACGCATTGAAACGATCCTCGACCGGCAGCGTCTTGTCCATCAAGACGTCCTTGAGCGCCCGGCGCTTCGGTTTGTCGCGCTTCGCCATCTTCTCACGCATCTTATTGCGGTTGACCTGAGACGTTTTGGCCATCCTGTTTAGATCCTCCGGAACCTACCGGACAGTTGTCCGGGGGTATTCCAAATAGTCAGTTGGCGAAAGGTAGATCGAAAGCCTTCAGCAAGGCCTTCGCTTCGGCGTCGGTCTTCGCGGTGGTCACGAACTGGATGTCCATGCCGCGAATGTCGTCCACCCGGTCGTAGTTGATTTCCGGGAAAATGATCTGCTCCTTCAAGCCCATGGCAAAGTTGCCTCGGCCATCGAAGCCCTTGCCTGTAATCCCGCGAAAATCGCGCAGCCGGGGCATCGCGATGGTGACGAGCCGATCCAGGAATTCGTACATGCGCGCATTGCGCAGCGTCACCTTGCAGCCGATTGGCAGGCCCTTACGAATTTTGAACCCGGCAATCGCCTTCTTCGCGACAGTCTTCACCGGCCGCTGCCCGGCAATGGCGTTCAGTTCGGCAACCGCGGCATCCAGCTTTTTCTGGTCGCCGGTCGCTTCGCCGACACCCATGTTGATGACGATCTTTTCAAGCTTCGGAACTTCCATTCCGTTTTTGTAACCGAATTCGGCCTGCATCTTGGTCCGCACTTCGCCGCGATAGCGCTGCAGCATGCGCGGCAGTTCCGACGGCGAGGTAACCGGCGTATCGACGCCGACCATCTCCACCCTGCGGGCTGCGCGCTGCGCATCCTTACCGGCCGGGGGACCGCCCGAACCCCGGCTGCCGCTGGGAGCTGCTCCGGCTTTACCGCCCGGCTTGCCGCCCGTTTTGCCCTTGGCGGGCGCGCCTTTGGTTCCACTCATGGTATTAGCCTTCGATCACTTCGCCGGTCGCCTTGGCGACGCGGACCTTGCGGCCGTCGTCCAGAACACGGAACCCGACCCTGGTCGGCTTTTCGCTTTTGGGATCGATCAGCTTCAAATTGGACAGGTGAATGGTCGCTTCCTTATCGACGATCCCGCCAGGCTGTCCCATGCCGGTCGGTTTCGTGTGGTGACGCGCCATGGCGGCCCCCTGCACGATCGCCCGTTCCGCGACTGGGAACACGCGCAACACTTCGCCGCGCTGACCCTTGCTCTTGCCAGTCGTCACCAGGACAACGTCGCCCTTGCGGATGCGCGCAGCCATTACAGCACCTCCGGCGCGAGAGAAATAATCTTCATGAACTTGCGTCCGCGCAGTTCCCTCACCACCGGTCCGAAAATGCGCGTGCCGATCGGTTCCTGCTGCTTGTTGATCAGCACGGCGGCATTGCGATCGAAGCGAATTGCGCTGCCATCGGCCCGGCGCACCGGGAAAGACGTGCGAACGATCACCGCCTGATGAACGTCGCCCTTCTTCACTTTGCCGCGCGGAATGGCTTCCTTGATCGACACCACGATAACGTCGCCAACCGAGGCAAAACGGCGCTTCGATCCGCCCAACACCTTGATGCACTGAACGCGGCGCGCGCCGGAGTTGTCGGCGACTTCGAGATTGGTCTCTACGATAATCATCGGCCGTTCTCCTTACGCAGCGGGCGCGGCAAGCGACTCGACGATGGCCGCGCTTTCGGCCTCGGCGTCGCCAATGACCGACCCGTTGCGCTCGACCAGCGTCCATGTCTTCCGCTTACTGATCGGAGCGCATTCCACGATGCGAACCAGATCGCCGGTCTTGCACACATTATCTTCATCATGTGCCGCGTATTTCTTCGACCGACGAATGAACTTTTTATACAGCGGGTGCATGATGCGGCGATCGACGAGGACCGTAATGGTCTTGTCCATCTTGTCGCTGGTTACCCGGCCTGTCAGGACGCGCCTTGGCATCGCCCTACTCCTTACTGCTTACCGGCGGAACGAGACTTTTCCGCCTGGATGGTTTTCACGCGCGCGATCTCGCGGCGGCATTCTTTCACTCGTCCGGTGCCTTCCTGCTGACCGGTCGCCCGCTGAAAGCGCAGATTAAACTGCTCCTTCCGAAGGTCCACCAGCAGCCCAGACAATTCATCCGGGGTTTTCGCGCGGACATCGCCCGCTTTATACAGAGCATTCTTTGCCATCAGGCGTCTCCGATCCGCGCGATGAACCTGGTCTTGATCGGCAGCTTCGCGGCACCCAGCGTCAGGGCCTCCTTCGCCAGTTCGGGCGTCACGCCGTCGATCTCGAACATGATGCGCCCGGGGGCCACACGCGCCACCCAGAATTCGGGCGATCCCTTGCCGGACCCCATGCGGACTTCGGCGGGCTTCGTCGAAACCGGCACATCCGGAAATATCCTGATCCAAACGCGGCCCGCGCGCTTCATCGCGCGTGTGATCGCCCGCCGTGCCGACTCGATCTGCCGGGCGGTGATGCGTTCCGGCTCCAGGGCCTTCAGACCGAACGTGCCGAAATTCAGCGCCGTGCCGCCCTTGGACAAGCCATGGATACGGCCCTTGTGCTGCTTGCGATATTTGGTTCGTTTAGGAGACAGCATTGTCTTGTTCCATCTACCGCTGCGGGGCCTGTTCGGCCGCCTTACGGTCCTGAGCCATCGGGTCGTGGGCCATGATCTCGCCCTTAAACACCCACACCTTCACGCCACAGGTGCCATACGTCGTTTTGGCCGTGGACACGCCGTAATCGATATCGGCCCGCAACGTGTGCAACGGCACGCGCCCTTCGCGATACCACTCGACACGCGCAATTTCCGCTCCACCGAGGCGACCGCCGCAATTGATCCGGATACCCTGCGCCCCCAGGCGCATCGCCGACTGCACCGCACGCTTCATCGCCCGGCGGAACGCGACGCGGCGTTCGAGCTGCTGGGCGATATTTTCGGCCACCAACGTCGCATCGATTTCCGGCTTGCGAATTTCGACGATGTTCAACGACACGTCCGTATTGGCCATCTTGCTGAGATCCTTCTTCAAGGTCTCGATATCCTGGCCTTTCTTGCCGATCACCACGCCGGGCCGAGCCGCATAAATCGTGACGCGCGGCTTCTTGGCTGGACGTTCGATCACCACGCGCGATACGCCGGCACCGCGCAATTTGGTGCGCAGGTGATTGCGAAGCTTGAAATCCTCATGCAACTGCTTGGAATAATCGGCGCTGGCGAACCAGCGGCTATCCCAGGTGCGGTTAATCCCGAGGCGCAGACCGATCGGATTGACTTTGTGACCCATGTTATGCGGCTCCCCCTTCGGTGCCGGCATTGTCCTGCGCCCGTTCGGCGACAACGATTTTCAAATGGCTGAACCACTTTTCGACGCGTGCGGCGCGACCGCGGCCCCGCGCATGGAAGCGGCGCATCACGATGGAACGGCCTACTTCGGCTCGGGCCACCACAAGCCGGTCCACATCGAGCGAGTGATTGTTTTCCGCGTTAGAAATAGCGCTTTGAAGCGCCTTTTTCACTTGGACCGCGATCCGGCGCTTACTGAACGTCAAGGTGGCGATGGCCTTGCCAGCGGGTAGATCGCGGATCATCGCGGCAACCAAGTTCAGCTTACGCGGGCTGACCCGCAGATTGCTGACGATCGCCTGCGCCTCGGTTTCGGGAAGACCCCGTTCGTGCTTCGGCTTGCTCATTAGCCGCGCCTCGCCTTCTTATCGGCCGAGTGTCCGCTGAATGTGCGGGTCGGCGAAAATTCGCCGAACTTATGGCCGACCATGTTTTCGTTTACCTGAACCGGCAGGAACTTGTGGCCGTTATAGACCCCGAACGTCAGGCCCACGAACTGCGGCAAGATCGTCGAGCGGCGCGACCATATCTTAATGATCTCATTGCGCGCGGACGCTTTCGCCGCGTCGGCCTTGGCCAGCAGGTAACCGTCAACGAACGGACCCTTCCATACGGAACGCGCCATCTTACTTACCTTTATTGCGGCGGCGGATGATGAGACTATCCGTCCGCTTGTTGCCGCGCGTCTTGAAGCCCTTGGCCGGCTGGCCCCATGGCGAAACCGGATGACGGCCGCCCGAGCTGCGGCCTTCGCCGCCGCCGAGCGGGTGATCGACAGGGTTCATGACCACGCCGCGATTGTGTGGCTTGAAACCAAGCCAGCGCATACGTCCGGCCTTACCCAGCTTCTGGTTCATGTTATCGGGGTTGGACACAGCGCCAATCGAAGCAATGCATTCCGACCGCACGATACGAACCTCGCCAGACATCAGCTTGATCTGAGCGTAGCCGCTGTCCTTGCCGACGAGTTGCGCGAATGTGCCGGCCGAACGCGCGATCTTGCCGCCGGCACCCACTTTCATCTCGATATTATGGATGATCGTGCCAACCGGTATGGCCGCCAAAGGCATGGCATTGCCGGGCTTGATATCGACTTTCGCACCGGCGATGACAGGATCGCCTGCCTTCAGGCGCTGCGGCGCCAGGATATAGGCCAGTTCGCCATCCGCATACTTGACCAACGCGATGAAGGCGGTACGGTTGGGGTCGTATTCCAGCCGCTCCACAACGCCGGCCACGCCAAATTTGCGGCGTTTGAAATCGACCACACGATAGGCTTGCTTATGCCCGCCGCCACGGAACCGGCTGGTGATCCGGCCGTGATTATTACGTCCGCCGTGGCTGTGCTGCCCTTCGGTCAACCCTTTGACGGGTTTACCCTTCCACAGTTCGGAACGATCGATCAGCACGGTGCCGCGAAGGCTGGCCGTGACGGGATTGAATTGCCTGAGTGCCATCTTCCGCGAGCCTTATGCGAGGCTGGTGGTGAAATCGATCGACTGGCCGGGTGCCAGTGTCACGATGGCTTTCTTGACGTCCGAGCGTACGCCTGGACGACCTTTAAAGCGCTTGGTCTTGCCCTTTTGGATCAGCGTGTTCACCGAAGTGACCTTTACGTTGAACAAGGTCTCGATCGCCGCAGCGATCTCGGGCTTGGACGCATTAATGGCGACCTTGAAGCCAAACTGATTTTGTTCAGACAGCAACGTCATTTTTTCGGTGATCAAAGGAGCGCGGATGATGGTGTACATCGCCTCCTTCGACAACGGCTTTTTCGGTGCGACGGTCATGCGGCCTCTCCGGTGGCGGCGTCCATTTCGCCATTGATGCGCGCCGTCAGGCCCGCCAATCCGGCGGTGGTGATCGCCAGCACATCGTGATTCAAAATGTCATAGACATTCGCGCCGATGGTCGGCAACACGTCGAATTTATGGATGTTCCGGCTGGCGCGCAGAAAGCCTTCGTCCACCGAACCGTCGATGATCAGAGCCGACTTCCAGCCAAGCGCCTTCAGCTTTTTCGCCAGCGCGCCCGTCTTCGGCTCGCTGACCGCCGCATCCAACACAACCAGCTTGTGCTCCGCTGCCTTTTGCGACAACGCGGAAATCAGGCCAAGGCGGCGGACTTTCTTATTCAGGCTGTACTCGTGCGACCGGACAACCGGACCATGAACCACGCCGCCGGTGCGATGCTGCGGTGAACGCAGGCTACCCTGGCGGGCGTTACCGGTGCCCTTTTGCTTGTATGGCTTTTTTGTGGTGCCGGAGACTTCCGCCATCCCTTTTGCCTTATGGTTGCCACCACGGCGTTTCGACAACTGCCAGTGGATGACCCGCGCCATGATATCCTTGCGCGGAGCGGCCGCGAAAATATCATCCGGCAGGTCCGTGCTACCGGCGGCGGCATTATCGAGCGTAATGATATCGATCTGCATCTGCCTGTTCCTCAGCCCGCCGCCGGCGTTTCGGCCGCTGACGCATCGATCAGTGCCGCCGGAAAGGCCGCATCGGCCGGACGCCGCTTTTTGATCGCATCGCGCACCAGGACGTATCCGTCCTTGCTGCCGGGAACGGCGCCCTTGATCATCAACAGGCCTTTTTCGGCATCGACGGCCGCCACTTCCAGATTCAGCGTGGTGATACGATCGACGCCCAGATGGCCTTCCATCTTCTTATTCTTGAAGGTGCGGCCCGGATCCTGGCGGTTACCGGTCGAACCCAGCGAACGATGGCTTGCCGAAACGCCGTGCGATGCCTCGAGCCCCGCGTAGTTCCAGCGCTTCATGCCGCCGGCGAAACCCTTACCCTTGGACGTACCGCATACATCGACCTTCTGTCCGGCGCTGAAATGCGCGGCGGACAGGGTTGATCCCGGCTCCAGCACTGCGCTTGGCGCAACGCGGAATTCGACCAGCTTTTTCTTCGGCTCAACCTTCGCCTTAGCGAAATGGCCACGATTCGGCTGGGTGACGTTCTTCACCTTCGCCTTCCCCCAACCGATCTGGACAGCGGAATAGCCATCTTTTTCCTCGGTGCGGATCGCGACGACCTGGAGTTGATCCAGATGCAGGACAGTAACGGGCACGTGCGTGCCATCGTCCCTGAATATCCGGGTCATCCCAAGCTTCTTGGCCAGGAGACCGGTGCGGAGCGGCTGAATGACGGTGGGTGCGGCCATGGTCTTAGATCTTGATCTCGACATCGACGCCGGCGGCGAGATCGAGCTTCATCAGCGCGTCCACCGTTTGCGGGGTCGGTTCAACAATGTCCAATAGCCGCCGGTGAGTCCGGATTTCGAACTGCTCACGGCTTTTCTTGTCCACGTGCGGGGAGCGGTTCACGGTGAAACGCTCGATATGGGTCGGCAGCGGGATCGGTCCGCGAACCCGGGCACCCGTGCGCTTGGCCGTATTCACGATCTCCTTCGTGCTGTTGTCCAGCACACGGTGATCGTAGGCCTTTAGGCGGATGCGGATATTCTGATTGTCCATCGTTCGCTCTTCAAAGTTCCCGCCGAAACGAGAGCCTGCGCCGGGCCAACGTGGCCAGGCGCGGGCATCGTTTCGTTATCAGGCCTGAATGCTGGCAACCACGCCGGCGCCGACAGTGCGGCCACCCTCGCGGATCGCGAAACGCAAGCCGTCGTCCATCGCAATCGGATGGATCAGTTCGACATCCATCGACACGTTATCGCCCGGCATTACCATTTCGGTGCCTTCCGGCAGCGACACCACACCCGTCACGTCTGTCGTGCGGAAGTAGAACTGCGGCCGGTAATTGGTGAAGAACGGTGTATGACGACCGCCTTCTTCCTTCGTCAGAATGTAGGCTTCCGCCTTGAACTTGGTGTGCGGCGTGATCGAACCCGGCTTGGCCAGAACCTGACCGCGCTCCACATCCTCACGCTTGGTGCCGCGCAGCAGGGCGCCGATGTTGTCGCCGGCCTGTCCCTGATCGAGCAGCTTACGGAACATCTCGACACCGGTGACCACGGTCTTGACCGTGTTC
Organism: Pseudomonadota bacterium; assembly: GCA_021805565.1. GTDB lineage: Bacteria > Pseudomonadota > Alphaproteobacteria > Acetobacterales > Acetobacteraceae > Rhodopila. The sequence goes on from JAJZFA010000052.1 coordinate 32,241, forward strand.
TTGATACCGACGATCTCGACTTCCTCACCCACCTTCACGATGCCGCGTTCGACACGGCCCGTCACCACGGTACCGCGGCCGGAGATGGAGAACACGTCTTCGATCGGCATCAGGAACGGACGATCGGTCGCGCGCGCCGGCTGCGGAATGTACTCATCCACCGCCGCCATCAGCTTGATAATCGCCTCATCGCCGAGTTCGGGATTTTTGCCTTCCAGCGCCATTAGGGCCGAACCATGGATGATGGGGATGTCATCGCCCGGAAACTGATAGGACGACAGAAGCTCGCGGACCTCCATTTCGACCAGTTCCAGCAGCTCCGGGTCATCGACCATGTCGCACTTGTTCAGGAACACGACCAGCGCCGGCACGCCGACCTGGCGGGCGAGCAGGATATGCTCCCGCGTTTGCGGCATCGGTCCGTCTGCGGCGGATACCACCAGGATCGCGCCGTCCATCTGCGCCGCGCCGGTGATCATGTTTTTAACATAATCGGCGTGGCCAGGGCAATCCACGTGAGCATAATGGCGGTTGGCCGTCTCATACTCGACGTGCGCGGTGGAAATCGTGATCCCGCGCGCCTTTTCCTCGGGCGCTTTGTCGATCTGGTCGTATGCCGTGAACGTGGCTCCGCCAGTCTTCGCCAGCACCTTGGTGATGGCGGCCGTCAGGGATGTCTTGCCATGATCGACGTGACCGATCGTGCCAATATTGCAGTGCGGCTTGTTCCGCTCGAATTTCGCCTTACCCATCGTCGTATCTCCGTAGATCCACCGGATCTGTTGGGTTGTGACCTAAACGTTACGCAGACTGGACTCTACCAGCGGTAGTGACTGAACGCCTTGTTGGCTTCGGCCATCCGATGGGTGTCTTCACGCTTCTTGACCGCCGAACCGCGATTGTTCACCGCATCCAGCAATTCGTTAGACAGGCGATCCTGCATCGTATGTTCGCCGCGCTTGCGCGCCGCATCGATGATCCACCGGATCGCCAGCGCCTGACGACGCTCTGTCCGGACTTCCACCGGCACCTGATACGTGGCACCGCCAACCCGGCGCGAACGAACCTCCACGGCCGGTTTCACATTGTCCAGCGCTTCGTGGAACATCCGGATGGGGTCGGCCGCGGCGCCACCGCGCTTCTTCAGAACATCCAGGGCACTATAGACAATGCCCTCGGCTGCCGATTTCTTTCCGTCATACATCAGCGCGTTCATGAAACGGCTGAGGACGACATCGCCGAATTTGGCATCCGGCAGGATTTCGCGCTTATCGGCGCGGTGACGACGAGACATGCGGTTGCCCTTCTACTTCGGCCGCTTGGCGCCATACAGCGACCGGCGCTGACGACGCTTCGGAAGGCCCTGGGTATCCAGCACGCCGCGCAAAATGTGATAGCGAACGCCGGGAAGATCCTTCACCCGGCCACCGCGGATCAGCACAACCGAATGTTCCTGCAAGTTGTGACCCTCGCCAGGAATATAGCTAACCACTTCGTAGCCATTGGTCAGGCGAACCTTAGCGACCTTGCGCAGCGCGGAATTCGGCTTCTTCGGCGTCGTTGTATAGACGCGCGTGCAGACGCCACGCTTTTGCGGGCAACCCTGCAGTGCCGGAACGGAATTCCGTGTCTTCGGCCGCTCCCGCCCATGGGCGATAAGCTGGTTGATGGTCGGCATGGACCTCTTTCTCTTTTCGGACAGCGCTTCGCCGTGGGCTATGGTCCTGTCGCTGTTTAACAGCCAAAGCCCGCCGGCATGGGAACAATCCCATCCTGCGGGGTGACGATGGGCAGACGGCCTAAGCCCATCCTTACGGAAAGGCGGCGCCGCGTGCGTCGTTTGCCTGCGAACCAGCGACCATCCCACAAGGTGACCCTTGGGTTGGCCGAGAGCCGGATGTCTAGATGCCCGCCTAACCCAAGTCAAGCCTTCAAGCCCCCCCGAATGACGGATTCGTGCATGGCCGGTATTCCCGCCAAAGCGGCGGCTAAAACCCCTGACGACATGCCCCGGCAATTGCGCTAACGCTGCCCGCACGGACAATCCAGCTTTGGGAGTCTATTATATATGTGCGGTATCGCTGGCCTGATCCTGTCTTCCGGCGCCGCGCCGCCCGATCCCGTCGTGTTATCGAAATTGATCGGCGCGCTGCATCACCGGGGGCCGGACGGCAGCGGCCACGCCGTCATGGGCCGCGTTGCCCTGTTGCATAACCGGTTGGCCATTATCGACCTGATAACCGGCGACCAGCCGTTTTTTGCCGGTTCTGCGACACTGGTCGCCAACGGCGAAATCTATAACTACAAGGATCTGCGCGAGTCGCTGCCCGGCACCGACTTTGCCACCAACAGCGATTGCGAGCCGCCGCTTCACCTGTGGCTCCGCGACGGTGCCGATTACGTCAAGCAACTTCGCGGCATGTACGGTATCGCCATTCACGAACGGGTGCGCCGCACGGTCATCCTGTCGCGCGATCCGTTCGGCATCAAACCGCTGTATATCGCCACCATCGCGGATGGTTTGGCCTTCGCGTCGGAACCGCAGGCGCTGCTGGAAGCCGGGCTGGTCAAGCGCTCGGTTCGCCCGGCGGCGGTGGAGGAACTGTTGCAGCTTCAGTTCACCACCGGCGCGGACACGATTTTCGAAGGCATCCAGCGCGTGCTGCCCGGCGAAACCATCACCTGCGCCGACGGCCATATCCTGGAGCGCAAACGCATCGACCCTGTCCCGGCTGGCCCTCCGGAGGACATCGACGAAGACACCGCCATGCGGCGGCTGGACCGGGCGCTGACCGAAAGCGTCGATCTGCATCAGCGCAGCGATGTGCCGTATGGCATGTTCCTGTCCGGCGGCATCGACAGCGCCACCTTGATCACCCTGATGGCGCGTCTGAACAGCCAGCCGGTGCTGGCCTTCACCGCCGGGTTCGACGCCCCCGGCGCAGCCGATGAGCGCGAACAGGCCGCTGTCATCGCCCGCTCTGTCGGCGCAAAGCACGAGGCGATCGAGGTGACCGAAAAAATGGTCTGGCAACATCTGCCTGAAATCGTCGGGGCGATGGACGATCCGACAATGGATTACGCCATCATTCCGTCCTGGTTCCTGGCCCGCCGAGCGCGCCAGGATGTGAAGGTGGTGCTGACAGGGGAAGGCGGGGACGAGATTTTTGGCGGATACAAGCGCTATCGCAAGGCCACCCTGCCCTGGTGGCGCGGCGGCAAGGCGATGTGGGGCGACGGCAGCTTCGATAAGGTGCCGGTTTTGCGCACACAGCCGTCCACCTGGCGCGACGGCATGGCGGCGGCGGAAACGCGAGCGGCCGAAGGCGGGCGCACTTTGCTGGCGGCGGCGCAGGCCTTCGACATGACCGATTGGCTGCCACACGACCTGCTGCTGAAACTGGACCGCTGCATGATGGCGCATGCGGTGGAGGGCCGGACCCCATTCCTCGACGCGGGCGTGATGGCGGCGGCCTACCGGCTACCCGACCACATGAAACTGCGGCACGGCATGGGTAAGTGGATTTTGCGGAAATGGCTGGAAAAAAACCAGCCAGCCGCCCGGCCGTTCGCGCCGAAAGCCGGGTTCACCGTGCCGGTGGGCGAATGGATCAAGGCCCAGGGGTCGCGCCTCGGCCCGATGGTCGCCGCACAACCCGGCGTGGCGGAGATCGCCGATCCTAGAAAAGTGGAAGACCTGTTCCGCGATATCCGCCGCTGGCGGCATGGCTTCGCGTGTTGGAAACTGCTGTTTTACGCATTGTGGCATCGGCGGCACATCCAGGGCCTGCCGGCCGCCGGCGACGTGTGGGAGACCCTGTCCAGTCGGTAGCGACTTCCAGGCTCAGGACCGAACGACACAGTGGACGAAAAATTGGAGGGATAAGGTTGGCCGCAGCCCGTTCCCCTGGCATGCTGATCCGGTGTAAATCCAAGGGAGAGACGAATGAGCGATTGGGTGCGCGTGGCCGCGAAGGGCGACGTCAAGGAAGGCGGATGCCTGGGCGTGCGGATCGGCGACAAGGACGTGGCGATCTACCACCTGCCCGGCGGCGAATTCCACGCCACGGACAATATCTGCACGCACGAATATGCGCTGCTGTCGGATGGCTGGCTGGAAAACGGCTGCATCGAGTGCCCGCTGCATGCCGCGCAGTTCGATGTGCGCACCGGTAAGGCGATGTCCGCCCCCGCCGACGAGGACATCGCCGTGTATGCCATCAAGGCCGAAGGCGACGATCTGCTGGTGCGGTTGCCGGGATGAACACGGCGCTCGCGCTGTCGCGGGACTTGGTCAGGGGGCGCCGGCGACAATGACCGATCCAGGCCCGATCGACTGCGACATCCACCCCATTGTTCCAGGGATCGCCGCCTTGCTGCCCTACCTGGACGATCAGTGGCGGGAAACAGTCGTCCGCCGCGGCATCGAAGATCTGACGACCATCGCCTATCCCACCCGCAACCCGCTGAGTTTCCGCCAGGATTTGCGCGACGCAACCGGGCGCACCGCAACCGATGCCGCGACGCTCGGCCGGCAGGCACTGGACCCGTTCGGCACGCGGCTGGCCATCTGCAACTGCCTGTACGGGGTGCAGGCGCAGTTCAGCGAAGACCTCGGTGTCGCATTCGCCCGAGCGGTGAACGACTGGATGGTGCGGGAGTGGCTGGATAGGGACAACCGGTTGCGCGCATCGATCGTCGTGCCGATGCAGAACGCCGAATACGCGGTCGATGAGATAAACCGCTGCGCGCCCGATCGCCGCTTTGTGCAGGTGCTGCTGCTGGTGGGTAGCGAAATCACGCTGGGTCGCCGGCAGAACTGGCCGATTTACGCCGCCGCCGAACGCCATGGCCTGCCCATCGGCATCCATGCGGGCAGCATGTACCGCAATCCGATGACCCCGGTCGGCTGGCCCACCAGTTTCACCGAGGAGTACGTGAATCAAGCCGTCGCCTTCCAGTCGCAACTGACCAGCCTGATCGCCGAGGGCGTGTTCGCCCGGTTTCCGGCGCTGACCGTGGTGCTGATGGAATCCGGCGTCACCTGGCTGCCCGCTTACCTGTGGCGGCTGACGAAATTCTGGAAGGGATTGCGCAGCGAAATCCCCTGGGTATCGGACCCGCCCATTTCCATCGTCCGCGACCGCGTCCGGCTGACCTTGCAGCCGTTCGACGCGCCGTCCGATCCGTCCGCCACGATGCGGCTGATCGATCATATCGGGTCGGACGAGATGCTGTTGTTCTCCACCGACTACCCGCATTATCAATTCGACGGGGAAAACCCGCTTCCGGCCGGCCTGGACGGCGCGTTGGCCCGGAAAATCATGGCGGACAACCCGCTGCGCACCTATGTTCGCTTAAACGACAGGGAGACCACGCCATGAATGTGGATATCCTCAACCGATCCGGCGTGCGGACCGTATCGGCCTCGAAGCTGGCCATCGCGGATTGCGACATCCATCCAAGGCCTGCGGGAGTGGGCATCGGCGGGGTCAGCAAGTCGCTGTATCCCTATCTGGCTCAGCGCTGGATCGACCATGTCGAGGAATTCGGTCTGCAATACCGCCAGCCGTGGGAGAAAGGGTCCGCCTACCCAAAGGGCCAGCCGCAGGCCTGTCGCCGGGATGCGTTCCTGCCCGACGGCCGGTCCCCCGGCAGCGATCTGGCGTTCATGGCCGAACAGCATTTGGATCCGAATAACGTGGCGCTGGGGATTCTGAACCCGCTGACCAGCGGGCAAGGCGCCACCAACGCGCTGCTGTCCGCCGCCATTACCCACGCCACGAACGAATGGCAAAAAGCGGAATGGACATCGCGGGATAAGCGCCTGCGCGGATCGGTGGTGGTGCCGTACGAGGATTCCGTTGCCTCGGTGAAGGAAATCGAACTGCGGGCCGGCGACCGGGATTTCGCTCAGGTTCTGCTGCTGTCGCGCACCGCCGAACCGCTGGGGCAGCGCCGATACTGGCCGATTTATGAGGCGGCGGCGGCGGCGGATCTGGCGGTGGGCATCCACGCGTTCGGCGCTGGCGGCTGGCCCAACACGGCCGGCGGCTGGGGCAGTTACTACATCGAGGAGATGGTCGGCCACGCGCAGGCGCAGCAGTCGCTGCTGGTCAGCATGATCCTGGAAGGCGTGTTCGAACACGTGCCCAACCTGCGGGTTGTGCTGATCGAGGGCGGTCTGGCCTGGGCCGCGGCGCTGGGCTGGCGCATGGATCGCCAATGGGCGAAGCTGAAACGCGAATTGCCGCATTTGAAGCGTGCGCCGTCGGAGTATATCCGGTCCAACGTGTGGTTTACCACGCAGCCGGTCGAGGAACCCGAACCCCGCACCCATCTGGCGGAGGCGCTGGAGTGGATTGGCTGGGACCGTATTCTGTTCGCCACCGATTATCCGCACTGGGACTTCGACGATCCCGCGCAGGCACTGCCGATCAAGCTGACCGAGGCGCAGCGCCAGGCGGTGTTCCTGGACAACGCCAAAGCAGTTTACCGGCAGGGGTAGGGCAGCATCGGCGTGCTGCCTAACCCAGGGCCTGATCCAGATCGGCGATCAGGTCGGCAGCCGTTTCCAGACCGATCGATAGCCGGATCACATCGGGTCCGGCGCCCGCGGCCAGCCGCTGTTCGTCCGTCAACTGCCGGTGCGTGGTCGATGCCGGATGCAGAATCAGGCTGCGCGTGTCGCCGATATTGGCCAGATGGGAGAACAGGTTGACGCTTTCGACCATCCGTATCCCGGCCTCGTACCCGCCCTTGACACCGAAAGTGAACACCGCCCCTGCCCCGGCGGGCATGTATTTGCGCGCCAGAGACCGGTACGGACTGTCGTCCAACCCCGCATAGGACACCCAGGCCACCCGCTTGTCGGCCGCCAGATATTCGGCGACCGCCTGCGCGTTGGCGCAGTGCCGCTGCATCCGCACGTGCAGCGTTTCGATACCGGTGATCGTCAGAAAGGCATTCATCGGCGCCATCGCCGGGCCGTAATCGCGCAGCACGACTGCCCGCGCCTTCGTGGTGAAGGCGAAATCGCCAAAATTCTCGTAGAAGCGCAGGCCGTGATACGCAGGTTCCGGTTCCGTCAACGCCGGGAACTTTCCGCCCTGGGCCCAGTCGAACTTGCCCGACTCCACGACAATTCCGCCCATCGAATTACCGTGACCGCCCAGAAACTTCGTTGTCGAGTGGGTGACGATATCGGCGCCCCATTCGAACGGCCGGCACAGATACGGCGTTGCCAGCGTATTATCGACGATCAGCGGAATTTCCGCCGCGTGCGCCACCGCGGCGATCGCGGCGATATCGACGATCACGCCGCCGGGATTGGCCAGGCTTTCGACAAAGATCGCCTTGCATTTCGGCGTCAGCGCCCGGCGGAAATTCTCCGGATCGGCCGGATCGACAAAATGGCAGGTCCAGCCCAGTTTCTTGAACGACAGGCCGAACTGCGTCAGCGAGCCGCCATACAGATTGCGGGACGCCAGGAATTCGTCGCCCTGTTCCATCATCGTGGCGAACACCAGAAACTGCGCGGCATGCCCCGATGCCGCCGCGACCGCCGCCCGGCCGCCTTCCAGACTCGCGACCCGCTCCTCCAGCACCGACACCGTCGGGTTGGTCAGGCGCGAATAGATGTAGCCGAAATTATGCAGGTTGAACAAAGACGCGGCGTGGTCGGCGTCGTCGAACACATAGGCCGTGGTCTGATAAATCGGGGTCGTTCGCGCGCCCGTCGCCGCGTCCGGCGCCGCCCCGGCATGCACCGCCCGCGTCTCGAAACCGTATTCGATGTTGGTGGCCGGCAAGACTCGCGGCGTCCGCTGCCGGCCGGTCGGTGCCTGCGCCGGGCGGTTGCGGATGATTCCGGAATTTACCCCGCTCCATGACAATTCGCCGCCAAGCCGGCCGTATTCGATCTTTGGACAGCGGTTCATGATGACTTCGATGCCGGAGGCCTCGCCCTTCGCCGCGGCTGCGTCGTTGCGGACACCGAGTTGCATCCACACCACCTTGGCCCCGATGGCGATGGCGTCATCGACGATCGGGCCGGCAAATTCCGATGCGCGGAAGACATCGACCATGTCGATCTTGTCGGGACTGTCGCGAAGGCTGGCGTAAACGCGCTCGCCGAGTTGGTCCTGGCCGGCGGTGCCGGGATTCACCGGTATCACGCGATAGCCCTTCCCCTGCAAATATTTCATCACGAAATAACTCGGGCGGTTCCAGTTGGCGGATGCTCCGACCAACGCGATGGTGCGAACCGTGGACAGAATGCGGCGCAGCTTCGCGTCCGGGTAGGCGATCGGGTCGAGAACGGTCATCGGAGGTCGCCTTCCGCACAGGGTTTACGCAGCTATAACCCTTGGCGGACGGATGGCAATCTTAACGCTGCATGGTCGGCGCGCCACGCGCCGACCAAAGCGCGGCGGGCGTTCGCGGCATCCGATGCAAGCCGCAGCAGCCCCGGCACCTGCGCCGGATTGCGCAGCACGGACGCCAGCACCCGGACAACACCGATACGCCCGCCCCTATCCAGTGCCAGCAGCGCGGCCGGCGGCAGATCGCGATCGGCGGTGTCGGATATGGCCCGAACGGCGATGAACCGCAGGCCAAGCAATTCGGCAACCTGTGCGACACTGCCGCTTTCCAGGTCGATGGCATGCGCGCCCGTCGCCTCGTGCAACGCACGCTTGTCGCGAACGGTTGCCACGACCTCGGGGCCGGCAATCAGGCAATGCCCGGTCGAACCGCCAAACCGGACGGCCAGCGCCGGGTCTGTCCGGTAAACCTTGCCGCCGGACAGAACCGTGGCGGGAACGATCAACGCCCCCGCCGGCAAGCCAGGATCGAGACCGCCCGCGAAACCGAAGCTGACCAGGGCGTTCACGCCCTGTTTGGCCAATCGTTCCGCCGCGCCGAGGGCGCCCTCCGGGGTGCCCCCGCCAATCTCCACCGGACAGCCGAACCGCCGGACGATTTTGGCCTCGGCTGCCAGACCGGTCACAAAACCCCAGTGCGGCGCCGCATCCGCACTCAAATACCAACCTCGACCCGGCTTGTATTGGCGCGCCGCAGGTTGCGATAACGGGCAAGCGCCAACAACGGAAAATACAATTTATAGCCGTGGTAGCGCAGGTAAAAGATGCGAGGAAAACCGACCGCCGTGTAAGGCGCCTCGGCCCATTCGCCGTTGGGCTTCTGGGTATCTGTCAGGAAGGCAATACCGAGCGCCGTGGCGGGATGGTGCAACGCCCCGGCGGCCATCAATCCCAGGACAGCCCAGGCGGTTTGGCTTGGCGTGCTCTCCTTGTACGTGCCATGCGGCGCGCCGGCATAGGATTCCTCGTCCTCGCCCCAACCGCCATCCGGCCGCTGCACCGACACCAGCCAGTCCACCGCCCGGCGGATCGCCGGATCGTCGTGCGGCAGGCCGGCGGCATTCAGGGCGCACAGCACCGACCACGTCCCATAGATATAGTTGGTACCCCAGCGTCCGAACCAGCTTCCGTCCGGCTCCTGTTCCCGCCGCAGATAGGCCAGTGCCCGGACCATGACAGGATCGTCCGGTCGCATGCCGATTTGTGCCAGAAACGACACGCACCGGGCGCTGACATCGGCGGTCGGCGGGTCCAACAGCGCGCCATGGTCGGCGAACGGAATGTGATTCAGGTAATGGTGCGTGTTCTCCGGCTCGAACGCACCCCAGCCGCCGTCGGACGACTGCATGCCCACGACCCATTCGCGCGCCCGTTCGATCGCCTCCGCATGGGCAGGATCGCCATTGCGGTGCAGCAGCATCCCAATCACAGCGGTATCGTCCACATCGGGATAATGCGGATTGTTGTATTGGAACGCCCAGCCGCCGGGGCGCAATCCGGGCCGGCGCACCGCCCAGTCGCCCACGACTTCGGTAATCTGCAACGGACGCAGCCAGTCGCAGGCCGCATCGGTGGACACCCCGGCTTCCGCCAGCGCATGGCCGGCGAGACCCGTATCCCAAACCGGGGACAGGCAAGGCTGGCAGTAAGCGCGATCCGGTTCGATAACCAGCAGCTTGCGGACTGCCCGCCACGCGATCGAGGCATCGGGATGATCGGGCGCATAGCCCAGCGTGTCGAACATCATTACGGTATTGGCCATGGCCGGGTAGATCGCGCCAAGTCCATCTTCGCCATTCAGCCGTTCGGTTACAAACGCAACAGCCTTTGCAATGGCGCTCCGCCGGCTGGCTTTTGGAAACAGCGGCTCCGCCACACGCAGCACGCTGTCCAGTCGCTTGAAGAAACGTCCCCAGCCAGAGCGGTACGGGCCGCGGATCCAGTCGCCGATCCATTCCGGAGCCACACGAAACAGTTCGCCTATACCGATTCCGCTCGGGTTCCGGGCTTTCGGCCGCAGCGCCATCAGCACCAGCAGCGGCACGATCACGGTCCGGGACCAGTACGACACCTTGGACAGATGGAACGGAAACCAAAGCGGCAGATGCATGATTTCCACCGGCATGACAGGCACCGCGTGCCATGGAACCGCACCGAACAAGGCCAACTGGGCGCGCGTGAAAACGTTCGTCCGCTCCGCTCCGCCCGCCGCCAGGATGGCCTCGCGTGCGCGGCGCATGTGCGGCGCGTCCGGGTCGTCGCCGATCGCCTTCAACGCGAAATACGCCTTGACGCTGGCGGAGATGTCGAACGCCCCGTCGTGGAACAGCGGCCACCCGCCATGGGCACCCTGAATGCCGCGCAGATAAACACCGATCCGCCCCTGAAGGTCAGGATCGACGCGGTCCAGGAAATGTTCCAGCAGCACGTATTCCGCCGGGATGGTGGCATCCGCTTCCAGTTCGAAGACAAAATGCCCATCCGGTCTGGCGTGCCGCGTCAGCGCATCGGTGCCCCGGCTGACCGAACGAAGCAGCGCGGAGTCGCAGGCAACCTGAGCGTCGATCGCATCCGGCATCATCCTGTCCTCGCGGTCACAGCGTTAGCACGAAGTCCGCCGCCGCCCGGCCGGACCGGATCGCCCCCTCGATGGTGGCGGGCAGTCCGGTATCGGTCCAGTCGCCCGCCAGAGCCGCATTCGCGGCTCGGTCGGTGCGGGTGCCGGGGCGCCTTTTATCCTGTGCGGCGGTGGCCGCGAAGGTGGCGCGTTTTTCCTTGATGACGCGAAAGGCCGGCATATTGTCCTTGGCGGACTCAGGAAGGCCCAGCGCGTCAACGACATTCGGCCAGACCAGCGATGCAATCGCGCGGGCAGTTTCATCCACCATATTATTCGCGGCGCTGATGGTGACAGACACGTGACCTTGTTTCATGAACAGCCATTCCGCCGTGCCCGATACCAGGCAGATGAAGCCGGCCTGCCCCAGCGGCCCAGCGGGATCGGCCTCATGCTGGAAATGAATATTCAGGATGGCCTCGAACGCCTCGGGTGCGACCAGCCCGGGTAGCAGGCCAGCGGCAACCCATGGCGGAACCGCGAGTATGACCGTATCGCTGGGTCCGAACGGGATCGCTTCGTTGGTTCCGCGCATTGCAACGATCCGACCAGACTCGATAGCGAGTTCCGCGATACGGCTGTTAAACCGAATTTCGGCGCCGCGCGCGCGTAATGTCGCTATGGCAGGGTCGATCAGCGCCTCCGACAGACCTTGCTTCGGCAGCATCGGCCTGCACGCGCTGCCGCCGCGCATCAGCGTTTCCCGGATCACCACCCCGAAAAGCCGGGCCAGCCCTTCCTGTGTGGAGGTGTTGAGGGCGGCCACGGCGATCGGTTCCAGCAGCCGCCAATACAGGCGTCCGCGCCGCATGCTGTCGCCAACGGTGGTTTCGTCGTCGATCCGGGCGATGCGCGCCATGCCCCAGTAGTCCGACAAACGCGTATTCGGCACGCGGCGCGCGGGGCTGAAAATCCACCAGGGAAAGCGGCCCATGTTCGGACGGAGCGCCCATCGGTCGCCAGATTGGACGTCGCAAAAAGGAAAAACCGCCCGGCTAGGCGTATCGAAAGCGTCCCCGGCACCGGTTTCGTCGATGTACGCCATTGCCGAGCGGTTGCCGGACAACAACAGGTGGTTGCCGTTGTCGATGCGGAGGCCGAGATCTTTGTCGAAATACGACCGGCAGCGGCCCCCCGCCACTGGGCCGGATTCGTGAATAATAACGGAACGACCATTCGCTGTCAGCGACAAAGCCGCTGCCAGTCCAGACAGGCCCGCACCGATCACGTGAACTTTATTCATGTGAGGCCTGTTCTGCTCTTTCACCAAAACCGGCGCAACGGGGCCGCATGCCAATCACGCGAATTTTTTGTGAAGGACCGGCGCTGTCAAATGTTACAGCAGGCACAGCGCCCGTAATGCGTGACGCATCGCCGCGGGCAGGCTGTCCAGCCCTCCGATCGCGCCCATCGCCGGTAAATCCGGTGGCGCGTCGTCCGGGTCCAGGTAGCGCCAGCCCTGGAATGGCCGGGTCGGGCGACCGATCAGCGGCACGATTTCCGGATCGAGAACGAAACTCGTGCAGGGCGTATGATCCTCGCGGCGATCCTCGACGATATCGAGGATAAGCTGCCGCGCCATCATGGTCCCGGCGATGACCCAATACATCGATCCGCCCTGGATGACCTCCGGCCGGCGGCGCGGAAAATTGCGGGTGCGGTGCCGCAGGGGCGAGCCGTCGAGCATGCGATCTGCCTGTAATGCGCTCAGGTGATCGGCATCGCGCACGCCGACGGCTAGCTTGGTCACATGCAACATGATGGAGCGACTCGGTCCTCGAAAGTATTACACGCTAACGTAGGCGTAAATCCCATAGATATCATCGGGGGAAAACGATGGCGCGGTTGAATTCATGTTGCGATGCAGCATATCGGTCAGGCAGTTTGAAAGGCCGCGACCGGCATGAAATGGACCGATAATCTCCGTACGCTTGGAAATGGCGTGAAGCTTGCGACGCGCATCGCCAAGGCGAAGCTGGAAGCGCCCCGCGTTCGGATACCGCCGCGGACGCAGGTGAGCCGTCTGGAAGAGTACACGGATTTCGGCGGCAATCCAGGCCGGTTGCGCATGCGGGCGCATCTTCCGGCTTTCGCCGCCAATCGACCGTTGGTGGTGCTGTTGCACGGCTGCGGTCAGGATCCAGCAACGTTTGCCGCCGAGTCCGGTTGGATCGACTGCGCCGACAGGCTGGGGTTTCCGCTGGTCCTGCCGGAGCAAGCGGGTTCCAACAACGCCGGCCGGTGTTTTCAGTGGTTTCAGCCGTCTGACACAGCGCGGGATTCAGGTGAGGCCGGGTCGATCGCCGCGATGACCCGCGCGGCCATCGGCCGGTTCGGCAGCGACCCCAAGCGGGTATTCGTGGTTGGGTTGTCGGCCGGCGGCGCGATGGCTGTTGCCGCGATGGCGGCCTATCCCGATCTGTTCGCGGCCGGGGCCAGTGTCGCCGGCCTGCCGGTGGGGGCCGCAACATCTGGGCTGCAAGCCATCATGCGGATGGCCTCGCCCGGACCGGACCGTAGCCCCGAGGCCTGGGCCGAACAGGTGCGGGCCGCCGCGCCACATGGTTTCGCGGGACCGTGGCCGCGCTTATCGATCTGGCAGGGGCAGTTGGATAAAACCGTGGCACCGGGGAACGCTTTGATTCTTGCCACACAATGGCGTGCGCTCCACGGTCTCGCCGCGCCGGCGAAGGCCGGACAGATGCGCGATGGGGTAACCCACCAGATGTGGCCCGATGGCAGGCACAGCCAGGTGGAATTGTGGTCGCTGCCGGCTATGCCGCACGGCTACCCAGCGGGCAGCCGAACCGCCGCACCCGGCCATTTCATCGAACCGGCGCCCGTGGACGCCACGGCCGGCATCGCCCGGTTTTTCGGACTGGACTGATCGGCGCGGCACGTGCCTACTGGGTGCTCAGGGAAAACGGAGCACCAGATCAATGAGTGCCGTCATCGATGGAAACGTCCTGGCCCCGGAATCGGGGTCGATGGAGGAGCGTTACCGGCAATCGCCGGCGTTCCGGGCGGCGTCGGACCAAACCCGCGTGACCGGGACGCATATTCATATCGCGGTCGCCAATGGGCTCGGCTGGGGCTTCGATGGCATGGACGGAGTCATCTTCGCCCTGGCGTCGCCGCTGATCATCCGGGATTTCCGGCTGACCATCCCCGAATACCGGTCGGGCATGCAAATCGCGCTGCTGGTCGGAATCGTGGGCATGTTCGCCTGGCCGTGGCTGGCGGATCGCTATGGACGGCGGTCATTGCTGGCGATCAACATTGCCTTGTTCTCGCTGATGATGCCGGTGCTGGCGATCTGCACGACATGGGCGGCTTTCGTGGCGGTACGGTGCGTGGTGAACTTCGCACTGAACGGCGAGTGGTCGCTGGGATCGATGCTGGTGGCGGAAACCTGGCCGGCGCGATTGCGCGGGCGGGTGATCGGCATCAGCCGCGGCACCTGGTGCTTCGGGGCGGCGCTGGCGGGGGCGATCGCCACGTATGTGATCGCGGATTACGGCTGGCGTTTCGCCTTCGCGGTTCCAGCCCTGGTGGCCGTAATCGCCGTGTATGTGCGGGCGAAATGTCCGGAGTCGCCATACTGGGTTCGCATGCAGGATCGCAAGGCACGGGTTGCCCGTGCCAAGGCCCGTGGGATCGCGTTGTCAGCCGACGACGCCGCCTGGGCCGGCAAGACAAATCGCATTCCGCTGCGGCAGTTGTTCTTGCCCGATATGCGCAGGAACACCGCGGTCGCGACATTCATCGCCTGCTGCTCAACCACGATTTACGGCACGGTGGGCGGCTGGATGCCGCTGTATCTGTCGCAGGAACGTCACTGGTCCACCGCGATGTATGGACAATTCTACATCTGGTGGGGGTTGATCGGCTTTCTGGGCCTGCTGGCGTCCGGCTGGATTTCCGACCGGTTCGGACGGCGACCGGCGTTTTACGCGATGCTGTTGGAAGGCGGCGTGTTCATCACGCTGTGGGTATTCGCCAAGACCGATACCGAACTGTGGATTTACGGCTTGCTGTGGGGCATCGGCTTCCTGGGCTTCTGGGGACCCAGCATGGTACTGACGGCGGAGGTTTATCCGACACGGATTCGCGGCATTGGCAACGGATTTTCATGGTCCGTGGCGTGGCTGTTCGGGTTCATTCTGTGGCCATTCCTGGCGGTTGGGTTGCAGCAGCGCACCGGATCTTTCGCGGCCGCGTTTCTGCTGATCCCGGCGGCGATGCTCTGTATGGCCATCGGCGTCTGGTGGTTCACGCCCGAACATGCCGGACAGGAACTGGATGAAATCGCGACCTGAGGGAACCAGGATGGCAAAGGGACTGTTGTTGGCGGCGTTCGATTACACCAACGCGCATGCGGACGAATTTCATGACTGGTACGATCTGGAACACGTGCCGGAACGGCGGCGCGTTCCGGGCTTCGGTCTGTGCGAACGGTGGATCGGCGTCGCCAATCCCAAGCATGCGGTGGCGACATACGATCTGGACAGTCCGGCGGTGCTGGCGAGCGCGCCTTACAAGGCGATTGCGTTCGATAATCTGTCAGTCTGGTCCAAACGGGTCGTGCCGATGTGCACGCGGCTGCTCCGGTTCGATGCGGAGCAGACTCTACCGGGCAGCGCGGATAGCCCAGCGGGGGCCGGCGGTGTGCTGGTCAATGCGATGAACGTGGCGCCGGAGCACGATGCCGACTTCAACGAATGGTACGATCATGAGCACATCCCGGCACTTGCCGCCGTTCCGGGCGTCCTGTCCGCCCGGCGCTTCGTCGATACCGCTGGCACGCATCGTTATCTGGCGCTGTATCATCTGACCGAACCGGAAATAACGATGGGCGCGGACTGGAAGAAAGCAGCAGGTACGCCGTGTACCGAGCGGCTGCGGCCGCATTTCCGGGATCATGTGCGGATTTTGACGCGGCGGTATGTACGCGCGGGATAGACCCGGTTCAGCCCGCCGCCCCGGTCCGAATACCAGGGGCAGACAAAATCGACGGCCCCTGGACTTACCGCACGCCCCAGCAGACAAAATGCGGATTGTCCCAGCCGGGCTTGCCATAGCGCAGACCCTGCCCGTCGAGCGTTTCGACGCTGCCCCCGGCCGCCAGCAGCACCGCATGAGGGGCGCAGGTGTCCCACTCCATGGTGCGGCCGAAACGCGGATAGACGTCGGCTTGCCCCTCGGCCAGTCGGCAGAATTTCAGGCTGGACCCGAAATTCACAAGTTGGGCGACGGTTCGGCCGACCAGGAAAGCATCCAGGACGGCGGTGTCGCCGTGATGGCGGCTGGCCACCACCGTCAGCCCCTCCGGCGGCGGCTTCCGAGCGGCGATCGGCGTACGCGCGCCATCTTTGCGGCGCCACGCCCCGGCGCCAACAATGCCGCCAAAGATTTCACGGGCCGCCGGCACGCCGACCACGCCCAGCACCGGCAGGCCATTGCGCACCAATCCGATGTTGACGGCGAAATCGTCGCCACCCGACGCAAACTCCCGCGTGCCGTCCAGCGGATCGACCAGCCAGAATTCCGCCGATGGTCGGGCGGTGGTCCCGCCAGCCGATTCTTCCTCGGCGATAACCACGCAGCCCGGCAGGGCGGCACGCAGACCGGCCAGAATGATGACCTCGGCCGCCCGGTCGGCTTCGGTCACCACCGATTGGTCCGCCTTGCGATGCACCTGAAATCCCCGGTCGCGAATCGCCCGGATTTCCGCCCCCGCCCGTTCCGCCAGATCCGCCGCCAGATCGAGTAACGCCGTATCGTCCATCACGCCGGTTCCACCGACCGCTGCCGGCGCCTCTGTTTTGCCTTCAGGGCCGGTTTCCGTTCGGGCACGACCGGTTTCAGCATCAGGTCGGCCGCTTCATAGACCAGGTTCGGTTCCAGCAGGCGCAGGCACGCTAGCGAACGCGGGCAATCCTCGGCGTTGGCCAGATAGCAGGGGCTGCATGTCATATTCCGCCGCAGCGCAATTGCGTTCGGGCCGACAGGCCCCCATTCGACCGGATCGACCACACCGGAATGAATGCCGATCGTCGGCATGCCGATCGCCGCCGCGATGTGCTTCGGACCGCTGTCGTTACCGATATACAGGACGCAGGTTTTCAACAGACGCGGCAGATCGGTCAGCGATGTCTGTCCGGCCAGCGACGCAATCGCCCGCGGGGACCGCACCGTTCGCAGCAGCGCGTTGGCCGTTTCGATTTCATCGGGGCCACCGACCAGCAGGATATTGACATTGTTTCGTTCTGTTAAAAGATCGATCAGCGCGCAAAAATGGTGTTCCGGCCATTGCTTGGTGATGTTGCCGGCACCGGGATGGATGGCGACGACCGGTTTGGCGAACAACGCGCGCACAGGGTCCGGCAGATCCGTCAGCGGCATCCCCGCCGGTTCGGGCTGGATGATCGCACGATCCGGTTCGGACGCATGCCCGATCGCATTGACCAGCGCCATCAGGTCATCGACGATATGGCTGCGCTTGCGCTGAAGCGTTCTGTCCCCGTCCCAGTCGAGCGCGATATCGAGAAACGGAAACTGACCCTGGTAATCGAACCCGGCCAGAAACCGGGCGCCAGTAAACTTCAGTACGTCGCGTGTCGAAATATGCTTGCGCAAATCGACCGCGAGATCGAACCGGTACGGCTGCAACTGGGCCGCCAGTCCAGCGTAGTCATCGGCGGTCAGTTCACGTTCGCCTAGTTGCGACCGGGCGTGAAAGAAAGCGAACGGAATGAAATCGTCGATACAGGGTTCCAGTGCGACAAATGCCCGCGATGCCGGCCCGGCCAGTACTGTTATCCGGGCATGGGGGAACAACGATTTCAGACGGCGGATCGGCGGCAACGCCGTCACGAAATCGCCGATATGATCCAGTTTCACAACCAATATCCGCTCGATTTCGGCCGGCGCGAACATCGGGCCGCCGGCCACCACCCACTGTACCGGTTCGTCGTCGGGACGATAGTCGTCGTCGTGACGCGACAAGCGCGGATTGAAATATGGATCGCCCGCCGCGAACACCGTCTTCCAGGCCGCGTTAAAATGGGTCAGGTCGTACACGTCCTTCATATTCGACCGGCTCGCCAATTCGTAATGAACAAGCGTCGCATATGGCGTAAATACAGTCAGCAGACCGGCGCGATGCACCCGAAGGCAAAAGTCCAAATCGTTGTTGACGATTTCATGCGCCTCATCGAAGCCGCCAAGCTGCTCGAACGTCTCGCGGCGGACCAGCATGCAGGCGCCGGTAACGGCGATGACGTTACGCTGGGTCAGGGCCAACCCGAAATAGCAAGGGTCGTCATGTGCCGCGAAGCGGAATGCGTGACGCCCTATACCGGTGTTCGACAAAAACATACCGGCATGCTGCACCTTGCCATCGCGGTACAATAGTTGCGGACCCGTAATGCCAACCTCCGGCCTCCTTGCGTGCTCCAGCATCGCACCAAGCCAGTCGGGATCGGTAATTTCCATATCATCATTCAAAAACAGCAAAAATTCGCCGTTGGCGACCTCCGCCGCTCGGTTGTTGAAGACGGACCAGTTGAATGGAGACGAAATTTCAACGATCTGGTCTGCATTTTCCTGCAGCCACAGTTTCCAGGCCATTCCGGTTTCCGGAATATTATCGATGCAGATTATTTCGAAATCGCGATAGGCGGTTTTGCCGCGCAGCGTATCGATGCAGGTTTCAATGTAACCGTGCGCGGCACAGGTCGGAATGATGATGGAAACCTTGCCCGCCGATGGTATCGGTCGCCTGACCCGCCAAGTGCCATGGATCGGGGTAGCAAGAACCTCACCCGCGATTCCGCGACGATCCAGCGCGCGTTCCAGCGCCCCCCGTTCCCGGCCGGCATCGTCGAGGTCCGGCACTACGCGCTGACACAACAGCTTCGGGATATGGTGCACGCCGATGGCCAGTTCGGAGCAGCGCAGAACAAGGTCGTATTCGCCGTTGGCGATGAGACTGGCGGGGGTGGCACCGGTTTTTGCCAACAGACCCGAATCCATTGTCCAAAAGCGGCCGATATAGTTGGAGGACAACAGCAGATCGGGCGAAAAATCCGGCTTGAAAAATGGTTCAATCTCGTTACTGACGGGACTCAACCGGACCTCGTCCGTATAGATCATGTCGTGGCCGGGATGGCGAACACTGGCGACCGCCAGTTCAAGCAACGCGTCCGCCCCCGGTTCGTCCCCCGGCAGCAGCAGCGCATATAGCACGGTTTTGTCGCTGGATCTTTCTCCAAGCGGTGCCGTCCAGGCCGCGGAATCGGACGGACTGA
>JAJZFA010000003.1 GCA_021805565.1 Pseudomonadota bacterium
CCAACGATCCGGTCAGCCATCATCCGGACATACGGTTACGTGACGAACTGGCTCTGTCATTTCGCCTTCCCACTCGCTCGATTCGGTGGAGTCCCATCGATTCGACGAACGATCGCCATGTCAAGTCAAAAAATTCAGGCCACGAGACGGGAATGTGATTTTCTCAAATTAATGGCCGATCGGTTATTCAGCGGCCTTCGAAAATCCTGGCCGGGTTACGACGGGGCGATCCAGCCCGAGGTTTTCCCGTAGCGTGGTGCCGGCGTAGTCCAGGTGAAACAGCCCGCGCCGCTGTAACTCCGGCACAACCAAGCGGCCGAAGTCTTCGTAAGCACCGGGGCGGTGGGTGGCCGACAGCACGAACCCATCGCAGACCTCGCTGGTGAACCAGTCTTCCATCTGGTCGGCAACATCCTTTGCCGTGCCGCAGAAAACCTGGCTTTCGTTGATTGTGCCTCGCTTGCTGATGGTGACAAAGTCTTGCGGGGTGGGGTTGGATGTGCCGCTGCGCTCGATCACGCGCCCCTTGAGGCCAAGGTTGATGCCGACCTGCGCCATCTCGGCGTCGCTAAGCGGCTGGTTCAGCGGCACGGAACTGAAGTCGAAGTTTGTCACCTCGGAGATCAAGGTCAGGCTGTCTTCCGGTACCGCGAGCGACTCCGCAAGCGCGCGCTTTTCCTCCGCGATGGCGCGGGTTTCACCGGCGATGGCGTAGATCGCCGGCGCCAGCTTGACCTTATCAGGGTCGCGGCCGGCGTCGGACACGGCGTCTTTAAGCTGCCGGTATTGGTTCTGGCCCGCCTCTTTGGCCTTGATGGAGGCGAAAATCAGTTCGCCCCATCGTGCCGCGAACGCCAGGCCGCGACCGCTTTGCCCCGCCTGCATGATGACAGGATGCCCCTGCGGCGAGCGCGGCACGGTGAAAGGCCCGCGGGACTTAAACCACTTGCCAACGTGGTTGAGCGCGCGGACCTTGGCCGGGTCGGCGAAGAAGCCGGTTGCCTTGTCCGCGACGATCGCGTCGTCCGCCCAGGTTGCCCAATGGCCCATGACGACCTCGATGAACTCGTCCGCGCGATCGTAGCGCAGGTCGTGTTCCAGATGTTCGTCCTGGCCGAAATTGGCGGCCTCGGAGTCGTTCAAGGATGTGACCACGTTCCAGGCCGCCCGGCCCTCGATCATCAGGTCCAGCGTCGCGAACAGGCGGGCGACGTGGAACGGCTCATAATAGGTGGTGGAATAGGTGCCGCCCAGGCCGATGCGGCTGGTCGCCATGCCCATCGCGGTCAGCAATGGGATCAGGTCCATCTTGACCGTGCGAACGCCGTGGCGCACCGCCATGTCGTAGTCGCCGCTGAAGTCCGGCATGGCGAGCCGGTCGTCGAAAAAGGCAAGATGAAACTTGCTTTCCTCCAGCGTGCGGGCAATGCGCTGGTAGTATTTGGCGGACATAAAATCCGGCATCGCGGCCGGGTGGCGCCACGAACCGGGAAAGTTACTACAATTTTGGGCCTGAAGGAACGCGATCATCGCGATGCCTCCTTTGCGCAAATCCCGGGCCATGACGTTTGCTCCTACCGTGTGCGGGTTTATAAAAAGCCGGCCGCGGGCCAGGACAATTCGATTTTAGCTATGGACCCCCAGCGGTTATCGATTGGAAACGCTGGGGATGGCCGGACATAGTCCAGATCGGCAGCATCCAGATCGATGGCGCGGATGCGTAGGAGGACGCCATGAGCGTGCAAACAAAAGAACTGACGATCCTCACGCCGGCCGGCATCCTCGGCTATGGCATTCCGGCGGAACATTTCTGGCGTGGCGTAGAGCGCGGTCCCGATGCGATAATCGTGGACGCCGGCTCGACCGATCCAGGCCCATACCTGCTCGGCCTGGGCAAAACGATCGTTCATCGTCAAGGTTACATGCGCGACCTGGCCCTGGTGCTACAGGCCGCCAGCGAACGCCGCATTCCGCTGATCGTCAGCTCCGCCGGGGGGCCGGGCATCGACCGGCATGTGGACGAAATGGTGGCGATGATCCGCGAAATCTCCGCGGCGAAGGGATACCGTTTCAAGGTGGCGACGATTTATGCGGACATAGACCGCGCCGTCATCCATGACCGGCTGGCGGCCGGGCGCATTACCGAATGCGGCCCGTCGGGCGAGTTGACGCATCAGGCCATCGACGACGCGGTGAACATCGTGGCGCAGATGGGGGCCGAACCGTTCGCCCGCGTGCTGCGCGAACACCCGGACGTGGACATTATTGTCGGCGGCCGCGCCTACGATCCGGCGCCCTATGCCGGCCTGTGCATGCTGCACGGTATCGATCCCGGCGTGTACTGGCACATGGGAAAGATCGTGGAATGCGGGGCGGTGTGCGCGGAACCCAAGGGCCGCGTGATCCTGGCAACGGTCCGGCGCGACAGCTTCGACCTGGAACCGATGAATCCGGCGGAACGGTGTACGCCCGCGTCGGTGGCCGCGCACACGCTTTATGAGAAGACCCGGCCCGACTTGCTGTTCGGTCCCGGCGGCATGCTGGACCTGCGCGGTTCCCGGTACGAAGCCCTGGATAACCGCCGCGTCAGGGTCAGCGGCAGCGTGTTCCACCCATCCGAACGGTACAGCGTTAAGCTGGAGGGTGCGGCCATCGTGGGCCACCGCACCATCTTCATCGGCGGTATCCGCGACCCGATCCTGCTGGGGCAGCTCGACAGCTACCTCGATGAGGTGCGCAGGCGGATGACCGGCTTCTTTCCCGAACTGGAAACAGGCGAGGCGACCATGCACTTCCACGTCTATGGCCGGGATGCGGTGATGGGACCGCTGGAGCCGAAGCGGCACGAAATCCCGCACGAGGTGGGGCTGATGGGCGAAATCACGGCGCCCACACAAGAGCAGGCCAACGCGATTTGCAGCCAGGCACGGATTACCGTGCTGCACATGCCCTATCCCGGCCAGTTGGCGACTGCGGGCAACTTCGCCATCCCGCTGAATCCGCCAGAGAACCCGATCGGCCCTGTGTGCCGGTTCAATGTTTATCACCTGATGGAAGTGGAATCGCCCGAGGAGTTGTTCCCCGTCCGTTTACTGGAGATCTGAGATGCGGAATGCGCGCCTGCGAGACCTTGCCAAGGTTATCCGCAGCAAGAACTCGGGCCCGTTCGAGATTACCTTCGACGTGATCTTCGACGACGACGCCACTTACCAGCGGGTCAAGGAGAGCGGGGCACTGGAGCAAGCAAAGATGGCATTGCTTTATAATGTCCCGGCCGAGGACATTATCGCCTGCATGTTCTTCGACCCGGCCATGGCGTTCAAGCTGACGTTGCGCCGGGCATGGGCACAAGGCAGCGTCGGGGAGCGCGACACGTTCGGCGCCCAACAGCACGCGCCGCTGCTCGACATCGTCGTGGACTGAATCGCGACATAGGAATATTTTCTGGTAGCGTGACCGCCCGGTCGCCTTCTTTCGCCAAGCGGATGTGTCCGGTCGACTGGATTTCGCTTTTCAGGACTGACGGGCGTGCCAGAATGCGTCGATCATTTTGTCAATCGTCATGGGGTTCTCCTCCTGCGATGCTTGTCAGGCCGGAACGGTGCGCCTACCGTCCATGCCAGTCCATCGGCAGGGAAAACGTCGCGATGAAAATCCTCGTTGTCCAGGGGGCCGGCATGACTATGCGCGGCAAAACGCAAATCGGGATTTTCGGGACGATGACGCTCGATCAATACAATCAGCACATCGTGCGGTATGCGGCGGAACTGGAGATCGAGGTCGATATTTTCCACTCGAACACCGAAGGCGCGGTGATCGACCGGCTGTATCAGGCGAACGACCAGGGCTTCGATGCGGCACTGTTCAATCCGGCGGGGTTTTCCCGCGGCTACCCGGCATTGACCGCCGCCATCGGCCAGGTCGCGTTCCCGGTGATCGAGGTCCACATCTCCAATCCCGTCCGGCGCGGTCCGGTTTCGGATACCGCGGCGGTCAGTCTGGGTATGGTCACCGGATTCGGTGTGCTGGGCTATTATCTGGCGCTGCGCGGGCTGCGCGATTCGCACACGCCGGCGGAGCGATAAAACCCGGCGACCGATCCCCGCGCCGGCTGGCTTGGTTCCCGCCCTGGCACGCGCTAAACCGCACATCGCCAAATTTAGGAGCCATTCCATGACCCGCAGCCACCGCATCGCATCCGTACCGGCCGACGGGATCGGCCCGGAGGTCATCGACGCCGGACTGGAAGTGCTGGACGCGGTCGCATCCCGCGATGGCGGGTTCACGCTGATGGTGGACCGGTACGACTGGGGCTCCAACTGGTATCGCAAGCACGGTGAATTCATGCCCGCCGATGGGCTGGCCTGGCTCCGCACCGCTGACGCGATCTATTTCGGCGCGGTTGGCGACCCGGATATCCCCGACCATCTCTCGCTTTGGGGCCTGCGGCTGCAAATCTGCCAGGGCTTCGACCAGTATGCCAATGTCCGCCCGACCCGGATCCTGCCCGGCGTGACCTCCCCGTTGCGCGACGTTGGCACGGGCGATCTGGACTGGGTGATCGTGCGCGAAAATTCGGAAGGCGAGTATGCCGGCCAGGGTGGCCGCACCCATCGCGGCCTGCCGGAGGAAGTGGCCACCGAAACCGCCATCTTCACCCGGCGCGGCGTCGAACGCATCATGCGGTATGCCTTCGATATCGCCCGGTCCCGGCCGCGCAAGCACCTGACGGTCGTCACCAAATCCAACGCGCAGCGGCATGGCATGGTGTTCTGGGATGAAATCGCCGCCCTGGTCAGCCATGACTACAAGGACGTGACCTGGGACAAGGAACTGGTGGACGCGATGACCATGCGCATGGTCCGCAAGCCGCGCACCATCGATACGGTCGTCGCGACCAATCTGCACGCCGACATCCTGTCCGATCTGGCCGCCGCGCTGGCCGGTTCGCTGGGCATCGCGCCGACCGGCAATATCGATCCCGAACGCCGCAGCCCGTCGATGTTCGAACCGATCCACGGCAGCGCGTTCGACATTACCGGCAAGGGCGTCGCCAATCCGGTGGCGACGTTCTGGACCGGGGCGATGATGCTGGAACATCTGGGCGAGAAGCAGGCTGCCGACCTGCTGATGCGGGCGGTGGAGCAGGTCTGCGCCGCCGGCATCCTGTCGCCCGATCTGGGCGGTTCGGCCACGACGAAAGAGGTGACGAAGGCGGTGGCGGAGGCTGTGCGGGGCATGAACCGCTAGTTCGACTGGTCTCCGTCTGCCCTCGGGTCGAAGGGCATGCTATCGGCCGTTATTGGGGTGGGCAGCGTTATCGGCGTGCTGGCCCAGCGATTGCCGGCGCTGCCGTTACCGCACGATCCGCCGCACCAGCGTCAGCAAATCGGTCTCCGCCCCGGCCGGACACCCGGCGGCACTCCACAGCGCCAACAGAACCGCCGCATAAACGGCCGCGCCCGTGACGGTGGCCGCTGCCAGCGACAACACGCCCGCATCGTCGGTCCATCCCAGACCGGTGCCAGCCAGGACAGCCGCCATCGCCGCGGCGGCCACGACAGGTCGGCCGATCCCGCGGATCAGCATTCCGGCACCCACATGAAACCGGCGCAGCGCGGTCGCGACCGTCAGGCCCTGTTCCAGCACCACCGCGATGGCGGCGCCCGCCGCCGCCCCGGTCAGCCCGTACACTGGGATCAGCAACGCCAGCAACGCCACACGGACACCCGCCCCAACCAGCGTCAGGCTGACAAGGCGACCCAGAACGGCATACGCACTGAGCAGGTGTAGGCCGAGGTGACCGAACACCATGACGGTGAAACTCAGCGACAGAATGCGCAGCACCGGCACCGCCTGCGCCCAACCCGGCCCGAACGCCAGCGCCACGAGCGGCGCCGCCACCAGCGACAGACCCACGCCGGCCGGCAGGGTCAGCAGCGCGGCCGAACCGGTCAGGCGCAGGAATATGTCGCCCGGATCGACCTGCTGTTGACGTCCCGCCGCGAAGCCGGAAAACGCCGCCCGGCCCAGCGGTTCGATCAGTTCGGTGGTCGGCAGCGCGGCGATTTCGGCGCCGACGCTGTAAAATCCGACAGACGCCGTGTTCGTGAGCCGGCCCAGCAACAGGCTGTCGCTGCGATCCCGCACCAAAATGGCGAGGCTGAGCAGCCAGGTCCACGCCGAATAACCCGCCAGCCCGCGCCAGGCTTTCAACGACAGTGCCGGCCGGTACGGGTGCATGACGTAGCTCATGACCACGCGCAAAACGCGGTTGACGCCCATCCCGGCCAGCATCGCCACATAGGAATGTAGCACCGCAGCCGTTCCGATCGCAGCGACGATGCCGCACAGTTTTGGCAGCACCATGATCGCGAATTCCTTATGGAAGGCGAAATCGCGGCGGAAATCGACCGCGCCGATGTTGGCGAACCCATCCAGCACCGGCAGGCAGGCAACGAACAACAGTACCGGACCCAGGCGCGGGTCGGCGAAAAAGCCGGCGGCGGGCCATGCCAGCGCGGCCACCAGGATTGTCACCGACAGACCGCGCAGCAGGTTCAGGGTGAAAGCAGTGTCGTAGAACGCCTGACCCGGCGTTGCCTCGCGGATGACAGCTTCCTCGGTGCCCAGCGTCAGCATGCCGTCGATGGTCTGCATGAAACCGGTGGCCAGGGCGATGATGCCGAAATCGGCCGGCGCGATGAGGCGGACCAGCACAAGCGTGCTGACAAGGCCGAGGACGCGCATGCCCAGGCGCCAGGCCATGACCCAGCCGGCACCGCGAGCGGTGCGTAAAAGCAGGCTGCCGGGGACAGGAGTATCGGACACGCGGATTTGTTATCACGCCGGGACGTTCGGACACAGCAAATCCCGGCGGATCGGGGGGCACCGAGCGGACGGCGAC
Organism: Pseudomonadota bacterium; assembly: GCA_021805565.1. GTDB lineage: Bacteria > Pseudomonadota > Alphaproteobacteria > Acetobacterales > Acetobacteraceae > Rhodopila. The sequence goes on from JAJZFA010000003.1 coordinate 6,908, forward strand.
AGTGGGCGTGGACTTGCCAATCGGACAGGGGCCGGCGATCCGGCGAATTTCGACGCCCGCACGTGGATGGCGCGATGGCGAACCGGACCATTGTCCGCGTTCGACGGCGTCAGGCCGGCGATCCGATAGACACGACGGCAGGCCAGGGCGCGGTTACCGCCGGCCCTTTCCGGACGGCCGTATCTGGCGCAGCATGATCCCGTCCACGAAGGGAATCGTCAAATGCCGCTGCGGGAAGCAGGCGCCGTCACTGGCGTCGGGGAAACCCAGTATCTGCGAGGCACCGATCGCACCGCGCTGTCATTCCAGCTCGAGGCCTCGCTGGCGGCGATTCGCGACGCCGGACTGAAACCGACCGATATCGACGGGCTGATCCCGTACGGCCACGGTGCGGTGGCCGAGGACTTCATTACCAATTTCGGCATCGAAGACCTGCGATTTTCCGCCACCACGCCGATGGGCGGCGCATCGGCCGTAGCCGCGATCCAATGTGCCCTTGCCGTTATCCAAGCGGGCATCTGCAAGCACGTCCTGCTGTCGCTCGGGCGTATCGGTTACTCCGGCGGGCGCATCGGAACGCGGGTGCAGCAGATGCCGCAATTCAAGGTCATCGGCGAGTTCGAAATGCCCCTCGGCGCCATTGCTCCTGCTCAACTCTACGCCCCGATGGTTCGGCGGCACATGGAACTCTACGGGACGACGTCCCGCCAGTTGGCGGAAATCGCGGTAACCACTCGGTATCATGCGTCCCTGCAAACCAATGCGACGATGCGGACCCCGATCACAATCGAGGACCATCAGTCATCGCGCATGATTTCCGACCCGCTACGCCTGCTGGATTGCTCGCTGGAAAGCGACGGCGGCGCGGCCGTGGTGATCAGTGCCCCGGATCGCGCGCGCGACATGGCGAAGCGTCCGGTTATGGTAATGGGCGTGGCCGAGGGCCATCCGGACTCGCCATCCGCCATCACGCAGCGGCCGGATCTGACCACGCTGGGCCTTGCCAAGGCAGCGCCGAAAGCGTTTGCGATGGCCGGCGTCGATCGCGCCGATATCGACGTCGCCGAGGTATATGACTGCTTTACCTACATCGTTATGTGCCAGTTGGAAGACCTCGGCTTCTGCAAAAAAGGCGAAGGTGGCCCATTCGTACAGGACGGGGCGCTCGGTTTACACGGACGGTTGCCGGTGAACACTCACGGCGGATTGCTGTCGCAGGCGCATATGGCCGGCATGAACCATATCGTCGAACTGGTGCGCCAGTTACGCGGAGAGGCGGCCGCACAGGTATCGAATGCCGAGGTCGGACTGGTCACCGGCTACGGCGACATGGGAGACGGTGCGATCGCTATCATGCGGAGGGCCTGAGCGATGGCGGCCGTTTACGACAAACTGGTGCCGTCCCCGACGCCGGAGACACAGCCTTACTGGGACGGATTGAACCAGGGGCGGCTGCGGCTGCAACGCTGCGCCGATTGCGGGAAAATAAGACATTATCCGCGGCCGGTGTGCGATGCGTGCTGGTCGATGAACACGGACTGGGTCGATGCCGCCGGTACGGGTACGGTCCATAGCTGGACGATCGCCCATTATGCATTTCATCCGGGCCTCAAAGGCGACCTGCCCTATATATTGCTGACCGTCGATCTGCCTGAAGGCGTCCGGATGAACGCCCAGGCTCGCGGGGTCGAGGCATCGGCGTTGCGCGTTGGGTTGCCAGTGGTGGTGCGGTTCGAGCGCGTGAAGAACGATCTGACGCTGCCGGTGTTCGAGGCGGATTTTTGCCGCGTGTCATGACCGGGATCCGGTCGCTCGCCCGCGACTGTCTGGCGTTCTATCCCGAAATCATGGGCCGCCGAACCAGTGCGGACTATGACCGAATAGGAAACCAGGCCTGACGACATTGACCCAGTTGCCCTGCTGGGCTGGTCCAGCGCCTTGCCCCCGGCCGCCAGTCTCCGCCCGGTGCAGACGCACGATCGTTCTTGACACATTTCCTATAATAATCTAAACGCCAAGGAATGGAAACCTCATCCCCGCCCCGTTCGGCCATCGACCTCATGCCAACGCTGTATTATCAGCTCGTCTATACCCTCATGGACCTGTTACCGCCGCCGCTGGATGACACCCCGGCCGGAGTGCGGGCCAGGAATCTGACCGCCATCGCCAAAGTCGCATCGTTGGCCCCGGTCAACGCCGATGAGGCCGATATCGCCAGCCACTGCATCGCCTCCCGCGCGCAGGCCGAGGAAATGCTGCGGCTGGTTCGCAGGAACGACCACGACCCCGAATTGATGGTAAAACTGAACGCACAGTACGCCTCGATGACGCGGCTATGGATGGCGGTTCACGCTCGGCTGCGGCAGGCGCAGGCGGAGCGCCGCAAGCGCGATGCCGATCCCGTGACGGAGAAGGAGGACGCCTGGGCGCGCTATATCGCCGAACGATCCATGCTGGATGTGGTGCTGGCGCAGCCAGACGCCGAACCGGCCGAACCGATCCGGCGGCAACAGGCGCCGGAGGCGGCTCCGGTTGCCCGTCCGGCGGCGGCTTCGGTGGCCGCGCCGGCTGTGGCACCGGAAGAATCCTTCTCACAAAATGAGATAAATTCTCATGACGTGGCTTTTGAGACGTGGGTGAACGCCCACCTCGCAACCTTGGGGACCGGCGGGCCGGGTGAAACGGACATGAGCCGGTTTCTGTTCAGCGCGGCACGGCCAACTCCCCAAGGGTCCGGAACGGAACCCGTGCCAGAGGCGAAACAGGCCAAACGCCAATAAGGGCATGCCCGCCACGGGAGCCCGAAGCGATCACGGTCGGCCATGCCCTAATCGGCAAGCCCTTTACCGCCAGTGCCGAAGCCGCCGGCCGCATTCGCCAGCCGCTGTAAATCCGTTCGAGACACCAGCAAATCGGCGGAATCGCCGCAATCCCCGGGATGCGACCGAGCGGTAGCCGAACCGGCCCAGTGAACGCGGTAAAGCAGGTTCGGCTTATCCTGACGGCCTTCTACGATCAGGCTGCCCCCTTTCTCCGACATCACATTCGGATCGAGGGCGCATGCGATGTCAGCCGAACCGCTGGCCGATGCCCGGTTTGCCTCAATGGCCAACTGCCAAAGGCCTGTATCGGCAGTCATCGGCTCGAACGCAACGATATCGCCGAGGCCAGGCCGGAACGCATCCAGTTGAAGCAAAAACAAAGTTGTTGCGCAGCCGATGACCATGATCGCAATGGCCAGCACCATTGGCATCCAAGTATGCAACCCGGTCTCGGTCGGCGTTTCGTCCGGCGCCACCTTACGCCGATTTCTTTGTCTCATGACTGAATGCCTTCGATCGCATCGCGGTATTAACCACTTTAGTTGTAATATGGTGCATTGCAGCATAATCGCAAGAGCCGCGCCTTGGGGTCTCACGGCGATGTTCGTCGTCTGCGTTGCGGCCCCGAACACCGGGACGCGCTGCCGGGCAGCGACATGCCAGGGCCGCTGGCGGAGAAGAGAACCGCGCCTGGACACCGCCGATCCTTGACTTTTGGCTTGGTTATCCCGATACCCCGCCCGGCGCGCGCGAGGATGCTGGGCACCACGTCCGCGGAAACAGTGTTTGGCTGTTTGGCGCGCCCGCCGTGCCTGGCGGCTTTGCGCCGAAAGACGAAGCCCATTTTGCCCCCACGCAATCGACTGGACCGGATTTGACCGAAACCGAAACCGCCTCACGGGAACCAGCCGGCGCGAACGTGCCCGCCGCCGAGCAGCTCGCCGTGATTCCCATCGCCGCTGAGCCAGCGGGCGCCCCGGTGGACGATCCGGCGGACGATCCGGCACCGGCTTTGCTTGCGGGACCGCAGGTAACCGAACCTGGGGAGGCGCTTTCAACGGCCTCATCGACGGAGCAGGCCGAACCCGGCGATGCGAACCGGGACTTCGTTCACCCGGCGCCGATTCAGAGTGCCGAAGCCTCTCCGCCGGAACCGGTTCGGGTCGTGTTCCGCGACCTGGGCCTTTCCGAGGAAGTCCTGCGCGCCATCGACGATATGGGATACCGCCACCCGACCCCGATTCAGGAACAGGCGATTCCCTATGTCCTGATGAACCGCGACGTCATGGGGACCGCGCAGACCGGCACTGGCAAGACCGCCAGTTTCACCTTGCCCATGCTGGACATTCTGTCCGGTTCGCGGGCGCGGGCGCGCATGCCGCGCAGCCTGATCCTGGAACCGACGCGCGAACTCGCCCTTCAGGTCGCCGAGAATTTTGTTCAGTACGGCAAATACCTGAAACTGACGCATGCCCTGATCATCGGCGGCGAAAGCATGTCCGACCAGAAGGAAATCCTGAACCGCGGCGTGGACGTCCTGATCGCCACCCCAGGACGGCTGCTGGACATGTTCGATCGCGGTACAATTCTGTTGACCGACACCAAACTGCTGGTGATCGATGAAGCGGATCGCATGCTCGACATGGGTTTCATCCCAGATGTCGAGCGCATTGTCTCGATGCTTCCGGCCACCCGGCAGACCTTGTTCTTCTCGGCAACGATGGGTCCGGAAATCCGCCGCTTGGTCAATGCCTTCCTGACCAACCCAAAGGAAATCGCGGTTTCGCGGGCAGCATCGGTCGCGACGACGATCACCGAGGGCCTCGCCCTGGTCGCCGAACATGACAAGCGCGAGGCATTGCGGCGGCTGATCCGCAGTCAGAACGTGCAGAACGCGCTGATCTTCTGCAACCGCAAGCGCGACGTGGATATCCTGCACAAATCCCTGAGCAAGCATAATTTCGACGCCGGCGCATTGCACGGCGATCTGGCGCAAACGGTGCGGTTCGCGACGCTGGAAAAATTCAAGGCCAACGAACTGCGATTGCTGGTGTGCAGCGACGTGGCCGCGCGCGGCCTCGATATCGGCGGCCTGTCGCATGTCTTCAACTTCGACGTGCCGATCCATGCCGAGGACTACGTTCACCGGATCGGCCGCACCGGACGCGCCGGATTGGAAGGCAAGGCGTTCACGATCGCCTCGCCCGATGATCGTTATGCGGTGGAGCAAATCGAAAAACTGATCGGCCATCCGATTCCGCCGGTGATCGTGGAAGGCCTCGATCCCGTCGATTGGGCCGAACGCGACGGCCGCAAGCGGCGCGGCCGCAAGCCTGCCGAACCGAAAAAGCCCGCCGCGGAAAAGGCTCCGCCGCGAGAAGCGGCGGAACGGCTCAAACCGCGAGAGGCGGCGGACAAAGCCGAAAAGCCGCGAACCGAACGCAAGCGGCCCGAACGGGCCCGCACCGAACGCAGCCGGCCCGGCACCGCCGAACAGCCCGAACTGACGGTGATCGCGGAACGCCCGCCGCGCCGGGAGGCTACGGCTCGCGACCAACCGCACCGCTCGGAGTCCCGCAACGACGCGCCGCGCCGGGAAGAACCGCGTTGGATCGAGCCCCGGCGCGACGAACCGCGCAGGTTTCGCCGGGACGACGACCTCGGCCCGTCCGTTATCGGCTTTGGCGACGATGTACCTGCCTTCATGTTCCTTCGTACCCGCCCGGCATCCGGAGCGGAGAACAGAGAGACCGACGCATGAACGACTCCCCTGCCCGTTCGGCCAGCCATTTTACCGCGTTCGCGTGGGATGACGCGCTTCGCCTGGAAACCGCGCTTTCAGAAGACGAACGGGCGATCCGCGACGCGGCGCATGACTTCTGCCAGGAAAAACTGTCGCCGCGCATCCTGATGGCGAACCGGCAGGAAACATTCGACCGCACCATCATGAACGAGTTCGGGGAAATGGGTTTCCTGGGCGCCACCCTGGACGGCTATGGGTGCGCCGGCGTCAATTATGTCAGCTATGGCCTGATCTCCCGCGAGGTCGAGCGCGTCGATTCCGGCTATCGGTCGGCCTTTTCCGTGCAGTCGTCGCTGGTGATGTATCCGATTTACACATTCGGAACCGAAGCGCAGCGCCAGAAATATCTGCCCAAACTGCGATCGGGCGAATTCGTCGGCTGTTTTGGGCTGACCGAACCGGATGCCGGATCCGATCCAGCGTCCATGCGCACGCGAGCGAAAAAAGTCGATGGCGGGTTTTTGCTCAGCGGTTCCAAGACGTGGATCACCAATGCACCCATCGCCGATGTTCTGGTGGTGTGGGCCAAGGACGATGCCGGGGATATCCGCGGCTTCATCCTGGAACGCGGCATGCCCGGCCTGACCCAGCCGAAGATCGAGGGCAAGTTTTCGCTGCGCGCCTCGGTCACCGGCATGATCATGATGCAGGATGTGTTCGTCCCCGATGAAAACCGGTTTCCCGATGTCAAAGGCCTGCGCGGCCCGTTTTCGTGCCTGAACAATGCCCGCTATGGCATCGCCTGGGGTGCGCTGGGCGCCGCCGAATTCTGCTGGCACGCCGCACGCGAATACACTCTGAACCGCTCCATGTTCGGCCGCCCCCTTGCCGCCACACAGCTGGTTCAGAAGAAGCTGGCGGACATGCAGACCGAGATTACCCTGGGCCTTCACGCCGTTCTGCGGCTGGGACGGCTGATCGACGAACACGATGCATCGCCCGAGATGATCAGCCTGCTAAAGCGCAACAACTGCGGCAAGGCGCTGGATATCGCCCGGGTCGCCCGCGACATGCACGGCGGCAACGGAATCGCCGACGAATATCACGTTATCCGCCATGTGATGAACCTGGAAACCGTGAACACCTACGAAGGCACGCACGACGTGCATGCGCTGATCCTGGGCCGCGCGCAAACCGGGATTTCCGCTTTCTGATAGCGGCTGCGTCGCCGGCCCCTGCTGGCCCGCCTACGACAGAGCGGGTCAGCCCCATTGGCGTATCCCGGCCAAACGCGCCCGGCGGAACACGAACCACACCCACATAAGTTGCGGTCCGACCGCGATGAAGGGCACCGCCGGTTTGTATTGCGACGAGACAGCGATGAACAACAGGCAGCAAAGGCCGCCAAACACCGCGAAGCCCCAGTGAATCAGGGTCACGCTGACCGGCCGCAGTCCGGATCGCTGCGCCACCTGATACAGGTGGCCGCGATGGGGCCGCGTAACCGCTTCGCCTTGCACCGTTCGGCGCACCAGGGTGAAGGCAACGTCGAACAGAACACCGGACAGCAGCATGGGCATGAGCAGGAATGACAATTCGACACCGTCGAAACGGCTGGCGGCGACGGCCAGGATAGCCAGCATAAAGCCGAGGAACTGACTGCCCACATCGCCCATGAAGATTCGCGCCCTGGGAAAATTGAACGGCAGGAACCCGGCGATCCCCGCCGCCAGCAACCCCGCCGCCGCATAGGCAAACCACCCGCCATGCTGCTGGGCGATAAACACCATGAACAGACAGGCGATCAGACCTACGCCGCTGGCCAGCCCGTTCAGTCCGTCGATAAAGTTCATCGCATTCGTGGTGAATAACAGCCAGCCCAGCGTGGCCACGGCCCCGAACCACGCAAACGGCAACGGCCCAATATAAGGGATATTGAATGCGGTCACGTACAGGCCGCTCGATACCGCGACCAGAGCGGCCAACAATTGCGCGCTCAGCTTGACGATGAATGGCCAGTCGAACAGATCGTCGAGAAACGCCACCAGGGCGATCGCGGCGGACGCTTCGATCACGCCGAGGAAATACGGATCGGCCAGCCGAGCAAAGGCGGCAAAGCGATACAGCACCGCGATGCCGGCCAGAAAAGTGATCACGATCCCAACGCCTCCCCCTTTGGGCGTCGGCCGGTCGTGAGCCTTGCGGGCTTCTGGCGTATCCATCACGCGGACGGCGATCATCAGCCGGACGATCGACGCGGATAGCAGAACCAGGATCGCGGCAAGGCCTAGGTGGCGAAGAAAGGCAATCAGGGTCATGCGGCGATCCGGTCGTTGGAAGGACGATGTATCCCGCCGGACATCGTGCGGCCAGCCCTGCCGACGGCTCGCTGAACTGCCAGGACAATCCCCCTTGCACCTTATGACCCGCTGGCTGTGGCGCGATACAGGTCCGTCTATATACCCATACCGGACAGCCTGGTAAAATCGGGCCGCCGCAAGATCGAATGTGCTGACGCGACGCCCAAAGATCGGCGAATCGCGTGAGGTTTAATGGCCCGACTGTCAGGGACGAAGAGTCCCGTGCGCCGGGGGTGGCGCGCCCCTGAACGGCAAAGCTCCAGCCTTGCGGGAAAATCCGCGGCAACCGGTCGAATCCGCGACAACGGGCGATCCGGTGCGGCCGCCGATGTGGGTATCGAAGTGCCTCGCGAAGCTGGCGACGGCTTTATGCGAGATGGGTCGCAAGATCGCCGATAGCTGTGTCCCCAAACTGCCTGGCCTGTTGGATTTCCGAGAGTAAAGCATCGCGACACCGTCAACGTGGGTGATTTCATCGATAATGACCTGGCCGAAGTCGCCCCGCATGACGTTTACGATATCGCGGCGAATGCCGATTACGCGAACGCCGGCATCGACAGCGACGCAGTACGGTTCGCGGTTCATTCGATCCGACGCTGACTGAATGTTTCACCGCATGACCCCGACCTGGCGCGGCGAGCTTTGAACCAGCCCCGAAGCGGCGACCGCCCTGACTGCATCCACAAAAGCCAAGACTGGTCTGTCGGTGCGATGCGACGCCGATAGGCATGGCAATCGAAATCGAGGGCGACACATTTCATCTGGAATGGAACTACAGTGTGCCCCTGCGGCAGCCGCCTTGAAGCGGTAGTCCTGGGTGTCGCCTGAGCCTATTTTTGCGCTACACGCTGAGGTCGAGAAGCGAACCGCGGGGCAAATTGCGGGGCGGGCGTACTTGCGGAGCGGGCGAAATCGCCGTTCCGCCGTTTCCACCCCCTGGCGGCGGCAGCGGCGGCGGTGCCGCGACGGACGGGCTGGTTAGAACACGCGCCGGCTGAATGGCGGGCGCCCGCCCAGGTGCCGGGACCGGCGCGGTTGCCTTGGCGATGCCAATAAATGTCGCGGGTGACAACATGGCGGTCAACCTACTGACGGGAGGTTAACGAACCGTTAATCGGGCACTGCCATCGGTTCGGTTTCGTTGCGGCAGAGTGTCTGCAGAGCCCGAGCCGCTTCGGTGAAATCGGCCTGCACCGCCGCCGCGGCCGAAGTGCCCAGCACGGTTAGATCTCCTTGCCGTGCCGCCGCCACGATATCGCGCAAACGTGCTTCCAGGCTGGCCATTCCATAACCCGCCGCCATGCCCAGCAATGCATGCGCGTGCGCCGAAACCGCACCCGGCGCACCCGCTGCCAGCGCCCGGCGCAAGGCGGGAAGCCGGTGGTCCATATCCGACAGACATTCCTCGATCAGGGCCGCGAAGGTTCCGGCGGGAAGATTGCCACGCAAATCCTCGATTCGGCCGGTGTTCAGCACTCTGGCGTCCAGCGGGGGGGCGTCCAGCGGGGGGGCGTCCAGCGGGGGGGCGTCCAGCGGGGGGGCGTCCAGCGGGGGGGCGGCCAGCGGGGGGGTGGCCAGCGGCGTAGAGGGCAGCGGCGTGGCGGGCTGACCCTGCGACACGCCTTCAGGCGATACCGGCCGCGCCCACACGTATTTGGCGACCACATCGCGCAAATCGGCCGCCGACGGCGGTTTGCGGAGAAATCCGTCCATACCGGCAGCCTTGAACAGGGCTTCGTCCTCTGGACCGCTTGCCGCGGTCAGCGCCACGACCGGGACCGAACAGGCCGGTTCTTCCAGAGTACGGATCGTGCGCACCGCTTCCTGCCCGGTCATGCCAGGCATGAAGATGTCCATGAAAACCAGGTCGTAGGGTGCGGCCCGCATGGCCGCGATCGCCGCCGGACCGCTAGGCGCGATATCGACGCAATGACCTTCCCGCCGCAGCAGGGCGGCGGTGACGCGCTGGGTCATCTCGACATCCTCGGTAAGAAGAATGCGGGTCCGGGGTGGCAGCCGGTTGGGTAGAGAGTGGGTTTCGCCGCCCATGCCGGCCGACCAATCCGGACTGGCGCCGAACCCCGCCAGGGCATCGGCCGGACCCGGCGTTGGATGCAGCGGCAGTGCGGTGGCGGGAAGCGCGACCCAGAACATATTGCCTTCGGCCCCGCCGGCGCCATGCCAGGGTTCATAGCCGGTTTGACCGCCCATAAGGGAGGCCAGCCGGCGGCATATCGCCAGTCCGAGGCCAGCCCCGCCCGGATCGTCGCCGCTGGACCGGCCTGCCCGGGAAAACGGCTGAAATAGCTGGGCCTGGGCGTCCGCCGCGATGACCGGCCCGTCGTCCCTGACACTCAGCCGGACGGCTTGTTCCGAACCAGTTCCCGCGCCTGCTATTAGCCATACCGTGCCGGGCCGGGCGTATTTCACCGCGTTCCAGAGCAGATTGACCAATACCTGGCGCAACCGGTCCGGATCGGCGAACAGCGTGTCCGGCGTGCCCTCGCCGATCTCCGTCTGGATCGCGATGCCGCGTTCCGCCGCTTGCACGCCAAACATCGCGGCACAAGCGTCCATCAGCGAACGCAACCCGAACAGGCTGGGACGGATCGTCAATGTGCCGGAATCTATCCTCGACAGTTCCAGGATGTCGCCGGTCAGCCCGGACAGCATATCGCCGGCGTGGCGCGCCTTCGCCAGAAGCGATCGTTGTCCTGGCGTCAGCGTCGTGTCGTGCAGCAGCCCGATCGTGCAAAGAAGCGCGTTCAGCGGCGCCTTGATCTCGTGGCTGGCGATCGCGGCATAACGGGACGTCTCGATCGCCACCGCCTCTGCCGCCGCCTTGACCTCCCTCAGCGCCGCTTCGGCCTGCTCATGTTCGGTGACGTCGGCATACAGCGTGACGAAGCCGCCATCTGGCAAGCGGTTGCGGGTCAGTTCGATCGTGCGGCCATCCGGCACTTGCCGCCGAACCGCGCCAAAACGGGTGGCCCGCAGGCGCGCCAGACGTTGGGCAACCTCGGTCGGCGGATCGGCGACCGGACCGAACTGGCCGCTTTCGACCTGGGCGCGAAGGATATGTTCGATGGGCAGGCCGGTTCGCAGCATCGCCGCCGGCACACCGGCGAGATCGGGAAACCGCGCGTTCCATTCCACGAGGCACAGATGGGAATCGAATATCGACACGCCGTCGCTCATGCTGGACAGCGTTGCCTCCAGTTGTTCGGCCTTCGCGCCGGTCAGCGCCGCCGCGACCGCCAGTTGCGCGTTCGCCGCCGCCAGCATCGCCCGATCTTCCGCCACCCGTGCCTTGCGCTGCCGGGCCAGCCGCGTGCCCTGAATCAGCACCAGCGCCAGAATGGCCAGCAGGGCCGAGGTGCATCCCGCCAGGAACCTGGCTTCCCGCCGCCACAGCGTAACCGGCAGATTAGCCTCGTCTTCGCTCATGCCCACCACGACCGCGAGGTTGCGTGCCGCGATGTGATGGAACGCATGGATCCGGGTCACGGAATCGCTTGCCGACGGGCCGGTCCAGACGCCGTAATCGTCGTCCTTGATGGCCGCGAACAGAGGCGTGCCGTCCACGCTGGCGCCCGGCTCAATTACCGCCGGTCCGGCTGAGCCGCGCAGTTTTCCGTCATCCAGCCCAACAAGCGCGACGAAAGCGTTCGCACCCGGTTCGGTCTGACCGAAAACGTCGGTAAACGCCGCTATACGATAATCGGTATCGAGCACGCCGGCGAAGGATCCGTCCGCGTTTCGCAGGGCACGGGCCACGTTCATGTGCCATTGTCGCATGATACCGTCGATGGTTGCCGGACCCACATACGTCGTATCGCGAGGCGTGGACGGATCGGTCAACGCCCGGAAATAATCCAGCCCGGAGGCGTTCTGACCGATCGCCTCGTTTACCGAGGATTGCCGGATGATGCCGGCCGGGCCGGTCAGTACCATGTCCTGGGTCAAGCCGTTGAGTGCCGGAGTCCGGTCGTGCCAGGCATTCAGGTCGAACGCGGCCGGCGCGACCGCCCAGGCGGTCGCCAGAACCCGCAGTGTCTGATCGACCGCCAGCAACTGCCGGTCGATCCGGTCGCTCAACATCAGCGCCTGAGCCGACAGCGACGCGGTCACGCGGGCGGTGTTCGATTCGCTTTGTGCATCGATCGACCGGTTCGCCCCCAGCCACGTCAGCGCGATCAGGCCGGCGCACGCCAACAGGATGCCAGCCGCGGCGACAAGGAATTTGTCTGGCTTCATGGTCCCAGGCGAAACAGGGTTGAACGAAATAGCCGGCCAGAGTCACCGCAACGCCGGACAGGCCGCAACGTCCGACAGACCGTCATTATACACCGAACCACGGTAGGCCGGCGACCTGCTTTCTAGACCCTGCCGGCCGAGAAATACAGTGCGATTCCATAACGCAAGCCACCCACACCTGTTTCCAACCAGGCCGCCTTGCCCCGCCGGCCGCTCGGTGCGATTGTCGGCCACCGCCCGCTGGCCGCAAGACCGGATCGAGCGACGTTCCGCCAAAGAGGACATAATGGCAAAAATCAAGGTTAAAACCCCGGTCGTCGAGCTGGACGGCGACGAGATGACTCGCATCATCTGGGGTTTCATCAAAGAAAAACTGATCCTTCCCTATCTCGACATCGATCTTAAATATTATGATCTCGGTATCGAATATCGCGACCAGACCGACGACCAGGTGACGGTCGATGCCGCTCATGCGATCGCCCGATACGGCGTCGGCGTGAAATGCGCCACCATCACCCCGGATGAGGCTCGGGTCACCGAGTTCGGCCTTAAGCGCATGTATCGCAGCCCGAACGGCACGCTGCGCAATATCCTGGACGGAACCATCTTCCGCGAGCCGATCATTTGCCAGAACGTGCCGCGCCTGGTGCCGCACTGGACGCGGCCGATCGTGATCGGGCGACATGCCTATGGCGATATCTACCGGGCGACGGAGATGAAAATCCCAGGGCCGGGCAAGGTGACGCTGTCGTATCAACCGGCCGGCGGCGGCCCGTCGCAAACGCTGGAGGTGCATAATTTCACCGATGGCGGCGGCGTGACGATGGCGATGCACAACACCCAGGTATCGATCGATGGGTTCGCCCGAGCCAGCTTCAACTACGCGCTGATGCGCGGCTGGCCGCTGTATTTCTCCACTAAGAACACCATCCTGAAATCCTACGACGGGTTCTTCATGGACCGTTTCGCCGCGATCTACGAAAACGAGTTCAAGGCGGAATTCGCCAAACGCGGCCTGACCTATGAGCACCGGTTGATCGACGACATGGTCGCCTGCGCGCTGAAATGGAACGGCGCCTATGTCTGGGCCTGCAAGAACTACGACGGCGATGTGCAGTCCGACACCGTGGCGCAGGGGTTCGGTTCGCTGGGCTTGATGACATCGGTGCTGCTCAGCCCGGATGGCACGAAGGTGGAAGCGGAAGCGGCGCATGGCACCGTGACGCGCCATTATCGCCAGCACCAGCAGGGTAAGGAGACATCGACCAACCCGATCGCGTCGATCTTCGCCTGGACCAGGGGCCTGATCTATCGCGGCAAGTTCGACAACACGCCCGACGTGTCGGCCTTCGCCGAGACGCTGGAAAAAGTCTGCATCGAAACCGTGGAGGCCGGCCACATGACCCGCGATCTGTCGTCGCTGATCGACGCCAACGCGCCCTGGATGACCACCCAGGCCTTCCTGGGCAAACTGGACGAAAATCTGCAACAGGCAATGAAGTAACATCGGTGGAACGCTCGCTGTCCGGCTGCGGGAGCGAGCGTCGCCGCCGGTCGCGGAGATGGATATGAACGACCTCAACGAAAGCGATGGGCTGCGGGACTACCCATTGGCACGCCGTGGCGTACTGATGACGGGACTGATCAGTGGCTTTACGCTGGCGACGCAACGGGCCGAGGCCCAGGCGATCCATACCGGTACAGCGGGGATCGAGACCGGCGAAACCCGGATCCCCACCACGGATGGGCAACTGCCGGCGTATTTTGCCAAGCCGCCCGGATCGGGACCATTTCCCGTCATCCTGGTGAACGAGGAGATTTTCGGCGTCCACGAATATATCAAGGACGTGTGCCGTCGGTGGGCGAAACTCGGCTACTTCGCGGTGGCCACGGAGTATTATGCCCGCATCGGCGATCTGTCCAAGATGACCGACGTGAAACAGATTATCGCCGATGTGATCGCCAGGGCGCCGGACGCCCAGTATATGGCCGATCTGGATTCCACCGCCGCATGGGCGATGGGCAACGGCGGCGACGCCGCTCGTTTGGGCGTTATGGGATTCTGCCGGGGCGGCCGGCAAACATGGCTGTATGCGGCGCACTCCTCGCGGTTGAAGGCCGCGGTCGCGTTCTACGGACCGCTACTGGGTGCCGCTTCGCCGATCCAGCCCCGGTCGGCGCTGGATCTGGCGGCGGACATCCAATGCCCGCTGCTGGGTTTGTACGGTGGGCAGGATTCAAGTATTTCCGCCGACTCGGTGCGGCAGGCGGAAGCCATGGCCAAGGCGGCCGGCAAGATCGCCGATATCGTCATCTATCCCGATGCGGGGCACGGTTTCCACGCCGATTACCGGCCTAGCTACCGGCAGGCCGATGCCGAAGATGCCTGGAATCGGGCAGTGGCGTGGTTCGCCCGATTCGGTGTCCGGCCGGCGGGTTGACGACTGCATCGGCCATACGTGTGTTCCACGCCGATGAAGCTGCCGCCCTCTATGCAACCTTTAGGACAAATTCGACCCCACGGTCCTCGGAAACGATGGCCGGACATACCTAAGCCGCCACCCGGTTACCGCGACCGGCCCTGCCCGGCCGCGTCGTAGCGCGGCAAGATCGCGGTCGCGCCGCCAGACGACTTTCGCGGCGCAACAGTGTGAGAAATGAGTGCAATCCGAATGTCCATGACCGGCGACACACCGAACGGCTCCGCTGCATCGCCGGTTGACTCCGCGTTCGCGCTCGGTCGCGCCAACTCATCGTCCGGCTGGTCCGAAGACACCGACATCCCATTGTGGGCGCGCATCGAGACGGCGATCCGCGACCGGCTGACCGGCCTGTGGAACGCGCTGCCGCTACCCTGGATGCCAGCGGTCTTCAGGATCGTCTTCGCGGCCGCCGGATGCTTGCCGCCCGGTTCGCGGGTCAAGCTGCGGAACCTGATCGCCCGCCTCCGGGCCGCAAGCGCCAGCATGAACCAGGACTATCCGTACTGGCTGGGCCGGTACGAACGCAACGGGCCAGCCCAGCGCCGGGACGCCGCCGCCCATATTGGCCGGCTCACCGATCCCCCGTCGATCTCCGTCCTGATGCCGGCCGGCGATCCGCCGCTGGAGCAGCTCCAGGCAGCGACCGAAAGCCTGCGGGCGCAGTTTTATCCTAAATGGGAACTGCTGGTCGCCGATGGATCGCCGGCCGGATCGCCTGTCGCCGCATGGCTGCGGGACATCCAGGCCCAGGAGTCCCGAATCCGCTCTATACGGCCCGGCGCGAATCCGGACGAAACCGCCCTACGCAATGCGGTGTTCGGCCTTGCCACCGGTTCGTTCGTCACACTGCTGAGGCCCCCCGACCGTCTCTCCCCGTGGGCGCTTTACCAGGTCGCGGTCGCCATTTCCGCCCAGCCTGACGTGGATATCGTCTATGCGGACGAAGATTCCATAGACGGCGCGGGCCGGCGGTCGATGCCGTTTTTCAAACCCGATTGGAATCCGGAGCTGATGCTGGGCCTGGACCTGATCGGACCCGGCGGCGTCTTTCGCCGTTCGCTTGTGGAACGGGCCGGGGGCTTCCGGGCGGACATGGACTCCGCACTGGACTACGATCTGGCCTTGCGCGCGGTGGACCAGACCGCTCCGGATCGCATCCGGCACATTCCGCGTGTGCTGTACCATCGCCAGGCGGGCAGACCCGCCTGCTCGGCCGGGGATGCAAGGCGGGCAGTGCAGGCGTCCTTGTCGCGCGGCACGTCCGGTGGACGGGTGGAACCCTCCGCCGAGGCACCGGACTGGATTCGCACGATCTATCCCGTGCCGCGGCCGGAACCGCTGGTTTCCGTCATCATCCCATCCCGCAATCATGCGGACATGCTGGCTCGTGTCGCGGATGGGTTGCTGCACCGCACCGATTACCCGGCGCTGGACATTCTGATCGCCGATAACGGGTCGGACGAACCGGAGGCCCTGGCGCTGCTGAACCGGCTGGCCCTGGACCACCGGGTCCGCGTTCTGCGCTGTCCGGGTCCGTTCAATTATGCCGCGTTGAATAACCGAGCGGTGGGCGAAGCCGCCGGGTCGCTGGTTTTGCTGCTGAACAACGACATCGATCCGATCGGTCCTGGTTGGCTGCGGGAGATGGTGTCGCATGCCATTCGCCCCGGCATTGGCGCGGTGGGGGCCAGGCTGCTGTACCCCGATCGCACCGTCCAGCACGGCGGCGTGGTCGCCGGCCTGTTCGGTGTGGCGGATCACCAATATCTTCAAACCCCCGACACCGATCCGGGCTATTTCGGTCAACTAAAGCTGGCGCGCAACATTACCGCCGTCACCGCCGCCTGTCTTCTGGTGCGGCGCGACCTGTATCTTGAGGCCGGCGGCCTGGATGATATCCGCCTGCCGGTCGCCTTCAACGACGTGGATTTTTGCCTGAAGCTGGCCGAAAAGGGGTACCGCAATCTATGGACCCCGCATGCCGAACTGTATCATCTGGAATCGGCATCCAGGGGTGCGGATCGCAGCGCCGCCAAATCGGCCCGCCTGAAGCGCGAGATGGAGTATGTGCGGCAGCGATGGGGCCGGTGGCTGGCCAATGACCCGCAGTGGAATCCGAATTTGTCGCTGCAATTCAACGGCGTTGCGCTGGCTTTCCCGCCACGCGACCCAACGGGCGACCGCCCGACCGGTTTGGTCGGAGCGGCGGGATTCGAACCCACGACCCCCAGTCCCCCAGACTGATGCGCTACCAGGCTGCGCTACGCTCCGACATTCGGGAACCGTCGTTTAACAGCCCCATCGGGGAACCGCAATGCACTTGCCGGGTTCGGCCGCACGCCGCGGGCTGGCGCTCCGGCCGGGCCGCACCAACATAGACCCAAATGATCGCGTTCGCCGCCCTGCTGGAGCGTCTGGCCTTCACCCCGTCGCGCAATGCCAAGATCGCGCTGCTGCGGCACTATTTCACGACGCAAACCGACCCGGATCGCGGGATCGCGCTTGCGGCGATCGCCGGCGACCTGTCGTTTCCCACCGCCAAGGCCGGTACGATCCGGGAATTGGGGGCGTCCCGCACCGACCCCGTCCTGTTCGCCCTGTCCTACGATTACGTCGGCGATCTGGCCGAGACCGTGGCCCTGATCTGGCCGGCACGGCCGCATGCCGGATCGCTTCCCAGTCTCGCCGAACTGGCGGAAACCTTGAACACCGCCCCCAGGGCGGCGTTGCCCGACCTGATCGCCGGATGGCTAGATTGCGCCGATGCATCCACCCGCCTGGCGCTGCTGAAGCTGATCGGCGGCGGGCTGCGTGTTGGCGCGTCGGCCCGGATGGCGAAAATCGCCCTGGCGGACATCGCGGCGGAGGGCATCGGGGCCGTTGGCGCGGACGATGTGGAAGAAGTCTGGCACGCGCTGAAGCCGCCCTACCTGCCGCTGTTTGCCTGGCTGGACGGACGGGGACCCAAACCGGACCCCGCCGGCGCACCGGTCTTCCGGCCGCCGATGCTGGCGCATCCGCTGGAAGCCGCCGATATCGCCGCGCTGAACCCGGCGGACTGGCGGGCGGAATGGAAATGGGACGGTATCCGGGTGCAACTGGTGACCACTGGCGGCGGCCGGCGGCTGTTCTCCCGCGGGGCCGGCGATATCTCGGACGCGTTTCCGGAAATCGTGGCGGCGATGACACACGAGGCAGTTCTGGATGGCGAACTGCTGGTCATCCGCGACGGGGTTGCCGCACCGTTCGCCGATCTTCAGCAGCGGTTGAACCGCAAGACCGCGTCCGCAAAGATCATGGCCGCATTTCCGGTTGGCGTGCGCCTGTACGACATCCTGTTCGACGGAACCGAAGACCTGCGCGCCCTGCCGTTCGACCAGCGCCGGACGCACCTGGAAGCCTGGGTCGTCCGGCACCGTCCAGCCACGATGGATGTGTCCCCGCTGATCCCGTTTTCATCCATCCAGGACCTGACGGTGTTGCGCGACGGCGCGCGGGCGGCGGCGATCGAAGGCCTGATGTTGAAACGTGCCGACAGTCCTTACCTTGCCGGACGGGTCAAGGGCCAGTGGTGGAAATGGAAGCGCGACCCGCTGACGGCGGATGCCGTCTTGATGTATGCCCAGACCGGCCACGGCAAACGCGGCGGCTTTTATTCCGACTATACATTCGGCGTCTGGCGCGGCGAGGACCTGGTTCCCGTGGGCAAGGCCTATTCCGGCTTCACCGACAAGGAACTCGTTTTTCTGGACCGATGGATCCGCGCCCACACCACGGGCCGGTTCGGACCGGTTCGCGAAGTGGAGAAGTCGATGGTCCTGGAAGTGGCCTTCGACGCGGTGCAACTGTCCAAACGGCATAAATCCGGCATCGCCATGCGCTTTCCTCGTGTGGCCCGCATCCGCACCGATAAGCCAGCGGCCGAGGCGGACAGGCTGGAAACGCTGATGGCGCTGGCGGGAGACCGCCCCGCCGGACCCAGCCGCGGCTAACCTGCCCGATGACGATCCGGCGTTGCCGGTGCCACGAATCGCCCCCTCTTGCTTTTCCGCCGCTACGCCACGACTTTCGCACGGCGGAAGGAGAATACGGCGTATGACAACGGTCTTCATCGACGGCGAGTCCGGCACCACGGGCCTGGGCATCCGTCAGCGCCTGGGCGCCATGAACGGGGTTGCGCTAAAAAGCCTGCCGCCGGAACACCGCCGCGACCCGTCCGCCCGCCGCGACATCATGGCCGAGGCCGACCTGATCGTCCTGTGCCTGCCCGACGATGCCGCCAGGGAATCCGCCGCCATGGCCGCTTCCCTGGGGGCCGCCGCACCCAAGGTGCTGGATGCCAGTTCCGCTCACCGGGTCGCGCCGGGTTGGGTATATGGCTTCGCCGAGATGCTGCCCGGTCAGGCGGATCGGATCGCCAATGCGACCACCGTTGCCAATCCGGGCTGCTATCCCACCGGGGCGATCGGACTGATCCGCCCGCTTGTCGATGCGGGGCTGATCCCGCCGGATTATCCCATCGCGATCAATGCCGTATCGGGCTATTCCGGCGGCGGCAAGGCGATGATTACGGCGCATGAAGCCGCCCACGGGCCGGCATTCCAGCTGTACGGACTGGGTCTGGAGCACAAGCATGTGCCGGAAACCGAACTCTATGGCGGCCTGACGCGGCGGCCGGTGTTCGTGCCGTCGGTCGGGCATTACCTGAAAGGTATGCTGGTTTCGGTCCCGCTGCATCTCGACGCGCTGCCGCACAGGCCCACCGGCGCCGACCTGATCGCGGCGCTGGAAGCCCGCTACGCCGGATGCGATCTGGTGCGCGTGGTCCCCAGCCCCGCCGATGGCACGCTGGAACCCGAGGCGCTGAACGATACCGACCGGCTGGAACTGACCGTCCACGCCAACGAAAAATACCGTCAGGCGGTGCTGGTCGCCCGGCTGGACAATCTGGGCAAAGGCGCATCCGGCGCCGCCGTCCAAAACATCGCTCTCATGCTCGGTTTGCATACCGGCGTAGGTGCGCGGGAGTTAATCGATGCCTAGCTGGCCTTATGGAACCGTCTTTTCGCTGGACGGCATTACGCCAGTGATCGCGGATGACGCCTTCATTGCCCCCACGGCAGCCGTGATCGGCGACGTCGTTATCGGGTCGGAAAGCGGCATTTGGTTTCATTGCCTGTTGCGGGGCGACATGAATTCCATCCGCATCGGCGCCCGCACCAACATCCAGGACGGCACGGTTATCCACGTCGATTCGGGGATGTATTCCACCACGATCGGCGACGACGTTACGGTTGGCCACAGTGCGGTCATCCATGCTTGCACGCTGAAAAACCGGGCTTTTGTCGGCATTAGCGCGACGATTTTGGACGGCGCGACGATCGAGGAAGGCGGTATGCTCGCCGCCGGTGGCCTGCTGACGCCCGGCAAAACGATCGGCCCGAACGAGATGTGGACCGGTTCGCCCGCCAAACTGCGGCGGGTGATGGACGCCGAGGAACGCGCCCGTTTCGACCGCAACGCCATAGCCTATCGCGCCCTGGCGAAGCGATTCCGCGCGGGACTGAAACCGGTGGGCTGAACCGGCCGTCAGGCCAGCCCTAAAGAAACGAGATAGGATCGACATCCACGTCCACCCGTCCGCCGCGCGGCACCTTCACCGTTGCCAGCCACGCCCGCAGAATGGGCTGGACGGATACGTCGCGCCGCACTTTCAGCAACAGACGCCTGCGGTGCCGTCCGCGCAGCAGCGACATCGGCGCGGGTGCCGGCCCCAGCACCACGATGCCATCGCCGCGCGGGGCGGCCCAGCCCAGATCGCGCGCCACCGTATCCGCGACGATGGCCGTATCGGCGCTGACGATCAGTGCCGCAAGGCGCCCATAAGGCGGCCATTCGCCGTCGCGCCGGCTTTCGGCCTCGCTGGCCATGAACGCGTCCAGATCGCCGTGCAGCAGCGCCTGCATCACCGGATGGTCCGGCACGAAGGTTTGCAGCATGACCTGGCCCGCCGCTTCCGCCCGGCCGGCCCGCCCGGCGACCTGATGCAGCAACTGCACGGTACGCTCCGCCGCCCGCAATTCGCCGCCCGCCAAGCCTAGATCGGCATCGACCACGCCAACGAACGTCAGATGCGGAAAATGCCAGCCCTTGGCGACAAGCTGCGTGCCGACGATGAGATCGACGTCCCGGTTCTCGATGGCGTGCGCCGCCGCCGCCGCCGCGTGGGGACCGGCGATCGTGTCGCTGGCCATGATGAGGCGCCTCGCGTCGGGGAAGATCAGCGCGGCTTCCTCCACGATGCGTTCGATGCCAGGGCCAACCGGGGTCAGGCTGTCTTTCGCGGCACAGGCCGGGCATTCCGGCGGAATCTGGATCGTGTGGCCGCAATGATGGCACAGAAGCTGGTTGCGCGTGCGATGTTCCACCAGCCAGGCGGTGCAGTTGGGGCATTGCATGCGGTGTCCGCAATGGCGGCACAGCGTCAGCGGCGCATAGCCCCGGCGATTGAGGAACAGCATCGCCTGTTGGCCGCGTTCCAACGTTTCCCGCACCGCCTGGATCAGCGGCGGCGCCAGAAAGCGGCCGCGATCGGGCGGACAATCCCGGATATCGATCAGGCCGATCTTAGGCATGGTCGCGCCCGCGTGCCGGCTGGTCAGCCGCAGATGGGCGTATCGCCCCGCTTCCACGTTCGCGACCGTTTCCAGGCTGGGCGTCGCAGACACCAGAATGGCGGGGCAGTTGGACAGGCGCGCCCGTACCACGGCCATATCGCGCGCGTTATAGACCACGCCGTCCTGCTGCTTGAACGCGGGCTCGTGTTCCTCGTCCACCACGATCAGGCCGAGGTCGGGAAATGGCAAAAACAGCGCGGACCGGGCGCCGACGACGACGGGGGCAGTACCCTCGGCAACAGCCTGCCACGCGATTTTGCGGGTCCGCGACGACAGATCGGAGTGCCACACCGCGGGCGCCACCCCGAAGCGGCGCTGAAACCGTTCGATCCACTGCGAGGACAGGGCGATTTCGGGCAGCATCACCAACGCCTGACGGCCGGCGCGAAGACAGGCGGCGACGGCTTCCAGATAGACCTCGGTCTTGCCGGACCCGGTGACGCCGTCCAGCAGGGTAACCGAGAACGCTCGATTCGCGGCGGCCTGGCGTAGCGCGGCGGCGACACCCTGCTGTTGGTCCGACAGCTCGGGACCTTCGTGATCCGGGTCGGGGCGGGTGAAAGGCACGTCCGGGGCGGCCAGTTCCGCGACGAGGAGGCCGGCTTCGGTCATGCCGCGTAGAACGGCGGTGCTAACGCCGGATTCGCGCAGCAGACTGGCGGCGGAACGGGGTTCATGCCGGACCAGCGCGTCCAGCACGCGCTGGCGGGGCGGCGTAATCCTGACGGCCGGCGGCGGATCGATCCGGCGGTAGCGGACAACGGGGCGGAGCGTGCCGGACACCACGCGCAGCGCCATGGCCATGACCTCGCCTGGCGGCGACAGCGTGTAAGCGGCGATCCAGTCGATAAAACGGCGCAGCGATTCGCCCATCGGCGGCGTATCCACCATGCAAGAGACGGATTTCAGCTTGTGCGCGGGCACCGCCGGATCGGCCGGGGCGTCCCAAACGACGCCAATTTCCTCCCGCCGGTTGAGCGGGACCAGCACCACGTCGCCCGGCCTGAGGAGAAGGCCGGGAGGCACGCGGTAATCGAACGGGCCGGCGAACGGATATGGCAGCAGCACCGGCACGCGGGGTTCCGCTATCATTCCGAGCGTGGGCTGGGGAGATGACACGCTATCGGGGCGGCCGTGGTGGCGGAAACGGGGCGCTTGGCATCTGGTCTATGGTGTCGGTGGGCGAGTTTAACCGCGAACGGGGAAGCTGGCATTAATTTCCTTGGCGGTCCCAACGCCCGGCTGCTTAGATGACGCACCCGCATCTCCGGGCGAAGTCGCTGCAAACGCCCCGCCGCTTGCGCCGGGAAATTCAACAAGTGGAGCCAGCGCGGCGAGCACATAGCGGAGTTCGTCCGCTGCGTCTCAGATTGGCTCGGCAAGCGCGCGACAGCCATTTATGCAGCCGGAAAAATCTTGGTGGGCATATCCGCACCGTGGCGCGCGAGGACCGGGGCGGTGACGGACGGATCGAAACAGCCGGCGAAAACGCGGCCAGCCGGGGGGATGTCCAGCGCGCTGTGGGTCAGCGCATCCTGCTTGAACATGACGACCGGACCCTGGTCCCTCCATACGCACAGCGTAATGGTTGCTCCGCGACCCGCCAAGGCGGGTGATGACGTGAACGGAATGTCATTACTCGGGTTTCAATTGTAGTGGACACGAGAAAAGTCACCGTATCGAGCCAGTAGTGAAGATAAAGAGCCGTGTGTTGCCTACCACCAATCGGCGCCTCGAGGCTGATTTTAGCGTCCTTGGCGCTCAACCCGCTGATCTGTCCCCCACTTCCGAGACGGCATATCTGCGTGTGGATGCCGCGCCCCTTTGACCTTCAGCATGCACGTCGCCAAGTGCCGCCGCGTGTGGAACAGCGGCAGAGAGAATGGCCATGCCGCACTTGCCACTGCCGGTGTCCGCGCCCGGCGCGGCAGGCGCTTCAAGCGCCAGAAGATCGTTGGGGGCGGGTACGGACTCATGCGGTCGCCGCACTCCGCTCGGTCATAAAGGCGGAGGCTGCGGAAGACGATGCGACTTCGGCGGTCAGCCGTTAAAATAGTCGTCGCGGTACGGCAGGCGCATCTCGACCAGGACCGGTTTCTCGTGTTTCGCGAGATTATCGTTCTCAAGCGTCCGTCGTGGCCCGTTTCCGAAATCCTTTTCCCATTCCGCTGCCGCCGCCGCCATCACAATCTTCTTGCCCCCATAATTCCCCTTGTAACTGGTTACGGAAGGGCTCGTGTTGACGAAATTGTCTCTCTCCGATGTGACCCGGCCTTCGCCCGCTCTGACGTTGTTCTCCAGTATCTTGGCGTATAATCCTTCATACCAGCCTGGATTGTCGATACACTGTTTGGCGTGGCCGACCTCATGAAGCAGGCTTACGCCAAGGGGGATTTGTTGCCCTTTGATGGTCATCGGCGTGTTGATATTTACTACGGCCACGCCCCCGGTGTATTTGGCCGCCGTACCTCCGGCCAGCGCGCTCGGAGCCATGTGCAACGAGTCAGACCCCGCGTCCACGAGCAGAATCCCGACGATCGAGCCGCTGCTCTGTAGGAAGCCCAAAATCTCCTGAGCCTTCGACACGTTCATCAGCTGACCCCATATCTCGAGATATTTTTGCTTGAGGTTTGCCGCCAAAGGCGAAGTCAGCGAACCGCTCCGGACGGTCAGCGTGGAGTCAACTAATTCAAGCGCCATGTTCAAGTCCTTCCATAAGCCTCTTCGCGCTACCTAAGCGGTCAACGTCGCATCGAGTAACCGGTGACGTCAACAATCGCTGGGGCGTCCCATTCCATGCGGCCGGTTTTACGCCGTTCGCGGGTGGGCACTATCGGCCTCCGCAACGGGATGCTCCGGCCCGGTTCGTCGGGCCTGCGGGCGCGGCCGCGGACGGCCGGTCCGTCCAGGGCGCATCCCTATTGCCAAAAAATATGCTATGCCAGCCTTGCGCACCGCAAACCCGCCCACTGAAAATTCGCACCGATGTTGACCGACGACGAACTCCGCCAACGGCTCCGCAGCCTGGAAGCATTCAACGCCGAACGCACGGAATCCGCCCGAAACGCCGATAAGCTCGGCGAGGCGATCTGCGCCTTCGCGAACGATCTGCCGGACAGCCGGACCATCGGCATCTTGTTCCTCGGTGTGCGGGATAATGGCGACTGCGCCGGCCTCGAGATCACCGAGCAGGTGATCCAGACGCTGCTGGGGTTCGGACGCGACGGACATATTCTCCCGCTGCCGAACATCCATGTCCGCACGATCACACTAGACGGCTGCACCATGGCGGTGACCGAAGTCACGCCATCCGACAGCCCGCCGGTGCGCTTCAAGGGCCGCATTTGCGTGCGGTTTGGCCCATCCCGCGCCTATGCGACCCCCGAACAGGAACGGCGATTGACTGAACGGCAGCGGCGCGCAGTGGTTCCGTTCGACCAGCAACCGGTCGCTGGCTCAGCATTGACCGATCTCAACTTGTCGATCTTTCAGTTGGAATACCTGCCAGCCGCGATCGCTCCCGACGTATTACGAGAAAACGGGAGAGAGGTCGTTGATCAGCTTCGGGCACTCAAACTGCTCAGCCCGGACGGTGTACCCACCGCCGCCGGCATCCTGGTGCTGGGGCGCGACCCCCGCAACTGGCTGCCCGGCGCCTATATTCAATTCGTGCGCTACGCCGGAACAGAAGTAACCGATACGATCCGCGATCAGAAAGAGATCGACGGGCCGTTATCGGAACTGCTCCGCCGGCTGGACGATGTGCTAGAGGCGAATATCGCTCGGCGCAGCGATTTGTCCGGGCTTTCCACCAGCGAGCGACCGGATTATCCAATTTTGGCATTGCAGGAACTCGCACGCAACGCGGTGATTCACCGGACCTATACGGGAACCTATGCACCGGTGCGGCTGACCTGGTTCGACGACAGGGTGGAAATCACCAGCCCCGGTGGTCCGTTCGGCGCCGTTTCGATCGCCAATTTCGGCCGGCCGGAGGCAACCGATTACCGCAACCCGGTGCTGGCATCCGCCGCCAAGGACCTGGGATACGTGCAACGTTTCGGCTCCGGCATACCGCGGGCGGGTCTGGCCTTGAAGCGGAATGGCAATCCGCCGGCGGCTTTTCAGGCCGAGGCCGATTTCGTTCACGTCACGATTGGGGCGGCGCCATGAAGACGATCGGATTCTTTAACAATAAGGCCGGTGTCGGAAAAACCACTCTGGTTTACCATGTTGCGTGGATGTTATCGGAAATGGGCATTCCGGTCGTCGCCGCCGATTTCGATCCGCAGGCCAATCTGACCAGCGCGTTTCTACCGGATGACCGGCTGGAGGAAATCTGGAATGACCCCGGCGCGCTGACCGTCGCCGGCGCCATCCGGCCGCTGATCGAGCGGGAAGGCGACCTCGTCGCGCCGATGACCGAACGTGTAGGCGATACTATTCGGCTGATCGTGGGCGACCTCGCTCTATCCCGGTTCGAGGATGTGCTGTCGGAGGTATGGCCGAAATGCCTGTCGCGCGATATCGGCGCATTCCTGGTCACCAGCGCCTTTCACCGACTTGTCAGGCTGGCCGCCAAGGAAGCCGATGCCGATCTGGCGCTGATCGATGTCGGCCCCAATCTTGGCGCCATCAACCGGGCCGCCCTTCTCGCCTGCGATCACGTCGTCATCCCGCTCAGTACCGACCTGTATTCGCTGCAAGGATTGCGGAACGTGGGTCCCGCGCTGCTTGGCTGGCGAACCGAGTGGACCGACCGTCTCAACCGGCGGCCGGACGGGCCGCTCGATTTGCCGGACGGGTCGATGACCCCCGCCGGGTATGTTGTCATGCGCCATTCGGTTCGGATGGACCGGCCCGCGCGCGCGTTCGGCAAGTGGATGGCGCGTATCCCGGCGGACTACGCTCAATCGGTGCTTACGCAATCCGGACAGGTGCATCCTGTCGATTCGGACCCGAATTGTCTGGCACTCTTGAAGGATTTCCGGTCGTTGATGCCGCTGGCGCAAGAAGCACGCAAACCGATGTTTCTGCTGAAACCGGCCGACGGAGCCTTCGGCGGTCATCAGCACGCGGTGCAGGATTGCTATCGGGCTTTCCGGGCGCTGACCGAAGCCATCCTCGGCCGCACGGTGGGCGGCGATAGCGACGCAAACCGCGTCTAATGCCGGAAATGCCGCATCCCGGTGAACACCATCGCCAGCCCCGCTGCATCCGCCGCCGCGATCACCTCGGCATCGCGGATCGACCCGCCCGGCTGAATCACCGCCGTCGCGCCGGCCGCGACCGCCGCTTCCAGCCCGTCGGCGAACGGGAAGAATGCGTCGGACGCGACCACGCTGCCCAGGGTCAGACGATCCGGCAGGCCCGCCGCCTTCGCCGCTTCCTCGGCCTTCCACGCCGCGATACGCACGGAGTCTACCCGGTTCGGCTGGCCGCAGCCGATCCCCACCGTCGCGCCCGCCTTGGCATAAACGATGGCATTCGACTTCACGTGCTTGCAGACCCGGAACGCGAACAGCAAATCGGCCATCTCGGCATCCGTCGGCGTCCGGCGGGTGACGACCCGGACATCCCCTGCCCCAATCCGCCCGCCATCGCGGGTTTGCGCCAGGAAGCCGCCCGACACGCTGCGAAATGTCAGCCCGGCGGACGCGGGGTCCGGCATGCCGCCGGTCAGCAAGACCCGCAAATTTTTCTTGCGCGCCAGCACCGCTTTCGCCGCGTCGTCCGCATCGGGAGCGATAATAACCTCGGTGAAAATCGCGGAAATCCTCTCGGCCGAAGCCGCATCCAGCGTGCGATTCACCGCGACGATACCGCCATAGGGCGACACCGGATCGCAGCGGAACGCCGCGTCCCAGGCATCGGCCAGCCGAACCGCGGTGGCGACGCCGCAAGGTGTGGCATGCTTGATAATCGCGATCGCCGGGGCATCGAACTCCGACACGCATTCGAACGCCGCGTCGGTGTCGTTAAGATTGTTGTACGACAGCTCCTTACCCTGGATTTGCACCGCGCTGGCCACGCCCAACCGTCCGGCCGAACCATAGAACGCCGCCGCCTGATGCGGATTTTCGCCGTAGCGCAGCGTCTGCCGTAGAGTCCCGGACACAGTCAGGCGACCGGGGAACACGTCCTGACGCTGTCCGTCGAACCATATGGCGATGGCGGAATCATAGGCCGCCGTCCTTGCGTAAGCCTGCCCGGCCAGGCGGCGGCGCAATGCCAGATCGGTGCCGCCCTTCGCGCCCAGCGCGTCCAGCACGTCCCCGTATTGATCGGGATCGGTCAGAACCGTCACAAAATCATGGTTTTTAGCCGCTGCCCGGATCAGTGCGGGGCCGCCGATGTCGATGTTCTCCACGCAGTCATCGAATGGCGCGCCTTTGGCCACGGTCGCCTCGAACGGGTAAAGGTTAACCGCCACCAGGTCGATCGGCGCGATGCCGTGCGCCCGCATCTGCGCGATGTGTGCGGGCACGTCGCGCCGCGCCAGGATGCCGCCATGGATTTGCGGCACCAGGGTTTTGACCCGTCCGTCCATGATTTCGGGGAAGCCGGTGTGGTCCGACACTTCCTTGACCGGCACGCCGGCGTCGCGCAGCGCTTTCGCCGACCCGCCGGTGGACAGTATCTCCACACCCTGGTCCGCAAGTACCCGGGCGAACGGCACCAACCCGGTTTTGTCGGACACGGAAATCAGCGCCCGGCGAATGGGAACGATATCGGTCATGGCGGCTTGGTCCCGTTATGCTGCAAGCGCGGCGGGATAAACCTACAGGCCCAGCAGGTCCAGGGTGCGCGACAGGACTTTAGCCTCATCGTAGCGATCCAGCGCTCGGCAGCGGCCCGCCTGTCCCATCCGCGCGCGTAAATCCGGATCGCGAACCAGCCGGTTCAGCGCCGTTCCGAGTGCCGCGGCGTCCCCGGCGTGGACCTGAAATCCGGTTACGCCGTCCACCACCTGTTCGGCGGGTCCGCGGACATTGGTGGCCACAACGGGCAGCGCGGTCAGCATGGCCTCGATCACCGACATCGGCAGGCCCTCGAAGCGGCTCGGCAAGGTAAAAATATCGGCGGCAGCCAGCAACGACGCAATGTCGGAGCGATAACCGAGCAGGCGCAGGCGGTGGCCGAGGGGGGCGGCGCGCAGCAGGGCGGCCATATCGGCGCCGCGGTCGCTGTCCAGGCGTTCGCCCACGACCCAGAGTTCCGCATGTGGCACGGATCGCATCGCCTCGGCGAGTTCGGGATAGCCTTTGTGCCAGACCAGTCTGGATACCGCGATAATCGCGACCCGGTCGTCCGGAACACCGAGTTCGGTCCGGATGCGCGCGCGGGCCGCCGGGTCGGGGCGGAAAACAGTTGGATCGCGGCCGTTGCGAACGGCCTCGGCATGCGATGCTATGTGCAGGCGGCGGGCATCGCGCGCCTCGGCTTCCGACACGGTTAGAAAAACATCGGTGAGTCGCGCGGCGATCCATTCCATGACGAAGGACAGGCCCCGGCGGGGCAGCGATGAATCGGCGTGGTTGAACAGGAAGCCGTGGCAGGTGTAGGCGACTTTGGGTACCCCGGCGACGCGGGCGGCGAGCCGCGCCAGGAATCCGCTGATCGGCATGTGGGCATGCACAAGATCGGGTTTTTCCGCGCGCAGGATCGCGACAAGCGCCATAAATGCCCGCACATGCGCCAGCGGCGACAGGCGGCGGACGAAAGGAATGGCGACGACGCGGAAGCCTTCCGCCCGGACATCAGCCAGCAGCGGTCCTTCGGCGCAGGCGCCGGCGACGTCGTGGCCACGGGCACGGATGGCGCGCATCAGCGGCAGCAGGAAGTGACGCAGCGAAAAATCGACGTTGGTTATTTCGACGACTTTCATGGGCTGAGAACGTGCCTGCGTTCGTCCCAGCCGGTTAGCGTCGCTTCCCTTGCGTCGCCTTCGGCAAGCCTCAGGGCGATTGTCAGTGCCCCGTCTGGCCGCAGCGCACCGAGCCGATCCGGCCATTCCACCAGGACGATGCCGTCCAGGGCGTCGTCCCAATCCAGTTCGGTCAGCGACCCGGCCTTATCGAGACGCCATAAATCATAGTGAAACACCGAACCGATTGTCGTGTCGTATAGTTGCACCAGCGTAAACGACGGGCTGGGCACCTCCATCGCCGGATCGCCCGCCGCAGCGCGCAGAAACGCGCGCGCGAAGGCGGTTTTCCCCGCGCCAAGCGGCCCTTCCAGCAGGATGCAGTCGCCGGGGCGAACGATGGCGGCCAACCGGGCGGCCAGCGCTTCCGTGGCGGCAAGATCCGGCAGCAGGACAATCGAGGACACAAGCATTAGACCAATCTGAACCATTGCCGGAGTCGCATACAACAGTTCGGGTTTCTCGGCAGTGCGCCGCATGCTACAGCACCGGCTCAATCGGAAACCGTGGAAGTTCCATGAACCAGCACAGCACCGCCGCCAACACGCAGCGCTTTTTTTCCGCTCCCCTGGCGGAAACCGATCCCGAACTGGCCGCCGCCATCCGGGATGAATTCGATCGCCAGCAAGACGGCATCGAACTGATCGCGTCGGAGAACATTGTCTCGGCCGCCGTCCTGGAAGCGCAAGGGTCGGTACTGACCAATAAATACGCCGAGGGTTATCCCGGCCGCCGGTATTATGGCGGCTGCGTCTATGTGGATGTGGCGGAAAACCTTGCCATCGAGCGGGCGAAGCAGTTGTTCGGCTGCACGTTCGCCAACGTGCAGCCGCATTCCGGCGCGCAGGCCAACCAGACGGTCTTTCTCGCGCTGCTGGGGCCGGGCGACACCATTCTGGGCATGAGTCTCGCCGCCGGGGGCCATCTGACCCACGGCGCGGCCCCGAACATGTCCGGTAAGTGGTTCAAGGCCGTTCAATACGGTGTCCGCAAGGATGACGGCATCCTGGATTATGAGGAACTGGAGCATCTCGCCCGCACCGAAAAGCCGAAACTCATCATTGCCGGCGGATCGGCTTACCCTCGTTTCATCGACTTTCCCCGCATTCGCGCGGTCGCGGACGAGGTAGGCGCGTATTTTATGGTGGATATGGCGCACTTCGCGGGTCTGGTCGCGGCCGGCCTGTTCCCTAGCCCGCTGCCGCACGCGCATGTGGTCACCACCACCACCCACAAGACCCTGCGCGGACCGCGCGGCGGCATGGTTCTGTCCAACGACGCGGAACTGGGAAAGAAAATCAATTCCGCCTTATTTCCCGGATTGCAGGGCGGCCCGTTGATGCACGTTATCGCCGGCAAGGCGGCGGCGTTCGGCGAGGCGTTGCGTCCGGAATTCCGCCTGTATCAGAAGGCGGTGCAGGACAATGCCCGCGTGCTCGCCGAAACGCTGAAGCAACGGGGCCTCGATATCGTCAGCGGCGGCACCGACAGCCATTTGATGCTTGTCGATCTGCGGCCTAAGCGCGTCACCGGCAAAACCGCCGAAGCCAGCCTGGAACGCGCGCACATGACGGCCAACAAGAACGCCATTCCGTTCGATCCGGAAAAACCCGCGATTACGTCCGGCATCCGGCTGGGTTCGCCCGCGGGGACCACACGCGGCTTCGGTACTGACGAATTTCGTGCCATCGGCCTGATGATCGATGAGGTTCTGGAAGGTCTCGGCCAGTCCAATGACGGCGCCAACACCGCCATCGAGCAGGCGGTCGGCGCACGCGTGAAAGAATTATGCGCGCGCTTCCCGCTGTATCCGTCGCGGTGAGCGGCAATGCGCTGTCCGTTCTGCGGTTTCGACGATACTCAGGTGAAGGACAGCCGTCCGACCGAGGATAACGGCGCGATTCGTCGCCGCCGCTCTTGCGGCAATTGCGGCCAGCGCTTCACCACGATCGAACGGGTGCAGTTGCGCGAACTGACGGTGGTGAAATCCGACGGCCGGCGCGTACCGTTCGACCGCGATAAGCTGGCTCGGTCGATCCGGATTTCGATGCGTAAACGGCCCATCCAGGAGGAACGGATCGAGCGGATCGTCAATTCCGTCGTCCGGCAGTTGGAAGCGTCCGGCGACAGCGACGTGCCCAGCAAGCAGATCGGCGAACTGGTGATGGACACGCTGAAGGAACTGGACAAAGTGGCGTATGTCCGGTTCGCGAGCGTGTATCGCAACTTCCGCGAGGCGAAGGATTTCGAGGATTTCGTGGGCGGCCTGGGACCGGTGGCGGAGGCGTAGGGTGACTCGCGCGGGCATCCCCGTGGCATGCCGGGCGCCGGGCGCCCCTCTGTGTCATGACCGGGCTTGGCCCGGTCACCCACGGCTTGCCTGCGTTCGGCCCCTGGAGTCGTGGGTGACCGGGCCAAGCCCGGTCATGACACAAACAGTGGCAAATGCCCAACGGGCCAGGTCCGGCCATGACATGCCAACGGTCAGCCCGGTGCCCTCGCGATGACCAAAGCGGACATCTTCCACATGCAAGCCGCCCTGGCGCTTGCGCGACGCGGTTTAGGCACCACCTGGCCCAATCCGTCGGTTGGCTGCGTTATCGTCGCTAACGGCCGGGTCGCCGGTCGCGGCCGCACCGCGACCGGCGGCCGGCCGCATGCCGAAACCGTTGCGTTGGCGATGGCCGGCGAGCAGGCAAAAGGCGCCACCGCCTATGTCACCCTGGAACCCTGCTGCCACTGGGGCCGCTCGCCGCCCTGCACCGATGCCCTGATCGCCGCCGGCATCGCCCGCGTGGTGGTTGCCGCCACCGACCCCGATCCGCGCGTCAACGGCCAGGGGCTGGCGAAGCTCCGGAACGCTGGGATCGCCGTCGAAACCGGCCTTTTGCAAGCCGAAGCACAGGAAACCCTTACCGGATTTGTCAGCCGCATCGTCCTGGGCCGCCCGATGGTGACGCTGAAACTGGCCTCCACGCTCGACGGGCGCATTGCCACCCATGCCGGGGAAAGCCAGTGGATCACCGGCACCCCAGCCCGGCGCCTGTCGCACGCCATGCGCGGGCGCCACGATGCGATCATGGTCGGCGTCGGCACCGTCCTGGCCGACGACCCCGACCTGACCTGCCGCATTCCGGGTTTCCGCCCCATCCCCAACGTGCGGATCGTCGCCGACAGCCACCTGCGCACGCCGCTGACGTCCCGTTTGCTCAAGACCGCGGCCGACATCCCCACTTGGTTTTTGCTGCGCGAGGGCACGAACCTCGCGCGGGAAGCCGCTTTCGCCGATATCGGCGCGAAACTGATCAAAATTCCCGGTTCGCCGGCCGGCGTGGACCTGACCGCCGCGATGGCCGCGCTTGGTGCCGCCGGCCTGACTCGGGTCATGGTCGAAGGCGGCGGCCAGATCGCCGCGGCGCTGCTGCGCGCCGATCTGGTGGACCGCATCGCCTGGTTTCACGCCCCGTCCGTCATGGGCGGCGACGGCTGGCCGGCGGTGCAGGCGTTCGGCACCGAAACCCTGGCCCACATGCCGCGCTTCCAGCGGGATTGCGTAACAACGATCGGCGACGACATGCTGTCCGAATTCACGAGGCAACGACCATGTTCACCGGAATCATAACCGCCCTGGGCCGTATCCGGTCCATCGAGCCGATCGGCGAAGGACGCGACATGCGCCTTGTCATGGAAACGCCGCCCGCGTTCCTGGCCGCACCGCCGGTGACACTGGGTGCGTCCATCGCCTGTTCCGGCTGCTGCCTGACCGCCGTGGCGTTCGGCGAAGACTGGTTCGCCGTGGATGCGTCGGCCGAGACGCTGGCCCATACCAAACTGGGAAGCTGGACCGCCGGATCGCCGGTCAACCTGGAACGATCGCTGCGTGTCGGCGACGAACTGGGCGGGCATCTGGTGTCGGGCCACGTCGATGGCGTTGGGCAAGCGCTTGCCGCGACACCCGAGAACGGCTCCACCCGCTGGGTTTTCCGGGTACCGCGGCCGATTTCGCGGTTCATCGCGGTAAAGGGCAGCGTCGCCGTCGACGGGGTATCGTTGACTGTGAACGGTGTGCGGGACGATACGTTCGATGTGAACATCATTTCCCACACCGCCTCGGTCACCGGGTTCGGCACGCTGCAACCGAACGACATGGTGAATATCGAGATCGACACCCTCGCGCGCTACGTCGCCCGCCTGGCGGAGACCGCCTGATGGAAAACCCGCATGATAAATTCGTCGCCGGCGAATTGTCCAAATATTTGTCCTCGGCCGAGGATCTGATCGAGGAAGCCCGCAACGGCCGGATGTTCATCCTGGTCGATGACGAAGACCGCGAAAACGAGGGCGATCTTGTTGTTCCGGCGCAGTTCGCCACGCCCGATGCGATCAACTTCATGGCTCGTCATGCACGCGGCCTGATCTGCCTAGCGCTGACCGGCGCGCGGGTCGAGAAACTTGGCCTGCCGCTGATGAGCCAGCAGAACGGCACCCGGCACCAGACAGCCTTTACCGTCTCGATCGAGGCGCGCGAGGGGGTCACGACCGGTATTTCGGCCGCCGATCGCGCCAAGACAATCGCCGTGGCGATCAACCCCGACAGCACCCGCGACGACATCACCACCCCCGGCCACGTGTTTCCGCTGCTGGCTCGGGAAGGCGGAACCCTGGTTCGCGCGGGGCATACCGAGGCGTCGGTGGATATCGCGCGCAAGGCCGGCCTGGCGCCCGCGGCGGTGATTTGCGAAATCATGAACGACGACGGCACCATGGCCCGCCTGCCGGACCTGATCGCCTTCGCGCAGCATCACAATCTGAAACTCGGCACCATCGCCGACCTGATCGCCCATCGGCGGTTGACCGAACGGCTGGTCCGCAAGGTGGAGGAAGGCACCTACGCCCACACGGCGGGCGGTGACTGGCGCGCCGTGGTCTATGCCAACACGGTCGAATACCAGGAACATCTGGTGCTGATCAAAGGCGATGTCGGCGGCACCGAACCGGTGCTGGTACGGATGCATGCGATCGATCTGCTGGACGACATGACCGGCTCGCCGCACTGGATCGCGGTGCATAACGCCATGCACATGATCGGCAACGCCGGCCGCGGCGTGGTGGTGATGATCCGCGAACATCGCCCCACCGCCCTGGCCGAACGGGTTCGCCAACTGGGTTCCGCCACGCCGGGGCCGCAGCGGGAACTGCGCGATTACGGCATCGGCGCGCAAATCCTCCTGGATTTGGGCGTGGAGAACATGATCCTGCTCACCAACAGCCATCGCACCGTGATCGGCCTGGAAGGCTATGGACTGAATATCGTGGAACAGCGCCCAATTCCGAATGTCGTCGGCGTGGATTACGAGGGATGAGCACACAGGACGCCGCACTGCCCAAGGCGCCGCATGTGGCCGGCCCCGCGCCGCATCTGCTGATCGTGCGCGCGCCGTATTATCGGGAGGTCGTCGATGGGCTGACCGCGGGGGCCTATCGCATCCTGGGGGAAGCCGGCGCGACGGCGGAAACGCTGGACGTGGCGGGCGCTTACGAACTGCCGCAGGCGATCCGGATCGCCATGCGCGGCAATCGCCGGTTCGACGGATTCGTCGCACTGGGCTGCATCGTCAAAGGCGAAACCGATCATTACGACTT
Source organism: Pseudomonadota bacterium (assembly GCA_021805565.1). Taxonomy (GTDB): domain Bacteria; phylum Pseudomonadota; class Alphaproteobacteria; order Acetobacterales; family Acetobacteraceae; genus Rhodopila. Next base: position 41,820 of record JAJZFA010000003.1, read on the forward strand.
CATCTGCAAGGCGACGATGGACGGGATCATGACCGTCGCCCTGCAATTCGGGATCGCTCTGGGCACCGGCCTGCTGACCTGCGACACCATCGAACAGGCCGAAGCCCGTTCGGGCCAGGATGGCCATAACAAGGGCGCCGAAGCCGCGGTTGCCGCCCTGTTACAGATCGGTGCGGCCCGCCATCTGGGTGCGGTGTGACGGCACGTCCCCCGAAAACCCGGACACGTACCGCGTCGCGGGTCGCGGCCGTGCAGGCGTTGTTCCAGGCCGAACAGGCCGGCGACAATGCGGAAACCGTCATCGATCAGTTCGTACGCCACCGGCTGGGTGTCCTGGAAGGCCAGGACGGGTTCGAGGACGGACGCATCCCCGATGCCGAGGTTCCGCTGTTTTCCCGCGTGGTGCGCGAAGCGGTGCGACGCCAGGATGCCATCGACCCGATGCTGACGGACGCCCTGCCGGACGACTGGCCGCTCGCGCGGATCGACCCGGTGCTGCGTGCGCTGATGCGCGCCGGCGCGGCGGAACTGTGCATGCCGGACGGACCGCCGGCCAAAGTGGTGATCAACGAATATCTGGACATCGCCCGAGGGTTCTTCACCGGGCCGGAACCGGGTCTGGCGAATGCGGTGCTGGACCGGCTCGCCCGCACGCTGCGCGCCGGCGAATTCTAACCCGGCTTTAACGCCGGGTTACGCCAGGGAGGCGACGGACCATCGTGGCGGATACGGGCGTGGCAGCGCGGTTTATCGACAGTCCGGCAATCGCGGTGCTGCTGATTGCGGTGGCGCTTGCGGTTGCCTCGGTGCTGGTGCGCGTTGTACCGGCGATCCGCCGCACGCAGACGCATGACGAATCCGGCCGGCAACCAGCGATCGACGGATTGCGCGGTTTCCTTGGTATTTCGGTGTTCGTGCATCACACCGTCATCACCTGGTTCCTGCTGCATGGCGATCCATGGCAACTGCCGCCGTCCCGCTTTATCGTCCATGCGGGTCAGACCAGCGTGGCGCTGTTCTTTATGATCACGGCGTTTTTGTTCTGGGGCCGGGTGCTTGACCGCCGGGGGGACATGAACTGGACCGGGTTCGCGATTTCCCGGCTGTATCGGCTCTATCCGGCCTACCTGATGCTGGTGGGGCTGCTGCTGACGGCGGCCCTGGCCGTGACGTTATCCAGCCAGCCGGCCGTCAGCGGTCCGGTCGCCGGGCCGTTAATGGACTGGCTGATGTTCACCATGTTCGGCGCCCCCGATCTGAACGGGTTGCCCGCGACTTATCTGCTGGTCGCTGGGGTGACATGGTCGCTGCGGTACGAGTGGCTGTTTTACCTGGCGCTGCCGCTGATCGCGTTTCTGACCGGATGCAGCCGGCGCCCCGGTCCGGCACTGCTGTCCGCCGCCGCGGTAGGTGCGATTTTCTGGCGGCTTCACTGGCACAACACGTTCGATCCCCACATCCTGCTGGCATTCGCCGGCGGAATGGCCGCCGCTCATTTTCAACGGATGGCGGGTCTTGCCGCTTTTGGCCGCACCAGTACGGCGGGGCTGGCGGGAATCGTTGCGCTGGCCCTGGCGATCGGTCTGCTGCCCACGGCCTATATGTGGCAGGCCACTGCCGGGCTAACCCTGTTTTTCACGGTTGTCGCATCGGGCAACTCATTGTGGGGATTGCTACTTATGCCCGGCCTGCTGTGGCTGGGCGAAATCACCTATTCCATCTACCTGTTGCACGGTTTTTTCCTGTGGCTGGTTCTGCGGTGCATCCTGCCACACGCGCTGGCCGCCAACGGGTTTGTTTTTATCGCGTCGGTAACCGCCATCGGCGCGGGTTTGGTGCTGGCGGCCAGTGTTGTATTCCTGACCATCGAACGGCCGGCCGTATTGCTGGGCCAGCGCCGTTCTCGCCGCTCCGGGTTACGCCGCGCCGATGCCGTTCCGGCAGGGTCCGTTCCGCGGCCACGGTCCTGATATTAAAGCGGCCGAAAGCAAAATTCTTCCGTCCGCTTGCCGCCCGGTATCGTGGGCCGGGGGAACTTCCATTGGATTAGCAATTTGTAACGTCATGATGGCACCCAGCTTTTTGGCGGTGATCATTCCGTATTCGGAGACATGTCAGCGGACGGTGTTGACCAAACGGGTCCGCCGATCCACCAGCGTCTCGCGGACCTTCGACACCATGCCTGGGCTTGCCAGGCGATAAACTTGAGGCGATGGCACCGCGTTTATACGGCGCCGTAGCCCCCACGAATCCAGCGGCGTTCTCGGTATGCAACAGCATGGTGCTGCGTACCGAAAGCGTCAGCCTCCCATCCCGGCCCGCAGGCGGCAATCGGGCGACACAGCGCCGGCATAGCGGGTCCAGGTCTGGGTGTGACCCAGCAGTGGAACTCCGAAAAAGCCGCGCAGGGCAAGGTCGCCGCGTGGGTCCATGTGGAACTCCACGCCGAAGGTTTCGCCGCTGCGCGGATTGGTGATACGGCCCTTCCACAGGTTCGGCTGAATTTGCCGAGCGCCGGCGATCAGCGGAAGGTTGCACTGCGACGTTCCCCGGTGATCGACCGGCATCCTGTCGTCCGGATGGTCCAGAAACACGCCCACGATACGGCCGCACAACGCTTCGCCGCAGGGGGCGATGGCGATCACGCCATCATGGTCCGGCGTCAGCCACAGGCCAGCCGGGCCAGCTTCGGATGCGGCATTCGCCGGGACGGCGACCAACAGAACAGCAGCCAAGGCAACGAAGCGGATCATAACGGCCTAGATGGCACTGCTGTCGGCGAACCGCACCCCCAGGGCGGTCAATCGGTCGCGGGCGATATCGATCGTGGTGCGGCCATCCGGAGTGGGCAGGCCAATGCCCCGGCAGGCGTCTTGTACGACGATGACCGAAAACCCCAGCCGGACGGCGTCTTCGGCGGACCACGCGACACAAAAATCGGTGGCGAGTCCGCACAGCACGATCCGCGAAAAGCCGCGCTGGCGCAGCCAGGCTTCCAGCCCGGTCGGGGTTGTCCGGTCATTTTCGAAGAACGCCGAATAGCTGTCCAGACCGGGGCGAAAGCCCTTGCGGACGATCGCCTGTATCCGGGTCTGGTCGATCGCCGGGTGGATCGCCGCGTGCGCACTGCCCGCGATGGCATGATCCGGCCACAGCACCTGGGAGCCGTACGGCATGTCGATGGTGTCGTATGGCTGGCGACCGGGATGGGCGCTGGCAAAAGACGAGTGACCCGGCGGGTGCCAGTCCTGTGTGGCGAACGCATGGCCGAACCGGGTCAGCAGATGGTTTATAACCGGAATGACATCCGCGCCGCCCGCGACGGGCAGTTCGCCACCGGACATGAAGGTGGGCTGCACATCGATCAGGCCGATTATATCGGTGTTGGGGTCGATTTGCATCGGGGCCTTCTCTGTTCAGGACCGCCAGGGCGGTTTAGCGTTATGGTACCGAACCGCGCGACGGGACGGTTGGGGGCACTTTGCATGCAGCGCATAACGTTATCCATAGTCTCGGTGCTAACCGCACTGATCGCGTCGCCAGCCGGGGCCGCGACATTGCGCTGGGCCAATGACGGCGATGCCAGCGCGATGGACCCGGCGACCCGGCAGGAGACGGTGCAACTTAGTTTCCTGGGAAACATCTACGAACCGCTGGTCCGCCGCAATCGCGATCTTGGGCTGGAACCAGGGCTGGCGACATCGTGGGAACAGACATCGCCCACCGTGTGGCGCTTTCATCTGCGGCCCGGCGTGAAATGGCAGGACGGTTCGGCGTTTACCGCCGACGACGTGGTGTTCACCTTGAAGCGTATCCTGTCGCCGGATTCGGCGATGCGCGCGCCGCTGTCTCCGGTCAAGGAAGCCCGCAAGATCGACGACATGACGGTCGATTTCGAAACCGTTGTGCCCGACCCGATTTTTCTTCAGGAGCAGACCGAACTGCTGATTATGTCGAAGGCGTGGTGCGAGGCGCATAACGCCACCGAACCCGTCGTAATCGGCAAGGAAGACAACTATGCGTTGCACAACGCGATGGGGACCGGGCCCTTCAAGCTGGTTTCCCGCGAACCGGATCGCAAGACGGTGGTTGAAAAGAACCCGCTGTGGTGGGACAAACCGGAACATAATCTGGACCGGGTGGAGTTCGATATCATCGCCTCGGCGCCGACGCGGGTGGCGGCGCTGCTATCTGGCGAAATCGACATGATCTATTCCGTCCCGCCGCAGGATATGGCGCGCATTAAGCAAGCCGAGGGGCTGAAGCTGCTGCAAACCCCCGAATTACGGACGATTTTTCTGGGGTTCGATCAGAGCCGGGACGAATTGCCCAGCTCTGACGTTAAGGGCAAAAATCCGTTCAAGGATGTCCGGGTGCGGCAAGCCGTGGCGCTGGCGATCGACGAGCCGGCCATTGCCAGCCGGGTGATGCTGGGTTTGGCGCATCCGACGCGGGAAATGTGGGGGCCGGGCGTGAACGGATACGACGCGGCGCTGGATGTGCGGCCGAAAGCCGATCCCGCGAAGGCGAAACAGTTGCTGGCCGAGGCCGGTTACCCCGCCGGTTTTCGCGTCGGGATGGATTGCCCGAACGATCGCTATGTGATGGATGAGCAGATCTGCACCGCTATCGTTTCGATGCTGGCGCGCACCGGCATCAAGGTGGATTTGAACGCGCAGACGAAGGCGAAGTTTTTCAACAAGATCAGCGCGCCGCGTTACGATACGGATTTTTATATGCTGGGCTGGACTCCGGCGACATACGACGCCCACAACGCGCTGTACACGCTGTTGGGGACACGCAACGGCAAGCGGGGCGAAATCAACGACGGCGGCTATTCGAATCCCGCGCTAGACGATCTGATCGAAAAAATTGGTGTCGAGACAGACCAGGCGAAGCGGACCGCGATGATCGAGCAATCGATCGTGCTGCTGCAGACCGATATGCCGACGGTTCCGTTGCATCAGCAAGTCATTGTCTGGGCGGCGAAAAGCAACATCGAACTGGCTCAGCCGGCGGATAATACGTTTCCGTATCGCTTCGTCGTGGTGAAGTGACGGCTATGGACAGAACGTCTACGCGGCGGGACGATGCCGGCAAAACCGTCCGGAGGACATCGCGATGACACCGCTTTCCTTACCTGCCGCGCTGTCGATGCAAGGCAGGCGCGCGGTGGTGACCGGCGCCGCAAGCGGAATCGGCAAGGCAACAGCGCTGGTGCTGGCGCAACTCGGCGCGGACCTGACGATTGCCGACCGGGCGCCGATGGACGCTGTCGCGGACGAAGTCCTGGCGGCCGGGGGACAGTGTTCGGCGGTGCGGGGGGATCTGACCGACGACGTCTTCATCGCCGCGTTGTTCGCAAACGGGCGCGTTCATGCCGTGGCGCACTGCGCGGGCATTTTGATCGCCCGGCCGTGGACGGAAGACACGGACTGGAAACAGCGCTTTCACGACGTTATGGACATCAACGTTCGCGTGCCGTTGCAATTGGCGGCCGCCGCAACCGATCATATGGCGGGCCATGGTGGGGGCCATATTGCGCTGGTCGGGTCGGTGGCGGGCAAGACCGGCGGCACGTCGCTGACGACTCCGCCCGATTACGCCGCGTCGAAAGGGGCGTTGCATACGCTGGTGAAATGGCTGTCGCGCAACGCCGTGGGGCGCGGCGTTCTGGTGAACGCGGTCGCGCCGGGGCCGGTGGAAACGCCGATGACCCGTGGCTTCAATCTCGGGCCAAGCTTGCCGATGGGACGCATCGGGCGGCCGGAGGAACTGGCATGGCCGATCGCGTTTCTGTGTACCCCGGCGGCGAGTTACCTGTCCGGCGCCATTCTGGACGTGAACGGCGGCGCGTTCGTCGGGCCGTAGGCGGCGAATCGACGGCCCAATGCCGAATCGTTTCAGGGCCGGTGCAACTCCGCCCGGGGCCGCGTGACGGTGCGCACGCCCCGTTTGAACACCGCCAGCGGCGAGCGAACCTCGGCGATCGTTTGTTCGGGCGTATCCGCATCGAACACGACGATATCGGCGGGATTGCCGGTGGCGATGCCATAGTCCGTCAGCCGCATTAGCCGAGCGGATCGGTCTGTCAGCATGGCGAAACATTCGCGCAATCGCGCCGCTTCCCCGATTTGGCAGACATTGGCTTGCAAATTGGCCATCCGGATCAGGTTTCCATCGCCCAGCGGGGTGAACGGATTGAGGATGTTGTTGCTGGAAATCGAACAGTTCACGCCGTTTTCCACCAGCACGTTCGCGTCGGCGACCCCGCGGCGCACGCTGTGGTCCTGGTCGCGGCCCATCATGTAAAGATCGGTGGCCGGCAGCACCGTAACGGCCACGCCGGCGTCTGCGATCCTGGATGCCAGCGCCCGCAAATCGCGCGGCGGCAGCGTGGAATATTTGCAGCCGTGCCCCACCGCGACCCGTCCGCCCAGGCCGTACTGCTTCGTCAATTCGCAGACCAGATGAATGTCCATGTCGCCGGGCCCGTTGCCAGAGTCCAGATGCATGTCGATATCGGCGTCGTATTCGCGTGCCAGAGCGAAAATCCGGCGTATCTGGCCGTCCTTGTCGGGGTCGTAGTTGGGCGCCGCGCCGATCACACGCGCACCCCGTTTCATTGCTTCCACCAGCAAGTCGTCAGACCGCTTGTTGTTGGTCAGTCCTTCCTGCGGAAAAACGCACAACTCGATATCGATTGCCCAGGCATAGTCGCGGCGCAGTTTCTCAAGTGCATCGAAACTGCGCATTTCGACGCCTGCGTCGAGTTCTACATGGGTTCGCATCCGCGTCGTGCCGTGCTTGACACAATTTTCGAGGGTGATGGCGGCGCGCCGGTAAACGTCGTCTTCCGTGAATGTGGCCTTCACCGCCGCGACACGCGGCACCGCGTTGGCGTTGCGGCCGTCTTCGGGCGGGCAGCGATCGATAATGCGCGACTTGTCCAGATGGATATGGGTCTCGACCAGCCCGGCACACGCCAGCCGGCCCTGCGCGTCGTACGTCGGCACATCGGCGGTCAGACCCGGTTCGATGGCTACGATCCGGCCGTTTGAAACGCCGATATCGGTCGCTGTTCCGGTCGTCAGGCGCGCATTGCGAATAATCAGGTCCATGCTGTCTCCCATGTCGCGCGATCACCGTGCCAGCCGTCAAGGGCGGCTGTAAAGGCTCACAACCGGCCCAGCATCCAGCCGCACCACGTGGCGATGACGCACAGCACCACCGAACCGGCGGCATATCCCAAAGCCGGACCGGTATCGCCCGACTGCATCAGTTCCAGGGTTTGCAGGCTGAACGCCGAAAACGTAGTGAACCCGCCGCAAACGCCGGTCATCAGGAAAATGCGCAGATCGGGGTGCATGGCAATCCGCATCGGCGTCAACGTAAAGCCGCCGACCAGCCCGATGACGAACGATCCGACGACATTGATCAGCAACGTCCCCCAGGGGAATCTCGGCCCGGTCAGGTCCATCATGACGCCACCCAGCCAAAAACGCGCGATACTGCCAAGTGCGCCGCCGACAGCGACCGCGATCCACGTGCCCATGCTGCTCCTTGAGACTCCTCTACCCGCGGGTAGCGGCCTTGCGCGACACGCATGGCCACGACACTGGCTTATATATGATAACGCCAGTTATGATTGGTGCAACTCAGAGGAATCGTCATTGGATGAGTTTCATCGCGATCTGCTGTTTCTGCTGAACGACGTCGCCCGGTTATTGCGTGTCGAAGCAGATAAGCGCGCGCGCCTGCATGGCATGACACGCGCACAATGGGCCATCCTGATCCGTCTGGAGCGCCAGCCCGGCATTTCGCAGAAGGAACTCTCCGAAATCCTGGAAGTCGAACCGATCACCGTGGCACGCCTGATCGACCGGCTGGAAGCCCGCGGCATGGCCGAACGCCGCCCCGATCCGCGCGACCGGCGGATCTGGCGCCTGCATTTACTGGGACCGGCCTATGCCGTCCTGCACGAAATCGACGAACAGCGCGCCGATATGACACGAATCGTGACCGCCGGAATCGCGGAAGACTCTATCGAAAACATGACCGAGGCACTGATGCGGATGAAATCCATCTTGACCCAGGACAGTCACGGGTCGCGCCGCGGCGCCGAACTCGCCGGCGCCAGTGTGCGGGAGGCGGTGTAATGTCGCAGACCGCCCTGTCCGGTTCCCCCCCGCGCGTGGCCGGCCGGGTCGCCGATGCCCCGGTCAGGCGGCGAACCGCATCGATGGTGTTGCGTCCGATCCTGATGCTGGGCGGCATCGCCGCGGTGGTGGCCGGCGCCGGCTTTTACTGGCTCACCGGCGGCCGCATCGTATCGATCGACGATGCCTATGTGCGTGCCGCGAAAGAAGCGATCGCCACCGACGTGTCCGGCATCGTCGCCTCGGTGCCGGTGCATGAAGGCCAGCGCGTGAAAAAAGGCGACGTGCTGCTGCGGCTGGATCGCCGGCCGTTCGAAATCGCCCTGGCCGGCGCGACGGCCAACCGCGATGGCATTGTCTCCACGCTGAACGCACAGAAACTCGATTACAAGCGCATGCTGCGCGAGGTCGATGTGAAGCAGGTTCAGCTTGAATCCGATCAAGCCAGCTATGAACGCTATGCCGGATTGATCAAGAGCGGCGGCGTGACGCGGGCCGATTACGACAATGCTCGGTTCCTGCTGATGGCCGACAAGCAGGCGGTCGAAGCGCTCAAGGTCACGGCCGCCGTGCAGTTGGCCCGGCTGGGCGGGAACCCGGATCCCGACGTGAAGACGCTGGACGACTACCTGCAAGCCCAGGCCAAGGTGGATGAGGCGCAGCGCCAGTTGGACGATACCGTCATCCATGCCCCGTTCGGCGGCATCGCGACCCAGGTGGAAACCGTACAGCCCGGCATGTATCTGGCGGCCGCCACGGCGGCGTTCGGGCTGGTATCCACCGACAATGTGTGGATCGAAGCCAATCCCAAGGAAACCGAACTGACCCATGTGAAAATGGGCGATCCGGTCGCGATCACCGTCGATACCTATCCCGGTCGGACCTGGAAAGGCAGCGTTCAGTCGATCGCACCCAACAGCGGGTCGGAATTTTCCGTGCTGCCGGCTCAGAACACGTCGGGCAACTGGGTCAAGGTTGTCCAGCGCATCCCGGTCCGCATCGAGGTGGAGCGCAAGGACGGCGATCTGGAACTGCGCGCGGGCATGAGCGTGGAGACCGACATCGATACCGGTCATGTCCGAAGCTGGCACGACCTGTTTTAAGCGATGTCCGCGACGCATGAACGGGTGCCGCATCGGCTGATCATCACGCTGTGCACCGTGGGTGCGACGCTGATGCAGGCGCTGGACCAGACGATCGCCAACGTGGCGCTGCCTTATATGCAGGGCAGCCTGTCGGCGACCTACGATGAAATCACCTGGGTGCTGACCTCGTACATTACCGCCGCCGCCATCATGACGGCGCCCGTCGGCTGGCTGGCATCGCGGTTCGGCCGGAAATATCTGTTCATCACCTGCCTGATCGGCTTTACCGGCACGTCCATGATGTGCGGGGCGGCGCAATCGCTGACCCAGATGGTGGCCTTCCGGCTGATGCAGGGCATGTTCGGCGCGGCGCTGGTCCCTTTGTCGCAATCGACCATGATGGACATCTACCCCGCCGAACAACGCGGCAAGGCCATGGCGATCTGGGGGATCGGCGTCATGGTTGGCCCCATCCTCGGGCCGACACTCGGCGGCTACCTGACCGAGATGTACAACTGGCGCTATGTTTTTTACATCAACCTGCCGTTCGGCATCCTGGCCACGCTGGGCCTGATATTTTTCATGCCGCGGTCGTTCGGTAACTTCAACCTGCGCTTTGACTGGATCGGCTTCGGCGTGCTGTCGCTGGGGATCGGCGGCCTGCAAATGATGTTGGATCGAGGGCAGGACCAGGACTGGTTCACCTCCACCGAAGTCATCGCCGAAGCGGTCCTGGGCGGGCTGGGGATTTATCTGTTCGTCGTCCACATGATCACGGCGAAAAAGCCGTTCATTCCGGTTGTCTTGTTCAAGGACCGGAATTTCTCCGCCGGGCTGGTGTTGATGGCGGCAACGGGGACGATTTTGGTGTCCAGTTCGTCGCTGATGGCGCCGTGGCTGCAAAATCTGGCGAATTATCCGGTGGAGGCCGCCGGTCTGATCATGGCACCGCGCGGCATCGGCACCATGACGGCGATGCTAACCGGCGGAAGGCTGGCAACCCGGATGGACCCGCGCAAGCTGATGGCGGTGGGAATCCTGATGCTGGCCTGGTCGATGTGGGAAATGACGGGCTGGACGCCGGATATCGCGCCCTGGACAATTATCGTCACCATCGTCGCACAGGGCGCCGGACTTGGGTTCGTGTTCCTGCCACTGCAGATCCTGGCCTTCGCGACATTGCCGCCGCAATACCGCACCGATGGCGCATCGTTGTTCAGCCTGTTCCGCAACATCGGCGCGGCGGTCGGCGTGTCGGTGACATCGGCGGTGCTGGCGCATAACACGCAAGTGCTGCATGAATCGATCGGCGCGGCGGTCACACCGTTCAACCGAGCCCTTCAGGGCGGCGGGATGGTGAGCCATGCCTGGAACCCGGTCCAGGCGCACGGCGCCGCGGTAATGGACCAGATCGTCAATCAGCAGGCGCAGATCACCGCGTATATCGACGATTACTGGATGATGATCTTCACAACTTTGCCCTCTTTGTTACTGCTGCTCCTGATGCGCCGCCCGAAACCCGGCGCGGGTGCTCCGGTGGAGGCACACGCCGCGATGGATTAGGGACGCGGCACAGGCCGCGATGGATCAGGGACGCGGCCGCAATCAAAGACAGTCATTGCCGGGCATGGCCAAAGGGAGCGATGGACGATGCCGCCAGTGGAGGGGACTGGCCAGCACGCCGTTTTGCGGTAGCATTCCCCGCTCAGGGCGCTCCGGATGCCCGCATTCCACGGGCACATCGAACGGGCAGCGTCTTCGGCCAATGAAGGAGGCACGCCCATGTCAGGAACAAAAAACGGCAGAAGTCCCCGTTCGGTCGCTCTGGCCGGCCCCTATGGCAGCGGAAAATCCACGCTTTTCGAAGCCCTGCTGGACGCGGCGGGCGCACCGTTGAAGCGGCCGGCCGACCCGCGAAACCGCCCGATGACGACCGAGATCCGGATCGGCCATTGCAGCTACCTTGGCGATCCCTGGTCGGTCCTTGACTGCCCCGGCTCGATCGAATTCGCCCACCAGACATGTTCCGCCCTCGCGATGGCCGATATTACCGTGGTGGTGTGCGAACCGTCTCCGGCCAAGGCCGCGATGGTCGGACCGCTGCTCAAGACGCTGAAGGACGAAGGCATTCCGCACATCGTTTTCATCAATAAAATCGACACGCTGGAAGACAGCCTCGCCGATACGCTGGCCAGCCTGCAAGCTTATACGTCCAGCCCGCTAATACTGCGGCAAATGCCGATTTTCGAAGGCCCGGCCGTCACCGGCTATGTCGATCTGATGAGCGAGCGGGCATATCGCTACCGCAACGGACAGGCGTCCGAACTGATGCGGATTCCCGACGCCATGATGGCGGATGAACAGGTCGCCCTCGGCCGGCTGGTAGAAACCCTGGCCGACCGCGACGACGCGCTGCTGGAGAAAGTGCTGGAAGACATTAAACCGACGCCGGAAGAATTGTACCGCGACATGCGCAAGGATCTGCTCAACGGTTCGGTGATCGAGGTTCTGGTCGGCGCCGCCGAACACGCCAACGGCGTGCGCCGGCTGTGGAAGACGTTGCGCCACGACACGCCCGATCCTCTGGAAACCGCGGAACGCCGGGAAATCGTGCCGGGCGGCGCGGCGCGCGCCCAGGTGTTCAAGACGGTGTATGCCGGACACACCGGAAAACTGTCGTACGCCCGTGTCTGGAGCGGAACCATTACCGACGGCGCCCAACTCGGCGGAACCCGTCTGGGCGGCATCTATCGTTTTATAAACGGCGAGATGACAAAGGTGCCGGACGCGAAACAAGGCGACGTGGTCGCGTTCGGCCGCCTGGACGGCGTGCCCACCGGTGCCACGCTGTCGCCCGGCGGACAGCCCGAACGCCTGCCGTTTCCGCGCGCCACGCCGCCGGTGTACGCGATGGCGATCGCCACGACCGACCGCAAGGACGACGTGAAACTGTCCGGCGCGCTGCACAAACTGGCCGAGGAGGATCCGTCGCTGTTCATTACGCGGGATGGCGAAACGGTGTTGCACGGCCAGGGGGAAATACACCTGCAAAGCACCGTGGAACATCTGGCTCGGGACTACGGCCTGAAACTCGCGGTTCACAAACCGGCCGTCGCCTACAAGGAAACCATCCGGACCGGGGTAACGGAGCATGGCCGGCTGAAACGCCAGACCGGCGGCCACGGCCAGTTCGCCGACGTCAAGATCGAGATCGCCCCCAGGGCACGCGGCGAGGGGTTTCAGTTCATCGACAAGATCGTCGGCGGCGCGGTTCCCCGCAACTTCATTCCAGCCGTGGGCGACGCCGCCCGCGAGGCCACCGCGAAAGGTCCGTTCGGCTATCCGGTGGTCGATATCGCGGTCACACTCGTGGATGGCGGGTTTCACGCGGTCGATAGCTCCGACATGGCGTTCCGCGCCGCGACCCAGATCGCGATGAAAGAGGGCCTGGCGAAGGCCGAGCCGGTCCTGCTGGAACCGGTGGGACACGTCACGATCAGCGTGCCGAACGACTATACGGCCCGGGCGCAGCGGTTGCTGACCGGCCGGCGCGGGCAGATTCTGGGGTTCGCGGAAAGACCCGGCTGGACCGGGTGGGACGACGTGGAGGCCCTGGTGCCGGAGGCCGAGATGCATGATCTGATCATCGAATTACGCTCCCAGACCATGGGTCTTGGCACGTTCCGGCAACGGTTCGATCATCTGGCGGAAACGCGGGCGGTGCCGTAACCCGCTCGCGGCGTTGACGTTTGGTTAACCCGCCGGGGTCATGCTGGGGAAAGCGACCTTGGGGCGGTACCGGCCATGCAACTCAATTTGTGGGATGACCAACCGGCCGGTTCGTTGGATAGGCGGAATGCGATAGATGCTGGTGCTTTGTTTACGGATCGGTCAATCTTAGCGACTCGAAGCGAAGGGTTTGGACGTATGGCGGTCGCGACCGGAAAGCGCGGACTTTCTCCGATTTATCTTGACCGAGCGGTTGCCGACCGAAACCCCGAGATCAGGCTGCATATGCCTTCGGGAAAAAAACGCATCGCATTTGGCTGGTACGGCGGAAAATTTAGTCACCTGGACTGGCTGCTGCCTTTGCTGCCCGCCACCCATCACTATTGTGAACCTTTTGCCGGGTCCGGCGCGGTGTTGCTGAACCGCGCTCCGGCACCGGTAGAAACTTACAACGATATCGACGGCGAGGTGGTGAATTTCTTTCGTGTGTTGCGTGACGAGCCGGAATTACTCGCGCGGCAGATCGCGCTGACCCCGTTTTCACGCGAGGAATTTTTTCACGCGGTCAACGCGCCGGTGCGGGCTATGACCGACATCGAGAGAGCCCGGCGCTTTTTCGTGCGGGCGCGTCAGACCCGCACCGGACTGGCACAGACAGCGACACTGGGACGCTGGGCAAACTGCAAGAATACCAGCCGGTCCGGCATGTCGGGGGTAATTTCCCGCTGGCTTGGCGGGATCGAGGGACTGGACGATATCGGGGCACGCCTGTTGCGGGTTCAAATCGAAAACCGCCCGGCTGTCGATGTCGTCCGGTTGTATGACAGTCAAGAAACGCTATTTTACTGCGATCCGCCCTATCTCCACTCGACCCGTGGCGATTCGAAGGCCTACGGTTTCGAGATGGATGAAGAACAGCACCGCGAACTCGCGGTCGCGTTGCATTGCATCGAAGGCAAGGCGGCGATCTCGGGCTACCGGTGCGCTCTGATGGATCGTTTATACAAGGGCTGGCGCCGGTTCGATGCCGATGAAAAGCACTGCCACTCCATCAAACAATTACGCCAGGAATCGGTCTGGATGAACTATTGAGGCGATAACCTCACAGTTCTTCCAGCAGACGCGCAAGCGCACGGCGGTCGGCGATCAACGCGTGACTGTCCAACTCCTCCGCGAGCATGCGGACGAAAGCCGGCAGCGTTCCGTCCTGCTGGTCCAAAAGCGGTAGCCAAAGCCGGACAGCTTCCAGCACGTCCATCACGACGATGCGGCGCCCGAGGCTGTCCTGGTCTTTCAGGAAAGCCGCGATCGCGATCGCATCGGCGGTGTCCTCCCGCGGCAACCACGATGCGCGCGTGAACAGATACCCACGGGGCGCTCGATACGTGTCCATCTGGATCGCGAGTTGGCGGATTTGATCGACTGCGATGGCCTGGGCTTTGACCTCGCCGACGGCTCGGACCACGCCATCCGCCTTGCATAAGGCATCATAGGGTGCTGGATCGTTGACATGGTGACTTTCGACCACATCCCAGCCAATCCGTAGATGGGGTCCGGCAAACCGGAGCAGCGCGACGCTGGCACCTTCATGACGGCGACCACCCCGGTCCTCATTCAGCCACCGGGCAAGCAGACCGATGGTCACGGCGGTGCTGAGACGGGGCGGAATGCGGTAGATCACCACCGAATTTTCCAGCAGGGCCAGCTCGAAGCGGGCCAGACAATATAATACGGCGGCGGCATCGTGCGGTTCGGCGGCGACGTGGCCGACAACGGTCAGCAAGGCTTCGGCACCGGCAAGCTTGTTTTTCCGGCGCGCAAGCCATGCCGCGTCGATCGATGGCTCCCGATACGGATTTGAAACAAACGGATCCCGGCTGGGTTGCCAGGGTGCATTGGATCGCGACGCGACGGCGAGCAGAACTGGATAAATCGCCTCTTTGTAGAGCGACCGGAAGTCTCTGCCCCCGGCCCCCGCCTGAATTTTATCCGGTGGAACACCGGAATCGGCCGCCGTCGCGGATGTAACTGTCAGAGCAACCAGCCGGCAGGTTTCGGCCCCGCCCGCGACCAGTGCCTCGCAGGCCAGCACGATGCGATCGGAAAGTGGCGGCCATGATTCGATGTCGCCCGAATCGGCGAACGCTGCTTCGGCCAGCCGGCGCATCCGGTATGCGATCCCATCCGGGCTGTCCGAATCGTAGTCCTTCGGTCCTGCCGGCTTTGGTGATTTTACCTTCGCCATTGTACGTATGTATGCGGGGTATCGGGGACATATACAATCGCATCGAAGCCGGCCGCGGTCCTGGCACCGCTCGCCCGCTTGCACCGCATCGCCCACGCTCGCACAGTACCTGTTCGATCCGTCAACAAGGGAAGCTGTCCGATGAATCTGTTCGACCTGAAAGGCAAAGTCGCCGTCGTGACTGGCGGCAACGGCGGAATCGGCCTCGGCATGGCGCGCGGCATCGCCTCATGCGGTGCCAGCATCGTCATTGCCGGGCGCGACCGAGACAAAGCCGCCACCGCGTTGACCGCGCTGCATGAAATGGGCGCCGACGCCGGCTTCATCGCCGCCGATATCACCCAGAAGGCCGACTGTCTGGCGCTGATCGCGGGTGCGGAAGCCTTGTATGGGCGGGTCGATATCCTGGTGAACAACGCCGGCACGTCCGTCCGCAAGATGCCGCAGGATTTGTCGGAGGACGAATGGCACCACGTCCTGGATACCAACCTGACCAGTGCGTTCCTGTGTTCCCAGGCGGCCTATCCGGCGATGGTCAGGCAAGGCGGCGGCAAGATGATCAATGTCGGGTCCATGATGTCGCTGTTCGGTGCGCCCTACGCCACGGCCTATGCGTCCAGCAAGGGCGGCATCGTGCAGATGTCGCGCGCGATGGCGACCGCATGGGCCAAGGACAACATCCAGGTCAACGCGGTGCTACCCGGCTGGATCGATACCGATCTGACCCGGCGGGCCCGCCAGCAGGTGGACGGGCTACAGAACAGCGTGGAAAAGCGCACCCCGCAGGGGCGGTGGGGTACGGCGGACGATATGGCCGGCGTGGCCGCATTCCTGGCCGGTCCGGCATCTGATTTCGTAACGGGCGCGGCGATACCGGTGGATGGCGGGTTCTCGGTCGCGATGTAGGGCTGTTTTACCCGCCGTCGCGCAACTGGCGCCGGATGATTTTCCCCGTTGCCGTCATCGGCAATGCGTCCACAAAGACCACGTGGCGCGGATATTCATGGGCGGCCAGCCGGGTTTTCACGAACGCCTGAATCTCGGCGGCCAGACCGGGCGATCCGGTCAGGCCGGGCCGTAGCACGATCCACGCCTTGACGGCCTCGGTTCGCACCGGATCGGGAATACCGGCGACGGCGGCCATGCTGACGGCGGGATGGCCAAGCAGACAGTCCTCGATTTCGCCCGGGCCGATGCGGTAGCCGGCGCTGGTGATCAGATCGTCCGACCGGCCGGCGAACCAGAAGTAGCCGTCGTCGTCCCGCCGTGCCAGATCGCCCGTCAGCAGCCAGTCACCCACATATTTCGCCGCCGTCGCGTCGGGGTTGTTCCAGTATCCCAGAAACATCACCGGATCGGGCCGCCGCACCGCGATGGTGCCGGTGTGTCCGGTTGGAACCTCGTTTCCCGTGTCATCGATGATCGCAACGCGGTGACCCGGCACCGCCCGTCCCAGCGAGCCGGGGCGAATGGGAAACAGCGCCCCGTTGTTGGCGGCGACCAAATTGCATTCGGTCTGGCCATAGAACTCATTCGGGGTCACGCCAAACGTCGCCTTCGCCCAGTCCAGCAGTTCCGCACCCAGGGTTTCGCCGCCGCTGCCGATGCTGCGAAGCCCCGCCGCGGCTGGCCTGACACCGGCCATACGCATCAGCTTCAGCGCCGTGGGCGGCAGGAACGTGTTGCGGACATGGTGGCGGGCCATCAGGTCCATCGCCTCATCGGGATCGAATTTGCGAGCGCGATGCGCCACCACCGCCACCCCGTGATGCCAGGCCGGCAGCAGCACGTCCAGCAAACCGCCAACCCAGGCCCAGTCGGCCGGAGTCCAGAACCGGTCGCCCGGTTGCGGGAAAAAGTCCTGCGGCAGTTCGACGCCAGGAAGGTGCCCCAACAGGACACGATGCGCGTGCAGGGCGCCCTTGGGGTTTCCGGTGGTTCCGGATGTATAGACAAGCAGGGCCGGATCGTCCGCGCCGGTATCGACAGGGACGAAACGATCCGACGCCTTGTCCAGTGCCGCGCCGAACGACTGGCCAACGCCAACGACGTAAATCCGTTGCAGCTCCGGCAGCGTGTCGCGGATCGCGTGCAGCTTCGCGGCGCCCGCCAGATCGGTGACAATGCCGCGCGCGCCGCTGTCGGACAGGCGAAACCGCAGAGCCTCGTCCCCGAACAGGGTGAACAGCGGAACCGAGATCAGCCCCGCCTTGAACGCGGCCAGATGCGCGATCGCGGTTTCCGGCGATTGTTGCAGCAGAATCGCCAGCCGGTCGCCACGCGCGAAACCGTGCGCGCGCAGCGCATTGGCGAAGCGGTTGGACTGCTGGCGGAAGTAATCGAACGAATATTCGGTCACCGCGCCGGTATCGGCGACATAGATCATTGCCAGGCGTCCGCTGCCATCGGCGTGCCTGTCGCAGGTATCGACACCGATATTGTAGCGGCCGGGCACGACCCAGGTGAAATCCCGATACAAGCGGTCGTAATCGGTATCGCGCGTCAGCATGGTTCGTTTTCTCCCGATCCGCAGGCTGAACCCATCGCCGCCCTCGCGTCTAGCCGGGGTCCCGCACGGTCGCGCGAAATCCCAGGTTCCTCCGCCGGTTCATTGCGTAACACGATCGAACCGCACGCGGCCAAAGCACTGTCCGGAGGCATCGACCGCGGCCGGCCGATGCCCGATACCCTGACCGGACCGGTCGCCGCGGGATCGCGACCGAATGGCGGCCCGTTGCATATAACAGCGATCCGGCTGGCGGGGCGGTGACGGAGCGGTTGGGTTGCAACGCCGGCGATCCGGCCCATTTCGGCACAAGGCATTTGGAAGTGTGTCGCATGTCTGGCTTCGTGTATTATTTGGTTGCGTTCGCCGACTCCATCGCGTCGGTGTTCGGGGTGCGTTCGCCGTACGAACAGCCGCACTACGTCGTGCTTCAGGACCTCGGACAAAGCGCCGAAGTGCGCCGTTACGACCCACGGCTGGCGATCGAGGCCACCGTGGATGCACCGGATCGCGACAAAGCGGCGAGCCAAGCCTTCGGACTGCTGTTCCGTTACATTGCCGGTGCTAACCAAACCAGCCAGACAATCGCCATGACGGTGCCGGTGCGCACGGCATCCGAACAGATCGCGATGACCGCGCCAGTCCAGACGAGTACTGGCAACGATCACCTCAGCATGCGGTTTTTTCTGCCCGCGGAGGTTGCGCGAGCGGGCGCCCCGGCGCCGCTCGACCCGCAGCTGCATTTAGTGGAGGTGCCGGCCAGCACGGTTGCCGCGCGCCGCTATTCCGGTATCGCCGACCAGGCCGCTCGGGACCGTAATACCGCGATCCTGATGTCGGTCCTGGCGCATACGGACTGGAAGCCGGACGGCAGCGCATTCCAGTTAAGCTACGATCCGCCGTTTGCAATTCCATTCTTACATCGCAATGAAATCGCAATTGGCATTACCCGGTAACCGCTGACAGCCGGCGCTGTCGGGCGCCATAATATCCGGTTTCAGCCCCAGGCGGCGTTTATCGCCATTCTGCCGATCCGGTCAGCTTGTCAGGCCGGCCACCCCCATCAACCCGCGCATCAGCACGGCGAAAATAGTCAACGCCAGCACGCCCGCCGACCAGATCGTTACCAGCCAGGCCACGCGGCGCCACCACATCAGTGATAGCCCTCCTTGCCCGTGACCTTGCCGCGGAACACGTGGTAGGCAAATCCGGTATAGGCCAGGATGACCGGAATGATCAGCAGCGCCCCAACCAGCGCGAAGCCCTGGCTTTGCACCGGGCCGGCCGCGTCGCGGAATGACACGCCCGGCGGTATAATGTTCGGCCACAAACTGATCGCAAGGCCCGTGTAACCCAGGAACAGCAGGAATAGTGCGAGTAAAAACGGTCCGGCGTTCGGCACCCTGCTGTCCGCGCCGCCGGTCAGCAGCCGCATAGACAGCAGGCTTGTCGCAACGACCAGGATAGGCACCGGAGCGAGATAGAAAATGTTCGGCACGCTGAACCAGCGGGTCGCGATGGCGCCGTGCGCCAGCGGGGTCCAAACGCTGACAATGCCGATCCCAATCAGCACCGCCGGAACGATCCGCTTTGCATGGCCGATCATGCGGCCCTGTAACGCGCCCCCGGTTTTCATGATCAGCCAGGTGCTGCCCAGCATGGCATAGGCGACAATCACGCCCAGCCCGGTGAACACGCTGAATGGCGACAGCCAGTCCAGCGCGCCGCCTTCGTACGACGGGCCGGTCACGACGAACCCGCCGATGAAGGCGCCCAGCGCCGCACCCTGCGCGAAAGCGGCAATATAGGATCCGCCGGCGAAGGCGATATCCCATGCCCAGCGGTGCGATTCGTCGGCCTTGAAGCGGAATTCGAACGCCACGCCGCGCAAGATCAGGCCCATCAGCATCATGACGATCGGAATATACAGCGCGCTCAGCAGCACCGAATAGGCTAGCGGAAACGCCGCCAGCAATCCTGCGCCGCCCAACACCAGCCAGGTTTCGTTACCGTCCCAGACCGGCGCGACGGTGTTGACCATGATATCGCGCTCATGCGTGTCGGCCACGAACGGGAACAGGATGCCGATGCCCAGGTCGAAGCCGTCCATGACGACATACATCATCAGCCCGAAGCCGATAATCACGATCCAGATCAGCGACAGATCGATGCCCATCGTCGTCAGGCCCCCGTTCCGGCGGACAGCGGATCGATATCGGGGGCGCCCGACAGCGGCCGGGCGGGACTCAGGTTCGCATGCGGGTCCGGCGGCCCGATGCCCCGGTCCGGGCCTTTGGCGACCAGCTTCAGCAGGTATGAAATCCCGGTGCCGAACACCGCGCAATACACCGCGACAAAAATCGCCAGCGTGGTACTCAATGCCAGCGCCGAGTGCCGCGACGCCGCATCCGCGGTTCGCATCACGCCATAAACCACCCAGGGTTGCCGCCCGATTTCCGTCGTCATCCAGCCCGCCAGCATAGCAACAATGCCCGCTGGTCCCATCGCCACCGCGAAGCGCAGGAACAACCGCTGGTCGTAAAGCTGCCCGCGCCAGCGAAGCCAGGCGCCCAGAACGCCCAGCAACGCCATCAGCATGCCAAGCCCCACCATGATCCGGAACGTCCAGAACACGATGGCCGAATCAGGCCGGTCGCCGGCCGGAAATTCGTCGAGACCGGGAATTTGGCCGTCCCATGTATGGGTCAGGATCAGGCTGCCAAGATGCGGGACTTCGAGTGCGTACAGAGTCTTCCGGGCGGCCATATCCGGCCAGCCGAACAGGATCAGCGGCACGCTTTCGCCGGGCGCGTTCGACCAATGGCCCTCCATCGCCGCGATCTTGGCGGGCTGGTATTCCAGCGTGTTGTGGCCATGCTCGTCGCCGGCGAAAATCTGGACTGGCGCCACGATCAGCAGCATCCACATCGCCATGGAGAACATCGTTTTGACGCGCGGATTGTCGCGGTATTTCAGCAGATGCCACGCGCCGGCCGAACCGACGAACAAGGCTGTCGCGAGGTAGGCGGCCAGGCCCATATGCACGAGGCGATAGGGGAACGACGGGTTGAAGATCACCTTCAGCCAGTCGGTCGGTACCACCCGGCCGCCGATTATTTCATAGCCTTGCGGCGTCTGCATCCAACTGTTCGACGCCAGGATCCAGGTCATCGACACCACGGTTCCGGCGGCGACCATCAGCGTGGCGAAGAAGTGCAGGCCCGGCCCAACCTTGGTCCAGCCGAACAGCATCACGCCCAGGAAGCCTGCTTCCAGAAAAAATGCGGTCAACACTTCGTAAGCCAGAAGCGGGCCGGTCACGCCGCCCGCGAAGGTGGAAAAATAGCTCCAGTTAGTGCCGAATTCGTAGGCCATGACCAGGCCGGAGACGACGCCCATGGCGAAATTGACCGCGAAGGCCTTCGACCAGAAGTGGTACAGGTCGAGATAGACCGGGTCTTTCCGGATCAGCCACAGCCCTTCCAGCACCGCCAGATAGCTTCCCAGACCGATGGTGATGGCCGGAAACACGATATGGAAGGAAATCGTGAAACCGAACTGAATGCGGGCCAGCATGACCGGGTCGAGATATGACATTGCCTTCCTTTACACCCAAATTCACCGCCGCCGCTAACGCGCCGCCATGACGATTCGGTGCGCGCGCCGGTTATTCAAGACGGGGCGGTCGCTTGGCAGCGCCACCGCGTGTCAGGCGATCCGCACGGCGCTGCCCCGGCCGATCTCGAAGCTGAACAAACGCTCCTTTCCCAGCAGAAACACCCGCCCGCCGCGCGGAAACAGCCGGTTGATCGCCGGATCGCGGACATCCAGGCCGCCGGTATAGGCGCCGAACGCCGGCATCATCAGCCGCTTGCCGTCGAACACGAAGCAAGGGCGGCTCACCGGCCCAGTGCGGGCTATGATCGTCGCCTTGGGATGGTGATGCCCCACGATTTCCCCGGCATCCGCCTTCGGAACCGCCTGATGGCGGAACACCAGCGGCGTGTCCGCGTGGGTGTCCACCCATGCGCCGCCCAGTCCGTTTTGCGGAACCGGATCGTGGTTGCCCAGCACCCAGATGAACCGGTGCGCCCGCGTCATCGCGCGCAGCCGGTCTTGCTCGCTGGCCGGCAGCCGGTCCGCCCCCTGCGCATCGTGGAACGAATCGCCCAGTGCGATCACCGCCGCCGGCGACCAGCGGCGCAGCAGCAGGGCCAGCCGGTCCAGCGTCGCATGGGTATCCCAGGGCGGCAGCAACATGCCGCGCCGAGCGAAGGAGGAGCCTTTTTCCAGATGCAGGTCGGATACGATCAGCATCCGTCGGTCCGGCCAGAACAGCGCGCCCATCGGATCGAGCATCAGCCGTTCCCCGGCCAAATGGATCGGCGCCGCCGTCACGAAAACAAATCCGCGTGCCGGACGCGACGCTGGATGCCGGACCGATGGAGAGTTCGGACGGCCAGCGGTTCCGCCTGACCGGTGGCCTCCGCGATCATGGCTTCGGCCTCGGCTAGCATGGCATCCTCATCGGTATCCGAACGCACGCTTTCCCGCCCGATTTCCAGCAGCACCGGCACCGCCAGCGGCGAAACCCGCGACAGCGCCATATGCACGATACGCCCCTTCGCCCGGGCAAGCATGCCGGCGATGCGACCCACATCCAACAGCCCGCTCGCCGCGTCCGCCCTGGTCGCCCGCAGCAGGATATGGTCGGGTTGGTGACGGCGCAGCACCTCATAGATCAGGTCGCTGTTCACCGTCACCTGCCGGCGATTCTTGTCCGCCCCCGGCAGGTGACGCTGGATCAGCCCGGCGATCACCGCGACGTTCCGGAATGTGCGCTTCAGCATGGAACTGTCGGCAAGCCACGATTCCAGGTCGTCGCCCAGCATGTCCTGATCGAACAGCGCGGCCACATCGCGCGGCGGATTGGCCGACCATATGCCCAGCACGTAATCGGTGGCGACAAAACCCAGCGGAACGAACCCGGCGCGTTCCATGCGTTTGGTAATCAGCATGCCAAGGGTCTGGTGGGCGTTGCGGCCCTCGAAGCAATAGGCGACCAGATACCAGCGATCGCCGCGTGGAAACGTTTCCACCAGCAGATCGTCGCGGCCCGGCAACCGAGACACCCCACGCTGCAAATTCAGCCACTCCCGCACCTGCTCGGGAAACAATTTCCATGTGTCCGGATTTTGCAGCAGCCCCCGCACACCGTCGGCGAGGTTGGTGGTCAGCGGCATGCGTCCGCCCTGGTAAGCCGGGACCATCGGATCGCCGTCGCCGCCTTCCATACATTCGCATGCCATGTCGCGGATACGAATGAAGCGCAGCAGCCGGCCCGCGAACATGAACGTATTGCCCGGACGGAGCATATTGACGAAATATTCCTCGATCTCCCCAAGCGTGGGACCGAACCCGCGCTTGCCCGTCAGTTTCACCTTCAGCACCGGGGCTTCGACGATGGTGCCGATATTCATCCGAAGCGCGGCAGCAGTGCGAGCGTTGCGAACATGCAGCCGGCCCTCGCTGTCGCGGAACAGTTTCTTCCATTGGTCGTAGGCTTGCAGCGCATAGCCGCCGTCCTCGGCGAATTGCAGTACGTCGTCGAAATCCCGCCGGGTCAGGGCGGCGTACGGCGCGGCCGAAACGACTTCGCGGTAGGCGTCGTCCGGTAGGAACGGGGCGGAACAGGCCAGGCACAGCAAATGCTGAGCAAGCACGTCGAGGCCACCAGGGCGGGGCGGGTCGCCGTCCAGTGCGCGAGCGGCGACACCCAGGATCGCGGCTTCGCATTCCAGGACCTCGAACCGGTTCGCCGGCACCAGGATGGCTTTCGACGCCTCATCCATCCGGTGATTTGCTCGGCCAACCCGTTGCAGCAGGCGGGATACGCCTTTCGGGGCACCGACCTGAATGACCTGATCGACGCCGCCCCAGTCGATGCCCAGGTCCAGCGACGACGTGGCGATAACGGCACGCAGGCTGCCGGCGGCCATGGCGGCTTCGACCTTGCGCCGCTGGTCCACCTCCAGCGACCCGTGGTGCAGCGCGATCGGCAGGGTGGTGTCGTTCAGCTTCCACAGCGCCTGGAACATCAGTTCGGCCTGCGCCCGCGTGTTGACGAAGACGATCGTCATGCCCGCCTGACGGATGTGCCGGAGTACGTTTGGCGCGGCCTCCAGCCCCATGTGGCCGGACCAGGACAGGCGGCCATCAGGAAGGGCGATAGTTATTTCGGGCGGGGCGCCGTCCGCGATTTCGATGCGGCGCGACGCGCCGATGAAGGCCTGGATGGCGGCGGGATGCGCGACGGTGGCCGAGAGGCCAACGCGGCGGGCGTTGGGCGCCAGCGTGGCGAGGCGGGCCATCCCTAGGGCGAGTTGGTCGCCGCGCTTGGTGCCCGCCAGCGCATGGACCTCGTCGATGACGATGCAGGACAGCGTGGCGAAGAAGCTGGGTGCGCCGGGCAGGGAAATCAGGACCGCGAGGCTTTCCGGCGTGGTGAGCAGGATGTGCGGCGGTTCGGCTTTCTGCCGTGCCCGGCGATTGGCCGGGGTGTCGCCGGTGCGGGCCTCGATCCTGATGGGAAGGTCCATGTCCTGAACCGGACGGGTCAGGTTGCGGGCTATGTCGGTGGCCAGCGCCTTCAACGGGCTGACATACAGCGTGTGCAGGCCGGGGCGGGGGTTTTGCGCCAGATCGACCAGACTGGGCAGAAAGCCGGCCAGGGTCTTGCCGCCGCCGGTGGGGGCGATCAGCAGGACGCTTTCTCCGGCCTGGGCGGCGTCGAGCATTGCCAGTTGATGGGGGCGCGGTGCCCAGCCCTGGGTGGCGAACCATCGCACGAATTGTTCGGGTAATGTTCCGGGCATCGGCGCAGATAAGCACGCGCTGTATGTGCGGGGCAATGATTTGCGAAGATCGGTCGTGGGTTGGGTTGAGGGGCCGTGCAACGGTCGGCAAACCGGAGGAAGACGGTGCGTGGCGGGGATGGGCGGTTTGAGGCAAGTCCAAGTTATTGTGGGTTCGCGCACTGTACTCCGACCGGATTTTGCAGTCGCCACCAAGCCAAAATTCGTTTCCGCCTTAATTTTCAAATCCGGCTGAATCGGGTGTTATCGGAGAATGGAACGGCGCGAACCTGCCATCGAACTGGCATCGCAGCGCTGGAGGGGCGGATCGCGGAACTGAGCCGCCCGCCGAAAACACCGACAATTCCTCCCAACCTCCGGCCGGGACAGATCGCGCGCGGCGCGAGAGGCGCCCTGGAGCAAGCCGGGGATTGCCCCAAACCCCGACCGCGTGACCGACCGCAGGCTGGCGGCCTGTCCGGCATGCGCTGCGATATTCCCGGACGCATCGCAAACCTCTCGACAGGTCCAGGATCGTATCGAGTTACCGCCGGTTCGTCCCGGTCTGCTTGCGCCGGGAATGAGTCCGCCCGGAGTATGGCCGCGGGCACTGTAACCGGCTTTGGACGAAGGTTTTGCAGCAGCCTGGCAGGTGTTGGACGTGTTTCCCGACCGCCCTCCTACTCGAACCGTCCCAGCCGCACCGCCGTATGCCCGCGGCTCGGTCGCAGACTGGGCATGACCAGCAGGCACTCATCGTGCGGCGTTCGAATTTCGACATCGCCGTCAACCGCTATCAACGTGCCGCGGCGCGCGATTATGTCGCCGCCGCGGAAGGCCTGCACGAACGCGAAGTCCGGCGTCATTGCCGTTACCGCGGTCGTGACCGTCGCCACCCGCGACGGCCCCCCGGCCGGAACAGGCGGAAGCGGCGCATCCGGTCCGGCGACGCACAAATGCCGCAACAGCCCGGCTACGCTGGAGCGCATCGTATCGACGGTGGCCTGCTCCCAGTGCTGCCCCGCCTCGACGAGACACGCGGTATAAGGTGTGTCGTTACGGGCGAACCGCGGGTAGTCGATCATCCGCCGTCCGTTGGCATGCCCATGATCGGCGACCACCAGCGACGGCGTGCCGATCGCGCGGGCGATGGCCCTGCCCTTGGCCGGCACGCCGCTCAGGATCAGCGCATCCGACGGCCACAGCATGGAATGCAGGTCCAGCAGCACATCGGCCGAATCGATAAAGCGACGGATGTCGCGGGCGCGGTCCAATTCGATCGAGTGGCGCGGCCCGTTCAAAATCGCCTCGTCCCAGACCCGGTTCATGTCTTCGTCGATAAAGCGCGATGCCGTCGGGCGCAGAGGGTCGAACCGGTCGAATGCCGCCAGATTCAGGAAACAGAACGACAATTGCCCGCAAGACGGGGTAAGGCCGGCGCGCATAAGGCTGTCCAGCACGATGGCGCCCGCAATCTCATTGCCATGCATCAGCGACAACAAGGCCACATGCGGGCCAGGACGGTGCGAGTCCCGCGTCGTAACGCCCGCTATCCCGGTATTGCCGTCCCGCCATGGCGACAGGTCCGGCGGGGAAAGCCGGACCTTGAACTCGGGCAACGCGGAGGGCGAGGGAAGGAGGACCATCGGTTATGTTGGATCAGATCAGCAGCCGCCCGGCAAGACGCCGGATAAACCGATCGCAGGACTCCAGTTCCGCCTCCGCGATCCACTCGTCCGGCTGATGGGCCTGGGCGATATCGCCGGGACCGCAGACAATCGTTGGAATGCCGACGCTTTCGAACAATCCGCCCTCGGTGCCATAGGCGACCTTGCCCGCGCTGTTGGACCCCAGGGTCTGCTTCACCGCGGTTGCCAGCGGGTGATCGGGCGGCAGCGACATGCCGGGCAATTCGAGTGCCAGATCGAACACGAAGCCGCAGTCCGGATGCACGGCTTTCATCGCCGGTTCGATGGTGTCCGCCACAAAGGCGCGCAGCCGGTCCAAATGAAGATACGGCGAATCGCCCGGAATGGGCCGCCATTCCATCGTGAACGCGGCGTGTCCGGGAATGATGTTCAAAATGGTGCCCCCTTCCACCGTACCCACATGAACGGTGGTGTGGGGCGGATCGAACCCGTCCAAAAAGGGGCCTTCTTCCGCCAGACGGCGGCCTTCGCGGGCGATCCAGGCAATCGCCTCGCCGGCACACTGCACGGCATTGACACCTTTCGCCGGTTCGCTGGAATGGCCGGTCAGACCGCGTACCGTCACGTTGACGTTGAGCTTTCCCTTGTGCGCCAGGATCGGCTTCATGCCCGATGGTTCGCCCACCACGCACAGGTCGGGGCGCAGGCCGGACTGTGCTATGTCCTCGATCAGGCGCCTGGCACCCCAGCAACCGACCTCTTCGTCGTAGCTGATGAACAAATGCAACGGGCGGACCAGCGGCAGGGCCTGGAAATCCGGCACGGCGGACAGGCAGGCGGCGACGAAACCCTTCATGTCGCAACTGCCGCGGGCGAACAGCCTGCCGTCGCGGCGGCGCAGGGCGAACGGGTCGCCGGTCCAGGCCTGGCCATCGACCGGGACGGTATCGACATGGCCGCTGAGCGCCAGGCCGCCGGCCGCGACAGGGCCGATGATGGCGTGCAGGTTGGCCTTTTGTCCGTCCGGGCTGGTGCTGACGCGATACGGCACGCCGAATCCGTCGAGATAATCCCGGATGAACCCGACCAGCGGCAGGTTGGAATTGCGGCTGGTGGTGTCGAACGCCACCAGCTTTTCCAATAGAACGGCAGTCGTCATGCGGGCGGTAGCGAGTCCGGCGGTTGTCATCGCTCGATCTTATACCGGCTGGGGCCGGCGGCAACCGGGGAGGATGCCTCCGGCCGGACGATGACGGCCTTGCCGACGCCCGGCGGGTTTACCGGTCCGCTTTACCCGCCGACAGCTCGCCTGCCAGCGGTGCGTGGTTTAGCAACGCGGCCAGAATGGTACCTCCCGCTGCATTGCCCAGCAATGTCGGGATAAAGAACCGCGTCAGATAATCGCCGATGGTTGCATGACCGGTGAAGACGCCGAATGCGGCCTCCACCGATCCGGCGACGATATGCGGAAACTGGCAAATGGCGATAAGATAGGTTAGCAGGATTATAATCAGCGGACGGCTTGTACGCGCGGATGGCAGCAGCCAGACCATCAGCCCGATCAGCCAGCCTGCCGATCCTCCGGTTATCGCTGTGTGCCAGAATGGGCCCTCCAGCGCATGGCCGGACAGGTCCGCCATGGCCTGCATGGTCGATCCGGGAAAAATGCCCGGCTGAGCGGCGATAGCGGCGAAAACCCAGGTGGCGGCGATGTTCGCGGCCAAAACGACGGTCCAGACCCGCAAAGTCAGTAAAACCGTATGCAGGTTCCGCCGTGTCAGGGCGGGGATCAGCGCGGTCAATGTGGTTTCGGTAAAAAGCTGCTGGCGCCCCAGGATAACGATCAAAAATCCGACCGAATAGCCGAAACCGGAAACGAGCGGACGCCATGGCGTGTCGGGCAGACGCGCCTGCACGGTTGCCTGCGCCAGGAATGAAAAGCCGATGGACAGGCCGGCGGCGATCCCCGACCAGATCAGCCCGTTCAGGGAACGATCGAGTTCTTCCTCGCCCTGCGCCCGGATGATTTCGTGAATGACCAGCGGGCCCATCGGGGCGCCGGCCGCCGCCTGGCGCTGCTCTTTCCGGTCCAGATGGGGGGAGTTTTCTCCGGCTTCGCTCATGATCGCTCGCTTCGGCGTGAAGCGCCTTAAACGCGCGATGCGAGCGGCCGTTGAAGCGCGGTGGATCACGTTGACGAAGATGCCGAACCGGTGCTGCCGCCATTACGAACCGTGACCGGAACGGGTAACGGCGACGATCGGCAAACCATGTCCCAAGCGGAGCGGAACGCCAGATGTCACAATCCCAGATCGCTCAGGCCCGGATGATCCGCCGGGCGCGGTGCGCTCCGGTCCCAAAGAAACAACCGGTTCCCGGCGTCGATAGGCACGTCGTTTATGCTGGCGTGGCGAACCCGCATCAGGCCGAGGGCATCGAATTCCCAGTTTTCATTGCCGTACGCCCGGAACCACTGACCCGATTCATCGCGATACTCGTAAGCAAACCGCACCGCGATCCGGTCGCCGCCGAACGCCCACAATTCCTTGATCAGCCGGTACTCCTGCTCGCGACTCCACTTGCGCGTCAGAAAGGCAACGATTGCCGGGCGGCCCTGCAGGAATTCGCTGCGGTTGCGCCAAACGCTGTCCTGCGTATAGGCCAGCGCCACGCGCCCAGGGTCGCAACTGTTCCAGCCATCCTCGGCGCCGCGCACTTTCTGGCGCGCGGTTTCAGCGGTGAACGGCGGCAGCGGCGGACGTTCTGCTAACATAATCAGTGTCCTTTACCGGTCGATCAAAGAATGGCCGGTCATTTCGGCCGGTTGCGGAACACCCATCAGGTCCAGCAATGTAGGCGCCAGATCGGCCAGCCGTCCATCGTGGATCGCGGTCGCGCCGCCGCCCATCAGTACCACCGGCACCGGATTCGTGGTGTGCGCGGTATGCGGGCCGCCGGTTGCCGGGTCTTTCATCAACTCGCAATTGCCATGATCGGCGGTGACCAGCAGCGCCCCACCCTGGCGCTGTATTGCCGCCGCGATGCGGCCGAGGCCGGTATCCACGGTTTCCACCGCCTTGATCGCCGCCGCCAGCACGCCGGTATGGCCCACCATGTCGGGGTTGGCGAAATTCAGCACGATCAGATCGAACTTGCCCGACCCGATCGCCGCCACCGCTTTGTCGGTCAGTTCGGACGCGGACATTTCCGGCTGCAAGTCGTAAGTGGCCACCTTGGGCGACGGCACCATGATCCGTTCCTCGCCCGGAAACAGCGATTCCTGCCCGCCATTCAGAAAATACGTCACATGGGCGAATTTCTCGGTTTCCGCCATCCGCAACTGCGTCCTGCCGGCGTTGGCAACCACCTCGCCCAAAATATTCGTCAGCTTATCCGGCGCGAACAGCACGCCCAGAAACGGCGCCAGCGCATCCGAATAGCGCGTCATCCCCACTGCAGCCGCGAACGTGCGGACATGCGCGCGCGCGAACCCATCGAACGCGGGATCCAGCAGCGCGGCCAGAATTTCGCGCACCCGGTCAGCCCGGAAATTGAAACAAAGTATCGCGTCGCCGTCATTCATTCCGGCATAATCGCCGATAACCGAAGCAGGAACGAACTCGTCGAATTTTCCGCCGGCATAAGCAGCCGCGATCGCCGCTTCGGCCGATACCGCATGCGCCCCCATTCCATCGGCGATGGCGCCATACGCCTGCGAAACCCGGTCCCATCGCTTGTCGCGGTCCATCGCGAAATAGCGGCCGACGACGGTCGCGACGGTCACGCCCGGTGGCAGCGCGGCCTGCAGGCGCGTCAGGTCGGCGGCGGCCGATTGCGGCGGCGTGTCGCGGCCGTCGGTAATCGCATGGACCAACGTCCTGACGCCGGCGGCGTGCAGATAGCCGGCGATGGCCGCTGCATGATCCTGATGCGCATGCACGCCGCCGGGCGAGACCAGCCCGATCAGATGGCACGTGCCGCCGGTTTTCCGCAGCGCATCCACCAGCGCGGTGAACGCGGGCGCTCTTGCGATGCTGCCGTCCGCCACCGCGTCGCCGATTTTAACAAGTTCCTGCTTCACCACGCGCCCGGCACCGATATTCAGGTGTCCGACCTCGGAATTGCCCATCTGGCCGTCCGGCAGTCCGACATCGCGGCCGGACGTGCGCAGGAACGCATGCGGACCCGCATTCCATAACCCGGAGAAGGTTGGGGTTTTCGCGAGGCGCACGGCATTGTCCGCGCTGTCCTCCCGCCAGCCGAAGCCGTCCAGGATCGCCAGCATCACCGGTCGGGCCACCATGTTCGCGCGCTTCCTTCTATTTGCCATGCGGTCTGTGCGTGCGTAGCGTTCCCGTCGTCGATGAACAAGCCTTCCGTGCGGCAGCGCCCGCCCCAACATGAGTATCCTGGCGAGCTGGCCGGACTCGACGCGCCTGAAAGCCGGACGCATATTTTTCGCACTAACACGGTGCGGCGGCAATCGCGGCGCCACCAACCGCATCGGCCACTAATGCCCCGCCGGCCCGCCGCCCGTATTGCACCGCCGTTGCCCGTGTCAGGGCCAATCCCCGCCCTGACCGGCGAAGCCGCACGCGCCGCCTTCCTGTCCTGGATGGAGCATGAGCGGCACGCCGCCGCGAACACGATCGAGGCGTATGGCCACGCCGTGGCCGGTTTTCTGGGCTTTCTCACGCGCCACCTTGGCGGCGAACCCGATCTGGCGGCCTTATCGGCGCTGCGGGCGGCGGATATCAGGGCGTGGCTGGCCGCCCTGTCGAATGACGGGCTGGCGGCGTCTTCGCGAGCGCAGCATCTGTCCGCGCTGCGAGCATTCGTGCGCTATCTGGGTCGCCGGCACGGAGTGGAAATCGCCGCCATACGCCTTGTGTCCACCGCGCGCGTTCACCCTGCCCTGCCGCGCGCGCTGACGATCGAACAGGCCCGCGACGTGACGGACAATATCGCGAGCGTCGCGGACGATCCGGCGCTTCAGGCGCGCGATACGGCGTTTTTCTCGCTTCTGTACGGCAGCGGGCTACGCATCGCGGAGGCACTTGGCCTGAATGTCCGCGATGGCACCTTGCTGCGCACCAATCCAGCGCTGACTGTAATCGGCAAGGGATCGAAAACCCGGATGGTCCCCGTGCTGCCGGTCGTGCGGGCGGCGATCGGGGCGTGGCTGGCGCTGCATCCGGAGCCGCAACCGGGCAGTCCGCTGTTTCTGGGCGCACGCGGCAAGCGACTGGACCCCGCCGTGGCGCAAAAAGTGCTGCGGACGTACCGGCGGCTCGCCGGCCTGCCGGAACGGGCTACGCCGCACGCACTGCGGCATTCGTTCGCCACCCATCTGCTCGCCCGCGGCAGCGATTTGCGTTCGATTCAGGAGCTGTTAGGGCATGCCAGCCTGTCCACGACGCAACGCTATACACAGGTGGACGATACAAGCCTGATGGCCGTCTGGCACCGGACGCATCCGCGTGGTTAGGTTCACCCAGCGTCCCCTTACAGGGTTGTCACGTGCCACACACCCCGGGAAGAGGCAAAGTGTGGCATGGCCGAGACTATGACGCCTTCCCGCTCCCTCGCTACGGCCGGCCTGCTGGCAGTGCTTGGCATTCTGCCTTCGGTATCGGCTGGCCCCGTCGCCGCGCAGGTCAGGCTGGTGCAGGCCGCGCCGGTGGAAATCACCACCGACACGCCCGAATACTGTTTGCAGTTGTTCGGCCGGATCAGCGAACTGATTCGCGTCGCCACGGCTCCGGTGCCGCACGAAGTCACCGACCTGACAGCCGAGGGCCACAATATGTGCGCGCATGGCCATCCGCGCGGCGGCATCATGCGCCTGCGCAGTGCGTTGATGATCATGAAGCATGAAGGCGGCGCCTATCGATAGTGAATTTCTATCGCGTTACGCGGCGAACCGCTTGTAGTCTCCCCGATGCAGGCTCTTAACACCCTGACCGTGTTTAATTATATGTGATTCGGAAGGATGCTATGGCCACTTATGAGGCATGGAACACGGATCGGGCTCACGGCGTGATCGCCGGATTTACCGGTGTTCCGGGCGCGTGCCTGCCGGTTTTACACGCTTTGCAGGCGGTGTTCGGCTGTATTCCGCCCGAAGCCGAACCGTTGGTTGCAGCCGCGCTCAATCTCAGCCGGGCCGAAGTGCATGGCATCGTCACGTTCTATCATGATTTCCGGCGGTCGGTTCCTGGCCGTCATGTGCTGCTTGTATGCCGAGCGGAGGCCTGTCAGGCCACCGGCGGCGATGCGGCGGGGGCGCATGTGCGTGCCGCACTGGCAGTGGACTGGCATGGCACATCGGCCGGGGGCGTCACGCTGGAACCAGTTTTTTGTCTTGGCCTGTGCGCCACCGGCCCGGCGGCACTGCTCGACGGCCAGCCGGTCGGAAGGCTGAATCCCGCCCGTATCGACCGCATGCTGGAGGCATTGACGTGACCCGCGTTTTCGTTCCGGCCGACGCCGCCGCGCTGGCCGTGGGCGCCGAGGAGGTGGCGGCGGCACTGGCCGGCCATGCGGACGTGGTTCGTACCGGATCGCGCGGGTTATTCTGGCTGGAACCGATGATCGAGGTTGAAACGCCGCATGGCCGTATCGCCTACGGTCCGGTGGAAGCGTCCGATGTTCCTGGTCTGCTGGCGGATGGGCTGCTGACCGGCACCGCGCAACACCTGCGGCTGGGCGTGCCGGAAACAATCCCCTTTCTCGCCCGGCAAACCCGGCTGACCTTCGCGCGCTGCGGCATCGCCGATCCGCTTTCGCTCAGCGACTATCGGACCACCGGCGGCATGGCCGGGCTGGAAAAGGCCCGTTCGATCGGTCCGGCCGCGACGGTGGAAACCGTGCTGCGATCCGGATTGCGCGGCCGCGGCGGTGCCGGCTTTCCGACGGGAATCAAATGGAAAACGGTGGCCGAGGCGAAGGGCGATCGCAAGTTCATCGTCTGCAACGCGGATGAGGGCGATTCCGGCACCTATGCGGATCGCATGCTGCTGGAGGGCGACCCGTTCAGCCTGATCGAGGGTATGGCGATCGCCGGTTTCGCCGTGGGTGCCACGCAAGGCTATGTCTATACCCGTTCCGAATACCCGCACGGTATCGCCGCTTTCGACAAGGCGCTCGTCATTGCCAGGGCCGCCGGTGTGCTAGGGGAAGGCTTCGATATCGAACAGCGGGTGGGCGCCGGTGCCTATGTCTGCGGCGAGGAAACCGCGCTGCTGGAAAGCCTGGAAGGCCGCCGCGGACAGGTGCGCGCCAAGCCGCCGCTGCCCGCGCACAAGGGGCTGTTCGGCTGTCCCACGGCAATCAACAATCTGGTCACGCTTGCCAGCGTGCCGGCCATTCTGCGCGACGGCGCCGCCGCGTATCAGGCCATCGGCATGGGACGGTCGCGCGGCACGATGCCCATCCAACTGGCCGGCAATGTGCGCTTCGCCGGTCTGTTCGAAGCCGGGTTCGGCGTCACCCTTGGCGAACTTGTCAACGATATCGGCGGCGGCACGCTGTCCGGCCGGCCAGTGCGCGCGGTGCAGGTCGGCGGACCGCTGGGGGCCTATTTCCCGCCGGCTTTGTTCGATACGCCGTTCGATTACGAAGCGTTCGCGGCGAAGGACGGGCTGATCGGCCATGGCGGCGTGGTGGTGTTCGACGACACCGTCGATATGGCGCAACAGGCCCGCTTCGCGATGGAATTCTGTATCGCCGAATCCTGCGGCAAATGCACCCCCTGCCGGATTGGGTCGGTACGAGGGGTCGAAACGGTGGACAAAATCCTCGCCGGCACGGATGTCGATGCCAACCTGGCATTGCTGCGCGACCTTTGCCACACCATGAAGTTTGGGTCGCTATGCGCACTGGGCGGGTTCATCCCGTACCCGGTCCTCAGCGCGATGAATTTCTTCCCGGAAGATTTTCATCGTGCCCACCGTCTGGCAGCCGAATAAACCGAGGATTTTACCGATGACCATGGTTGCGGAAATCGACTACGGCACACCCGTCGTTGCCTCGGACAAGATGGTGACACTGACGATCGACGGACGCGACGTGACGGTGCCCGAAGGCACATCGCTGATGCGCGCCGCGATGGAGGCCGGCATCAAGGTTCCAAAGCTGTGCGCGACCGACATGCTGGACAGTTTCGGCAGTTGTCGGCTGTGCCTGGTGGAGGTCGAGGGCCGCGGCGGCACCCCGGCGTCCTGCACAACGCCGGTCGCGCCCGGCCTGAAGGTCCATACCGCCAGCGATAACCTGCTCAAACTCCGGCGCGGCGTGATGGAGCTTTACATCTCCGACCATCCGCTCGATTGCCTCACCTGCTCGGCCAACGGCAACTGCGAACTGCAAACCGCGGCCGGCGAGGTCGGGCTGCGCGATGTTCGTTACGGCTACGAGGGCGAAAACCACCTGGATGCGGTAACCGACGGATCCAACCCGTATTTCGACTTCGATGCGTCCAAGTGCATCGTCTGCTCCCGATGCGTTCGCGCCTGCGAGGAGGTTCAGGGCACCTTCGCCCTGACCGTCCAGGGCCGTGGATTTGAATCGAAAATCGCGGCCGGTATGGACGAACCGTTCCTGACCAGCGAATGCGTGTCCTGCGGCGCCTGCGTCCAGGCCTGCCCCACCGCCACGCTGATGGAAAAATCCGTGGTGGAGATGGGCCAGCCGGAACACTCGGTTATCACGACCTGCGCGTATTGCGGCGTTGGCTGCAACTTCAAGGCGGAGATGCGAGGCGACCGGGTGGTGCGGATGGTGCCGTGGAAGGACGGCAAGGCGAACCACGGCCATTCCTGCGTGAAGGGCCGCTTCGCCTGGGGCTACGCGCAACACCGCGACCGCATCCTGACGCCGATGATCCGCGAGAAGATTTCCGATCCCTGGCGGGAAGTCGGTTGGGATGAGGCGATCGCGCGGGTTGCCTCGGAATTCAAGCGCATTCAGGCGAAGGCCGGCAAGGATTCGGTCGGCGTCATCACATCGTCGCGCTGCACGTCGGAAGAAGCCTATCTGGTGCAGAAGCTGACCCGCACCGCGTTTGGCAACAACAACACCGACACCTGTGCGCGGGTGTGCCATTCGCCGACCGGATACGGGCTGGGCAAAACATTCGGCACGTCGGCTGGCACGCAGGATTTCGACAGTATCGAGAATACCGACGTCATGATCGTGATCGGCGCCAACCCGACCGACGGGCATCCGGTGTTTGCCTCGCGCATGAAGAAACGGCTGCGACAGGGCGCGACGCTGATCGTCATCGACCCCCGGCGGATCGATATGGTGCGCACGCCGCATGTCGAGGCATCGTATCATCTGGCGCTGCGGCCGGGCACCAACGTCGCCATCTTGACCGCACTCGCACATGTCATCGTGACCGAGGATTTGACCGCGAAGGACTTCATCGCCGAACGGTGCGATACGGAAGCGTTTGCCGACTGGTCGGCATTTGTTTCGGAACCGAGGCACAGCCCGGAAGCGCTGGAATCCACCACCGGCGTCCCCGCCGGCCTGGTACGCGGCGCGGCGCGCCTGTTCGCCACGGGGGGTAATGGGGCGATCTATTACGGGCTGGGCGTGACCGAACACAGCCAGGGCAGTACTGCCGTCATGGCGATCGCGAATTTGGCGATGGCAACCGGCAATATTGGCCGGCCCGGCGTGGGCGTAAACCCGCTGCGCGGACAGAACAATGTGCAGGGAAGCTGCGACGTGGGCAGTTTTCCGCACGAACTGCCCGGGTATCGGCATGTCGGCGAACCCGGCGTGCGGGCGATCTATGAAGCCGAATGGGGCGTGAAGATCGACCCGGAACCAGGGTTGCGCATCCCCAATATGTTCGATGCGGCGATCGAGGGAACTTTCCTCGGCCTGTACGTGCAGGGCGAGGACATCGTGCAGTCCGACCCGGACACGAAACACGTCACCGCCGGCCTTGCGGCGATGGAATGCGTCGTGGTCCACGATCTGTTTTTGAACGAAACGGCCAATTACGCGCATGTGTTTCTGCCCGGCGCATCGTTTCTGGAAAAAGACGGCACGTTCATCAACGCCGAACGCCGCATCAACCGGGTGCGCAAGGTCATGGCGCCGCGGGCGGGTCTGGGCGACTGGGAAGCCACCCAGGCGATTTCCAACGCCATGGGCTACGCGATGCACTACAATCATCCGTCGGAAATCATGGACGAGATCGCCCGCACGACGCCGACGTTCGCCGGGGTTTCGTTCGCGAAGCTGGAGCACGGTTCGGTGCAGTGGCCGTGCAATGAATCCGCGCCGGACGGCACGCCTGTCATGCACATCGACGGTTTCGTTCGCGGCAAGGGTAATTTCGTTGTCACCGAATATGTACCGACCGACGAGAAGACCGGACCGCGCTTCCCGCTGCTGCTGACAACGGGGCGTATCCTGTCGCAATACAATGTCGGCGCGCAGACCCGCCGCACGGCGAATGTTGTGTGGCACCCCGAGGATTTGCTGGAAATCCACCCGCACGATGCCCAGGAACGCGGCGTGAAAGACGGAGACTGGGTGCGGCTGCGCAGCCGAGCGGGGGAAACGACGCTGCGGGCGACGGTAACCGAACGGGTGGCGCCGGGAATTGTCTATACGACGTTCCACCACCCGGTGACGCAGGCCAACGTCGTCACCACCGATTTTTCGGATTGGGCCACGAACTGTCCGGAATACAAGGTGACGGCGGTGCAGATTTCGCCGTCGAACGGTCCATCCGGCTGGCAAGTCGAATACCAGGCGCTGTCGGCCGGTAACCGGCGGATCGCAGCGGCGCCGGCCGGTGAATAGAATGCGCCTCGCACCAACCGGCATAATGTATTCTTGTACCGGAAGTCCTTTCGCGTCATGGGCGGTTGATCGTTCCCCGATCGCGACACAGGGGATCGAGCGTGCGTCGGGCACGCGAAAAATCCGGCGCGTGGCATTGTATCCCGATGCTCACGGGGCGAGGCCATGACCGATCCTGTCGCTGCCGCCCCGACTGTTATATGGCGCGGCGACAGCGTTCGGGACGGTTCGCGCCTGGTGCCGGCGGAAATCCCGGTCGCGCTGACCTATAACCGCTCCACCCATGCCGTCATGCTGGCGACACCCGCCGACCTACAGGATTTCGCCCTCGGTTTCAGTTTGTCGGAGGGGATCGCCACCTGCGCCTCCGATGTTCTCGCGCTGGACATTGTCGAAGTGCCGAACGGCATCGAATGCCGCATGGACCTCGCGTCCGGACGGCTGGATACGCTGACGAAGCGACAGCGCCGGCTGGCCGGACCCAGCGGGTGCGGCCTGTGCGGCCTGGACAGCCTTGCCGCGGCGATCCGTCCGTCGCCGCCGGTTCCGCCGGGCCGTGTCTTCGTCCCGGCAGCGATCCAGGATGCCATGCGCGCCATGCAGGCCGGACAAACGATCAATGCCGCCACCCATGCCGTTCACGCCGCCGCCTTCTGGACCCCCGAACGCGGTCTGGTCGCGTTGCGCGAGGATGTCGGCCGCCATAACGCGCTGGACAAACTCTCCGGCGCCCTCGCTCGTGCCGCCGTACCCGTAGCCGACGGTTTGGTTTTGCTGTCCAGCCGGGTCTCCGTCGAAATGGTGCAGAAGGCCGCGACCATGGGGGTACCCATCGTCGTTGCTATCTCCGCGCCGACGTCGTTGGCCATCGACGTAGCCAACGCCGCCGGCCTGACCCTGATCGGTGTCGCCCGCGCAGACGGATTCGAGATATTTACGAATCCAAACCGGATCGATAAAAGAATGACCCGCCATGCCGCATGACAATCTGGTCTATATGGCCAATCAGATCGGACGCTTCTTCGAGTCGCAGAAGCGGGAACCGGCCGTCCTGGCAATCGAGGATCACCTGCTGAAATTCTGGGATCCGCGCATGCGCCGGGCGATTGCCGCGAAGCTGGCAGATGGCGGCACGGACCTGGATCCAGCGGTGAAGGAAGCCGTCGCGAGGTTGGCAAACCGCCAGCACCGCTAACGTCCGAGCCGGAAGGAAGGATCGCCGGCGCGGAGGAACAGCCGGACGGATAACAACAGACGACCGGGTAGGCCAGTCCGTAAAGAGAAAAATCGGGGAAATACAGGATGTCGGATATAATGTTGTTAGATAGGAATAAAACAGTAGCCGGTCCCGGCTTCAACCGGTGGCTGGTCCCGCCCGCTGCCCTCGCTATTCATCTCAGCATCGGCATGGCCTACGGCTTCTCGGTGTTCTGGCTGCCGATGACGCGGCTTATCCCGCACACCGACGCGGCGGCCTGCGCCGCACAGGGTTTCATCGCCGGACTGTTCGCCACGACCTGCAACTGGTCGGTTCCCGCGGTAACCCCGGTGTTTGAGATATTCATCGCCATGCTGGGCATCTCCGCGGCGATCTGGGGTGGCTGGCTGGAACATGCCGGCCCGCGCAAGGCCGGCCTGATTGCCGCTTTCTGCTGGGGCGGGGGCTTGGTGCTGCTGGGCGCGGCCGTGTCCGTTCATGCGCTGTGGCTGGTCTATCTGGCGTCGGTCTTGTGCGGAATCGGCCAGGGACTGGGCTATATCACGCCGGTTTCGACGCTGATCAAATGGTTCCCGGATCGCCGCGGCATGGCCACCGGCCTTGCCATCATGGGATATGGCGGCGGCGCCATGATCGGCGCGCCGCTCGCGGTCTGGCTGATGGCGCACTTTGCCAGCGGCGGCGTTCCCGGCGTCGCCCAAACGCTGATGGCGATGGGCGCGATCTATTTTGTTTTCATGGCGGGCGGTGCATTCGGCTTTCGCGTCTCGCCCGATGGCTGGCAGCCGGCCGGCTGGACGCGCCCGGCCAACGCCGGCGCCAATGCCATGATCACGCGCGCCAATGTGCTACTGAACACCG
This sequence comes from Pseudomonadota bacterium, assembly GCA_021805565.1. Classification (GTDB taxonomy): domain Bacteria; phylum Pseudomonadota; class Alphaproteobacteria; order Acetobacterales; family Acetobacteraceae; genus Rhodopila. The sequence goes on from JAJZFA010000003.1 coordinate 80,954, forward strand.
CCTGGAAAACCCCGCAGTTCTGGCTGATCTGGGGGGTGCTGTGCCTGAATGTCACCGCCGGTATCGGCGTGATCTCCATGGCCAGCCCGATGCTACAGGACGTGTTCGGCGCCAAACTGGTCGGGGTCGATACGGTCGCCGCCCTGACCGGTGCGCAAAAAGCCGAAATCGCCGCCGCCGCCGCCGGACTTGTCGGCCTGATCAGCCTGTTCAACGCGCTTGGCCGTATCTTCTGGGCCTCGCTCTCGGACAGGATTGGCCGCAAGACCATGTACTCGTTGATTTTCGTCATCGGCATCGTCGTCTATGGCCTGTTGCCGACGTGGGGACATCTGGGCGTGCCCGCGCTGTTCGTGCTGTCGGTCTGCATTATTCTGAGCATGTATGGCGGCGGCTTCGCGACCGTGCCCGCTTACCTTGCCGACATCTTCGGCACCCAAATGGTGGGCGCGATTCACGGGCGCCTGATCACGGCATGGTCGGTCGCCGGGGTCGCCGGTCCCGCCCTGATCGCCGGCCTGCGTCAGTTCCAGATCGATCACGGGGTCGCCCATAACCTCGTTTACGACATCACGTTGTATGTCATGGCGTTCCTGCTGTTTGGCGGGCTGGTCTGCAATCTGTTCGTTTCGCCGGTGGATGCGAAATATCACGCCACGGAAGCGCAACTGGCGCGCGAACGGGCGCTGCGGCGCGAGGAACCGATGGCAGCCGGCGCCCAGATCGCCGCGCGCGGCGAGTTTGGAAGCCGCGGCCTTCTGGCCTGGCTCGTGGTGGGTATTCCGTTCCTGATCGGCCTTTACATCGTCGGCACCAAGGTCGCGGCGCTGTTTTAGCGCGGCACCGGCGATATCGGCGCCCGTGTGCGCTGCGATTGCCGGTTAAGCCAAGGCTCAGTGCGGTGCGCCGCCCTGGGTCCGTGTGGCATGCGGGCTCAACCAGCCCATGGTGGCCGCCGGTTCGCTATCGGTTGTCGGCAGATATGGCTTGATGTCGAGCAGCGCCGTCCCGTCGATGCAGTCTAGATAACGAACTTTCAGCGTGTCCGGGCCATCGGCTCCGTCAAGGGCGACGACCGACAGCCCGATAGGGTTGGGACGGCAAGGCGCCCGCGTCGAAAACACACCGCGCGGCCGGGAATCGAACGGCGGCGTGAACCGTAGTGCCGGTTGCGACGCGGACCCGACCCAGTACAGCAGTATCAGATGGGAGAAACCGTCAAGGCTTTCGATCCCGGCGGCGAACGCGGGAAACAGTTTCACGGTGCAGACCGGCGCCGGGTTGGGTTGCCGGCCATTGCGCGGGCATGCACCGATCGTGTGCCAGGGCGTATGCAATGTACCAATGGGATGCAGTGAAAAGCCGGTCAAAGCGTTATCCTTTCCAATCCGGTCCGGAACCGCCCGGTCATCCTTCCGCCATGACCGGGGCCAGCGCCTCGAGGCCGGGCTAAACTGCCGCGAACTGGCCGCGGCCGAACACTTTATCGAGCGTGACAGCCTCGGCCTTGTCGAACGTCGTGGTGCGCGCGCGCACCGCGTCCACCTCGGCCAGCGCCTTTTTTACCGCCGGCCGGTCGTCGATGGTTTTCACCCAGCGGGCGATGTTCGGCCATTTCGCCGCGCTGGGGGCGCCCAGCAGCGTTGGGATCGCCCGCATCCAGGGGAAAGTCGCGATGTCGGCGACCGAATAGTCCGGTCCAGCCAGATAGTCCGCCGTCGCGAGGCGCCGATCGATCACCTCGCAAACGCGGTGCGTCTGCGTAAAATAGCGGCTCTTGGAATACTCGTTGCCCGCCGGCGCGAACCGCAGGAAGTGCACATACTGTCCAAACATCGGCCCCAGCGTGGACATCTGGGTCATCAGCCACTGAATGGCATCGAATTTAGCGACCGGGTCCGGCGGCAGCAGCTTTCCGGTTTTATCCGCCAGATACAGCAGGATCGCACCCGATTCGAAGACGGTGTAAGGCTTGCCGCCGGGCCCATCCGGATCGACGATAACCGGCACCTTGGCGTTGGGATTCAGCCGCAGAAACGCTTCGCCGAACTGCTTGCCGGTGAAGACGTCCACGGGCTCCACTGCGTAGGGCAGCGCCAGTTCCTCCAGGGCGATGTAGATTTTGACGACGTTGGGGCTTCCCATTCCATACAGGGTAATCATCGCTGCATTCCTTTTCCCAGGTTCCAAAGTCGTTATCGCACGGCAAGGCACATTCCCGGAAGCCAGACAGGTCCGGTGCCGGACGAACCGTCCATGGCTGGAAATTTCCGCCTGCACGGCCTGGCCACCAGTCCCTCGTGCCAGCGATTTTTTTGGCAAGGCCAAATAACTTGACGCCGCTTACCGCGTTGTATTGGATACGTGCCAAAAGGGAGGCCAACAATGAACGCACCCGTCCATATCGATCCGACCAGCCCAGCCTATGCCGTGCCGCTGTCCGAGTTGGACGTTTCCGACCCCAGCATGTACCAGAACGAATCCTGGCATCCGTATTTCGAACGGCTGCGGCGGGAGGACCCCGTCCACCATGTGGCGGGAGGCCCGTATGGGCCTTACTGGGCCGTGACGAAATATAAGGACATCATGCACTGCGAAGTGAATCATGATACCTTCTCCAGCGAAATCGGCGGTATCCAGATCGAGGAACCGCCGAAGGAAATGGCGCGTCCCAGCTTCATCCGGATGGATCCGCCGCGCCACGACGATCAGCGCAAAGTAGCCAGCCCGATCGTCGCTCCCGCAAATCTGGCAAATATGGAACCGCTGATCCGCGAACGGGCCCAGATGGTGCTGGATGGGCTACCCCGGAATCAAACCTTCGACTGGGTGGCGGAAGTCTCTGTCAAGCTGACGACGATGATGCTGGCGACATTGTTCGACTTCCCGTTCGAGGAACGCACCAAGCTGACCTATTGGTCCGACGTGGCGATCTGCAATGTCAACGCCCCGGAATCGCCGGTTCATTCGGAACAAGAACGGTTCGACGAATTGAAGAAAATGGCCGAGTATATCGGCCGTCTTTTCAACGAGCGCCGCGGCCAGCCGCCGAAATTCGACCTGTTGTCGATGCTGGCGCACGGCGCGGCCACCCGTGACATGCCGCCGCGGGAATTTCTGGCGAATCTAGTCCTGCTGATCGTCGGCGGCAACGACACGACGCGCAATTCCATGACCGGCGGGGTGCTGGCGCTGAACCAGTTTCCCGATGAATACAGCAAGCTGCAAGCCAACCCCGCGTTGGTTGACAGTGCGGTGTCGGAAATCATCCGCTGGCAGACTCCGGTGATCCACATGCGGCGTACCGCATCGCGCGACATCGAACTCGGCGGCAAACAAATCAAGGCCGGAGACAAGGTCGTGATGTGGTACCTGTCCGGCAATCGCGACCCCGAGGCGATCGAAAACCCCGATAGCTTCATCGTCGATCGCGCCCGTCCGCGCCAGCATCTATCGTTTGGATTCGGCATCCACCGCTGCGTCGGCAACCGGTTGGCGGAACTGCAACTGAAGATTTTGTTGCAGGAAATGCTGGCGCGGTTCCCCAAGGTCGAAGTGGTTGGCGACGCGCAGCGCGTCTATTCCAACTTCATCCGCGGCATCCGGTCGATGCCAGTGCGCATTCCCGGCTGATTTTCGGTTCCAACCGGTTGGAGGGTTTTCGAAGCTGGCACCATCCGCCCGTTGGTGCCAGCCCAGCCGTCCGCCGCGTTGGCCCGGCAGTGGCGCACGGCCACCGTCCGCGCTAAACCGCGTGCGGAGAGGAACCGCCCATGCCACACAAGCCCCCCCCCACCGCGGCCCTGCTCGGCGCAATCCGGACCGTCGTCGGCGACCGGGGTATGCTGACCGATCCAACCGATACCGAACCTTATGCCGGGGATTGGCGGCGCCTGTACCAGGGCCGCACCAGCGCCGTCATCCGGCCCGGCACGACGGACGAACTCGCCGCCGTGATTGGATTATGCGCCGCCGCCGGTACGCCGGTCGTTCCGCAGGGCGGCAACACATCGATGGTCGGTGGCGCCGTCCCGGACGAAAACGGGTCCGAACTGATCGTCTCCACCGCCAGATTGAACCGTATTCGCGATCTCGATCCAGCCGACATGACGCTGACGGTGGAAGCCGGAGTCACGCTGAAGGCCGCGCAAACCGCCGCCGCCGAACAAGGCTGCCTGCTGCCGCTGTCGATTTCGTCCGAGGGCACCGCGCAGATCGGCGGCGTGCTGGCGACGAACGCCGGCGGCAACAACACCGTTCGTTACGGCAACGCCCGCGATCTCGTGCTTGGCCTGGAAGTCGTTTTGCCGGATGGCACGATCTGGAACGGCCTGCGGCGGCTGCGCAAGGACAACACCGGATACTGCCTGCGGCAATTGTTCACCGGATCGGAAGGCACGCTGGGTATCATCGCCGCCGCTGTGCTGAAACTGGTGCCGCGGCCGAAAGAAGTCGCCGTCGCCCTGTGCGGCGTGGACTCGCCGGACGCCGCGCTAACCCTGTTCACCCGTTTTCAGACATATGACGCGGCGTCTGTCAGCGCGTTCGAACTGATGTCCGGCCTCGGTACCGAATTCGTACTGAAACATATCCCTGGTGCTGTCCTGCCGCTGGAGTCCGCCGCGCCGTTCTACGTTCTCGCCGAACTGGCCTCGCCCCGCCCCGGCGCCGGCCTGCGCGGCATGCTGGAACAAATCCTGGAACAGGCCCTGACCGACGGCACCATTCTGGACGCGGCCATCGCCGCATCCGAGGCCCAGCGCTCGGCCATCTGGCGGTTGCGGGAGGAACATTCCGAGGCACAGAAACGCGAAGGCGCCAGCATCAAGAACGATGTTTCGGTTCCAGTATCGAAAGTACCCGCTTTCATCCGCCAGGCCACGGCGGCATGCCATGCACTGATGCCGGGCGTCCGCGTGGTTCCGTTCGGCCACATGGGCGACGGCAACATTCATTTCAATCTGGAACAGCCCGCCGGATCGGATGCGGCATGGTTTCTGGCGCAGGATCACGCGATCATGGACACCGTCAACGCGGTCGTGCGGGCATACGACGGCAGTTTCTCGGCCGAACACGGCATCGGCAAGCTGAAGCCCTATATGATGCCCGATTGGCGCGGCGGTGCCGAACTGGCGCTGATGCAACGGATCAAGGCGGCGATCGATCCGGCCGGCATCATGAACCCCGGCAAACTGCTGCCATAGCCAGGCTCGATGGCCACGGCCGCAACCGGCCACCGTGGAACACACGCGCGCACAACGGCACCGCGGGCCGTTAACGGTTTATCAACCTTCCAACGGTATCGTTGCCACGACCGAAGGCCCCCCGAAGGCATCGGGTTCATGCGGGATGGACGAAATTGGCAACGCGCGACTGGACATTCGCATACGGCTCGCAGACCGCCGGTCAGCGGGAGTCCACCGAGCGATGGCCGGCCATCCGGTCGGATACCCCGTCACGCCCGCGCGGCCCGCGTGCCATGACCGCGCTGCCGGTTCTGTGCCTGTGTGCCGCCGTGCTGACCGGATGCGGCACGCTCAGCCGCCTCGCCGAGGTTGGCCGGCCCCCTGAAATGAGCCCGACCGAAGATCCGACCAAAGACCCGAAATGGCGGCCGCTCACCATGCCCTCGCCGGCACCCCATCCGCCGCCGCCACAGGCGGATTCGCTGTGGCGCTATGGCTCGCGCGCGTTTTTCAAGGATCAGCGGGCGGCTCAGGTCGGCGACATCGTCACCGTTCTGGTCAACATGAACGATTCCGCCAATCTGACGAACGACACCACCGCCAGCCGCATCAGCAACGAAACCGCCGGATTGCCAAACCTGTTCGGCTTGGAATCGATCGTGCCGAAAACAACCACCATGTCCTCGCTGGTATCGGCCAACAGCGTTAACAGCAATATCGGCAGCGGACAAATTCAACGCAACGAAGCCGTCACCCTGCGGCTTGCCGGAATCATCACCCAGGTTCTTGCCAACGGCAATCTTGTGGTCGCGGCCCGCCAGGAATTCATGGTCAACAGCGAATTGCGCGACCTGCGGGTGACCGGGGTTATCCGGCCGCAAGACATTGCTTCCGACAACACCGTGCCGCATGACCGGATGGCGGAGGCGCGCATTTCCTATGGGGGCAGGGGCAACCTGACCGACCTTCAGCGCTCGCGATGGGGCCAGCAGATGATGGATATCATGATGCCATTTTAGTGTCTCGTTTCGCGCATGTCGTCATCGTGTACCGGGACGCTCGTTCTTTGTTGTCAATGTCCTGCCCCTGAAATTGGTAGGCATTTCAGGGGCAGGACACCAGGCATCGGCCGCAACCGGACGCAGCAGACATGAACGGCCAAACCCACCGAAACGCCATGAAACGGCCCATGCCCAAACCTGGCAGGCTGACGCCGGCCACACAGGCGGACTTTGCCGCTGCCGTGCGATATCACCAGGCCGGCAAAGCGCGAGAAGCCGATGCTTTATATCGCCAGGTTCTGGCGGTTCATCCACAGCATGCCGACAGCCTGCACCTGCTGGGGGTTCTGGCACTACAGGTTGGACGCCCCGATCTCGCCCAGGACCTGATCGGCCGGGCGATCGCGGCCGACGGTACCGTTGCGTTGTACCACACGAACCTTGGGAACGCTTTCAACGCGCTGGGCAAACCGGATGCATCGATCGCCTGCTATCGCCGGGCGCTTGTCCTCAAGCCTCGATACCCCGAGGCCTGTCATAATCTGGCCACCGCTTTGCTCGGGCAAAATCAGGCCGGCGAGGCGGCGGCCTGGCTGCGCAAGGCCATCGCGCTCAAACCGGACTTCGCCGAGGCCTACAACGCACTCGGCAACGCACATGCCGCCCTGAATGAGCCAGAGCAGGCCGTTGCCTGCTATCGCCGGGCAGTCTCTCTCCGGCCATCTTACGCCGACGCGCACAACAACCTGGGTGCCGCCCTGGCGGAAGCCGGGCAACTGGAAGCAGCGGCCGGCTGTTACCGTCAGGCACTCGGTTTCCAGCCGGACATCGCCGAAGTTCACAACAACCTTGGCGCCGTCCTGGAGCGCCTGGGTCAGTGCGGCGAAGCGGCCGCCTGCTGGCAGACCGCCATCGCGCTGCGCCCAGACCTGGCCGAAGCGCACGACGGGCTGGGGACGCTGCTGGCGGATGCCGGGCTGTTGGAACAAGCCGCTGCCTGTTATCGAACAGCGATCTCGCTGCGGCCCGATGTGGCCCGGTCGCATGACAATCTCGGCACTGTCATGAAGGCACAGGGGCGGCTGGACGACGCCATCGCCTGCTTCCGAGCGGCGGTCGCGCGGGCACCGGACGCTCCTAATCCGAACTATAATCTCGCCATCGCCCTGCTGGCGCTTGGCGACATGGCAGAAGGCTGGCCGGCCTATGAGTGGCGCTGGCGGACGGCCGCCATGGCACCCGTCCGGCGCGATTTCGCCCAGCCCCAATGGTATGGTCAGGCGGCGAGCCACGTGCATCGAAATACGGCCGGCCGGGAAACCGGGCCAGAGCTGCCGAGCCCTGGTGACACACCCGGTCACGGGCCGGCTGGGTCAGGCCCGACGCTGCTGATCCATGCAGAACAGGGCCTGGGCGACACGATCCAATTCTGCCGCTACGTCGCCCTTGCCGCCGCACGCGGATGGCGCACGATCCTGGAAGTCCAGCCGGCGCTGGTCCGGCTGCTGTCCGGCCTGGCCGGCGCAGACCTGATCGTCGCGCGCGGCGAGCCGTTGCCGCCGTTCGATGTACACTGTCCGATGCAAAGCCTTCCCTTGGCGCTGGGGACGACACTCGCAACCATCCCTGCTGCCCCGGCGTATCTGTATGCCGATCCTGCACAGACGGATGTTTTCCATGCCCGCCTCGCCGCGATGGGCAAACCCGGACTCCGGATCGGCCTGGTCTGGGCGGGCGATCCGGCGATGGTGCGCGACCGTCAACGCTCATTGCCGCCGGATCGGCTGGCGCCGCTGCTGGCGGTGCCGGGATGCCATTTCGTCAGCCTGCAAAAAGACGCCGGCGGCCGCCTTCCGGGAACTGGCCTGACCTGCATCATGGATGAAATGACCGGCCTGACCGACACCGCGGCCCTGATAGCGGCACTGGACCTTGTCATTGCGGCCGATACCGCCGTAGCCCATCTGGCGGGCGCGCTGGGCAAACCGGTCTGGCTGCTGGACCGTTTCGATCCGGACTGGCGATGGCTGACCGGGCGTCGCCACAGCCCATGGTATCCATCGCTTCGCATTTACCGGCAATCGCGGCCGGACGACTGGAATACAGTGATCGCGGCGGTCGCGGCGGACCTGCCCGGCCTGCCCGGATACGAAACCGGGCAATCCACCCGTCATCGCTGAAAACGCCCGTAACTGGCGGCTGGCGCGGCGTGCCCAAATGGGATTTACTCGAGGCCCCGCGCCGCCACACCCGCATCTCATGAACTTGGCAACCATACCGGCGCGGAAACAGCATCAACGAGGAAGGGAACAAAGCAATGATCGTATCTGTTATGTATCCGGTTGGCCCAGGCCAAAAATTCGACACCGATTATTATATGAAGTCTCATATTCCGCTGGTGAACTCGCTGTTCGGCCCGTTGGGGTTGAAGCACACGCAGGTTCTACAGGGTACCGGTTCCCCAAGCGGCGATCCGGCCGGCTTTCTGGTTATCGCGCTGCTGGACTTCGAGAGTGCCGGAGCATTCAAGTCGGCGGTCGATGCCCACGGCGCGGCGGTGTTCGGCGATATTCCCAAGTTCACGGACGTTCAACCGGCGATCCAGTTCAACGATCGGCTGGCCTAGCCGCACCGCGACGGCTGGCCCGCGCACGGGGGGCGATACGGATGGGGGCACGCCAAGATGGCGATGCCCCCGAATGTGTCCAGCCGTTACCGGCCACCGCGCGGCAGCATCCTGGCCAGCACCCCGTCGCGCATCACGTAACGATGAAACAGCGCGGCAGCAGCATGCAGGCCCGCCACCGCGACGATGATCCAGCCGATAATGGCGTGAATATCCTGCGCCTGATCGGGCAGCGCATCATTGTTCGGATCGAAGGTTGGAAGGTTGAACTGATTGAAAATGCTGGCGCCTTGCGCCCAGGCCACGAAGAGACCGACCAAAATCATCACCCCGAGCAGCAGGTACAGACCCCAGTGGGTTGCTTTGGCGAGAATCTGGAGCACGCCCCGGTCGGATGGCGGTAAACGCCGGCCGCCGGTCAGGCGCCACACCACCCGGCCAAGCAGGATGGCTGCCAGCAGCACGCCGCCAGTGATATGCAGCGATCGCACATCGACCCGCAGCGGCCCCTTCGGAAACCAGTCGATTGTCTGGGCACCCAACCACTGGGTCGCCACCAGGATCGCGGTCAACCAGTGAAAGGCGATTGTGGCGGTATCGTAGCGTTTCGCGGATGGCGTAACTGGCTGCATGACCTGGGTTCCCCGGAAAGACCAGCGACAGACTTAGTCCATGCCGCCCGGTGACCGCCAGTGGGGTATTGCGCCAGGGAAGGCAGCGCCAACATCCGCTCATATCTGAAACAAACGCGACACGGGCCGGATTACCGGACGACGTTCGGCTGAACAGGATCGATAAGCACGTTCCCATTCCACCCCAGCCGGCTTAGGCTATGCCGACAGCACACACCGGAGGGCTGACACATGGCATCGCGGGATGGCGCCCTGGCGCGCGCACTGACAGGCTTCGACACCGGCGGATTCCGCGACCGGCTCGCGGCCCTGGTCGCGATTCCCAGCACGTCGCAGGACCCCGCTCACGCTGGCGACGTACGCCGATATCTGACGGACGCAATCCAGCCGTGGCTGCGCCGTATGGGCTTCACGGCGGAAATCCATCCAAATCCGGAACCTGGATTCGGCCCTATCCTATTCGCCGAACGGCTGGAAGGTCCCGATCGCCCCACAATTTTAACATACGCACATGGCGACACCGTGCTCGGCCTGGATGAACAGTGGCGCCCCGGCCTATCCCCGTGGACGCTGACCGAGGACGCGGGTCGCTGGTACGGCCGCGGTTCGGCGGACAACAAAGGCCAGCACGCGCTTAATCTGACCGCGCTGGACGCCGTGCTGGCCGAACGCGACAACGCGCTGGGGTTCAACCTGAAAATGATCCTGGAAACCAGCGAGGAACGCGGTTCGGCCGGCTTGCGGGCCTTCGTCGCCGCTCAGGCGGACCGATTGGCGGCCGATGTGCTGATCGCCAGCGACGGCCCCCGGGCGATGCCGGACCTGCCCACCATCGCCACCGGCACCCGCGGCACCTACCATTTCGATCTGGTGGTATCTTTGCGGCCGGGCGGCGTCCACTCCGGCCACTGGGGCGGCCTGACAACGGACCCGGCGATCGTCCTGAGCCACGCGCTGGCATCGGCGATGGACCGGCACGGCAAAATTTTGGTACGCGACTGGCTACCCGCGAACGGCGTGCCGGCGGCGATCCGCGCGGTGCTGAATGGCTGCCAGGCCGGCGGTGGCGGCGAAGCGGCCAGCATCGACCCGGACTGGGGCGAACCGGGTTTGACACCGGCCGAGAAAATCTATGGCTGGAACAGCTTCATCATACTGGCACTGCTGTCCGGCCAGCCGGCCAACCCGGTTAACGCCGTGGCCCCGGACGCCCGCGCCCATTGCCAGATACGCTATACGACCGACAGCGATCCAGCCGGCTTCGAGGCGGCCCTGCGCCGGCATCTGGACAGCAACGATTTCCACGCCGTGCGCATCGAAAACGCCGGTGTCCGCATGCCGGCCAGCCGCACAGATCCTGGCCATCCATGGGTTCGCTGGGCTGCCGCCAGCATGGAAAAAACGCTGCACACGCACGTCCAGATCATTCCCAATTCGTCCGGCGGGCTGCCGGGGGATGTGTTTGTGGATTACCTCGGTGTGCCGCTGGTATGGATCCCGCACAGCTACAACGGCTGCCAGCAGCATGGCCCCAACGAACACCTGCCGATTGCATCCGCCAGGGAGGGTCTGGCTGCCTTCGCGGGCCTGTGGTGGGACCTGGGCGAACCGGGCACGCCGTAAGGCAACGCTGGCAAATAAGTGCGTCGGCACGCCAGCAAAGTTGCCGTGCAAAACCTGAGCTTGGGGATTGCCCGACGCTGCCGCTCGTAGCGATTATTGTAGAGCAATTCCTGAGGGCGGCACCGGCACGCCCTGCGTCAGCAGACCGAACTGACCCGCTGCACCAGCGCCTTGGCGAAATCGCCGGTGGACGCCGAACCGCCCAGATCGCCGGTGCGAATGTTGTCCTGGTTCAGCACCCGGTCGATCGCCGAACGTAACAGGGTCGCGTGGCCGGTCAGGCCGACATGATCCAGCATCAGCCCAGCGGCCAGCAGCAGCGCCGTCGGGTTCGCCAGGCCCTTGCCGGCGATGTCGGGGGCCGATCCGTGAACAGCCTCGAAGATCGCGGCTTTTTCGCCGATATTGGCGCCAGGCGCGGCGCCGAGGCCGCCAACCAGGCCGGCGATCAAATCGGACAGAATGTCGCCGAACAGGTTCGTCGTCACGATTACATCGAATTGCCAGGGATTCAGCACCAACTGCATGGCGCAGGCATCGACGATCCGGTCGTCGCATTCGATCCGGCCGGCATAGTCCTTGGCGATCTCCCGTCCCGCTTCCAGGAACACGCCGGTCAGCGCCTTCAGGACATTTGCCTTATGAACCAGCGTGACCTTTTTGCGCCCCAGTTTCGCCGCGTGTTCGAAGGCATAGCGCACGATCCGCCGCGACCCGTCGCGGGTGTTCACGCCAGACGAGATCGCAACGGCGTGCGGGTCGTCGCCGATGGGGATGTAATGCTCGAACGCCACGTACAGGCCTTCCAGGTTTTCGCGTATTAGGATCAGATCGATATTGTCGAACCGTCCGCCTGGAACCAGCGTATGGGCCGGGCGCAAATTGGCGAACAGATGAAATTCTTCCCGCAGGCGCACGTTAACCGACCTGAAGCCGCCACCGACCGGAGTAGTCAGCGGGCCTTTCAGCGCTAGTCCGGTACGGCGGATGCTGTCCAGCGTGGCGGCCGGCAGCGGGTCCCCGCCCGCCGCGATGCCGGCCAAACCACCGGTTTGGCGATCCCAGGCGAACGGAGCACCCAGCGCATCGAGCACCTGAACAACCGCTTCCACGATCTCGGGACCGATGCCGTCGCCTGGGATTAGGGTGGCGGGGATTTTATTGGTGGTCTGATTGCTCATGCGCGGTCTCGTCGTCCGGTGTCTGTTGCGAACCGGGTTATAGGCTGGGCCAGGGACGGACGATACAGACCCGAGGCACCGATCCGGCGCCCTTAGGCACCGTGGCGCAAAATGGCCGATTTGCAGGGATGCGCCAATGCGCTGGGATTTGCGGGACCATTTGGCGGTGCGATGGGGGACACCGCTCTTCTTGGTTGGGGCACAACCTACACCGGGTGCAATCTGGCGGGCGCCGCCGTTGAGGTTCGTATCGAGAATTTCACCGGCCCGCCCAGCGCCGCGGCCAGCAATGCAAGCCGGCCCGGCAAGCCTGGCATCGTCATTCTAACCGCGGTCTTGTAATACCGGGGGCATCGGTGCCGGCGCCGCGGCGGTTCTGCCTGACCGGCGAATTCCGCACATTGCGGCAGCCCGCGCCATCCGCCTCCATGGCACATCATCCGATTTCCAGCACCATGCCGTCGTAACCGGCCTCGACACCGGGCGGCAGATTGGCCTGCATCCAGGCCCAGTCCATCTCGGTCCCCATATGGGTCAGCACGGTGCGGCGCGGCTTTAGCCGGCGGGTCCAGCCAAGGACCTTATCCAGGTCCGCGTGGGTCCAGTGCGGCCCGTGACGCAGAAAACAGCCCACCACCCAGGTATCCACCCCAGACAGCGCGGCGAACGCATCGTCGTTCAGCTCCACGACATCGGTGGAATAGGCGAACGGCCCGAACCGCAATCCAAGCGTCTCGACCTTGCCGTGGCTTTGGGCAAACACCCGAACCGCGCAGCCGGCGGCGCCGAAGAGATCGCCGGGCAGAACGGTCCTTGCTTCCAGAACGGGGCGATAGAAGTGCGGCGGTTCCCAGGGCCGGAACGCATATCCGAACCGCTTCACGATCTCGGCCAGCGTCTCGGCCGTGGCGAAGGCGGGCAAAGGCCGGTTGGCGATCCGGTTCAGGATGCGGACATCGTCGATCCCCGTGATATGATCCGCATGCGCATGGGTGAACAGCACGGCATCGACGCCCGGTATCCGGCAATCCAGCAACTGGTTCCGCATATCCGGCGAGGTATCGACCAACAGCCGCCGGTTTGCGGTGTTTTCGATCACGATCGACGATCGCGTCCGGCGGTTCCGCGGCTCCGCCGGATCGCATTCGCCCCAGTTTCCGCTGCCGTCGGCGCCGCCGATCATCGGCACCCCGGCGGACCCGCCGGTTCCCAGCAGCGTCACCTTCATGCGGCGGCTTTCCGGAACAGGCGGCGGAAATTGTCCGTGGTCAGTTTGGCCAGGGCGTCCGGCGTCATGTCGCGCACCCCGGCCAATACCGTGGCCGTATGGGCCACCCAGGCCGGTTCGTTGCGCTTGCCGCGAAACGGTACCGGGGCCAGATATGGCGCATCGGTTTCCACTAAAAGCCGGTCCGGCGGCACGTCTCGGGCGATGTCTCGCAATTCGGCCGACCGGGGAAACGTCAGGATGCCGGAGAAACTGAGATACCCGCCCATCGCCAGCGCCGCCTCCGCCAGCCGGCGGGTCGAGCTGAAGCAGTGCAGCAGAAAGTCGAACGCCCCTTTTCTGTCGCGCTCATCCTGTAAAATCGACGCGATATCGTCGTCGGCATCGCGCGCGTGAATGCACAGAGGCACGCCAGCCAACCGGGCGGCCTGGATGTGGACGCGGAAGTTCTCCGCTTGGATGTCGCGCGGGGACTTGTCGTAAAAATAATCCAGCCCGGATTCGCCGATCCCGATCACCCTGGGATGCTGGGCCAGGGCCGCCAGGGTCTCCGGCATTGGGATAGGCGCCTCGGCGGCATGATGCGGATGCACGCCGACGGTGCACCACAGATTGGCGCGCGCCTCGGTCATCGGCGGCAGCCGTCCGGACTGCGCCAGGGTGGTGCCGATCGTGACCATCTCGCCCACGCCGGCCGCCTTCGCCCGAGCCAGAACAGCGGGCAGTTCGGTGTCGGTGAAATAGTCCAGGTGGCAGTGGCTATCGATCAGCATCAGGCGGCGGGCTCCACATACCTCGGAAATACGCCTTGCGGCAACGGCAACATTTCCCCATCGGCCAACGGATTGGCCAGCGTCGCAAACCCGCGCGGGCCGGGCGGCACGCCGAGCTGATCCAGCATTCGCTCCATGCTGGCGGGCATGAACGGTTGCAGCAGCGTGGCGACCACGCGGACGGTGTCGATCAGCACCCGCAGCACGGCACCCATCCGCGCTTTGTCCGTCTTGTTCAGCGCCCACGGCGCCTGCCGGTCGATATATCCGTTGGCTAATCGTATCGTTTTCCAGATATCCTCCAGCCCGTCGTGAAAGGTCTGCCGGTCGATATGTGTACGAACCAGGCCCAGCAGCGCGTCGGCGGCCCCCAGCAGCGCGCTGTCGTCGCCGGTCGCCGGACCGCGAGGCGGCAGCATACCACCGCAATTCCGGGCGACCAACGACAGCGTCCGCTGCGCCAAGTTGCCCAGATCGTTGGCGAGATCGACGTTGATCCGGCTGATGATGGCGGCATGGCTCAACGAACCGTCGGCCCCGAACGGCTTTTCCCGCAGCAGGAAATAGCGAATCTGGTCCAGGCCGAAAATCGCCGCCAGTTGGCGCGGTTCCACCACGTTGCCAAGGGACTTCGACATCTTTTCGCCATCCATCAGCCACCAGCCGTTGGACGTGACTCGCCTGGGCGGCGGCAATCCGGCCGCCATGACAAAGGCCGGCCAATAGACCGCATGAAACCGGATGATGTCCTTGCCCACGAAATGCACGTCGGCCGGCCATAAATGCCAGCGAGCGGCGTTTTCGTCCGGGAAGCCGCAGCCGGTAAGGTAGTTGTTCAGCGCGTCCAGCCAGACATACATGACGTGTCCAGGCGCGTCCGGCACCGGAATGCCCCAGTTGAACGTGGTCCGGCTGACCGACAGATCGAGCAGCCCGCCCTTGACGAAGCTCATGACTTCGTTGCGGCGCGAACTGGGCGCGATAAAGTCCGGGTTGTCTTCGTACAGTTGCAATAGCCGGTCCTGCCAGGCGGACAGCCGGAAGAAATACGATGGTTCCTTCACCCATTCCACGGGCGCCCCGCTGGGGGCGACGCGCGTCCCATCCGGACGCAGGGTCAGTTCCGATTCATCGTAGAATGCTTCATCCCGGATGGCGTACCAGCCTTCGTACTCGCCGAGGTAGATGTCGCCATTGGCCTCGATCCGTTTCCACAGTTCGGTGCAGGATATCTTGTGACGCTCTTCCGTGGTGCGGATCCAATCGTCGTACGACACGCCCATGGCATCGCTCATTGCCCTGAAATCGGCGGAAACCCGGTCGGTGAAGGTTTGCGGATCGACACCGGCATCGGCGGCGGCCTTTTCCACTTTCTGGCCGTGTTCGTCCGTGCCGGTCAGGAAGAACACATCGTAGCCGTCCAGGCGCTTGAACCGGGCCATCGCGTCGGCGGCGATGGAGGTATAGGCATGGCCGATATGCGGGGCCCCGTTCACGTAATAGATCGGCGTCGAGACGTAGCAGCGTTGGGTCATGGGTCTTCTTCAAACGTATCGTGCCGGAGCAACGGGGAGTCGTTCTCCAGGTTCAGGCGCGGCGTCCGGGTTCGGCATGGTCCAGAACCGTTCCGGCGCCTTATAACGTGCCTGGGCGCCCCGGCCTACCGCGCTGCCAAATCGGTTTGCGCCACGGGCCGGGGATCGCGGCAAAGTGGACGTCCCGGACCGGTTAACGCGACGAGCTTTCGCGATTCTGAGGAAAGGGGCCGATGATTTCAACCGGCGGATGCGGGACGGCCTCGAAAAGCGGCGTGATCAGTGCGTCGATTGCCGCCCGATGCCCCAGAATATCTTGCTCGCGGGCGAGCGCCGCCCTTTCACCCGCCAACAACGCCCGTTCGGCCGATGCTGCATCGACTGGACGAAGCGGTATCGGGACAGCGCCTGCGTCCAGCACCTGTAGGGTGTTAGCCCCCTGGGCGCTCAATACGCGCAGCAGAAAATCGGCAGCCGCATCGTCAGTACCGGCGGCAAGCCGGGCGGCAACGCGCTGTCCAGACACGAACACCTCCCCTTCGCGCCGCAGTGCGGAGCAGCGGGCCGTTGGACGTTCGATGGTCAGGCCCCATCGCGCGCGGGCGATCCCGAACGCCGCCTGCTGCGTGCCGGGCACAACCGTGGGAGGCGACCGCCAGCCTTGCGCCAGCCGTTGCCATCCCGACGCGAGCAGGCCGGCAAGTGCTCGGCCTTCGGTTCGTGCCGCGCTGGCGGCTTCGCCAACCGCGCGACCAGTTGCCGGTTCGGGCACCGGGATTGGTTGATCGGCGTAATCGTTAGGTTGGGACCGGCCGGCGATCGACGTCGCGGCGCGACCAATCATAATCGTTGCCCACGCGCTGCTGTTGAACAGTCCGGCAAGAAACGGCAAGGGATACAACGGAGACAAAATCTCCATTTCAGAGCGCGGACGACCGACATCTTGTTCACGCTCTGTCAGTGCGCGATTTCGGACACCGGACAGTGAGTGCCATGGCAGAAACTGGAAAACGGAATGATTGCAGACGAGGTAACCCAGCGGATCGAGTGTACCATCATCATGTACCACGCTACCGAATTCGCCGGCCATCAGTTTATCCCGGTCGTACAATTCCGGAAATGTCGGACGGCGGATCAATGCCGGGACGCGGGCCGTGCCGTATTCCAGATAGCGAACCCTCATCGCCGCGAAGGGAAAATCCGCCATATCCGCGTTGGGCAGGCGCAAATCCTCGCTACCGATATAGGGCCTCGGATGCGTGGCGTCCGGCCTGTCCGCGAGGAGGTCATCGAGCCTGAACTGGCCTTTAGCCAATCGTTCGTGCGCGTTCAGGACCATGCCGACCGAAACATAACAGATGTGCTTTATCGCATGAGCGGTTACGCCCACGGGTACCCGCAAGGCGGGTAGAACCGGCCGGAAAACCTCGGCGCCGTATGCGGTCTGCGAGAGCGTCTGCCGGCGTTCCGCCATCGGCGGCGCGTCGGCGTGCCACTCGCGCAATGTCATGCCATCGGCGGCTGGCGGCGTGGGGTCGGCGATCAGGATGGTATTGCGTACAACAGCATCGGCAAAAATCTTCACGCGCGGTTCGAAGAAATGCACCTCCCGCACCGTAGCGGTTTCCGCCAGATGGCGACGCAACCTGCCGGCGTAAAGAACAGTCTCGAGGGCGTTGCTCACGATCATACCAAGCCTGCCGTCCGGGCGACGGAGCAGATGCAGGCCAAGGGCGATGAAAGGAATGAACAGATCCCATTTCTGCGTCAGGATGCCCATCGGTTCGAGAACGGGGTGGTGTTCGACCTGCCGCCGGTAGCGGAGTAGTCCTTCGGCCCCCTCATCGGCACGGACATAGGGTGGGTTGCCGACAACCGCGTCGAAGCCGGCAGCGAAGGCGCCAAGCGCCGATTTGGCCTGTTCTTCGTCTGGCAGGTCGTCTGCCTCGGACGGATCGAGGCCCATTTCCATGATCGCCCGGGCGGCGGGCAGCACGCGAAGCGCATCGGTTGCATAGATGCGAAAACGTTCGAGCCTGCCCGATTCGCCGTGCCGGTGTGCGTGGGCAACCAAATCCAGCACCTGCACCAGCAGATTGATTTCCGCCAGGGCACAGGCAAAGGGGTTAAGGTCGAACCCAATCAAGCCGTCGCGCAGAGAATCCAGCACGGCCTGAACCCGTTCGGGTGGAATTTCCGCGTGGCCCTCGGCACGGGCCTGCGCGCGGTGCGCTTCGACGGCCCGGCGCGCGGCCTCTACCAAAAAGGCGCCAGAGCCGCAGGCAGGGTCGAGCAAACGCGCGCCAACGGTCGCCGCACCCGACCAACCGACGCGATCCAGGATGAACGCGACAACACTGCGCGGCGTATAGTACATGCCTTGTTCGTGCTTATGACGCTCGTTTACGAAGCGGCCGTAAATCGTGCCCACGATGTCGCGGTCCATCGCTGACAGGTCGAAGCCGGCCAGGCGGTGCAAGACGCGAATGACCGTAATCCGGTCTGGCACATACCAATCGAACACGCGGTGATCGTCGAAGAAGTGGGCGTAGGTGGCTTGAGCGTTCTCATACGCGATTTCCAGCAGGCGTGCCGTGCTGCGGCCCCGGGCGAGGCTGAAGTAATGCGGTTCGACCTTATGGAACCACAGTGCGGCGCCGCCATTGGTAAAGACACGCGGTGTCAGCCCTTTGTCTTCCAACACCCGGACCATGAGCATACGGACGACAACAAGATAGGCCGTCTGGGCAAAGTATTCGTCGCGCACTTTCTCCGGGGCGGCGCCGGTCAAAAGCAATGTTCCTACCGCCGCCTGCCATCGTTCGAAGGCTTCAACAGCCTGAACGCCGGCAAGGTGGCGGTCACGCGACCGGGTGACATGGCGGCTGTATCGCACCGCGAAAGCACGCGCTTCGGCCGCCGCGCGGGAAAGTGCATCGGCACCGTTGCCGGCACGCCCCGAAACTTCGACGCGAATCAGGGCGGCGATGCTGTCGATTTCAGTATCCGGCAGATCGCCGCGCATGGCCCGGTACAGGCGTTCGCGCAGGTCGCTCCGGCTTTCAACCGAAGCGCGCGGCCAAAGCGCCAGCATTCCGTCAGCATGCTGGCTGATAATGTCGTCGGCCGCCGCCGCCGAACCGGGTGCCCGCCTGATCTCCGTTCGGAACGTGTCGTTTTCGGCCTGCCGGACAGCAAACTGGACAGCAACATCCTCCCGCAACTCGCCTATCAGCTCCTGAACCACTTGCACCAGATGATCTGGGGCGTCGTGCGCATCGATCATCGGAATGCGGGTCTGACCGTGCTTCCAGCTAGTTCCGTCGATCCGATGAGGATTGCCCTCCCGGTCGAGCGTTAGATCTTCGATCAAACGAGTGGCACCCTCGAACGCCGGCCGGCCATAACGGCGCAAGAGAACAGCCAGCGCGTCACGATTCATCTGCGGCAGCGCATCCCAGCCGGTTTGGCCGGCGGCCTGTATGTCTTCGCCGCGCCAGAAACGGATAGCGGCGTGCAACGCCACCTGTAGCGTGGCGGCGTTGACGGGACCGGTATCGTCATAACCCAGGATGCGTTCGCCGTTGACCAAAAGCCCCCGCGGGCAGCGAAACGCCGCCATATAGCCGCCAAGCTGGGGGTAATGGGATTCGAGACGATGTTCGGTCGAGGTTTTGTCCTCGACGATGAAACAACACCCCGGAAAATCGCGTATGGTAATCGTAAAATCCGGCCGCAAATTATCCTTGATCGCGTTGTATGCAATCTCGGCCCCACCATAGCCAAGCGATTCGAGAAGGAGGCGGGTGACGCGGCTATCGATTATATTCGCTTCATCTCCGCCGCGTTCCTTTTCCGGCAGGGCGAGATAGGCGGTGAGCGAGCCTACCGAGTGGAAATCGTCGCGGGCGAGACGGCCAATGAAAGAGTCCGCAAAGTCCTTGGTCTCCACGGTTCCCCCTCAATACCCCGCCACGCCGGCAGTCGAATGCCGCATACATAAGCGGCCGTGCCAGAAATCGCCAGCAGGCCGCCTTCATCCCGCGCCGGTCAGCATCCCAATGCTCGCGACGATCGCCTGGCGCTTGTCCAGCGCGAACCGTTCGGTCTCCTCCTGCAACCGCGACAATCCCTGCCAAACCTCGCCCCACGCATCCAGCGGCCGCAATCCCGCCAGCCGCACCTGGCCCGGATCGCCCCTGCCCCGCACGCTGCTGCGCACGGCAGCCGCGACGCCGGCCCGTACCAGATCCATGAACGTCGAAAACCCTGTATCGCTGCGTCCCAGCAGGTCGGCGATCTCATACCCGCGCGATGCCGGAACAGATGGCAAATCGGCCAGCAGCGTATCGACCAGCGCCGCGATCTTCAGTCCCTCGTCCTCGGCCAGCATCATCGCCCGTCCGGGCGATCCGTCCGCCACCGCGATCAGCCGCGCCCGTTCGTCCGCGTCCAGGTGGGGCAGATACCGGGCCAGCAGCGTCGCCATATCCGGGTTAGCCAGGGGCGTCAGGCGCAGGCGGCGGCAGCGGCTGCGAATGGTCGGCAGCAGCCGGCCGGGTGCCGAACACGCCAGCAGCAGGATCGCCCGTGCCGGCGGCTCCTCCAGGATTTTCAAAATCGCATTGGCGGACGCGGCGTTCATCTCATCGGCGCCATCCACAACGACCACGCGCCAACCGCCCTCGGCCGGGGTCAGCGACATAAACCCGTTGATTTCGCGGACTTTATCCACCGGAATTTGGGCCTGCATGCGTTTGGTCTTGTCGTTGAGCACCCGTTCGACGGTCTTGAGGTCGGCATGGGAATCGGCCGCCACCCGGCGAAACACCGGGTCCGCCGGATCGAGCGCCATCGAGTCGTCCAGGGGCCGTCCGGCCAGCAGGCGGCGGGCGAAGCGATAGGCCAGCGTGGCTTTGCCAACGCCGTCCGGGCCGGCGATCAGCCATGCGTGATGCATCCGCCCGGTGCGCATCGCATCCAGAATCGTCGCCTCGGCCTCGGCATGACCGAGCAGAAGCGGATTCGCGCGTGGTTCGGGGGCGGGCATGGGGGGACTATAGCGGGGTTTTTCCCGTCGCGTCAGATCGCCCCGCTGTCGTCCGGGCGGGAGGGGATTGCAACGAAACGGCCGGGCTGTATTGATCCGCCGGCATGACCCAAACGCTCGGCCAAAACGGACATCGGCGATGCCCAGCCTGAACGACCTCCGCGCCCAGCACGCCAACCTGGAACAGGCGATCGAGGCCCGCCAGCGACTGTCCGGCCCGGACCATCCCGGCCTGGCCAACGACCTGCGCGACCTGGGACGGCTATCGCACGAGCTCGGCGACTTCGCCGATGCGCAATCGCAACTGCGACGGGCGCTCGCGCTGCATACCGAGGCCCTGGGCGCGGACCATCCGGAAGCGGCCACCGACATCAATCACCTCGGCCTGATCCTGCACGACCTGGGCGACCTGGACGGCGCGCAGGCCGCGTTCGAGCGGGCACTGGCGATCGATGAGGCCGCACTGGGCCAGGATCACCCCAGCGTGGGACGCGACGTCAACAATCTGGCGGGGGTATTGAGGGACATGGGCGACGGCTTCTCGGCGCGGGAGGCGCTGGACTGGGCGCTGGCGATCTACACCAAGGCGCTGGGTCTGGATCATCCGACGACCCGGACGGTGGCGCGCAACCGGACCAGCCTGGGCTGACACGGCGGCCAGGCGGTTCAAACCGCCGGCCGGCCGGCCTCGTCATAAGTGTGGCCCATCAATTTCAGGCGAAACGGATGCAGCCCGTCATTGGCGTTCAGCGTATAGAATACGGTCGGCTGGCCGGTGCCGCGCGGCTTGTGCTGCCGCGACAGGAACGCGAACACATTGCGATCCGCCGACATCGGGTCGTCGCGTAGCGGAAAATTCCAGTGATGTGGCGCCAGCGGACAGGCCACCTTGTCGATCATCAGGCAACTGGGATCGACGAAGCCGCCAAACTTCTCGCTGAATACACCCTGACCGGGTCCGACCGACTCCCAGATGTCCACGCATACCGGACGATGAGTCTCGGGATGCACGAACCAACGTAGCGCGAACGCCCACTCCGCATCGTCCATCGCCCGCCGCATTTGGTAAAGGTGCTTCGGATCCCACCAGTTATCGTCGTCGAGGTAGGCCACATAACGCGCGTTGGCGAGGTAGGTCAGAATCGTCCGCAGCGCTCCGCCATCGCCCGGCGGTGTTAGCCCGCCATGGCGCGTGGACGTGGAGTATCCCGGCCAAAACACCTGAACCACGCAGTTGGACGGACGCGCGGCGCAGACCCGATCGATCAGCGCCAGATCCCCGCGGATCGTGTCGATCCCAATCAGGATATGAATCCGGCCCGGGAAATTTTGCGCGAAAACACTCTCCAGCGCCTGCTTCAATCGCGGGCGCAACACCGTTGGGATCACCACGGCAGCGTCCATGGATTGTTGCATGTCGGAATCGGCGTAGGTCCGGAGGAAGCCCTGCATGACGTGGGCTTTCTAGCGAGGCAACGAAAGTCGCTTGTCGTCCACCGTGGCGGTGTCGTCCAGATCGCGCGTGGCCCGCGACCAGCCGATCACCCAGTTCATGGTTTCCGGCCGGAACTCACAAACGGCGAGGTACCGGTCCAGCGTCGATAATGGCCGCAGCAACGGCAACATCGCCGGATCGCGCGGCCCTTCGCTGACGGTCTCGACAGTGTGGGTCGCGCCGAACCGTTGCGTCAGCATGGGCGTGATCGTGCGGTCGGCGAAATCATGGCATTCGACGATGGCGTCGCACGCCCGCAGTTCGCCAACCACCGCCTCGGTCAGCAGGTCGCGCTCGCCGCCCTCGCAATCCATTACGATCAGCGGGCGCTCCGCCGCGTTGGACCGGACCAGTTCGACCAGCGTCGCGGCGGAACAAAGACCGCCGACGGCGACGCGGTTGCCGGTATCGTTGGCCGCGGCCGCCTCCCGGCAGATGGTCTGGGCGGCTTCGTCCAGGTCGAACGCGAAAACCCTGGCGCCCGGCAGCCGGCGTGCCAAACCAATCGCGTAATAGCCTTCCGCGCAGCCGACGTTGATCACCACCCCAGGTTGGCGGCGGATTGCTCGTTCGACAAAGGGAAATAACTCGGATTCATAGCAACGGAGTAATTTTGGGGCGGCATCGCCATCATGCCACGATGTCTTTGCCAGCAGCCGCATGCCGGCAAACGGGCCGGACAGGACAGTTTCGTTCGACTGTTGCCGCACCAGGGCATCGATCTCGGCACGCCGGGCGCGCGCGGCGATGTTCAATATCCGATTGTTCGTGGCTTTGAAAAACGACTCCAAGAGTGCCCCCGCCCCTACCCAGGCATTACGATTACGACGCTTTCGCCGGGTCTGAACAGACGCCCGGCAACCGTCCGGGCGTTCAGCGTTCGGCGACCCCGGTTCGGCGGTCCTGCCCACCAGACGGTAACAGGACATGATCGGCCTGCCGCCGCGCGGTGCCCGTGGGTCTTTTTTTCATCGTCGTTTTATCGCTTCATACGGAACCATGGGCCAGCAAGGCAGTCACCATGTTCCCGACACCCATGGTTGCGGTCCATCGTTCGGCCGCCGCCGCCGCCCGATCGGCCAGCACATCGAAATCGGCCAGCGCACGCCGCGTGGCATCGACGATCCCGGCCGGATCGTAGGTCGCGAACGCTGTCCCAGGGCCGCCATAGGCATCCAGCAGCCGCGACAGCGCGGTCCCGTCCGGCACCACGACCGGAATTCCGTTCGCCAGTGCCTCGGTCGCCACCGCGGAGTAAGACGCCACGAACCGCGCCGGCTCATACGGGCAGAGGATCAAATCGGATCGGTCCAGAAGGTCTTGCCACAGCGCCGGACCGGCGACTTCCTCATTCAATGTTATCCGCGATTCCACGGCGGCATGAGCGCGCATTTCCTGCTGAACCGTCGGCATGACAGCGGGCGCACCGTTATGGATCAGCAGCCCGATGTCCGGCTCGTGCGCCAGCAGCAACCGAGCGATCTGGGGCATTAGATGATAGCCCTTATCGGGACGCTGATGACCCAGCACCGAAACGACGACCGGGCGCCGGCCGGCTCGCGCAACCGGGGCGGTTTTGGCGAATTGCGGCAGCGGCAGAACCCCGACCGAACGCCCCAGCAGCACGGCATAGACGGCGGACGCGGACGTATCGAAGGTTGTCAGATGAAACCGAGCCATATCGGCTTCCAGCAGGTGGCTGGCGGCGTGCCGGTAGAACATGGCCCGCGGGTCGGTGCGGTAATCGCGCGTGCGCAACACGAATTTGCCCGCGTTGTCCCCCGATCCGAATTCCGGATCGACTCCTGGATCGGTGCCGAATTCCAGCACGACGCGTGGCCGCCGATCCGCCGGCAGCGCCTTCGTCCATTCGATCAGCGCCATGAACTGCGCGGGCTGAGCGGAATTGAGATAGACGATATCGTCCGCGCCGATCCCCTGCATCCGGCCCAGATCCTCGGTCGTGGCCCGCACCGATGTCTCGAAGCAGTTCAGCCAGCCACACACCGGGTCGCCGTCGGTCTGCCAGTATGTATAGGCTCGGAACACCGGGATGGCCTGCAATTCCTGCCGCAGGTCTGGAATAATATCGGTGTGCGACAGCACCACCACCGTTACGCCGCGCCGTACCAGTTCGGCCCGGATCGCCCGGCAAGAGTTCGCGTGGTGCCCCAGATTGTCGCGCAGACCGGGGTCCGCGTAGATAACCCGCATTATCGTTACAGTCCCAGGATCGGTTCGAGCTGAGCGCGTCCTGCGATCAGCCAATCGTGGATGTCGCGCAAGATCGTGTCGATGCCGCGTTGCGGCTGCCATCCCGTGGCCTGTGTCACCGCGCTGTTATCGCTGACGTAATAGGGTATGTCGGCCGGCCGTGTTACGGCATCGCAACCGATGTCCAGCCGCCGGCCGGTCAGTTCGGCGCAGTGCCGGGTCAATTCGCGCAACGAAACACTGTTGCCCGCGCCGCCGCCCACGTTGAAAACGGCGCCATCCGACCGCGCCCAATCGGCGGTTTGCAGCATCGCCAGGGCGAACAAGTCGTCGATATGGAGAATGTCGCGCACCTGCACGCCGTCGCCGCCGAAACCGCTATAAGACAGGGCGCCGCCGAAGAGATGCCGAACCATCCAGAGCGCGACGAAACCTTGGTCCACTTTACCCATTTGCCAGGGACCGGCGATCACGCCGCAGCGATCGATCGCCGCGCGCAGCCCATACATTGCCCGATATTCCTCGATCAGCAACTCCGCCGCGAGTTTGGTCGCGCCATATAACGACCGCGCACCGGTCAGGGGAAATGTCTCCGCGATACCGGCGGCAGACCAGCCCGGCCCGTTACTTTCGGCCAGCACCAGCCGGTCCCCCTCGCGGACCAGCGGCAGCGCGCGCAGCCCGGCGATGGGATAAACCCGGCTGCTGGACAAAAACAGCAGATCGCCGCCTGTCCGGCGCGCATGCTCCAGGCAGTTGATCAGACCGGTCAGGTTGGTGTTCACCAAATAATCCGGGCTTTGCCCATAGCCGGCATGGACGCTGGGTTCGGCCGAACATTCGACGATAAGGTCAGCCGGTCCGGCCGCATCCACATCGTCGCGCATACGCACGTCGCCGTGCAGGAACGTAACGCCGCCCGCGCGCAGGCGCGGCACGGCCAGTTCGCTGCCACGGCGCTTCAGGTTATCCAGAGCGACGACTTCGGCCGAGGGGAATTCCCGTTTCCAATTCAGCGCCAGATGGGACCCGACAAACCCGGCCCCGCCCGTGACCAGGATTTTGCGGTAAGCCATCGTTCAGTCCGTCCCCACTCTGGATCGCACGCCGTCATGGATGTCGGCCATCAGGCTTTGTATGTCATAGCGATAGTGCCATTCCGGATATTGCGCCTGGAACCTGCCGACATCGCTGATCCACCAGATATGGTCGCCGGTCCGGTTGTCGTCGCCATAGACGATGTTCATGGGACGGCCGGTCAACGCCTCCGCCATGGCGATCGCCTCTCGCATCGAGCAGTTGGAATGGCGGCCGCCGCCGAGGTTGAACACCGCGCCGGAGGTTGGGCGTTGGAAAAAGGCCCAAAACGCCTCCGCCACGTCGCGAACGTGGATGTTGTCGCGGACTTGCTTCCCCTTGTAACCGAACACCGTATAAGGCCGGTTCGTGACCGCGCAGCGCATCAGATAGGCCAGAAATCCGTGCAGTTGCGCGCCGGAATGGCCCGGCCCGGTCAGGCAGCCACCGCGAAAACAGGCGGTTCGCATGCCGAAATACCGGCCGTATTCCTGCACCAACACGTCGGCCGCAACCTTGGACGCGCCGAACAGGCTGTGCAGGCAGGCGTCGATCGGCATGTCCTCGGGGAAGCCGCGTTCGGCCCAGACGTGATCGGGAGATAATTCGAACCGCGTTTCGATCTCGATCAGAGGCAAGTGGTTGGGACGGTCGCCATAGACCTTGTTTGTGCTCACGAACACAAATACCGCATCCGGCGCATATTTGCGGGTGGCTTCCAGCAAGGTCTGCGTGCCGTTGGCGTTGATGGTGAAATCGGCAACGGGATCGTTCGCCGCCCAATCATGCGACGGCTGCGCCGCGCAATGGACCACAACAGCGATATCCCGGCCGAACCGCGCGAAGATGGCGTTGATGGCGGGGACGTCGCGAATATCGGCGGCATGGTGCGTGTATCCGGGGCGGGTTTCCAGCAGATCGGTCTGCCAGCGTGTGCTTGCCTCCGGCCCGAAGAACCTGCCGCGCATGTCGTTGTCGATGCCAACGACCGTCAGGCCGTTGTCCATGAACAAACGGGCGGTCTCCGATCCGACCAGACCGCCTGAACCCGTTATGATCGCTACCGACACCGCTTTTTGCCTTCCGTCCTCGCCGCGGCGGCGCACCGGCCGTCTCGATCCAAGCCCGAATCTATTTCATCCGGCGTGGGTTTGCAGCCCATTCGTGCGGGCACAACACGGTATTTTTCACTATATCGCGGCGGCCGGCCACGGTGCGCCCGTGCCGGGCGGTCTTCCCGTTAGCGCGCGGGTGATGTAAACGGCCCGCCACTGTAAGCCGGAGCCTGAATGACCGCCCCGTTTTCCGCGGCCTCGCTGGGGCCGGATACAACCCACGAGTTTGCCCCCCAGGGCGGGACTCCGCTGATCCTGGCACTGCCCAAGGGACGTATTTTGTCGGAATGCGGGCCGTTGCTGGCGCGCGCGGGCATCGTGCCGTCGCCCGATTATGCCGATGAGGACAGCCGCCGCCTGCGCTTTCCGACCAACGACCCGTCGCTTGACGTGGTGCGCGTGCGTCCGTTCGATGTCGCCACTTTCGTCGCCTTCGGGGCCGCGCATATCGGCATTTGCGGCGCCGACGTGCTGATGGAGTTCGATTATGCGGAGGTTTACGCCCCTCTGGACCTGGGTATCGGCAAATGCCGTGTGTCGGTCGCCGAACCGCGGGAGACTGCCGGGACCGACGATCCATCGCGCTGGTCGCAGGTCCGGGTCGCGTCCAAATACCCCAACATCGCGAGGCGCCATTACGCCAACCGGGGCATCCATGCCGAGGTGGTGCATCTGAACGGTGCCATGGAACTGGCGCCGGGCCTGGGCCTGAGCCGGGTGATCGTCGATCTGGTGCAAACCGGGTCCACGCTGATCGCCAACGGGTTGGTGGAAACCGAGGTAATCGCCGCCGTAACCAGCCGGCTGATCGTTAACCGGACAGCGCTGAAAACCCAGCCCGAAGCGGTGGGAGCCTGGATCGCCCGGTTCCGCTCGGCATTGGACGCGGCGTGACCGCCCAGTAAACCGGATCGTTCCGGGGTTCCGGGTGGCAGGATGTTCGCGGTATCAGGCGGACGATCCACCTTCGATGCATGGCTGCGTTATAAATCGCGGTAGGAACGCGCGTTATTGCGCCCCCCGCCCGGCCCAAACCGGAGGGGCGGAAATCCCACATAGGGCTCCCATGTGGATGGCCTCTGGGATGCAAAAGCAAAATCGGGAAATCCGGCGGCTTCGAAACCCATCTGCCGGTTCGGACTTTCCCCATCCTCGGTTCGTTCGATGGTCTGCTCTCTTATCCTGGCATCGACGCGTGGCCGAGGTGGGGACCGGCGGAACCCGCCCCGGTCGCCAGGCATTATCGTGGCCCATGGCGTGTAGGCCATCTCATTGTTCAATCGCGGCCGAAGCCACGTGGCGGCTCGGCCGCCATCGCCGCTTCCAGCAGCGCATGACCGTGCGAAGGGCGGCACGACCGGCCATTATCGCCCCGGCCCCCGCAAGCGCCAGTTCGCCGGCAGGGCCGACGCGGCGTTTAAGGCAACGCTGGCAAATAAATGCGTCGGGACGCCAGAAAATTTGCCCTATAAAACATTAGCTTAGAGCCTGCTCGACGCTGGCGTTTCTAGCGGTTATTGTCGAGCAAGTCCTAAGTTCGGCAATGTACTGCTGCATCGATTTGAAGACCGATCGCGGGCAGGGCTGGCCCGGCCCTCCCCACCCGTTCGCGGCTTCGCCATCGTCAGGCCCTTGCCCAGCATTCGGGGTGGCCGGCTTGCGGTGGCTCTAATCGCGCTCGGCAAGCTGCCTGAACGCCGCCGCCAGCAGTTCCGCACCCGGATCGGCCAGCCACACCGCGGGATGATCCACAGCCTCGGCGAGTTGCTGGCGGTATTGATCGCGCGGAATTTCAGCGGCGCCAAACCGGGTTAGATGCGCGGTAACAAACTGCGTATCCAGCAGCCGGAACCCACCCAGCCGCAAGCGGGCGACCAGATGCACCAGCGCGACCTTGGACGCATCGCGGGCAAAACTGAACATGCTCTCGCCGAAGAACGCGCCACCCAGGACAACGCCGTACAGCCCGCCGACCAGCGTGCCATCCTGCCAGGTCTCGACCGAATGGGCGTGGCCCATGTGGAATAGATCGGTAAACAGACGCTCGATCCGGGGGTTGATCCAGGTATCGGTCCGGCCGGGCAGCGGCGTGGCACAGCCGGCGATGGTGCCCGGGAAGTTGCGATCGGCGGTGACGGCGAAACTGCCCCCCAGAACCGTGCGCAGCAGGCGGCGCGGCAGGTGAAACCCGTCCAGCGGCAGAACCCCGCGCTTGACCGGGTCGAGCCAGAATAGTTTGTCGCCGGCCCGCCCTTCCGCCATCGGGAACAACCCGTGCCGGTAAGCGCGCAACACAAGGTCCGCCGTGACTTCCACCGAACGCCGGGACATGATGCTATAGTGCTGCGTTGACCGGCCGATGGGAAGGGCGAACCGATGCTGACGATCCGGCATATCGATCATCTGGTGCTGCGGGTGACGGACCTGCGGGCCATGATGGACTTCTATAGCGATGTGCTTGGCTGTCCGGTGGAAAAGGTCCAGCCGGACCTGGGGCTGTATCAGTTGCGGGCGGGCAGCGCGCTGATCGACCTGGTACCCGTCGATGGCAAACTCGGCGCGCAAGGCGGTGCCGCACCCGGTGCCGGGGGCCGCAACGTCGATCATTTCTGCCTGCGGGTCGAACCGTTCGACGCCGATGCCATTATCGCCCATTTGCGCGCATCCGGCGCCGATCCATCCCCGGTCGCGTCCCGATATGGCGCCGACGGCCAGGGTCCGTCGATCTACGTGACGGACCCCGAGGGCAACGTCGTCGAACTCAAGGGGCCGCCGGACCCGTAGCACGGGCCGGGGCGCGATCGGCCGGCTTTACCGATCCAGCCGGTTTGGCGTCCGGCGCAGGCCCGGCCGTCCCATTCGGCGGCAAGATGGTCGCGGACGATGACCCATCCAAGGCCGCCGCGACGGGCGCGGCAACAGCCGGCATCGCCGCCGGGGCGATCGTGGCGGCATTTCCGGGCGTGCCAGCGGGGCCATCGGCGGGCGCAGCGGTATCCCCGGCCGCACCGGGCGTGGCGCCGGGTGAGGCCGAACCGGGAGCCGGTCTGGCAGCATCCGCCGGTTTCGGCTGCGCCAAAGGCGGCACTGTGTAATCCGGCACGACACGCGCCTGGGTTCCCCCGATCACCAGCACGTTTTCTCCCAGCGCAAGCGGGGTCTTGTCGCGCTGCGTCACGCTGACCAGATCGCCGTTCGTCTTGCGGACGATATATTCGAAGGCGGCGGTGTCGGCCGTCATGTGCTCAACCGCCGATCCGCCGAGGCCGCCGACAAGCGCCCCGCCCAGCGACGTGAACGCCGCGGCGGCACCCGTGGCAACCTGCGAGCCAACAATTCCGCCGGCCGCCGCACCGGTCACCGTGCCCACCGTACCGGTGGCGCTGACACCCACGGGCCGGACACCCGCAATTACCCCCTGCTCGACCTTGTTCGCCTGCTGGGCCGCATTGCTCGCATACGTATTAGGCGAATAGCTCGGTGCGCATCCGGCCAACCCAGCCAGAACCAGCGCGGAAACCGCAAAACGAACTGTCAAACCGCAACTCTCCATCGATTGCGAGCGTGTGGTAGCCGATGATGCCGGGAAAGTCACAGGTCTTTGGCGCATGGCCGGGCGGACTCTTCACCATGGGCGATTCGCGGACTACCATATCCAAATGACCGAAAATCCTTCCAAACACGGCCTCGCGCGCAATACCGCCAATTATGGCGACAAGGATTTCGCGCTGTATCTGCGGCGATCCTTCGCCAAATCGATGGGTTATTCGCAAGCCATGCTGGATCGCCCGGTTGTCGGCATCGCCGATACCGGATCGGCCTATAACAACTGCCACCGCACCATGCCGGAACTGATCGAGGCGGTGAAACGCGGTGTGCTGGGCGCGGGCGGGCTGCCGATGCCGTTCCCGACGATATCGCTGTGCGAGCCGTCGCTGTTTCCCACCTCGATGCACTACCGCAACCTCGCCGCGCTGGACACCGAGGCGATGCTGACGGCGCAGCCGATGGACGCGGCGGTGCTGATCGGCGGCTGCGACAAAACCGTGCCGGCCCAGTTGATGGCGGCGGTGTCGGCGGATGTACCGAGCGTGCAACTGGTGACCGGTCCGATGCTGGCGACCCCGTTTCAGGGGGAACGGCTGTCGGCCTGCACCGATTGCCGCCGATACTGGGCGCAGTATCGCGCGGGCACCGTCAGCGGGGAGCGGATCGGCGAACTGGAGGGCCGGCTGGCGACCACCGCCGGAACCTGCGGCGTGATGGGAACCGCATCCACCATGGCCTGCATCGGCGAGGCGCTGGGCATGATTCCGCTGGGCCATGGGACCATCCCGGCGGTGCACGCGGACCGGCTGCGCGCGGCGGAAGAAGCCGGAGCGCTAGCCGTGCGCCTGATCGCGAATCCTGTCCGCCCCAGTCAGATCATAACCGCGCATAGCGTCGAGAACGCGCTGCGCGTGCTGTTGGCGCTGGGCGGGTCCACCAACGCGCTGATCCACCTGACCGCCATCGCCGGACGGGCCGGTGTGCCGATCGATTTACGGGCGCTGAACGCATTGTCCGATTCCACCCCGGTTCTGGTCGATCTCAAGCCGACGGGGGACGGCTATATGGAGGATTTCCATGCCGCCGGCGGCATGCCGGCGCTGCTGTGGGAACTGCGCGACCTGCTGCATATGGACACGATCGGCGTGACCGGCGGGTCGCTGGGCGAACGCCTGACAGAGCCCGCATTCGTGGACCGGCGGTATATTCGGGAGCGTTCCAAACCGGTATCGCCGGTGGGCGGAATCGTGTCGTTGTTCGGGTCCTTGGCGCCGCGCGGTGCGATCCTGAAACGCAGCGCCGCCACCGAATCGCTGTTCGAAACGCAAGCCCGCGCGGTGGTGTTCGACGGGCTGGAAGACCTCGCCAACCGGATCGACGATCCCGCGCTGGATGTGACCGCGGACGATATCCTGGTGCTGAAAAATGCCGGATCGCTCACCCCGGCCGGGATGCCGGAAGCTGGCTATCTGCCGATTCCGTCGCGCCTCGCGCGAGCCGGGGTGAAGGACATGGTGCGCATGAGCGATTGCCGCATGTCCGGCACCGCATTCGGCACCATCGTGCTGCATATTACGCCGGAAGCCGCGGCGGGCGGCCCGTTGGCCCTGGTGGAAAGCGGCGACCGCATACGGCTGTCGGTGAAGGACCGCTCGCTGGATCTGCTTGTGCCAGAGGCCGAACTGGCGCGGCGGCGGGCCTTGTGGGCGCCGCCGGCTAAACCGAAGCGCGGCTGGGACCGGCTGATCGCCGATCAGGTTCTGCAGGCGGACGAAGGGTGCGATCTGGCGGTGCTGCGCGCCGGGGGCCAATGAACAGCAAGGATCGCGGGCCGGCGAGACCGCGAATAGCCCAACCCGCCGATTGACCGGCTTCACACATGCCAACACAGGAATACCCTGCGATGTTGCTGCGCGACCGAATTTATACGTCGATCCGCGAGTCGATTTTAAGCGGCGAATTCCTGCCTGGGATCGAACTTCGCGAGCAGTACCTGGCGGAGCGTTTTCGCGTCAGCCGGTCGCCAGTCCGCGATTCCCTGTTGCGGTTGGAGCAGGAAAATCTGGTCACCGTGCTTCCCCGCCGGGGTTATCTGGTCAACCCGATATCGATCGCCGACGTGGACAACATGTTCGCGCTACGCCTGCTGATCGAGCCGGCGTGTGCGGCCGCGGCAGCCCATCGCGACGATACAGCAGCGCGCGGTCTCGACCGCTTCCGCGACTATGCCGGCGATCGCCGGATCCAGGCGGACTTCTGCGACCATAATCTGGAATTTCACCGAGCGGTCGCGGACCTGTCGGGCAATTCCCGTCTGGCCCGGGTGGCGCACGATCTGGCGGAGCAATTCGACCGCCTGGTGCGGATAAGTATCGATCGTCACAGGACAATCGATACGCGTATGCTGACGGAGGAGCACGTTGGTATTATCGATGCAATTCAGGCCCATGACGCTGGCGCCGCGGCGCGGCTTTCCACGTCGCATGCAATAGGCGGACGAGCGCGGATGATCGGGTTGCTGGGCGAAATCGCTGGCAAGGGGGGCAATCTCCACGGCCGGGACCCCGGCGATGGCGGGCAGACGCCGCGGCCGGCGGTGGTTCCATGAGACGGCGCGGACTCTGTTTACCCACGCTGGATACAATTTGGACGAACACGATTTTACGGTACGCGGTCGTGTGACCGCCAGCAACCGATGCCGATGCGTTGCGCCAAGTGTGCTCTTGAACCGGATCGTCGCGCGGTTTAATAGCAATGCCGTTATGTATGGGCTTCAGGCGAAGGACTTTTCCGATGTGCGGCCGTCTCGCGATCATCCTGTTCAATGTTGCCTTGCTGGCAGCCACGGCCATTTCGCTGTCGGCCTGCAATACCGCCGCCGGCGCGGGCCAGGATGTCAGCGCCGTCGGGCATGCGGTGACGAATTCCGCCGAGAAGATTAAGTCCGGCCTTTAAACGCCGGCCTATTTCGGTTGGATTGCGGCGCCAAATATGGCCTAATCGGTCATTCGGGCGGACGGCGTTATCGTCGTCTCGACGCCCATTTCGTCGGTACCGTCCCAACGGCGTGATAAGGCGGGTTCACCTGCTCATCGCCGCCAGTGCGATCCGGGCAGCGTGCTGACCGCTGATCCACGCCCCCGCCACGGTTCCGGCGAATCCCACATGACACGCCTCCCCGGCGAACATCAGGTGCCCGTCGGCGACCGGTTCAGCCAACGCATCCCTGGCCAATGCCGAACCGGGCAGCGCATAGCAATAAGCGCCGCGCACATACGGATCGGCTTCCCAATGCGTGACCAGCGACGCACCGCCCGCGAACAGCCGGTCCACCCGTCCGCCGAACGCCTGACGCAAATAAGACAGCGCGAAATCCACCGCCGCCGCATCGCCCTGCCCCGCCAGATCCCACGCGGCGGACCCGCCGATCCAGCCCTGCACATAATCGCGCCCGAACGGCCAGCACTGAAACGGCATTAAGGGCGCGCCCTGGCGGTCCAGAATGCGATCGACCGAACAATGCGATGGCAGGTCCAAACGGTCTGGGCCGGTGGCGCGTAGCGCGACCTTCATCGCCAGGCCCATTGGCAGGGATCCAACGGCATCGGTCACCCGCGCCGGCAACGGCGGATCGAACGCCAGGGTGCCCGCGGCCAGCACGCCGGTGGAAACAGTGACAATGCAGGCGCCGGCGGTGACCGAACCGCTTGGGGTCTCGACGGCGACCCGGCCGTCCTGCCCGCCCCAGCGCACGCGCGTTACCGGCGTGTTCAGCCGGATATCCAGTCCCGAAGTCAGCCGCCGCTGCACGAATGCTCCGATTCCGCCGTCCGGCACCAGATTGCCGCCGCCCAGCGCGTTGCGCCGCCAGTCCATCGCGCTGAACCGATCCGCATCGGCGGCGCAGATCACCGGACCTTCCCAGGCCTCGACGGTCGCGGCAAAGGGGTCGCCGGGCAACTGACGCGCGATTTCGGCCAGGGCAACGTCGCCCTGGCTGGCCAATAGCGCATCGGCTGCGGCTTCATACCGGGGCCAGGCGTCATTAAGAGCGGATCGTTCGGCGGCGGTTGCGAGCCGGCCGCCGGCGAAGGTTCGTTCGCTACGGTATTCGTCCGGCTGCAACAACGTATCGCCGGCGGCGCGGGCGATCCCGGTCAGCGGGTTGTGTTCGGCGTCGTGAAACCAGACCGCGCCCATGTCGAACCAGACTCCGCCGAGTGCCGCCGGATAATCGGTCCTGGCCCGGCCACCGGAGCGGCCGGACACTTCCAGGAGAACCGCACGCTTGCCGGCGTCGCGCACCACGGCGGCAGCGGCCAGCCCGGCAACACCCGCGCCGACGATCGCAACGTCGTAGTCGGCCATTCTTTCCTCCTGCCGGTGCTCGCCGCGCCGTTCAGCCGGCGACGCGCACAACCTCCGCCGGAGATTGTAGAACCAGCCGGTCGTAATCCCGCATCAACGTCTCGGTGATGGTGCCCGGCGTGAACCGGTGCGCCCCGATCTCCCGCACCGCCGTCACTTCCGCCGCTGTTCCGGCCAGAAACACCTCGGTCGCCGTCGGCAATTCGGCCGGATCGATCGCCCGCTCGATCACCTTCATCTGATTGCGCGTCGCCAGGGCGATGACGGTGCGCCGGGTGATGCCGTTGAGGAAACAGTCCGGGTCCGGCGTATGAAGATCGCCGCCGATAACGAAAAAAATGTTCGCCCCTGTCGTTTCCGCCACACGCCCGCGCCAGTCCAGCATCAGCGCGTCCGCGTAGCCTTCCTGTTCCGCCTTCAGCTTGGCCAGCGAGCCGATCATGTAAAGCCCGGACGCCTTGGCATGCACCGGCGCGGTATCCGGCGGCGGACGGCGCCACACCGCCTCCCCTACCCTGATCCCCTGCATCCGCTCCGTCCCGAAATAGCTCGGCCACGGCCACGCGCCGATCGCGAGGTGGATCGACGTTCCGGTCGCCGACACCGCCAGTTGTTCGGACCCGCGCCAGGCGATCGGCCGCACATACCCGTCGGTCAGTCCGTTCGCTGCCAGCACCGCGTTACTGGCCGCATCGATCTGGTCGGCGGACCACGGAATGTCGAAGCTCAGGATTCGGCCGGAGTTTATCAACCGTTCGGTGTGATCGCGCAGGCGAAAGATATTGCCACCATACGCACGCTCACCCTCGAAAACGGCGCTGGCGTAGTGCAAGCCATGCGATAAAACATGCAATCTGGCATCGCGCCAGGGAACCAGGGCTCCGTCGAGCCAAATCCAGCCATCCCGGTCGTCGAAAGGAAATAACGTCATGCCCACCTTCTTCGTAATTTTGTTGCTTTCAACCCGGCAACGCTAAAACGCGGACGCAAATTAAGTCAACATTGCTGACCTATTTCCGGATCGAATATCAGGCATGTCCGACGCAAAACCACGAGCGTGGAAGGCCGGCCGGTTTGTCGCGCCGCCTAAACTGCCGCCGCCGACGCCGATTGTCGATCTCAGCGATGCGGAGATGCGCGCCGCGCAGGATTTATTATTCTTCGGCTATCGCGATTTCACCGATGTCGCGGATAAGGTGCTGGAGGAACTGGGGCTGGGCCGCGCGCATCATCGCGCGCTGCATTTCATCGGACGCAATCCGGGCATCAAGGTATCTGGCCTGCTGAAGACCTTGCGCATCTCCAAGCAGGCCCTCGCGCGGGTGCTGAATGCGCTGGTGGACCAGGGGCTGGTCGGGCAGGCCGCCGGATTCGACGACCGCCGCCTGCGCCTGCTGACCTTGACGGACAAGGGCCACGCGCTGGAGCAGCACCTGTTCGACGCCCAGCGCGACCGGATCGCCGCGGCCTATCGCGCGGCCGGCCCGCAGGCGGTGGCGGGATTCCGCACCGTCATGCGGGGGCTGACGGACAAAGGCGCGCGAGCGTATATGGACGGCATCGGCTCCGCGGAGGACACCTGACCCGATGGCGGAAGATTGTCACATTCTGGTCGTCGAGGACGATGCCCGTTTGCGGGAGCGTTTGGCGCGGTATCTGTCTGGTGAGGGGTTCCGGGTGACCGCCGCCGCCGATGCGGCCGAGGCGCGAACGCAACTGCGGGCGATCGATCCCGACCTGATCGTGCTGGACGTGATGATGCCGGGCGAAAGCGGCCTGGACCTGACACAGTCGCTGCGGCTGGGTGCCGGTCACGACATGCCCATTCTGCTGCTGACCGCGCGGGGTGCGCCGGAAGATCGCATCGCCGGGTTCGAGGCCGGGGCCGACGATTATCTGGGCAAGCCGTTCGAGCCGCGCGAACTGGTGCTGCGGATCCGTTCACTGTTACGCCGGGCGCCGGCGCCCGTGCCGCATGCACCGGCCGGGCCGGTGCGAATCGGCGAAGCGACCTTCGACCCCGATCGTGGCGAACTCACAGATGCCAGCGGGCCGGTTCGGCTGACCGGCGGCGAGGCGGCGCTGCTGACCGCGCTGGCGCGCAAAGCGAACGAGGTGCTGTCTCGCGAAGAAATCGCCGAGGCGCTGGGCATGGACGATTCGGGCGAACGCGCGATCGACGTGCAGGTGGTGCGCCTGCGCCGCAAGATCGAGGCCGATCCCCGGGAGCCGCGCTTTTTGCACACGGTTCGCGGCCGCGGCTATATCCTTAAACCGGGCGTCTAGTGTCCCGGTTCGCAAATGCCTGCATCCCGCGCCGGGACGCTCGATCCCTGTTGTCAGAGGTTTGCCGGACCCTGAAACGGGCAGGCATTTCAGGGGCAATACAATAGAATGCGCGCTCGCCTTCCCGCCACGATCGGTTCCCCCTTCAAGCGCCTCATGCCCCGGTCTCTGCTCGGTCGCTCGTTGCTGATCATGCTGGTGCCGCTGATCGTGCTGCAGGCCATCGCTCTGCAATTGTTTTACGGCAACCATCTGGGGATCGTATCGCGAAGGCTGTCTGGCGCCATTGCCGGCGAGATCGGCTATACCGTTGGACTTTTGCATCAGTTTCCCAGTCCGGCCGACCGCGGATGGGTGTTGCAAATGGCGCGCGAGCAGTTCGAATTGGAGATCAGGCTTGAACCAGGCGCGATCCTGGAACGCCGTAAATGGGTCAATATTCCTGGCCCGATGGACGACGACCTGGCCGCCGCGCTGACGCAAAAATTCAACGCGCCATTCACCATGGACTGGCGATCCGACCCGCAAACCGTACTGATCCGGCTGCAGCTTGCCGACGGCGTGCTGGATGTGCAGGCGCCGCGCAAACGCCTGGCGGTCGGCACGCTGTTTTTGTTCGTCGGCTGGCTGGTGGGTTCGGCGCTGCTGCTGTTTGCCGTCGCGGCTTTGTTCATGCGCAATCAGGTGCGCGCCATCCGCCGGCTGGCGCGTTCGGCGGAAGCGTTCGGTATGGGCCGCGACGTGCCGCCGATCCGGCCGGAGGGCGCATCCGAAGTCCGTCAGGCGGCGGCCGCGTTCAACCGCATGCAGGAACGGATCCGGCGGTTTCTGACCCAGCGCACGGAAATGCTGGCGGGCGTGTCGCACGATTTGCGGACTCCGTTAACCCGGCTACGGCTGGCACTGGCGATGCTGCCGCACACCGACGAACTACGACAGGATGTCGCCGAAATGACGGCGGATGTGGCGGAAATGGACCGGATGATCGGCGGCTATCTGGCGTTTGCCCGCGGCGAGGGCACCGAACAGGCCGAACCGGTCAGCTTGTCGGCGATACTGGACGATGTGGCGGCCGGCGCGCGGCGGGCCGGAACGGTGCTGAATCTGAACGTACCCGCCGGGTTGACGTTGAAACTGCGCGCCGATGCGATGCGGCGGGCCGTCACCAATCTGGTCGATAACGCCCGCCGTCACGCCAAGCATGTGACCCTGGGCGCGGTGGCACAAGGGCGGTCGGTGCTGGTAACGGTGGACGACGACGGGCCTGGCATCCCGGCGGACAAGCGGGAAAGTGTTTTCCGTCCGTTCGAGAGCGGTTCGTCCGGGGGCACCGGCCTGGGCCTGACCATCGCCCGCGACATCGTGCGCGCGCATGGCGGCGATATCTTGCTGGAGGACAGCCCGATGGGCGGACTGCGCGCGCGTATCCGGTTGCCGGTATGACCGGCATGCAAGCGGCCGGAGTCGCGCAGGCCGCGGCCATCCGGGTGCCGCGCGACACAACCGAACGGCTGATCGGGCTGGAACTGCTGCGCTTCGGCGCGGCGCTTGGCGTGCTGGTGTGGCACTATGAGTATTTCCTGTTCGCCGGCCAGGTCCAGACGCCGCTGGATTGGAACCAACTGCCGTTTCGCTGGCTGTTTGCGCCGTTCTACGTCTATGGGAATCAAGGCGTGGAGCTGTTCTGGTGCATTTCGGGTTTCATTTTCACCTGGAAGTATGGCGCTGCGATCGGCCGCCGGGCGGTTTCATTCAGACGATTCGTCATGCTGCGGTTCTCGCGGCTCTATCCGTTGCACTTCGCCGCCCTGCTGTTGGTTTCGCTGTTGCAGTGGATTTATTACGAACGCTACGGGTCGGCGTTCGTTTACCCGTTCAACGATGCCAGGCACTTTGTGCTGAACTTGTTTTTCGCCAATTGGTGGGGTTTTGAATCGGGCAATTCGTTCAACGGGCCGTCGTGGAGCGTATCGGCCGAGGTGCTGATCTACATCGTGTTTTTCTGGCTCACCCGGTGGGCGGGCGCGGGGTGGCGGATCGATCTGGCGGCGGTCGCGGTGTTTCCGGCGGCGGCGGCGGCAGCGAAAGCATTGTTTCATCTGAAACTGGCATTCACCGGTGCCGGGATGTTTTTCTATGTTGGGGCGCTGACGTTCCATGTTTACATCTGGATCGATACGCAAGAGCCGCGGGCACGGGCCCGCCTGCTGTGGGCTCTTACCGCGCTGGTGGTTGGGTCCATCGCGGCGGTAGCCCTGCATGTGCTGAAAATAGCCGCCGCCAGCGTGACAATTTTTCCTGGCACGCTGATCCTGGTGCAATGCGTCCTGCGGCCGGAGAATAGGCGTGCCCGGAACTGGCTGACCAATCTGGGGAATTTAACCTATGCGAGCTATATGATTCACTTTCCGATGCAGCTTATTGCGATGCTGATTCTGGGCGCGCTCGCCATTCCGATCGAATCGCTGATCTATTCGGACTGGTTCATGCTGGTCTATCTGGGATCGGTGATGACCGCCGCGTTCTTCGTTTTCCACTGGGTGGAGCGGCCGGCGCAGGCGTTCTTGCGCCGGCGCTACGCCGGTCCGGCCAGATAGCAGCGCCCGCCGAACCTGAGCGATGCCGCACCCAGCGCCGACGGCCACCACTCACGCGACACCTCGCCGCGAAACCGGCCGTTGTCGTGACAGCGCAATCCTGTATGATAGCCGCCGATGCGAGAGTGGCGGAACGGTAGACGCAGTCGGCTCAAAATCGACCGCCTTCGGGCGTGGGGGTTCGAATCCCCCCTCTCGCACCAGCCACGGTTCACGTTCAGGCTTGGAACGCAGCTATCCCTGGCGCCAGGGTAGATCATCGGCCTTCCAGCCGGCGACTGAGCCGCGATGACCCTGGCCATCGGGCGGCCCCTCGAATCCGTCCGCCACGTTAAATACATGCGGAAATCCGGCATCCTGGGCGGCGATGGCGGCGGCCATGCTGCGCGCACCGCTGCGGCAGATGAAATAAAGTGTATGGTCCGCCGTCAGTCCGGCCTGTTTCAGGTTGCCGGCGAACCCACCGTTGCGCTGCATGGTGGGATAGACCTGCCAGGGAATCAGCACCGTCTCCTTGCCGGCGGCGGCCAGATCGGGCACGCCCACAAAATTCCACTCCGCGTCGGTGCGGACATCGACCAGGCGGGCATTGGCTTCGGACTTCAGGGCTTCCCAGGTCTGGGCCGGCGCGACATTCTCGACCATGATAACGGCTCCGGTTACGAAAAGAGGAACGGATGACCGCCTTCTATCACGGGACCGCCTGGCAAGACGATATGGCACAGGCGATCGGCAACACGCCGCTGATCCGGTTGCGCCGGGCGTCGGAAGCAACCGGATGCACGATCCTGGGCAAGGCGGAGTTCATGAATCCCGGCGGTTCGGTGAAGGACCGCGCCGGCCTGGCGATTATCGCCGACGCCGAACAGCGCGGCACGCTGCGGGCAGGGGGCACGATCGTGGAGGGTACCGCCGGCAATACCGGCATCGGCCTGACCCTGGTCGGCAACGCGCGCGGCTATCGCAGCGTGATCGTGATGCCGGAAACCCAGAGCCAGGAAAAAATCGACTTCCTGCGGATGATCGGCGCCGATCTGCGGCTGGTGCCGGCCAAGCCATATAAGGATTCCGGCAACTACGTTCACGTATCCCGCCGGCTGGCCGAACAGATCGCCGCCGAAACCGGCAACGCGATCTGGGCCAATCAGTTCGACAATCTGGCGAACCGGGAAGGCCACCGGATGACGACCGGGCCGGAAATCTGGGACCAGACGGGGGGCAAGATCGATGCGTTCACCTGTTCCTGCGGCACCGGAGGCACGCTGGCCGGGGTTTCTCTGGCCTTGAAGGAACGCAATCCGGCGGTTCGCATCGTGCTGGCGGACCCGCATGGCAGCGGCTTGTACGGCTGGGTGAAAAGCGGGGATTTGTCTATCGAGGGATCGTCCATCACCGAGGGCATCGGCCAGTCGCGGGTCCCGGACAATCTGGCCGGCATCGCAATCGACGATGCCGAACGTATCCCGGACGCCGAGGCGCTGGAACAGATTTACGACGTGCTGATCCATGAGGGGCTGTCGGTGGGTACCTCGGCCGGCATCAACATCGCCGCCGCGATCCGTGTGGCCCGGACGCTGGGTCCTGGCCACACGGTTGCGACGATTTTGTGCGACGGCGGGTCGCGATATGCGTCGAAGCTGTTCAATCCGGCCTTCCTGCGGGAGAAGGGATTGCCCATGCCGGCGTGGTTGGCCTGATCCACGCGGATCGGACAACGGCTGGCGGGGCCGATAAACCTGTCATTCCGAAAGTGCCACGCTATGGTTCGCGTCGGCGCGGGCTAACTCGCCGGCCGGTGCGAGCCGCGATCCGAGACCGTCCGGGTAAACCGTTCGGTTTCCGCGGCAATTTGGTCGCCGGCCATCAGCAGATTGCCGCCAATCAGCAGCATGGTATCATCGCCGTAAAAATCGAGAATCTCTCCTGTCCGCTCCAGCGTCATCCCGCCTGCCGGCACCGGCAGCGCGGCGCGCATGCCGTCGCCGGTGCCACGTGCCCTGTCGGCGAGGCGGCCGCAGGTTTCGCGCGCGTAGCCGAACCGGCCGCCGAAACTGGGAAAAATGACCGCATCGGCGCCCATCAGCCGGAACAGGGTGCCGATCAGCAGATCCGGCGCGATCCGGGCCGCCCCGCCCATGCTGGGATGGGCAAAAAACGCCATATCGGGAAAATCGCGCACCAGTGCCTGCATCGCTGGAAACCCGCAGATCATCGGGGCCAGCATCGCGCAATCGAGACCCAGCGACCGCGCCAGCCGCGCCTGCGCCCTCAACGCGTCCAGATCGCCGGTCAGGCTTGGGACATACCGTGTCGGATGCCCGGTGGACCGTGCCCCGCAGGCCACCGCTTCGGCGCAGGCGGCAACCCGGCCGGCGAAGGGCGAATAGGCCTGGTCGGCCAATCCGTGATCGTCCTTGATGAAATCCAGCCCACCGAGCGCAAGTTGCCCGGCGAGGTGCGCCAGTTTTTCCGGCGGTAACCCTTGCGGCTTCAGCGCCGACCCGGTCATTGCCCGCCCGGAGGCGTTCAACCGGGACCGCAGCGCCGCGAGTCCGTGTCGCGGGCCGCCGAACAACCGGACCAGGGAGTCCGGCACCGCGATGTCGTGCAGCGCCACGTCGTTGTGCAGGGATGTATTGCCGAACACCATGTTCAGCAATTGCCCGGCGTCTTGCCCGGCGGTTGCGATCGCCAAACCGATTCGGACAGCGAACACACCGTCGCCCACGTCGCCGATGCCTTCGACCGCGCCCACGATGTCCGACAGGACGGTTTCATCGGCGATCGCCGCCAGCGGCATTTCGACGCTCTGCTCGACCGCGATCCCCCGAGCCCTGGCTTCGATTTCGGTGGCCGGACACCGGACATGATAGGTGACAGTGAAGCGCCCGGTCATGGCGATGCGATCGCCAGGGCATCGACGGCGATGGCGCTTGGCGGCCCCAGCATAACAGGGTTGACATCGATCGCCTGCAAGCCGCTGCCCAGCGATCGCGCGGCGAATTGCAGGCTTATCGGCAGATCGGCGAACGCCTGGGCGGCACCGGGGTATGTCCGGCGCGGACTGGCCAGCACGCGGCCGAGGCTGCCGTTTGCAAGGGCGGTCCCGGCGAACGACCGCTTGACTTGCAGCGGGACAGCGACGCCGACGACAGCCACCGCGCGCGGATGAAACAACGCATAAAGTGCCTGCTGCTGGGCGATCTGGGCGGGCATCCGGCGGTGGCTCCTGTCCGGTAAGCGGGCGCGCATTTTGTCCATCGCCGGTTGCGATGTCCATCCGGTGGACGGTGGGCCGCCGGATGGCCGAGGCGGATTGCCTCGCCCCGGCGGCTTCGCGTTTCCAGGCAAGCGCCGTATTCCGGAGCCGATTGAGCAAGCAAGCGAGCCATGAGCGAAGCCGCGCCGGTTTTGCTGTACGAGATGCGCGGTCACATCCTGATTTTGAGCATCGGCCATCCCGGACGTATGAGCGCTTTGTCGCCCGAACGATCCGATGCCGCTAAGCCCATGCGCAACAATTATCGCTTCGGATCGCGGTGTCAGGCATGCCCTAAGCTCATGTTTTGCTCGGCAACTTTGCTGGCGTGCTGACGCACTTATTTGCCAGCGTTGTCTGACCTGGGCGTTCGTCGAGGCCGGAGCGGACCCAGAGATGCGGGCGAGCGTGCTTGAAGCCCGTACAGCCGCGCGGATCGGGTGGAGAGGGATCGCGCGTCTATCGAAAAACAGAAGCCGGCGAAAAACAGAAGCCGGCGAAAAACAGAAGCCGGTTTGGCGAGGAGTTTGAGGCAGGCCATTGGAGAAATCCGGCGCCACGGTTTTGGTCAATCGGATGAAATCTCCAAATTCGCCAAATTTCCTGTTGCGCCGCAGGAACTGGAAGCCCAACATTAACGCAAGTTTATCGTTAAAATGACGTAGGCTGGTCGGCTCGCGACATTGATCGCGTTGACATATGCTTGCCTGAATGGAGTTGACCGTGAAATATCTACCCCCATTCGAAGCGGTTGAATCGCTGCTCACGATATCGACCGTCAAGGGCGAGCGGATGGTCAGTTGCACCTATGAAAACATGGTGCAGATGCTGCGGCGAATAATCATTGGGGTTGAGGTCGATGAAGCCTGGTATCTGGAAACCTACCCCGACATCGCCGAAGCGATCGAAAAAGGGGTTGTCAAATCTGCTCGGTTACATTTCGTAAACGACGGCTATTTCGAGGGGCGCCTGCCCTTCCCCATTCAGGTCGATGAACGCTATTATCTGGCGACCAATGCAGGTGTGGCCGACTACGTGCGCAAGGGCATGCTAACCTCCGGTCAGCAGCATTTCGAGGACAACGGCTACAAGGAAG
Source organism: Pseudomonadota bacterium (assembly GCA_021805565.1). Taxonomy (GTDB): domain Bacteria; phylum Pseudomonadota; class Alphaproteobacteria; order Acetobacterales; family Acetobacteraceae; genus Rhodopila. The sequence goes on from JAJZFA010000003.1 coordinate 124,845, forward strand.
GTCGTCTGCCGTTCGGGTTATAATCCGCTACGGCAGTCCGAGGTATATCGCGTTGGCGATCGCGACGCTGTCCGCGCCGTTGCCGCCGAACACCCCTAGCAGGCTGCTGAGAAACCCCATCGCGAGAAGTTTAGACACAAGATGTAGGTGCATGGACCGATTTTTTTGACTATATATGGCAGTCTGGTCGATTGTTTCACCCTTTTTCAGCAGCCCGCTAACCCGCCCTCACCGCAGCCATCGTGACTATCCCGTATAGCAACGATGCCGTTAGGGCAGCACCGGCCATAAGGCGACGCTGGCAAATAAGTGCGTCGGCACGCCAGCAAAGTTGTCTTGCAAAATATGAGCTTACGGGTTGCTCGACGTTGCCGCTTGTAGCACTTATTTTCGAGCAAGCCCTAGGTGTGTCAGGGTGCCGACGAAGCGGCCCGCGCAAACAAAGGTTTAGGATCATTTCGACGCCGCAGCCCGAAGCGATCATTGCCCGAACAAGCCCCAGCCGCTTCGGTATCGCCCGGTTCGGCTGCTGAATTCCGATCGTCGCCTCCACGACTGTTGCCTTTTACTATCGGCTAGGCGCACGCCGCTGAAACGCCCGTCGACCCGTTATCCGCAACCGAGCAATGTGCCCGTCCAGGGCGTATCGATCCGAGATACTATCGAAGCCGGTACGTCCGCGCCGGTGCGAGGGGGTTGTCTGCAACCACGTTGACCAGCCTCGCCGACCCGCATTCCAACTATCTGGAACCGAAATGGCATCGTGAAAATTGCCAGCCGGTTTGCCGAACCTTGAATTCCCGCCAATGCCGGGTCAGTTTCGAAGATCGGATGGCGCCGGAAACCGGAAAGGGTATCCTGATGACAACAGAACGAATGATCCGCATGGTTGCCGCACCTTGAAACGAATCTTTCAAAACGACTCGTCCAGGCCTCGGGCGCCCCTGTTCGGCGCATGGCCATCGCCGGTTCGGCGGTTGTTCGTGGCGCGCTTCCTCCGCAGTCTGACCCAAGGCTGTCTAGTCGTCGATTTCGCGCTGTATCTTCAGCTTTTGCATTGGACAGGCTCAGCGATTGGGGCGCTACTCGGGGGAAGTTTTGTGTTCGGTGCGATACTCAGTCTGGCAGTCGGTCCGGCAAGCGACCGATTTGGCTGCAAACGGCTGCTGGTCGGGTACGAACTAGCCACGGCGATGGCCTTCTTCGCTACCGCATCGACCCCGAACCCGTGGATCATCGGCGCAGGCGCCGTCTTCGCGGGTTTCGGCCGCGGGGCCAACGGAGCACCGGGCTGTTTTGTCCCAGTTGAATTGAGTTGGCTTGCGGCCCACGTCCCCGGCGAACGGCGCGCCGCGGCCTATAGCGCGAACACCGCCGGGGGATTTCTTGGCATGGGCCTGGGCGCGATTTTTGCAATCGCCCCTTCGCTTTGGCCCAATGCGTTGCCTGGGGCAAGCGGTTATACACCGCTTTTTATGTTTGGCGGCGCCGTCGCCCTGTTAATCGCGGTCCTGCTTTCCACAACGCCCGAACAGCCGTTACATGGCGCCAGCATACGACCGGCCGATGAAAACCCCCGCCTACCCCAGACGTTGCGGCCGGATGAGCGCCGCCGGCTGTGGCAGATCGGCCTGATCAGCCTGTTCAGCGGCCTTTCGCTCGGTCTTTCAGGCCCGCTGATCGCCTATTGGTATGCGGTAAAATTTCATGTGGACCCGCTGCACATCGCTCCGGTCCTGGCAATCGCGCAGTTCGCCGCCGCCTTGGCCGCTTTCGCAACCGGCGTCCTGGCAAACAAATTTGGATCCGCGTGCAGCTTCGTCGTGCTGCAGGCATTTGGCGCCATACTTCTGTTCGGCTTTCCGTTCATTGCTTCATTCCAACTCGCGGCCATCGTCTGGATTCTGCGTTTCGCTATCGAACGGGGCGCGACCGGCGCGATGGAAGCGGTCGTTATGGGCTTGGTCGGCGGGGGAAATCGAGGCCTTGCCGGCGGCCTCAGCACAGCCTCCCTTGCACTACCGCGCGCCCTTGGCCCGGTCGCCGCTGGCCACTGGATTGCTGAAGGCGACTTCGCCCGCCCATTTCTGATCGCCGCGGCACTCCAGACGATCTATGCGGGCCTATTCGCAACCGCGTTCCTGCCACGAGCGAGCAAACCGCTGAAAGTCTGACCGGATAACGTTCCCGATCCGGTGAAGCACCTTACGAAGATATTAGGCGAAGAAAACAATCATATTCATAATGTTATGAATTTATTTTCACGCATTGAAGTTATTTTTTATTGTTTTACTTGAAGAAAATGTAAGACGCATTGCTGCATTTTTGTGGCAAATTGATGACGGAAAAATATCCGCAGGTGCCCCTTGTCTCTGTTGTCCTCGCGCCCAGACCTTAAGGCCACTTATCGTGATAACAACTTGCCAGATGGCAACGCTTTGCCCACGATTTGCGTGTTGAAATGGGGTGGTCTGGGCAGCGTGATGACAACGCGCCCGATGCTCGATGCGCTACGTGGCACGTTTGGCCGGACCCATCAAATCGTCTATGTGACAAGTACCGTTAATGCACCGCTCGTCGCGCGAATGGGCCTAGCTGACCGGATTTTTGTGGTCGATCCGGAAAATTGCACGGCGGCATCCCTTTTCCGGCTTCGTTCCAGAATGCGTCAGGCCGGCGTGACGATGTTCCTGGATCTGCAGATTCACACTCATCGACGTCTTGCATCGATTATCGCCCGGTTGAGCGGTGCGCCGCAGTGTCTTGGCTTTTTTCGCCCGCGCGAGCGTCAGCCTTTAGACGGATCCGCGATCTATGCGAACCCGTTCGCGCCGCTCGATCGGCTTTATCTTGCGATGGCTCATCGGATCGGGGCCTCGCTTCCCATCGGACGCCGGCGATCGGATGGTCTGGTAATCGGCCGGACGGATCGCCTTGAGGCACAGGCTATCTTACAGGACTGGCTGCACATTTCCGGCAAGCTGCTGATCGTAAATCCCAACGCGTCGGCCAACGCCTACGTCCGGCGCTGGCCATTATCGTGCCATGCCGAAACCTGCATGAAATTATTGCGAGAAATGCCGAAACTCCGGATATTGCTGATCGGATCGGCGGCGGAGACCGACTATGTCGGAAAACTCGCCCAATTGCTAACGTCCGCTGGCGACCAAGTAAAAAATATCGCTGGGTTAACAACTCTTGGCGCTCTCCTGGCACTCCTTCAGCGAGCCGATTGTCTTCTGAGTGTCGATAGCGGGCCCTTCCATCTCGGCCTGGCACTCGACGTGCCGGTGGTCGGCTTGTTCGGGCCGGTCCACCCTGACCATAATGCCAGACTGGGACGGACGGCTCGGAAAATTATTCTTTATCAACCAACGCTTTGCAGTCCATGCGTCCATCAAACCGATGCGCCACCCTGTCTGGGCGAAAATATTTGTATGAAGTCTATTAACCCCGATAACGTCGCATCCGCGTGTCGCAGTCTTATCGCTTCTGAACCGGCTGGGTTTCGGGAAATCGGACAGGAATGGAGCTTCAGCGAGTACGATCCAGGATTTTTGGCAGGTGGCCATTTATCGTGTTCGCCCTTGAACAGATGCACGAGATATGACGGATTACAGCAATAGTCGCTTTTTCGCCCGGATGTGTCGATATTTCGATAGACCTAGAATAGCCTGGCCAAGGCTCGCCTCCTTCGCGGTTGGCCTTTGCGTGGCACGATAGTGACAACCGGGTTCTGGACCGCTCGCAAGAAAGATGCTTGGATGAAAATCTTGTAAGGAGCGTTCGGCTATCGGTATCCAGCCTACTCTTTCCGCCGAAGATGAAGCAGGCCTGGACGCGACGATTCAGGTCATCGCCGCGAACCACGGCTATGTTTCCAATCTGATGCAGACCTTGGCACTCGTCCCCCACGGGCTGGCCGCTTTCGCGGCCCTTACCGCCTACGTCCGGCATGAATCGGCTTTGACCGAGTTGCAGCGCCAGTTGACCATCCTGGTCGCGGTGCGCGACGTGCATTACGGCTGGACCCATCATGCTCCGCTGGCTCAGGCGGCGGGTGCCACGGAGGCACAGATCATGCTGTTGCGGGAAGGCCGGATTCCGCGCGATTTACCTGACGCCGAACACGCCCTGTGCGACTATGCATTCGAAATCGCGGCGGGCCGCCGCGTCGCGCAACGTGTGGCCGACGGTGTTCGTGCTCATTTTTCGCCCCGCCAAATCGTCGATATCGCGCTACTGACGTCTTGCTCGCTGGCCACTGCCGCGCTCGCGACCGGATTGGAGGTGCCTATCGAACCGGCCGACACCCTGCGCTTCGAGCTGGAGTGGGAACAGCAGCGCGCAGGCGGCGATCCGGTTCCGGCGGGCGATTAGGCCAGCATCGGCACAATGCCGGTCAGCGAGCCGATCTATCTGCTGGCGCAAACAAAAACCCGACGCTTGTCGGGCACCGCTTTACGAAGCGGGTCGCGCAGGCGAAGCCCTTGGCAACGCTGGCAAACAAGTGCGTCAGCACGCCAGCAAAGTTGCCTTGCAAAACATGAGCTTCGGGCATGTCCGACACCGTAATCCGAAGCGATCATTGTTGGGCACGGTGTTAACCGCCGCCATCGATGGTGAGCACGGTGCCGGTGGTATATCCAGACGCCGAGCTGGCCAGAAACGCCACGGCGTTGCCGATTTCCCGCGGTGTGGCCGGACGGCCGAACGGCATGGCGGCGCTGAGCTCCCGCCACCGGCTCTCATCGCCCCATTTTTCCTTGGCCTCGGCCTTGCGCAGCATCACCAGCCGGTCGGTTTCCACTGGGCCGGGATTGATGGCGACCACCCGCAAACCGTCCGCGGGAGCGCCCTTCCCCAGGGCCCGCGTAAACGCCATCAACGCCGCGTTGCCCGCCGCGCCGGCAATATAGCCCGTGGGGAATTTTTCGCCCGCCGCACCGATAACGTTGACGATCGTGCCGGCCTTGCGCGCCTTCATTTGCGCGTAGATGACCCGGCAGAACGAGATATAGCCGAACACCTTCAGATCCCATGCCTGGCGCCACCGGGCGTCGTCGATCGACAGCAGGTCGCCGGGCGGGATCGCACCGGCATTGTTCACCAGAATATCGATCTCCCCCGCTTCGGCCGCGACCTTGCAAACCGATTCGTCGCTGGACAGATCGGCGGCGATGGTCCGCACGTTCACCTGTCGCTTGGCGCGGATCTCCGCCGCCGTTGCGTTCAGCAGCACCGCGTCGCGCGCCACCAGGATCAGGTTGCAGCCTTCCTCGGACAGCACTTCGGCCGCTGCCTTGCCAATCCCTTTCGATCCGCCGGTGATCAGGACCGTCTTGCCCGCGAGTTGCAAATCCATGGTTATGCCGCCTTGCCTTTGGACGCTTTGTAAGCGCGGCACGCATCGCCGAAAGCCGCGAAAATTGCAACACTGGCCGGGTTGCCGGCGAACGCCCATTCCGGGTGCCACTGCACCCCCAACAGCCAACCGGGCGCGGATGGCATCGCGACCGCCTCGATCGTGCCGTCGGGCGCGCGGGCTTCCACGACCAGGCCCTGGCCCAGCCGGCCGATCGCCTGACCGTGTAACGAGTTCACCTCGACGCTGTCCGCTCCAACAATCCGGGCGAGAAAGCCGCGCACTCGAATGGGATGCTTCAGCCCATATCGCACAGCATGCGGCCCCGGACCGCCGCGATGGTCCATTTTGTCCGGCTGGGCATGGACGCGCTGGATTAGCGTACCGCCCAGCGCAACGTTCAGTTCCTGAATCCCCCGACAGATTGCCAGTACAGGCACACCGGCCGCGATGGCGGCGCGGATCATGGGCAAGGTTGTGCGGTCGCGTTCCAGGTCGTGCGCATCGGGGGTTTCGCTGTCTCCCCCGTCATAAAAATCCGGATGCACATTGGACGGGCTTCCCGGCAGCAGCAGCCCGTCCAGATCGCGAAGCAGCCCCAGCATCGCCTCGCCCAGCGGCGGAATCAGCACCGGCAGCCCGCCCACGCCGTTCAGCACCGCGTGCGCGTAGCGGGCGGGGGTCCGGTGGAACGGCATATCGGCGACCGTGACGGCACAGGCCGGGATACCGACGATCATATCGCGACAGCCTTGGGGCGCGGACGAAACCGGTCGGCGATCACCGCGCCGGTCATGCCGAAAAACATCAGCGCCGCCATGCCCCTCGGCGTTCCGTCCGTCAGCATGCCGACCAGCACGCCCGACAATGCGCCAAGGCTGAACTGGAACGTCCCCATCAGGGCCGATGCACTGCCCGCGTGCCCGGCCTGATGCGACAGCGCCCCCGCGGTGGCGTTGGCATTGTTGAACCCTTGGCAACCGATCACCACCACCAGCGGCGCCACCACCGCCCACAGCACATGCACACCGCTGAACGCCACCGCCGCCAGCACGGCGGTACCAGCGCAGGAAATCCGGGCGACGGTCGTCAGCATGAATGACAGCCCGAACCGGGGCAGTAGCCGAGCGTTCAACTGCGAGCACGCAACCAGGCCGACGGCGCACAGCCCGAAAATCAGCGCGAACTGAGACGGATTGAGGCCAAATCCATCCTCGAACACCGGCGAGCAGCCGGACAAGTAGGCAAACATACAGAAGGTGGAGAACCCGCCCATGACCGTGTGCGTCAGAAACGTCTTCTCGCGCACGATCAGGATGTAACGCGACACCTGGGCGGAGAACGACAGGCGGGACCGGCGTTCCGGCGGCAGGGTTTCCGGCAACAGTTTCCAGGCGATGACGACGCAGGCGGCACCGTAGAGTGCCAGTATCCAGAAAATCACTCGCCAGTGCGCGAATGCCAGGATGGCGCCGCCAATGGTGGGGGCCAGAACGGGCGCCACGCCCATGACCAGGACCAGGCGCGACATCATGATGGCGGCAGCCTGGCCTTCCGCGAGGTCGCGCACCACCGCCCGGGCGATCACCATGCCCGCGGACGCCCCGAACGCCGCCAGCGCGCGGAAAATCGCCAGCCATATCAGGCTGGGGGCCACCGCGCAGCCCAGGGTCGCCAGCGCGAACACCGCAAACCCGGCCATCAGCGGAATGCGGCGCCCAAGGCGGTCCGACAACGTGCCCTGCATCATCTGGCCAACGGCCAGGCCGGCGAACCAGGTCGCCAGCGTGATTTGCGCGGTGCCCGGTGCGGTGCCGAATGTGGCCTCCACCGCCGGGAAAGCCGGCAGATACATGTCGGTCGCGGCCGGGCCCACGGCGATGAACAGGCCAAGAAGCGACGGAAGCCAGGTTGGGTGGGTCGTTCGGGTGGTGACTTGGGTGCTCATCCGGTGCGGCTTATGGTTCGGTGTGGATGAACGTCGTCCCGGCGTGACTTTTGTTGCGGACGCAGGTGCGGCAAAAGCGGGGTCGTGGTCAAGGGGCGTAACGTGTGCGTTGACAGGGGGGGGCTTTGGCCTTAGTCCCCGCTTCCCGGTTTGGAGGGGTGCCCGAGCGGCTAAAGGGGGCGGACTGTAAATCCGCTGGCGTGCGCCTACGTTGGTTCGAATCCAACCCCCTCCACCATCTGGATCCGGCGACCGGATCGAGCGTCCTGGTCAGTGAACGGGATCATCCCGGAACGCGCTCCGTATCGCATCGGTATCGTCCGGCCGAAGATGCAAAACGCCAGCCGCACCGGCCACAAACACATCGTGCGTCAGGCCGATGAACAGGCCATGTTCCACGATACCCGCGCGCGCTCCCAAAACAGCCGCAAGCGCGGCGGGATCGGCGATCGGGCCAAAGCGGCTGTCCAGTATCATGTTGCCCTGGTCGGTCAGAAACAGCGTGCCATCCATCTCGCGTTGCGTCACCGCGGCGCCGAGACTTCGCAGAAACCGTTCCTGCGCCCGCCAGCCGAACGCCAGCACTTCCACCGGCAGCGCCCAATGCGTGCCGATGCATGGCGAGAGTTTAGCCCGATCCACCACGATAACCTGACGCCGCGTGGACTGCGCGACGATCTTCTCTCGCAACAACGCCCCGCCGCCGCCCTTGATCAGGGTCAGCGACGGATCGATCTCATCCGCGCCATCGATCGTTATATCGATCTCATTGGGGATATCGTCGGTCAGCAGCGGAATGCCGAGTTCCCGGGCCGCCGCATCGGTCGCGCGCGAGGTGGCGATGGCGACGATACCGGTCACCGCCCCCGAACGCAGCATCGCGGCGATGCGCCGCGTGGCGAAGATGGCGGTCGATCCGGTACCAAGTCCAACCACCATGCCGGATTGCACCAGCGCGGCGGCCGCCTCCCCGGCTTGTTGCTTCAGATTAATCATCCCCGCAAGCGGCGATAACGGCGGATCAGTGCGTTGGTGGACGCATCGTGCGTCAGGTCCGGTTCCGCCCCGCGCCCCAATTCCGGCACGATACGGCTGGCCAGCGCCTTGCCCAGTTCGACGCCCCACTGGTCGAAACTGTCGATCGCCCAAATGGCCCCCTGCGTGAACACGCTGTGTTCGTACAGCGCCACCAGACTGCCCAACGTCGCTGGGTCCAGCTTGTCCGCCAGGATCATGTTGGTCGGACGGTTGCCCTCCATCACGCGGTACGGACGCTGGAAATCGGGCGAGCCATCCGCCTTCAGCTCCGCATCGGTCTTGCCGAACGCCAGCGCCTCGGCCTGCGCGAACAAATTGGCCATCAGCAGATCGTGCTGATCGGTCAGCGGACTCAGCGGCTGGCAGAACCCGATCATGTCGCACGGCACCAGTTTCGTCCCCTGATGCAGCAACTGATAAAATGAGTGCTGGCCGTCCGTCCCAGGTTCCCCCCAGATTACCGGCCCGGTCTGGTAATCCACCGGGTTCCCGCCGAAATCGACGTGCTTGCCGTTGCTCTCCATCTGCAACTGCTGGAGATACGCGGGAAACCGCGCCAAATGCGCGGAATACGGCATAACGCCAACGGTCTGCGCACCGAAGAAGTTGTTGTACCAGACCGTCAGCAAACCCAGCAGAAGCGGCAGATTCCGTTCCGGCGGCGCCGTGCGGAAATGCCGGTCCATCGCGTGAAATCCGCCCAGCATCGCGCGGTAATTCTCCGGCCCGATGGCAATCATCGTGGACAGTCCGATGGCGCTGTCCATCGAATACCGTCCGCCCACCCAATCCCAAAACCCGAATATGTTGGCCGGATCGATGCCGAATGTCGTTACACCCGCGATATTGGTCGATACCGCCGCGAAATGCTTCGCCACGGCCGCATCCGATCCCAGCTTGCCGGTCAGCCACGCCCGGGCCGTGGCCGCGTTGGTCATCGTTTCGAGCGTCGTGAAAGTCTTGGAAGAAACGATGAACAGAGTCTCCGCCGCGTCCAGATCCTGCGTCGCCTCATGAAAATCCGCGCCATCGACGTTGGCGACAAAGCGGAACTCCATCGACCGGTCGCTGTACGGACGCAGCGCGCGATAAGCCATGGCCGGACCGAGATACGATCCGCCGATGCCGATATTCACCACCGTACGGATGCGCTTGCCGGTATGTCCGGTGAACGCGCCGCTACGCACCCGCGTGGCGAAACCGGCCATCGCGTCCAGCACCTTATGAACCCCGGGCACCACATCGGCGCCATCGGTCTCGATCCGCGTCCCGCTCGGCGCCCGCAGCGCCACATGCAGCACCGCCCTGCGTTCGGTGGCGTTGATCTTCTCGCCCGCGAACATCGCGTCCCGCCGCTGTGCCACGCCGCGTTCGTCCGCCAGCCGCAGCAACAGCCGCAGCGTTTCATCGGTAATGCGGTTCTTGGAATAATCCAGGAAAATTCCCGAGCCTTCCGCCGAAAACCGCTCCGCCCGCCCCGGATCGCCGTCGAACAGGGTGCGCAAATGCACACCCTCGATGGACGCGTAATGCGCTTTCAAAGCCTGCCACGCGGGCGTTGCGATCAGAGCGGTCATCGGCGATTTTCCAGTTCAGGTCAGGGCTTTGCTTTTGGACTCGATCGCCGCCAGCAGTTCGTTCCAGGACTTCACGAAGCCCTTCGCGCCGTCCGATTGCAACTGCGTCGATAGCGCGGTCAGGTCGATGCCCGCGTCCAGGTGTTTCGCCAGCACCGCTTCCGCGTCGCCGCCGTCGCGTGGCAGCGCCACCGCCGTTGCGCCGTGATCCGCGAAGGCCAGCAGCGTGGCTTCCGGCATCGTGTTCACCGTATTGGGCGCGGCGAGGCCCGCGATATACAGCGTGTCGGACGCGGCCTTGTCCTTTGTGCCCGTGCTTGCGAACAGCAGGCGCTGCGGCCTGGCACCGCAATTTTCCAGCCGCTGAAACCGGTCGCTCTCCACGATATCGCGATACGCCTTGTAAGCCTGCTTGCTGACCGCGATCCCCAGCGTGTTACGCATCTCCGCCGGCACCTTGCCGGCAACCGGCCCATCCCACCGGCTGACGAACAAAGACGCGACGGATCGCACATCGGCCGATAACCCAGCGGCAACCCGGCGTTCCAGACCCTTCATATAGGCCTCGGCCGCAGCCTTGTACTGATCGGTGGAGAACAACAGCGTCACGTTGACGGGCACGCCGGCGAAGATGGTATCTTCGATCGCGGGCAGACCTTCCGGCGTACCGGGAATCTTGATGAACAGATTTGGCCTGTTCGCCAGTTTATGGAGCGATTTAGCCTGCTCGACGGTCGCCTTGGTATCGTACGCGAACACAGGCGACACTTCCAGCGAAACAAAACCGTCCACCGTCCCGCTGCGCTCATAAACCGGCAGGAACAGATCCGCGGCCCGCGTCAGGTCCTGGATCGCCAGCGTGAAAAACAACCCCTCGCCCGACTTGCCATGCTTCAACTGCCGTCCGATCTCGGCATCGTACCAGGAACTGCGGGAAATCGCGTTGTCGAAAATCGTTGGGTTAGACGTAAGACCTGTCACCGACAATTCGTCAATATACCGCTTCAGCGTGCCGCTATCCAACAAATCGCGCGTGATATTGTCCAGCCACAGGCTCTGGCCCAGTTTATTCAATGCCTTGGGTGCGTCGGATGCCATGGATCGGTTCCTTATCGCGTTAAACTATTCAGACGTGTGTGCCTCGCGCTGCCGGGTTCGGCCTCAATGGCCTTCTTTCGGCTTTTCGACATGGCCGCCGAATTCGAACCGCATCGCCGACAGCAACCGGTCGCCATAATCGGCCTCCCCACGGGAACTGAACCGGGCGAACAACGCCGCCGAAATGACCGGCGCCGGCACGCTTTCGTCGATAGCCGCCTGCACCGTCCAGCGGCCTTCGCCGGAATCGGACACGCGGCCCGCGAAATTGCCCAGATCGGGGCTTTTGCGCAACGCGCTCGCGGACAGATCGAGCAGCCACGACGCCACGACACTGCCACGCCGCCATACCTCGGCCACCGCCGCCACGTCGATATCGTATTTATACCGTTCCGGATGCCGCAGCGGCGTGGTTTCCGCATCGTCGACCTGAGTCTGCAGCCCGACATTGGCATGTTTGATGATGTTGAACCCTTCGGCATACGCCGCCATCAGCCCATACTCGATACCGTTATGCACCATCTTCACAAAATGCCCCGCCCCGTTCGGCCCGCAATGCAAATAGCCCTGTTCGGCGGTGTTGGGCGCCCCATCCGCGCCCGGCGTGCGCGGCGCGGCATCGACGCCGGGCGCCAAAGACTTGAAGATCGGGTCGAGATGTTTCACCACATCCGGTTCCCCGCCGATCATGTGGCAATAGCCGCGTTCCAGCCCCCACACGCCGCCGCTGACGCCGACATCGACGTAATGCAGGCCTTTTTCACGCAAATCGGCCGCCCGGCGGATATCGTCATGGTAATACGAATTGCCGCCATCCACCACGATATCGCCCTTCTCCAGCAGCGGAATTAGCGATTTCAGCACCGGATCGACAACGGCGGCCGGCACCATCAGCCACACCAGGCGCGGCGTTCTGAGTTGCTTGACGAAATCCGGCAGGCTGGTCGTTCCCTTGGCGCCCTTGGCGACCAGGGCATCGACGGCTTCGCGGTGGCTGTCATAGACCAGACAGTCGTGACCCGCCTTGGCCAACCGGACCACCATATTGCCGCCCATCCGTCCCAGGCCGATCATTCCCAATTGCATCGTTCATTCCTTCGTTCGTTAAAAGGCATCGTCCGGCCACCGGGTCAGTCCCCGGAGGCCTGCTCCAGCCCGTATATGGCAGCCCCAAGCAGGGCGGCGTTGATCATGATGACGTGAACGGGCACCGCGCCGAGAAGGGTGGCGAACCGTCCCTTCGCGGTAAAGGCCCGCATGAACGCACCGTCCTGAAGCTGCGGGATCATCCGCGGCGGCATACCGCCCGCCAGATAGACGCCGCCGGTCGCCATGACCTTCAACGCGAGATTGCCGGCCTCGGCGCCCCACACATCGATGACGATGCGCAGCGTCTCCGCCGCGAGCTTGTTGCCGCCGGTATCGGTCAGCGCGGCCTCGACGATCAGCGGGGTGCGATCCTTCGCCGCCCGCAAACGGGCGGCGAAGGCGGGGCTTTCGGACGATGGATCGCGGGACCGCACGAAATCATACACGTTCGGCAGCCCGGACCCGGCGCAAACCCGTTCATACGCGGCGTGGCGAAAACGCTCGGTCACGAAGGCCCACAGCCCAGCCTGAATCTCGTTGGCCGGGGCGAAATCCGCGTGCCCGCCTTCCGACGCGCAGGCAATGTATCGATCGCCGCCCCAGATCAGGAACGCCTCCCCCAATCCGGTGCCGGGGGCCAGGATGGCAAGCGGCGCGTTGGCTTCCGCCTGCCCGCCGTTGATGACGACCGTCTCGGCGGGATCCAGATGCGGCACCGCGATGGCGATGGCCTTCAGATCGTTCAACAAGGTGACGCGATGCAGTCCGAGGCTGGCGGCAAGGGCAGCTTCTTCCAGATCCCAGGGCAGGTTGGTCAGATGGGCGCGCCCATCGGTCACCGGGCCAGCCACGTCGAAACACGCCGAGTCCGGACTGACGCCGGTGCTGGCCAGAAACGCCGCCACGATGGATTGCAGGCCGTCATGGTCCGCGCTGCGGAATTCCTGCTCCGCGACAAAATCGCGCGGCCCGCGTCCGGGCGACACCAGGGCCAGGCGCGTGGTGGTGCCGCCGATATCGCCCGCGATCAGCATCGGGATGCCGTCCTTCCGTAGCAGCCATGCACGCTGGGAACTGTCCCCGGTGCGACGTGACAAGGGTAGATAATCTAAATTGAAGCGCCAGCGCAAAACAGCGTGGCCGGCGTGAATTTTCGGTCACGCCGGGCACGGCCAAATCGGGGTGCCCCGGCGTGGCCGAACCGGCGGGTCGCCGCGCGGCGACCTCCCCTGCTTTCGGGCCCGCCGGCAATCTGGCTCCTGGTTCCGGCGCGGGGCTTGCCGCCGGAACCGCCGGTGCCCAAAGTTGCGATGGCTTCGGCGTTGGGGGAGTGCGATGAAAGGTCTGTTTCTGGATGCCGTGGACGATCTGGCCGGGGTTTTCCGCCGCGTCCGCCGCCCCGGCGACCCCGATATGGATGTCATCGAACGCACCGACATCGCGCCGGACGAACTGCCGGCCCTGACCGCCGGATACGACTTCATCTTCGACGATCACACACAGTTGCCAAGCGGCGTGCTGCGCGCCTGCGCCAGTCTGAAGCACATTATCTTCCTCGGCACCGGTGCCCGCAGCTACATGAACCCCGAGGAACTGGCCGCCATCGGCAAGACCGTGCACATCGTAAAAGGCTACGGCGATACAGCGGTGGCGGAGCACGCCATCGCGCTTATGTGGGCGGCGGCACGCGGTTTGGTCCGCATGGACAGCTTCATGCGCTCTGGCAACTGGCTCCGCACCGAGGGCCTCCAACTAACCGCTAAAACCCTCGGGCTGCTCGGTTTTGGCGGTATCGCGGCGGAAATGGCCCGCATCGCCACCGGTTCCGGCATGCGGGTACTGGCCTGGAACCGGACGCCGCGGACAGCGCCGGGAGTTTCGTTCGTGGCGCTGGACACGCTGCTGGCGGATAGCGATGTCCTGTCGGTGCATCTGCTGCCGAACGACGAAACGCGCGGCTTTTTGGGGGCGGAACGGCTGGCGAAATTGCGGCCGGGGGCGATCCTGGTGAACACCGCGCGCGGGGCGATCGTGGACCGGGCCGCGATGATCGCCGCGTTGCGATCCGGCCATCTGCGCCACGCCGCGCTGGATGTGTTCGACACCGAACCGTTGCCGGCCGGAGACGAACTGACCACGCTGGACAATGTAACGTTGTCGGCGCACAGCGCCTTCCGCACGCCCGAGGCGAGCGATAAGCTGATCCGGATGGCGCTGGATATCGCGTGCGGATTGTAGCGCGCCATGGGAACATTTATTGAATTACCGGCGCAACGGATGAAGAAGTCGCACACGGAATCATTGTACCTGTGACCAAAACCGTCTTAACAACGAAGATCGACCCAGGCTACGACGATCTGCCCGAATGCCGGTATCATTTCCCCAAGACCTACTTGCGGGCGATGGAAGCGGCACGGGGCGATTGGATTGTTTACTATGAACCGCGCCGTGGGTCCGACGACCTGAGCAGCCGGGGTGGCCGTCAATCTTATTTCGGCGCGGCGCGCGTAACTCGTATTGAGTCCGACCCTAACAGGCCGGATCGTTATTACGCTTACGTTGAGGAATTTCTCCCGTTCGATCGCCCGGTTCCGTTCAAGGAAGGCGAACATTACTATGAAAATGGCCTGCGCCGCGACGATGGCGGCACCAGCAAAGGTGCTTTCGGACGTTCCGTACGCCCGATATCCGAAAGCGAATACAACACCATTTTGAGCGCCGGCTTTGCCCAGGCGATCGGGGATGAACAACCCGCCCGCGAACAACCGGCATTTGCGTTCGCCGATGAACCCGCGACGTTCGACAGACCCATTGTGGAACGTGTTGTCGCCAGACCGTTCCGCGACGCGGTGTTCTCATCGGTCGTCAAAACCGCCTATGGCAACACCTGCGCCATGACCGGACTAAAGATCATAAACGGCGGCGGCCGGTCGGAGGTTCAGGCGGCGCACATCCGCCCCGTCAGCGCGTCCGGCACGGACTCCGTCCGTAACGGTGTGGCTCTCTGCGGCACCGTTCATTGGATGTTCGACCGGGGCCTGTTATCGCTGGACGACGACTACAATATCCTTTTGGCCAAGGATAAAGTGCCGGACACGGTTTTACGCCTCATAAATCCAGACCGGCGGATGCTATTGCCGCCACAACGCGACCTTCGGCCGAACCCGCAATGGCTCCGGTATCATCGGGAAACGATCTTCAAAGGCTGACCCGACCCGGCTCAGACCGCATATCCCGCTTCTATTTACCGCGGTATCGTATCGTTTCAATAAAAGCCGGCGGGTTTGGCGTCATATATTATCTTTGAGCCGTCCTTATCGTTGGCGTCGATAATCAGCTTCGGCCCGGCTTGGTTTCCTCGCACGGTCGCGATATCGGGTGTGGTATCGAAGATAAGCAACGCATCCGATCCGCCTCCGTGCGCATCGGGTGAGATTTGGCCGCAAAGACGCCCGTCGTCAGCGATCCCGATTTCGAGCAGGTAGGTAACCTCGGTTTCGGGATTTTCGATCACCAGCGAGAAATCGTATCCCGACGACGTGTTAGCACCGAAAAATACACGCCATGAATCGCTGCGCTCTTTCGGCGTGAATAACTGGTCGATCATACTGCCGATAACGCTTTTCATAATACTTTCCTTTTCGGCGCGGTGTCGAACATTACAGGCTCCGGCCGATGTCGCCAACGGTCTTCTCCAAGCGCCAAGTATGAAAGCACAACTGCTAGGTCTGAGTTGGGCCGCCGAGGCCGTCCTTCAATCGCTGACCGTCGATGACCCTGGACAGGGCGATCGCAAACCAACCCCCGCTTGCGCCCGCCCACAATTCTGTCCCGGCAGCACCCACCGGCGAATGCAGCGTACCGCGATGTTGCATCGCGGTCATGCCGCCATCCTACCGCCCCGGTCTATCCGCCTGGGCCGATTTTCCTGACCGATCCAGTGTCGGCCCGGCGGCGAAATCGTGTATCGTGACCACGCACGCCGGACCTCGCGTTCCGTCCGCCCGTCTTCACCACAAGCGGCGTGCCGTGGAGTCTTGCATGACCAGCTTTTCCGCCTTGCGGCAACGGCTCCGGCTGCCACTGATCGCCGCTCCGATGTTTCGCGTCTCGGGCGTGGACCTGGTCGTTGCCGCCTGCCGCAACGGCGTCATCGGCGCGTTCCCCACGGCCAACTGCCGGTCGGTGGAGGAACTCGATGCCTGGCTGTCGGCGATCCGGATCGAACCGCTGGCAGCGCCGTGGTGCGCGAATTTGATCGTTCACCGGTCCAATCCCAGGATGAAGGACGATCTGGCGGTCCTGCTGCGCCACGCACCGGAAATCGTCATTACCAGCGTCGGATCGCCCGCCGGGGTCGCCGGACCGCTGCACGATGCCGGGGCACTAGTGTTTTCCGACGTTGCGTCCATCCGTCACGCCGAACGGGCGATCGAAGCCGGGGCGGACGGGCTGATCCTGCTGACGGCCGGCGCGGGCGGGCAAACCGGGTGGCTGAATCCATTCGCCTTTGTGCGCGCGGTGCGGCGGTTCTTCAGCGGCCCGCTGGTGCTGGCGGGCGGAATCGGCGACGGGCAAGCCCTGGCGGCGGCGCTGGCGCTGGGCTGCGACCTTGGCTACATGGGCACGCGGTTCATCGCGACGACAGAAAGCATGGCTCAGCCCGCCTATAAACAGATGCTGGTCGATTGCAGCGCCGACGATGTGCTGCTGACGCGGGCGTTCACCGGATTGCAGACCAACATGCTGCGGCCGTCGGTTGTCGCTGCCGGACTGGACCCGGACAGCTTGCCGGAACACGGCGGCCTGGATGTGTCCAAGGACATCGCCGCCGGCCAGCCCCGCCGCTGGCGCGATATCTGGAGCGCCGGCCACAGCGTATCGGCGGTCTCCCACATCCTTCCCGCCGACGCCCTGATCCGCTCGGTCGCCACGGAATACGAAGCAGCCCGGGCGCGAACAGGATCATGACAGGGAAGCAACCCCAGACCATACCCGCCGGGCGCCCGGCGATCCGGCCGCCGGACGCCGGTTAAAACCTAGTCAACCCGGTCCCTGGCAATCGTATGCAAACCCCCGGCCTCACGGATCTTCAGGTCAACGGCTATGCCGGTATCGATTTCAACGATGCCGGCCTGACCGCCGCGGCCCTGGACCACGCATTGCAAGCCATGGCGGCGGCGAACGTAACCACCTGCCTGCCCACGCTGATCACCGCAGGCGAAGCGACGCTGCAAGCGCGTCTGCACGCCCTGGACGAAGCCGTCGCCACCAGCCGCCTGGGGCCGGCGATGGTGCCAGGATTCCATTTGGAAGGGCCCTTCCTCAATCCCGCGTCCGGCTATGCCGGCTGTCATCCGCCCGCCGCGATGGTTCCGCCTGACCCGGCTCTGCTGGATCGCCTGACACGCACCTTGCGCCGCCCCGTTTTGCTGCTGACCCTGGCCCCGGAGGGCGACAATGCCCTGGCACTGATCGCTCACGCCGTGGCGAGCGGGACGATCGTCGCCATGGGTCACACCGCCGCCGATTTGGTCACGACCGGACAGGCCGTCCGAGCGGGGGTCGCGCTGAGCACCCATCTGGGCAACGCCCTGCCCCAGCCGCAACCGAAATTCCTCAACCCGCTGATCGCGCAACTGGCGCAGGACGCCCTGAGCGCCAGTTTTATCGCCGACGGTATTCACATTCCGCAGCATGCGCTGAAAGTTTTGCTGCGCGCGAAAACCTATCCAAGGTGCATCCTGGTCACCGATGCCACCGCCGCCGCCGCCGCGCCATCCGGGCTTTACCGCTTCGCCGGGATGACGATCGAACACGCCGCCGACGGGTCGGTTCGCGTCCCCGGCACCACCGCCCTGGCCGGGTCCGCGCTTTGCCTGGACCAGGCAGTACGAAACCTGGTCGCATGGCAAATCGCCGATGCCCCGACCGCACTGGCCATGGCATCCACCCAGCCTAACGCGCTGCTGGCCCCTGCCCTGGCCCGCCGCGGGATCGCATGGTCAACGGCCCCGGTGCGGTGGACGGCGGACCTGCGGCCGCGTCGTTCGCGAGATTAAGGCGGTTTGGGCGATCGGTGAATTGGGGCGCCGATAAAGGTGACCGCTCAAAACAAAAACTTAGTGTCCGTCTGAGAACTTTCCGAGTCATTAGAGTCTGTTAGCGATGGGAGCTTGAATTCACTGAACCTTCTATGATTCCCTCGCTGTTATCGATTCGCCGGGTGGCTCGTGTGGACGGGCGAGAACAGGCAACGGTACTACCAGGACAAGCTACGGTATCCAAGCGACCTGACCGACGATGAATGATCGGAAGTGAATTTGCCGATCCGGCCTGCCAAGCGCGGCGGCCGGCGACGAGAAGTCGAGGTAAGAGAGGTTCTCAACGGTATCATGTACGTGCTGAGTACCGGCTGTCATTGGCGCTACATACCCGGAGACCTTCCGCCAAAGAGCACAGTGTACGGCTATCTCCAGCCCTGGATCGCGATGGCAGGGTACTGGCGATGACGTCGTTGCACCGCCTGTTTCCGTTCATGACGAAGGTTTTTCGACGACGGCGGCTACCAGGGACCGCGGTTCCGGCAGGCATTGGCGAAGGTATTGGCACAGCTTTCGGTTCACATCCTTAAACGTTCGGACATGGCGCAAGGCTTCGAGGTCGTACCCTGGCGCTCGGTGGTCGAACCGGCCCTCGCCTGGATCAACCGTTGCCGGCGCCAGGCCAAGGATTTCGAGAACTTGACCCGTACCGCTCTCGCATTCATAAAGCTGGCCTCGACCCAGCCGGTGCTGAGAGAATTAACCAATCTCAATTAAGTGTTTTCGGACAGACTTTAAGGGTGCTAGCCGGCGCCGACGCGCAGACCGACACGACGACGCGCAACGGCACCTCACCTTCGGCATTTTCGCTGCTTTCGCTGAGTTCGAGCGTGAGTCGATCGCCGAACACACCATGGCTGGGCTGGCCATCGCGAGAGCCCGCGTACGCATGCCCAGAAGCACATGGCGGAGGGCTTTATTCGCGTCGCTGGCTATCGCGCGAGCCCTCGGGCGCCCGCTTAAGATGGACCGCGCCACGCTGCCGATGGCGATGTCGGCAATGGCGGACCGCAAAGCCGTTGCAGTCGAGGTGCCGCCCGGCTCGGCCGAACCACCCCCACGCTTTACACCTACGTCAGCGGCGATGGAACGCCGAAGGCGCCGGCGCCTGATGCCGAACGGGGTCGCTGTGTTATCTGAGGCGCTTGCGACCTTCCAACTGCTGACCTACAACGATCTCCATCGAACTGGACCGGGGTTTGGGCTAGGAACAAGAATGATTAGTGCGGTTCGGATGCTCGCCGTGGTGTCCATTCTGTCGGCCTTGTCCACGTCGCCGCTGCACGCGACGACTTCGTCGGCGTTGCAAAGCGTCCTAACCTTCTGCAAGGCGAACAGGACCGTCGATTATCCCCCGGACAAAGGTTTTGGTTTGCCCGAGGACAACGGTGTGCCGCCCGAATTTGTGGATATGAACGTCGGAAAGTGGCGCTGCATGGATGGCCAGGTCTTTATCTGTTCGGACACCGCTGACGGCGACCAGTGCAGCCGTAAGTCTGACAATCGTCACCCGCGGGTCGTCGCCGAGGCGTGCCAGGTCAACCGCGACAGCTCGTCGGTACCTTCTTTTGCAGGCCACCCTTATCAATACGACTGGGCATGCCGCGGCGGCAAACCCGTGCTCATCAAAACCTACCCCCTGGACCGCCGTGGCTTTTTCCTGGAGGCCTGGGCCCCCCTTATTGTGAAAAATGGCGTAATCTCGCCATCGGGCGCGCCAGATGTTCTGCGGTGACCTCCACACTGCCGGGATCGGCGCTAAACCGTCGTAAAACGGTATCCGTGCGGTGACAGCCGCGAATCGGTGATTAAATATAGCGGCGAGCGATTATGGACGATCCGACGCGCAATCATGGCCCTTTTTCGACGCACATAAGCCGACACTAAGGCCATGCCCAACAATTATCGCTTCGGACTGCGGTGTCGGGTGTGCCCTAAGTTCATGTTTTGCAAGGCAATTTTTCTGGCGTGCTGACGCTCTTATTTGCCCGCGTTGCTGAAGGCCAGTCGCCCATCTGCAAAGCTGACCGAATGCACACGCCTCAAACCCGGAGAGGGAACCCGGCCGATTGGGGTACCGAACCGTCTCCGTGCGCTGGGTTTTGGCTTAGCCCGGAGTCGCCGGCGGCATGGATGCGGTTGCGTCCGGCCCGCTTGGCCGCATACAGCGCGGCATCCGCCCGCAGCGTAATCTGGGTCGCCGAGCTGTCTGGTGCGGGTACAAGACAGGCCACGCCGATACTGACCGTGACATGGCCATCGACACTGCCATCGTGCGGGATCCCGGCGTTCCGGATCGCATCCATGATTTGCCACGCGACGGTGACCGCGCCGTCCAGAAACGTGTTTGGCAAAATAACGACGAATTCCTCGCCGCCATAGCGCGCGACGGTATCGCCCGGCCGCCGGACGACGGATGCGGCGATCGCCGCGATATCGCAAAGGCAGGTGTCGCCGGCTGGATGTCCGTAGAAATCGTTGAAAGCCTTGAACCGGTCCACGTCGAGCAGCAGCAGCGACAGTGGTACCTCTTCTCGGGCGGATCGGGCCCATTCGCGAGCGAGTGTCAGGTCGAATGTCCGCCGGTTGGCAAGCCCGGTCAACGCGTCGGTGCTGGCCAGCGTTTCGAGGTGCCGGTTAATTATCTCCATATCCTGCCGGGCAGCCTCCAGGCTCCTCACCAACGCCGTCTTTTCCTCGTCCTGCACCAGCAGTCGCAAGGTTTGCGCATGGAGAAATTTCGTCAGCGACAGTCCGGCCAGCAAATGCAGGACGACAAACCCGCCATAAATTTCAAGATACACATCGCCAGATAACGCGCAGGAGAAAAAAAGCGGGATCAGCGTGATATAAATCTGCCCCACGGCAACCGCGCGCACCGCACAGTTGCGGACGGCCGCGCCGATCACCGTCGCCGATTGCACGCCGATGACCATAATTACGATGGTCTTGTTGGATTCGAACGGGATAACGGCGCTCCACGCGCCCCATCCGGCGGCGGCGATCCATCCGGCCCGCAGGCCTCGCATGCCCCAGGTTTCGACCGGCGCACTGCCACGCGATATCATATAAAGGTGGTTTTGCCGCACCCGCCATGCGCCGCCGATCGCGGTGTAGAATAATCCGGCCAAGTACCAATACGAACCGGTGCCGATAAATCCAATAGCCCCAAGCAGCGCGAAGGCGGAGTATCCGATGATCAGGGATCCGGTTTGCCGGAACAGGTTATCGGTCAGTTTCCAGGCGATTTCTGGTCCGACCCCGTCAATATCCCTAAGGCAACCGGATAGTCGCATTCGATTTAGGCCTTCGCCGCTTGTTCGGTCCGGCTTAGTTTAAATTCCTTTACAAAATGTTAACGCCCGACCGCGCTGCCGCCAGTGCGGGCTGATTCGCGCCCGCCTAGACCACGCCAGACCTGGCTCAGAGCGACTCGCCGCGAGCATTTCCCGCGCAGCGATAAGGCGTTCCGGATCAGGCCCCTACCCAGGTGTGCCGGTTCAGATAAACGATGCTGGAAATCGCCACCGGATCAATGAGGCCTACCACGACGCGCCGGCCATCGCGCTGCCAACACAATCCACCGGTCAGGTGTTCATCGCGTCGAAGAAATCATTGTTGGTTTTGCTGTATTTCAATTTGTCCAACAAAAATTCCATCGCATCCACGGTGCCCATCGGGTTCAGGATGCGCCGCAACACCCACATCTTCGTCAATGTGCCACGTTCCACCAGCAGTTCTTCCTTGCGAGTGCCAGACTTGGTGATATCGATCGCCGGGAACGACCGCTTATCGGACAGCTTGCGATCGAGGATGATTTCCGAATTACCGGTGCCCTTGAATTCCTCGAAAATAACCTCGTCCATGCGGCTTCCGGTGTCGATCAGCGCGGTGGCGATGATGGTCAGCGATCCACCTTCCTCGATATTGCGGGCCGCGCCGAAAAACCGCTTGGGGCGTTGTAGCGCGTTGGCATCGACGCCGCCGGTCAGCACCTTGCCCGAGGACGGCACAACCGTATTGTACGCCCGGGCAAGCCGGGTAATGCTGTCGAGCAAAATTACCACGTCGCGCTTGTGTTCCACCAGGCGCTTGGCTTTTTCGAGCACCATTTCGGTCACCTGCACATGGCGGGTGGCCGGTTCGTCGAAGGTGGAGCTGATAACCTCGCCCTTCACGCTGCGGGCCATATCGGTGACTTCCTCCGGCCGCTCATCGATCAGCAGCACGATCAGGAAGACTTCTGGATGGTTCGCGGCGATCGCCGCGGCGATGTTTTGCAGCATCACCGTCTTACCGGTGCGCGGGGGCGCCACGATCAGGGCGCGCTGACCCTTACCGACCGGGGAAATCAGGTCGATAACCCGCGGGGTAAAATCCTTGACGGGGCCTTTGGCGACAGACTGGAAATTTTCCATTTCCATCTTCAGTCGTTCTTCGGGATACAGCGGCGTCAGGTTGTCGAAGTTGACGCGATGGCGCACGGCGTCGGGCGGTTCGAAATTAACCGTATCGACTTTCAGCAGCGCGAAATAGCGCTCCCCATCCCGCGGCGCCCGGATTTGTCCATCGACAGTATCGCCGGTACGCAAACCGAACCGGCGAACCTGGCTCGGGCTGACGTAGATGTCATCCGGCCCGGCGAGATAGTTCGCTTCCGGACTGCGCAAAAACCCAAATCCGTCGGACAGGATTTCCAGCGTGCCATCGCCCTGGATGGCCTGATCGTTATCGGCGAGGCTTTTCAGGATAGCGAACATGATGTCCTGCTTGCGCAGCGACGAGGCGTTCTCGATTTGCAGGGATTCAGCGAAATTCACCAGTTCTGCCGGTGTTTTTTGCTTCAATTCAGCAAGATGCATTGGGGATATGCCTGGACGTTAGGGTGATGCGGGGGCGTGAAACAGGTTCAAACGAATTGGGGGGAAAGCCGCCCTGTGGTTCGCTGCCAGCCGGAATGGTGTGCTCAGGGCGCCAGTCGCGGGTGCGCGAACGCCCGAAAATCGGGAAGGGATCGGTTGTCTAGGAATAAATCGTCTGGCCGTCAATGGGTGGCCAGATATTTTCGCGGTTCGCCGGTCAGTATCTGTCCGATGTCACTTGGGACGGATCGATTGCGCGGCCCAGGCCTCGTACCGGGCTTTGTTCTCGGCGTTCGGAGGATACAGGCCGGGCAGCGGCACCCCTTCCTCGACCTGCGTCATGATCCACGCTTCCAACTGTTCCTGGCTGCCCGCCGCGGCGGCGACCTCGGCGATCAATTTTTGCGGGATCACGACCGCCCCGTCGTCGTCCACCATGACGACATCGTCCGGAAACACCGCAACCCCGCCGCAACCGACCGGCTGCTGCCAGCCCACGAATGTAAGCCCGGCAACCGACGCGGGCGCCGCCGTGCCCTGACACCAGACCGGCAACCCGGTACCCAGGACGCCGGCGATATCCCTGACGACACCGTCGGTGACCAGGCCGGCGACGCCCTTTTTCGCCATCCGGGCGCACAGGATATCCCCGAAAATGCCGGCATCGGTAACGCCCATTGCATCCACCACGGCGATACACCCTTCCGGCATCGCTTCGATCGCCGCACGGGTGGATATGGGCGAAGACCAGGAGTCCGGCGTCGCCAGATCCTCGCGGGCTGGCACGAAGCGAAGCGTAAAAGCTTGGCCGATCAGCCGCGGCTGACCCGTGCGAATGGGCCGGGTGCCGCGCATCCAGACATTCCTAAGCCCCTTTTTCAGCAGAACGGTGGTGATCGTCGCCGTGGAAATGCCCGAAAGGGTGGCAAGGGTCGCAGAGTCGATCGTCATGAAACGGCACTCACTGAAACAAGCGGGGTTGGCGCAAACCGTCAGGTCCAGGCAGTTGACGCGCGATCGGTCCCGACGCGCAAGTCAGCCATGCAATGCCGGGTCGGCGGCCAGGCTCAGCTTGGCATGGTCGCCGATCTTGCCCAGTGCCTTGTGCAAGACAGACCATTCCATCTTGGTCAGGCCGCGTGCCAAATCGGCTTCAACGGCCCGGGCAGTGGCCGGAATGGTGAGATAGGCGGCTACGCCCTTGCGCGTCAGCCGTAAGTGGCGGCCCCGCCCATCGGCTGGATTGAGCGTTTGCTTCAGCAGGCCGCGCGCGATAAGGCTGGCGGCGGTTCGGCTGATCCTGACCTTGTCCATCGACGTCAATTCGCCTGCCGCGGTTGGCGACAGAACATCGTTACAGCCGACCGCGGCGAGTAAACGCCATTCCGGCATAGCTAGGCCCGCGGCGCCAAGATAACGTTTGGCGATGAACAGAGCGACCGTTTCGGCGGCGACCGATAAACGATAGGGCAAGAATTCGTCGAGCCGGAAATCGCCGGCAGCGGACGGTTCGTTTTCTTCGATCGATTTTTTCACTTGAAACTATCCCGAATCGAACTGCCGTTATGGCGTAGAAGACAGCCGGTTACAACCGCTTTGGCCGGATAAAGCACATATTTCCTGGCGCGGCACCAAAGCGCGCCAAAACAACGGCCATCGACTGGCAGCGCATCGATACTGCCCTGTGTCCGGCCTCTAAGGCTGGATATCTGCCGGCAATGGGCCGATTCCGGTAACCGCGCAAAATCGTGCCTGGAATAGTACAATATCGCTGGTAACTTGCGCATTTATTTTCCATAAAATGCAACCATTACGTGCAACGCGCCCGATCCAGCGCGCTCACCGACCGACCGAGCCAGACATATTGACTTGGCAACGCCGGTCTTGTCTTGCGCCAACCCATTTCAGATTCGATTACCGGATGCAAAGCCACGCTCGGCTGTATGCCAGACGATACGGCGAAAATGGTTCAACGGCGACGGCAGCGAATTGCAGTAACCCGCTGTCGCCGGCCAACCCCGCCTCCGGTATCAGCGCGTGTCCGGATCGCCGCGATATGTGCACAAAAACATGGCGATCGCCGCCAGCACAACGTCGTCGATATCCTGGCTAGACGGATCGGGCAGCATTTCCAGTTTACGCCGCAATACCAGCCTGGTCTGGCACAGATTGAAAAACTGCTCCGCCGCGAACGCTGGGTCTGGGACAGACAACCGGCCGCGCCGGGTTTCCTCGGCCAACCAATCGGCCATGAAACCGGTCGCGCGGGCTGGGCCAGCCTCGAAGAATCCCCGGGCGAGTTCCGGAAATTTCGCCGCCTCGGCGATCACCACGCGATAGATCGCCAATCCGACATCGGATAGCATCATTTGTACCATGCGCTGACCAATGCCTAGCAGCACCTCGGCCGGGTCGCCGTCATGATTGGCGCCGTCGAAAATGTGAGCCAGATA
This sequence comes from Pseudomonadota bacterium, assembly GCA_021805565.1. Classification (GTDB taxonomy): domain Bacteria; phylum Pseudomonadota; class Alphaproteobacteria; order Acetobacterales; family Acetobacteraceae; genus Rhodopila. The sequence goes on from JAJZFA010000003.1 coordinate 150,379, forward strand.
ATGATCGCACGCATAGCCGACATGGGCGGTGAACAAGGTGGCCTTGCTGTCGAAATAATTATACAATGTGCCCTTCGATACGCCGGCGACGGCGGCGATCCGGGCCATGCTCGCACCTTCGTATCCATCGGCGGCAAAGACCGTAGCCGCGCCGTCCAGAATCTGTGCCCGCTTTTCCAGGCTTAACGCGACATCGCCGTCCATGCCCCAAGTCTTTCCATGCCCCGAGTCTTTCCGTGGGATAGCAATATTGACAAGCCTTGCCGTCCGATTAGGTATATATGGAATGACCGAACGGTTCGGTCAATGCGGCTGATGCGCTAAAGCGCGGGATTGCGGAGGTCCTTCAATGGATAGCCTGACGGGCGACATGCGGCAGGACGATATCGGTGCGCCGGTGTCAGGCGTGAAAACACCCGTCAGATCCGGGATGGTGAAACGATTTGCCGGACTTGCCTTCGGTGCGATCGTGGTCGTGAGCCTGCTGGCCGCGGGGACGCGTTACTGGCTGGAAGCCCGGCATTTCGAAAGCACCGACGACGCCGCGATCGATTCCAATACCACCCAGATTGCACCGCGCGTGGCCGGTCAGGTAACCAAGCTGCTGTTTTCCGACAATGCACACGTCGCCGCCGGCGATCCGTTGCTGACAATCGATCCGCGCGATTTCCAGGCCCGGCTGGATCAGGCCAGGGCACAACAGGCCAGTGCCAGTGCATCGCTCCAGCAGGCTCGGGCCCAGGTGCTGGTTCAGCAGGCTGCAGTCGATCAGGCTGCGGCGAATGTCCGCATGGCCGAGGCGGATATGCTACAGGCGAAACAGGATTACGACCGGTTTCAGGCGATTAACCCACATGCTGTGACCCGTCAGCAAATCGATGCCGCAACGGCGGCCTACCACTCGGCGCAGGCGAAGGTCGATGCCAACCGGCAGATGGTGGACGGCGCCAGGGCACAGGTGCGCGCGGCACAGGCTCAGGTTCTGGCGGCCCAGGCATCGATCGAACAGGCAGCGGCGAACACGCAGGCCGCCGAACTGCAACTGTCCTATTGTACTATCGTTGCACCGGTCGCGGGCATCGTCACTCACCGCACCGTCGATGCCGGCAACTACGTCGCCGCCGGCCAACCGCTGTTCGCGCTGGTGCAGGACGGCCGTTGGGTTACCGCCAATTTCAAGGAAACCCAACTGGCGGTCATCCGGCCAAGCCAGGATGTCGATCTGGCGATCGATGCGGTGCCATCGGTGGTGTTTCACGGCAAGGTGGATAGTTTCCAGGCTGGCACCGGTACCGTTTTCAGCGCGTTGCCGGCGGAAAACGCGACCGGAAACTACGTGAAGATCGTCCAGCGCTTGCCGGTTAAAATCGTGTTCGACGATGCAAGGGCAAAGGACTATCCGCTGGCACCCGGCATGTCCGTGACACCGAGCGTACGGGTGCGATAGGGGTGGCCGGCCCGCTTCCGCGCTCCGCCGCTGGTAACCGCAATCCATGGATGATCGCGGTCGTTGTGTCGATCGCGACATTCATGGAAGTGCTGGACACCACGATCGCCAACGTCGCCCTGCGCCATATCGGCGGCAGTCTGGCGGCGGACCAGGACGAATCCACCTGGATCCTGACCAGCTATCTGGTGTCCAACGCGATCGTGCTGCCAGTCAGCGGCTGGCTGGCCAATGTCATCGGGCGCAAGCGCTTCTATATGATGTGCGTCGGCTTGTTTACGGCCAGCTCCCTGCTGTGCGCCATGTCCACGTCGCTGGGTATGATGCTGGTGGCGCGGGTGCTGCAAGGCATCGGCGGCGGTGGAATGGCACCAACCGAACAATCCATGTTCGCCGATACGTTTCCCCCGGAAAAACGTCCCCAGGCATTCGCGCTGTATGGCCTGACGGTGGTCAGCGCGCCGGCGATCGGCCCGGTTCTGGGCGGCTGGCTGACCGATAATCTGTCCTGGCACTGGGTGTTTCTGATCAATCTGCCGGTCGGACTGCTGTCGCTGGTCCTGGTCGGCTGGCTGGTGGTGGAACCCGAAATCCTGAAGCAGGAACGGCGGGATCGCCTGGCGCGCGGTCTGAATATCGATGTGGTGGGGCTGCTCCTGGTGGTGGCCGGCTTTGGTTGTCTGCAAATCATGCTCGACCGGTTCGAACTGGACGACGGATTTTCGTCGCATTTCATCGCCGGCCTGGCCGTCACCTGCGTCACCAGCCTGATCGCACTGGTGTTCTGGGAATTGTGGCACCCCCAGCCGGTGGTCGATGTCCGCCTGCTGGGCTATCGCAACTTCGGCATCTGCTGCGGACTGATGTTTCTGGTCGGATTCCTGCTGATCAGCACGACTCAGCTATTGCCTCAGCTTGCGCAGACATTGCTGGGCTACGATGCCACGACATCCGGGCTGACGCTGGGGGCCGGTGGCATCGCGTCGCTGCTGCTAATGCCGGTGGCCGGGATCCTGACGGGCCGCGTGGTCCAGCCCAAATGGCTGGTCCTGATGGCGGTTCTTGGAACCAGTTGGTCGTTGATCGCGGCATCCCATCTCGAACTCAGCATCGGCTTTTGGAGCATCGCCGCCACGCGCATTTCACAGGTTGTATGGCTGCCGTTTCTGTTTATCCCTCTTAGCTCGGTTTCCTATGTCGGGTTGCCACCGAACCGGAGTAATGAATCGTCGGCCTTGATCAACCTGATGCGCAATCTTGGCGGCAGCGTCGGCGTGTCGTTTGTCACCAACTATCTCCAGGAACGGACACAGTTTCATCATGAGCGGCTTGCTGAACACATCACGGCATACAATGGGTACGGCTGGTCAACGCCGCTTGCGCCCGTGAATGCCCTGCTGCAAGCACAGGCATCCATCATGAGTTACCTGGATATCTTCTGGCTGCTCGGTGTCGTGGCCCTCGTCGTCGCACCGATCGTTCTGCTGCTGCCACGTGTTCCCAAGGGCGCCGCGGCGGGCCATTAATTTCCCCGGGTGTCTGTTTGGCGCCGCTTGCTCTGTTTCAGGCTTATTGCCCGCTGGATGAGGTTCATGACCGGTAAAACAAGACGATATTTGTCCCTGCTTGTGGGAATTTTGGCATCCACCGCGTTGGCGGGCTGCATGGTCGGACCGGATTACAAGCGGCCGGACTGGTCGTCGCCGATATCGTGGCTGTCCGGCAAGCAGCCGGTGGCCAAGCCCGTCGCCAGTTCCCTGGTGGCCGATCCGGTCGATGTGGAATGGTGGACCCTGTTCCACGATCCGGTGCTGACCGGGCTGGAAAAGCGCGTCGCAGGGGAAAATCTCGATCTCAAGGTTGCCGGATTCCGTTTGGCTCAGTCGCGCGCGCAGGTTGCCAATGCCCAGTCTTACCTGCTTCCGACGCTGGGCGGCAACGCGTCGTTCGCGCGACAATTGCCCAGCGCCAACGGGTTGTTCGCGCTGGTGCCCGGCGCGGCGGGCGGTTCGGCCGCCAGCGGCGCGGCCGGTACATCGACCGGCGGTCTGACCGGCGCCTTCCAGCCGTTCAACGTGTATCAGGGCGGGCTGGACGCGTCATGGGAAGTCGATCTTTGGGGCGGCGTCCAGCGATCCGTGGAAGCCGCGTCCGCGACAGCCGATGCCGCGGTAGAAACGCAGCGATCGGTTCTGCTGTCCAGCCTGGCCGAGGTCGCCCACGATTATATCCTGCTGCGCGGTGTGCAAACCGAGTTGCGGATCGCCAACGATAACGTTCGCACCGCGCGCGAAAGCCTGAGCCTGACTCAGCAGCGCGCCGCCGGCGGCGTAACCACCGACCTGGACGTGGCGAATGCCTCCGCGCAGTTGCGTACCACGCTGGCGCGCATTCCCAGCCTGACGCAGCAGGAAGCGCAGATGATCAATGCCCTGAGCCTGCTTCTGGGACAGCCCCCCAACGCACTGCGCGATGTGCTGGCGACTGCCAAACCGGTACCCCCGGTGCCGCCGCGCGTGCCCGTGGGGATTCCGTCGGAACTCGCCCGCCGGCGTCCCGACATCCGCCAGGCCGAGGCACAACTGCATGCGGCCACCGCCGGTATCGGCGTGGCGGAAGCGAATTTCTATCCGTCGCTGAGCCTGACCGGCAGTATCGGACTGCAATCGCTTTACACGCACAATCTGTTTAACGTGAATTCGGAACAATATGCGGCCGGTCCAGGGCTGACGATCCCGATCTTCCAGGGTGGCCAGTTGCGCGCGATGCTGCATCTGCGGGAAGCCCAACAGCAAGAAGCGGCGCTCAACTTCCAAAAGACCGTCCTTGGTGCCTGGCACGACGTCGATAACGCCATGACCGCCTATCGGGCGGAACAGGACCGGCGGGACGAACTGATCCAGGCGGTCGCGGAGAATCAGCGGGCGCTTAGTCTGGCTCAAAGCCGCTATCAGCAGGGCGTGGCCGATTTCCTGACGGTGCTGGTGGCAGAAAGCAGCCTTCTGGCGGCTCAATTGCAGTTGGCCGATAGTACGACAACTGTCTCGTCCAATCTCGTCGCCTTGTACAAGGCACTCGGTGGCGGTTGGCAAACCGATATGCCAGACACGCCCGTTACGAAGTCCTGACCCGAACGGCGCCCGCGCCCCGAGACGCCGGCCTTTGCCGAGGGTAGTCTGGTAGCTCTTACGATCGGCGTAGAAATCCCAGATCAGCGTGCGCATACGCTGCTGGGTGACGCGGTTGCGGTCGGTGAAGGCATCCAGCTTACGCCAAGCCGGCCGACATGCGCCGACCAGATGGCCTGACCGGCGAACGCGATCTCGGGCCGCGCTTTCAGCCTGACGATCAGGGAGGCGGATAGAGCGCGGCTGCGCATGTAGTCGAATGCCGCGAGGTCCGCGAGGTTGAGCACGCAGTCCGAATGGCCGGCGCGCAGCGGATCGAGGTCCGATGGCGGGATCGCACATGGGTTGACCCCCACATTGCGGTGCCCGCGAATCCCGAAAATGCCGCCCGCTGACGATCGCCAGGGTCGTGTGATATTTCCGATTCGCTTCGGATCGGCCGGCCAGCCAACCGGTGGAGACGCCATCGGATCGCCCAGGACATCCCAAATTGGAGGGCGCTTCGCGGGCAAACAGACAACGCCTGGCGGGTGATGCAACCTGCCCAGGGTTTTGCCCCTGTTACGGAACACCCGGCACCGGCCGGCGCGTTCGACCTTAGTTTGAGAAAATCACATTCCCGCCTCGTGGCCTGAATTTTTCGACTTGACATGGCGATCGTTCGTCGAATCGATGGGACTCCACCGAATCGAGCGAGTGGGAAGGCGAAATGACAGAGCCAGTTCGTCACGTAACCGTATGTCCGGATGATGGCTGACCGGATCGTTGG